>JBOHKI010000127.1:0-1911 GCA_050728855.1 Rhizomicrobium sp. | reverse complement strand
GATCGTGATTCGCGGCGACCCGGCCACCCGGAAATTCGCGGTTTTCCACTTGCGCGAGGGGCGGGTGGCGGCGGTGGAGGCGGTCAACGCCGCGCCGGAGTATATTGTCGGGCGCAGGCTCATCGCCGGCCGCGAGAGTGTCGCGGCGGAGCGGCTTGCGGACACGGCCACACCTATGAAAAACATAAGCTGACGCAGGCGTCATCGACGGAGCTGGAATGCCCAAGATCAAGTACATCGAGCACAACGGCAAGGAACACGAGGCCGAAGTGCCTGTGGGCTGGAGCGTGATGGAGGGGGCGGTGAAGAACCTCATCCCCGGCATCGACGCCGATTGCGGCGGGGCCTGCGCCTGCGCCACCTGCCACGTCTATGTCGACCCCGCCTGGGAATCCAGGATGCCGCCCAAGGCCGACATGGAGGAAACCATGCTGGACTTCGCGCAAGACCTCGAGCCGACGAGCCGCCTGTCCTGCCAGCTCAAGGTGACGCCGGAATTCGAAGGCCTGGTGGTACGCATGCCGAAGAGCCAGCATTGAACGTGGACTTCCACAAGCATCCGCTCTTCTTCGCCGCTGTCGCGATCATCGTGGCGGTGGCATTCCTGGCGTGGTACGCGCCGCAGATCGGGTTTCTTGCCCACCGCTGACATTGCTTTTCATTGAAGATTGTCTGGACCCCGGATCGGGGTTCGGCCAGCATTCCCACGCCTATTCTCTGGGAGGGGATTTTGCGCCGCATTCTGTTTGCCACCTTGGGATTTCTCGCGGCGTCGCCCGCGCTTGCCGTCGAGCCGTTTCCGGCGAGCTTTCATGCGCAGGAGATCAAGACCAACGGCACGACGCTGCATGTGGTCGTGGGCGGCCATGGCCCGGCGGTGGTGATGCTGCACGGCTTCGGCGATTCCGGCGACATGTGGGCGCCCATCGCGGCGGTGCTGGTGAAGGACCACACGGTTATCGTGCCCGATCTGCGCGGCATGGGGCTCTCGGCGCATCCCGACACCGGCTACACCAAGAAGAACGAGGCGGTGGACGTCGCCGGCGTGATGGACGCGCTGAAGATCCGGAAGGCCGACCTCGTCACCCACGATATCGGCAACATGGTGGGCTATGCGCTGGCGGCGCAATATCCCACGCGCATCACCAGATGGATCGCCATCGACGCGCCGCTGCCCGGCATCGGCGCGATCTGGGATGCGCAGCTCTCCAACCCCAAGGCCTGGCATTTCAATTTCCACGGGCCAGACGAGGAGCGGCTGGTCGCGGGCCGAGAGCGCATCTATCTCGACCGCTTCTACAACGAGCTCAGCGCGCATCCCGAGAAGATCGACGAGGCCACGCGCGCCCACTACGCCGCGCTCTATTCCAGGCCGCACGCCATTCACGACGCCTTCGAGCAATTCATCGCCTTCCCGCAGGACGGCATCGACAATCGCGCGATGCTGGCCGGGGGCGGCAAGCTCACCATGCCGGTCTGGGCGCTGGGGGCCGAGAAATCCTACGGCCTGACCATGAAGGCGGACCTCGATCAGGTCGCAACGAACGTGACGGGCGGCGTCATCGCCGATTCCGGCCATTGGATCATGGAAGAGCAGCCCGCCGCGACCACCGCGATGGTCGCCGGCATCATCGAGAAAAAATAGGATGACCTCGCCCGCCGCGCCGCGCGATCGGGCGCCGCACCGCTGTCGCATTCCGTCGTGAAGGCGCGCACGGCTTGGCGCGGCGCGCATTGCGGGAACCCGGCATCGAACTTTCACATGACCCCTGCCCGCATCCCTGCTAGAGCAAAATCCGGTCAGGTTGAAGCATAGCCGGCCTGCTTGAAGTAGCCTCGGCAGTGGATTGGTTTGCAGAGCGGGATGGCTTTTCCGATTTCGTCGATGATGTCGGGGATTGTGCGCTTTGC
>JBOHKI010000126.1:0-1992 GCA_050728855.1 Rhizomicrobium sp. | reverse complement strand
GGATGCGACCCTATAATCCGGCAACGGTCTTTGCATCCGCGTCCTCATGGTGGCCTTGCTAGGCAGCGCGGCTACATTTTGACATGAAGAGGACGGAGCTTTAAGGGCACGAGAGATCGCGATCACGCTTCATCATGGCAGGGATGGCGGGCCAGCGTTTCGTCTGATGCAAAAGGGCGTGAAAGGAGTTCTGAATGACTAAGGGCGGGAAGTTCAAGACAGTCATCATCGCAGCCTTGGTGGCGCTCGTGTGGATGGCCAGCAAAGCGGACGCCGCGCAGTGCGGCAACACGGCGGCTGGCTTCGAGACGTGGAAGAAGCAGTTCGCCGATGAAGCGAGGGGAAGGGGTGTCAGCGCCTCCGCGGCCGCAGCCCTCTTGGCGACGAACTACGCGACGGCGACCATCGCGGCTGACCGGGGCCAGCATGGCTTCCATGTGTCGCTTGGTCAGTTTCTCGCCAAGCGTGGCGGCTCGGTCATCGCGTCGCGCGGGCGCGCGCTCAAGCAATCCAATGCGGCCCTCTTTGCGTCCATCCAGGCACGCTACGGCGTTCCGCCGGGGCCGCTCATCGCCATTTGGGGAATGGAGACGGGTTTTGGGAGGGAGCGCGGCAATCAGAACACGCTGTCGGCTGTGGCGACCCTCGCCTATGACTGCCGCCGGTCGGCCTATTTCACCGACCAGCTCTACGCAGCTCTGACCCTGATTGATCGCGGGGTTCTCTCGGCAAGCACGCGCGGCTCCATGCACGGCGAGATCGGCCAGACCCAGTTCTTGCCGAAGACCATCCTCGAGTACGGCACCGGCGGAAGTCTCGACACCGCGGCCGGCGCACTGTCCTCGACGGCAAATTTCCTCAGAGCGCATGGCTGGAGCGCGGGTGCGGGATACCAGCCCGGCGACGCCAATTTTGGCGCTATCCAGGCCTGGAATGCTGCTCCGGTCTATCAGCAGGCTATCGCGATTGTTGGCCAGCAGATTGACGGGCGCTGAAGGGGTGCGCCGGAAACCGCTGGCTGCGCATCCCGTCTTAAGTACAACGCGAGACCAATCGGTTAACAACTCCTCAACGAATCCAGCCGCGGAGCTTGACCTGCGGCTCGAACGCTATTGCACGGATCGAAAAATAGCCGCCGCAGGAACCGTGCGAATTGGGTCAGCCCGAGAAAAGCGCGCGGTGATCATATGCTGTCCAGAATTCCCCAATAGGGGCAGGAAGCGAACTCGCTCTACAAGTCCAGACCGAGGAGACAGGATTGCGCTGTCGATGGCTGCATGCCTTGGTTTGAAGGTGTGGCTCAGGTGTCACGGTCTATTGGAATTTGGCCGGTGTTGAGCGTCTCATGCCAAGCCTTTTTCGAACGCATGGGCATTTAACTAAAAATCGCCGCAATGGTGCTTCAGCAACGCTGCGAAGCTCTTCGTGCCGACATTCAGAGAGGCTGGGACGCTTCATACGCATCCGTTGTGGTTGATCGCGCCTTGTAGCGCCACAGGCGCTGTTGGCCGAAAGACGCCGCGAATTAACACTATTTGGAAAGCAGGATGAATGGCACAAGGGATCGATACAGGTCTTGATTTCGTTCCACGTGAGCGCGGCCGTTTTTTTTCAATAGTTCCTTCTCTAACCATTCCATGCGCCGCCGCTTTTGCCTTCGGCGCGTTGTTAGGCGCCTGCATTCTCCACTGGCGTTCCGCTACCGGTTCCAATACCATTGAAGCGCCTGGTCCTGCGCCAGCTCTAGCCTCCAATCCCTATGGCGGGCTGGTCGACCCTCGATCTTTCTCGGGTTCGAAGTCGGTCTCGGTTGCACAAAACTTTCCACTTAAATTGAATCTTGAGCCAATTTCGCCGGCACCGTCCGCGGTGATCGCGGAGCAGGAAAACGTCGCCGGGCCGGCGCCCGCAGGTCCTCAATTCGGCGAGAGCGCGCCCTTGCCTGTCGCGCGCCCCGCCGAGTTGCGATCGCTCGAAAGCCGTAGTCCGTTT
>JBOHKI010000125.1:0-2272 GCA_050728855.1 Rhizomicrobium sp. | reverse complement strand
CCCGAAAAACGCTCGCGCGTTTTTCGACCTCCCCGCAAGGGGGAGGTCGATACCATTTTCACCCGCCCCAGAGCCGCACGGCGGCGTAGAGAACGCCCGCGCCCAGAAGCGTCATCGCGGTCGTCGCCGCACGGGGGTGGGCGTGCTGGCTTTCCGGGATGAGGTCGGAGGCGCCGAGATAGAGGAAGCAGCCCGCGAACACCGCCAGCACGAGCCCGATGACGGTTTGCGGGATGACGAAGAGCAGCGTGCAGGCCGCGCCCGCGACCGGGGCGCTCGCGTCCAGCAGCAGCCAGGGCAGCGCGCGGCGCCAGCCCTCGCCCTTCGGCCCACCCTTCAGGATGAAGCCGACGGTGTTGATGCCGTCGGAGAAATCGTGCGTGACGATGGCGGCGGCGACCAGCGCGCCGACAGCGGGTGACGCCTGGAACCCCGCGCCGATGGCGACGCCGTCGAGAAACGAATGCGCCGCCAGCGTGATCGCGCCGAACGCGCCGGGCGCGTGAGAATGGCCGTGCGCGCGATCGTGATGGCCGTGCTCCCCCGCATGCTGGGGATGCAGCAGCACCACGCGATCCAGCACCAGATAGGCAAAGAACCCCGCCGCCACATAGAGCGACAGCCGCGCCGCATCGTCCGTCAGCTTCATCGCCTCCGGCAACAGGTCGAACAGCGCCACCGCCACCACCGCGCCGGCGGAGAAGCCGAGAATCAGATGCAGATTGTCCCGAAAGCGCAACGCGAAAACGCCGCCCAGCATCGTGGCGGCGAAGGCGAGGAGAGAGACGAGGAGGACGGTCATTTGACTCTTCCTCCCCCGCCGTTGCGGGGGAGGGGGACCGCGAAGCGGTGGAGGGGGGACGAGCAATCTTGCAGAACGTTCACCACCGCCTCACCCCCTCCGTCTGCTCGCTGTCGCTCGCATCCACCTCCCCCGCTCTCGCGGGGGAGGAAGACTTTACTGCCCGCCCGGATAATTCGGGGCTTCGCGGGTCACGACGACGTCGTGGACGTGGCTTTCGCGCAGGCCGGCGCCGGTGATGCGGACGAACTGGGCGTTCTTGTGGAAGTCGGCAATGGTCTTGCAGCCGGTGTAGCCCATGGCGGCGCGCAGCCCGCCGACGATCTGGTGGACGACGTTGGCGACCGGGCCCTTGTAGGGCACCTGGCCCTCGACGCCTTCGGGCACGTATTTCAGCGTGTCCTTCACCTCGGCCTGGAAGTAGCGGTCGGCCGAGCCGCGCGCCATGGCGCCCAGACTGCCCATGCCGCGATAGCCCTTGTAGGAACGGCCCTGGTAGAGGAACACCTCGCCCGGCGCTTCGTCGGTTCCGGCGAGCAGCGAGCCCACCATGGCGACGTCGCCGCCCGCGGCGATGGCCTTGGCGAGGTCGCCGGAATATTTGATGCCGCCATCGGCGATCACCGGCGTGCCGGATTTCCGCGCGGCGTCCACTGCGTCCATGATCGCGGTCAGCTGCGGCACGCCGACGCCCGCGACCACGCGCGTGGTGCAGATCGAGCCCGGACCGATGCCGACCTTCACCGCGTCCGCCCCCGCATCGATCAGCGCCTTGGCGCCATCCGCCGTCGCCACATTGCCGGCCGCGATCTGCACGGAGTTGGACTGCTTCTTGATGCGGCTCACCGTGTCGAGCACGCCGCGCGAATGGCCGTGCGCGGTGTCGACCACGATCACGTCGCATTCCGCCTCGATGAGCGCCATGGCGCGGGCATAGCCGTCCTCGCCCACGCTGGTGGCGGCGGCGGCGCGCAGCCGGCCCAGCTGATCCTTGCAGGCGTTGGGATATTTCTGCGCCTTCTCGATGTCCTTCACCGTGATGAGGCCGACGCAGCGATAGGCGCTGTCCACCACGATGATCTTCTCGATGCGGCGCGCGTGCAGGAGGCGCTTGGCCTCCTCCATCTTCACGCCTTCGGGCGCGGTGACGAGATTGTCCTTCGTCATCAGCTCGGAGACCTTCTGGCGCGGATCGTTGGCGAAGCGCACGTCGCGATTGGTGAGGATGCCCACCAGCTTTCCCACCCCCGTATTGTTTGGGCCCTTGCCGTTCGCCCCTTCCACAACCGGGATGCCGGAGATGCGGTAGCGCTCCATCAGCGCCAGCGCGTCGGCCAGCGTGGCGCCCGGCGCGATGGTGACGGGGTTCACCACCATGCCGCTTTCGAACTTCTTCACCCGGCGGACCTGTTCGGCCTGCTCCTCGATCGTCAGATTCCTGTGGATCACGCCCATGCCGCAGGCCTGGGC
>JBOHKI010000124.1:0-2726 GCA_050728855.1 Rhizomicrobium sp. | reverse complement strand
GGAAGCAGAAACACCAAAGCCCTGGACCATCGCGATGGCCAGGGCTGGGGTGATCGCCAGCGGGCCGGCGCCCTTCGACGAAACCTATCTCTCTGATTTGACGCCACAATCAACCTCCCCCTTGCGGGGAGGTCGAAAAATTCGAGCACGGCGAGAATTTTTCGGGTGGGGGGCGCGGTGGCGAAAGCACGGCTCGGCCCCCCACCCGAAAAATGCGAAGGGCATTTTTCGACCTCCCCACAAGGGGGAGGTTGTTCGTGCGCCGTCCCCCACAAGGGGGAGGTTGTTCTACAGGCCTCCCTCGCTTTCGCGGGGCAGGAAGCAGGGTGTGTCAGGCGGCGGCTGCTGGATCGCGCAGGGTGTAGCCGCGGCCCCAGACGGTCTGGATGTAGGTTTCGCCGCCGGTGGCGGCCGCGATCTTCTTGCGCAGCTTGCAGATGAAGACGTCGATGATCTTCTGCTCCGGCTCGTCCAGCCCGCCGTAAAGCTGGCCGAGCAGCACGTCCTTGCTGAGCGTCGTGCCCTTGCGCAGGGCGAGCGCTTCCAGCGTGTCGTATTCCTTGGTGGTCAGGGCGAGGCGGGCGCCGTTGGCTTCCGCGACCTTCTCGTCGAGATCGACCGTGATCTTGCCGGTGGTGATGACGGAACGGGCATGGGCGCGCGAGCGGCGCACCACCGCGCGGATGCGCGCCAGCAACTCCGAGGCCTGGAACGGCTTGACCAGGAAATCGTCCGCGCCCGCGCCGAGCGCCAGGATGCGCGATTCCACCGCGGCATCGCCCGATACCACCATCACCGGCGTGGCGACGGCGGCGTCGCGCAGCCGCCTGATGACGCTGAAGCCGTGGATGTCGGGCAGCGTGAGGTCGAGCAGCACGATGTCGTACGCCTCGCGGCGCGCCAGCGCGATGCCCTCCTCGCCAAGATCCGTGGCGTGCACGGCGAACCCTTCGCGCGTGAGCATGAGCTCGACGCCGCGCGATACCGACAGATCGTCTTCGATGACCAGAACCCGCATGACCCACCCCTTCGTGCCCGGTTGCTTCCACGACCCGTGGCGGGATCCGGCGGGATGCCAAACGCAACGCGCGTCCCGCCGGTCCGGCGGCCGCTGCGCCACAGGAAACCGCGAGGACAAGGGTGCCACGCCCCACGCCGGCGCGGTATTCGGAGTGCCGCGTAGGGAAAATTGCGTAGCGGCTGCGGCTTTGCTCGATTGCAGGATCGATGATTCGCGGCATCCAAACAAAAAACGATGTCATCCTGGGCGAGCGCAGCGAGACCCGGGACCCATCGAGGCGCCAGCACGGTGGGTCCCGGCTCGGCGCGCTGCTAACGCAGCGCTTGGCCGGGATGACACGCTTTTCGAGATCCAATCCAGTCCTGCCCGGACTTTACGCCAGCCTGGTCGCGGTCAGGGCGATGCGGACGACTTCCGACAGGCTGCGCACCTTCATCTTTTCCATGATGCGCGCGCGGTGGATCTCGATGGTGCGCGGCGAGATGCCGAGCTCGTAGGCCGCGACCTTGTTGGACCGCCCGGCGACGAGCTGCTCGAGCACGTGACGCTCGCGCGGGGTGAGCAGGGCCAGCAGGTCCTTGGCGGCGCGCGCCTCGGCTTCCTCGTCGCGCCGGGTGCGGCCGGTCTCCAGCGCGCGCCGCACGCTGGCCAGCATGGTGTCGGCGTCGAACGGCTTCTCGATGAAGTCTAGCGCGCCCGCTTTCATGGCGCGCACCGCCAGCGGCACGTCGCCATGCCCGGTGATGACGACGACGGGAAAGCCGTGGCCTCTCCGGATCAGCTCCTCCTGGAGCTCGAGCCCGTTCATCTCCGGCATCCGGATGTCGACGACCAGGCACTCGCAGCGCTCCAGCGCCGTGGCGGCGAGGAACTGCCGCGCGGAGACGAAATCCAGCACCGCCAGGCCGCCGGATTCCAGCAGCGCGCGCAGCGAGCCGCGCACGCTTTCATCGTCGTCGACAACGCAGATCAATTGCGTCTGGGTCATGACACTATCCTCGGGGGAAGTTGAAAATGGAACGTGGCGCCGCCGCCCGGCGTGGGCGTCATCCAGATGCGCCCTTCATGCGCCTCCAGGATGGTGCGGCAAATCGAAAGCCCGACGCCCATGCCCGTCTGCTTGGTCGAGACGAAGGGCTCGAACAGGCGCGCGGCGACTTCCTCCGCGAGGCCGGGGCCGGTATCGGCAATGGAGACGCAGGCGCCGTCTTCGGGCCCGCGCCAGGTCCTGACCGTCAGCTTGCGCAGCGGCCGGCCGTGCATCGCTTCGCCGGCATTGCGGATCAGGTTGACGACGACCTGCTGGATCTGCACGCGATCGGCCATCACTTCGGGCAGGTGCGCGGCGAGATCGAGTTTCAGCACGATGTCGTCGTCCACCATGCCGACGGCGCCGAGCGCCACGGCCTCGCGGACGACGGTGTTGAGGTTCTCCGGCGCCCGCGCCGGCTCGCGCTTCTCCAGGAACGAGCGCAGGCGCTGGATGATCTGTCCGGCCCGCACGGTCTGCTCGACGGCCTTGGCGAGCAGCGGCGGCACCTTGTCCGCGTTGGCGCCGGTGCTGAGCCACTGCCGCGCGGCGTTGACGTAGTTCATCGAGGCGGTGAGCGGCTGGTTGAGCTCGTGGGCCAGCGCGGAGGACAGCTGCCCCATCGCGTTGGTCCGCGCGACATGGGCGAGTTCGGCCTGGAGACGCTGCTTCTCC
>JBOHKI010000123.1:0-2821 GCA_050728855.1 Rhizomicrobium sp. | reverse complement strand
GGTCACGCGCAATGCGCCAGCAAGCTTCTGCCGCAGGTGTGGGCGAGCGGCTTTCCGCTGTGGAAGAAGTGTCTCGTCACGCTCCAGGTCTGTCAGTTCGCGTTCTACACGCTGGCCGGCATCAGCGCGGTGATCTCGCTGAGCTTGATGGCGATGGGCGTCCAGTATCTGCCCTCCGTCGCCATGCTCGGCATGATCGTCACGGTGCTTGGCCTGTGCGCGAGCCTGGGCTATCTCGCTTGCGGCCAGTCCATGCTCGGCCGCGCCGAGGGACGCCACTTCCTGCCTTCGCTGCTGCTCGCCATCGTGTTCCCCAGCGGGCTCATTCTTTCCAACGCGCGCGCGACCTATGAAGCGTTCTCCGGCGTGAACATCGTGTTCCAGCGCACCCAGCGCAACGGCGAGACCTATCGCGGCGGCTGGCGCGGACGCCCCGAACTCGCCGCCGGCCTCATGCTGCCGGTGTTCGCCTTTGCCGAGCAGGCGTGGAGCGCGCCGTTCTTCGTCTTCGCGGCGGCGGGCCTTGTCTCCATCGGCACCATGGGCCTGCGCGGCGCCCTGCGCGCCCCCGCGCCGGAACCAGCCGCAGCCGAATTCCAGATCGCGGCGGAATAGACGCGGCGGCACGCGCTGACGGAATATCGTGAACGAGTCCGTATAGTTACCAACTCGACAACGCGGCGAGTCCAATTCTATTCTTTCAAATGCGAGGGGCTTTTCTAACGCCGGTTTGAAGTCCCTGCGCTAGCCTTGTGATCAAGGCCGCCGCCAGCTTGAGCGGCTATCGAGGGGCTTTTGGTGATGGTGGGGTCTTTCGGACGGCTCGCGGCGGCGGCCTCTTTTCCTCTTCTGCTCGCGGGATGCGCGAGTTCCTCCGGCTTCGACACGTCGTTCGAGCGCCCGGAGACGAATGGCGCGCGCGTGGAGACGCCGGGCCAGCCGCTGGAATGCGTGCCTTATGCCCGCGCGCGCTCCGGCATCGACATCCACGGCGATGCCTCCACATGGTGGGATGCGGCGGCGGGAAAATACGCGCGCGGCAATGCGCCCCGCCTGGGCGCCGTGCTGGTGCTCACCGGTTACGCGGGACCGCATCGCGGCCATCTCGCCGTCGTCATCGCGATGGATTCCGATCGCGAGATTCGCGTCGATCACGCCAACTGGCTGAACGACGGCGCGATCTATCGCGACGATCCCGTCGTCGATGTGAGCCCCGACAACGATTGGAGCGAGGTCCGCGTCTGGAACGAGCGCGCCCGCGCCTGGGGCACGCGCACCTATCTCGTCCAGGGCTTCATCGGCCCCGGCAGCGGCAACGACCTGGTCGCGCTCGCCGACTGAGACGCGGATCACGCGAACTTCTACAATGCAGTCTATTCGCTCATGCGCTTGCTGGGACTGATGAATTAAGGCCTGTGCGCGCCCCTGACGACCGAACTCAATGGGTGAAGTTCGATGTGGTCAGCGTCGGCACGTCGCTACTGGTAAGCTGGATCACGAGATCCTGGCCCGCCTGATAACCGGCCACGCCGTTCGCATCGACGATCAGGAAATGCTCGCCGGCGAGATCGCCCGAATTGGGCGTGAATTGCACGGCATGATAGACGCCTAGCTGGGCCGCGCCGATATCAGTCGCCATATCGCTGTCGAACGTGGCTTGCGAAAGTCCACCTGTCGACACTACGGCATCGACCGCAGTCACCGCGAGCCAGAGGTGGAACTGCACGGCAACGTCGCAATCGACCATATCGTGACCCGTTCCGGCGGATTCACCAACCGCGGCATAAAATATCTGTCCGCTGCTGGTAATAGTATCGGCGCCCAGCCCGCCTTTGACGGTGCTCATCGGCGACGTGCAGGTAATAATGTCGTCTCCCGCGCCGCCGGTGAACTTGCTGCCGTTCCCCACACTGGCATTGAACATGCCGTCGGTTTCATGGGAACCGTCGAAATTGGACGAAGGGCCGACCGTCACATTCAAGGTTTGGCCGGCGCCGACATCGTTGTCCAAGGTGCGCACCGCGCCCGTAACGAGGTGAAGGTTTTCGACGTTATGGCGTACGTTGTTTCCCAGCGTGACTACAGTCCCTTCGCCTGCACCTGTCACCGTCAGCGTATCGTTTCCGGCGCCGCCGTCGATGGTGTCGGTCGCGGCGGCGGAAAGCTGCAGGGCTACAGAATCGTCGCCCGCGCCGCACGTAACGGAAGCGGAACCCGCGAGCAAAGAGACATTGAAGTTGCCGTCGGTCTCGGCGGAGCCGTCAAACGTCAGGCTGGTGCCGATGTCGATAACCTGCAGCGTCTGCCCGGCGGCGACCGTGGCATCATTGGTCGTGATCGAATAGCCGAAGCCGCTGTCGAGAGTGAGGGTGTCGATGTTGAGGAGCGTGGTCGGCGCCAGCACGAGGCCGGACGAATAATTTCCTTTAAGCTCCATCGTGTTGCCATTGCCGCCACCGGCGTCCAGCTGATCGGATGCGGTCAGGGCAGCGCCCATGTAGAAGCCATCGTTGCTAGGGCCTCCGTTCACTGTATCGTTGCCACCTTTCGACAAGTCGAAGAACCCATTCGTGCCCACCGTCAGAACATCATCGCCGGCGCCGCCTATGATATCTTCCCCGGCCGTGGTTGCGGAACCGTCGTAGACAAGGCTGTCGCCGACGCCCAGTTGCGAAGCATCAATTTGTACATGGGGAAACGCCGCATCCGTGGTGACATTGTAGCTGTGACCGGCCGCGAGCCTTATGGTTTCCACGCTGTTCATCTGGCTGCCGTGCAGCGCGAGGCCGCCGGAGAAATCACCGTTGAATACCAGCGTGTC
>JBOHKI010000122.1:0-2935 GCA_050728855.1 Rhizomicrobium sp. | reverse complement strand
GCAAAGCGCACAATCCCCGACATCATCGACGAAATCGGAAAAGCCATCCCGCTCTGCAAACCAATCCACTGCCGAGGCTACTTCAAGCAGGCCGGCTATGCTTCAACCTGACCGGATTTTGCTCTAGTCCGGCCCCGGCAGTTGCGCCGTCTCGCCCCCCAGTTCGACCTTCTCGATCCTCTCGCCGCGGCCCAGCACTTTGCCGGTGGAGATCAGGATGTTCTTGATGTCGCCGTCGGCCTGGTTGAAGTGGGTCTGCAGCTTGGTGACGCGTTCGCCAAGCAGGCGCACGTCGTTGAGCATCGCGCCCACTTCCTTCTGGATCAAATTCGCCTGCTCGCGCATGCGCGCGTCCTTCATCACCGTCTGGATGGTATTGATGGCGAGCATCAGGATATTGGGCGACACTACCATGACCTGCGAGCGATGCGCCTTCTGGATCAGCTCGCTGAAATCGGCATGCAGGTCGGCATAGATCGATTCTGACGGCACATACATGATCGCCGGCGTCTGCACCTCGCCGGGGATGAGGTATTTCTCCGCGATGTCGCTCACATGCTTGGAGACATCGGCCTTGACGCGCGCCTGCGCCGCCTTGCGCTCGTCGTCCGTGGCGGCGGCGCGCAATTGCGTGAAGCTCTCCAGCGGGAATTTGGAATCGATCACCAGCAGCGCCTTGTTGCCGGGGATGCGGATGACGCAATCGGGCCGGTTGCGGTTGGAGAGCGTGAACTGGAAGTCGAAAAGCGTGGGCGGCAACCCGTCGCGCACGATGTCCTCCATCTGCGCCTGGGCGAAGGCGCCGCGAGCCTGCTTGTTGGACAGCACCTGTTGCAGGCTCGTCACCTGGCCCGACAATGCCGAAATGTTCTTCTGCGCCTCGTCGATGACGCTGAGCCGCGTCTGGATGCCGCCCAAGGTCTCCGCGGTCTTGGTCGCGGAGTCGGTCAGCGTCTCGCCCAGCCTCGCATTGAGCGCGTCAATGCGCTCGCCAAGCGCCTTCTGCAACTGCGCTTGGGCCTCCAATGTCTGCTGGAAACGTTCGGTGAGGCCGCCCTGGCCCGCGATCACGGCGTCGAGCCGCGTGTCGGGCGCGGATGCCTGCGGCCGGCGCAGCGCGAGCGCGACGATGGCAGCCGCCAGAACCAGCGCACCGGCGAGGATCAGGTAAGCGAAATCCATGGTTACCCGCCTCTGTCTTGACCGGCGGAAGCGGAAATCCTATCTCCCGGCCATGGCCATACGCCCCATCCTTACCGCGCCCGATCCCCGGCTGAAAGCGGTCTCCGAGCCCGTCGCCCGGGTCGACGACGAGATCCGCGCGCTGATCGCCGACCTGATCGAGAGCATGTACGCGGCCGACGGCATCGGCCTTGCCGCCATCCAGGTAGGCGTGCCCAAGCGTGTGCTGGTGATGGACCTCGATCAGCGCGACGGCGCCAAGAATCCGCTCGCCTTCGTCAATCCCCGGATCGTCTGGGCGTCCGACGAATTGGCGACGTTTCAGGAGGGCTGCCTGTCGGTACCCGAGATCTGGGAAGACGTCGAGCGCCCCGCCCGCATCCGCGCCACCTATCTCGACCGCGACGGCAAGGCGCGGGAGCTGGAAGCCGACGGGTTGCTCGCCACCTGCCTCCAGCATGAGATGGATCATCTCGACGGCATCCTCTTCCTCGATCATCTTTCGAAACTGAAGAAATCCATCGCGCTGCGGAAACTGCAGAAAGCCAAGCGGCTGAAGGAAACGGCGTGAAGTTTCTCCCCCCGGTTACGGGGGGAGAGCGGCTGGAGGCCGCGAAGGGGGACTGCCTGCATCGAGGTGCATCCCCCTCCGGCGCGCATCCTGCGCGCCTCCTCCCCCGTAAACGGGGGAGGAAACCAGGGAGCGGTCGATGGCCTTGCGTCTCGCCTTCCTCGGTACGCCGGATTTCGCGGTTCCCACGCTTTCCGAACTGATCGGCCAGGGCCACGAAATCGCCGCGGTCTATTCCCAGCCGGCGCGTCCGAAGAATCGCGGGCTGGCGGCGGAGCCGTCACCGGTCGCCCGGCTCGCCGCCGCGCAGGGGCTCGAAATGCGCACGCCACCCACGCTGCGGGATGCCGACGCGCAGGCGCGGTTCGCTGCCCTCGCTCTCGATGCCGCCATCGTCGTGGCCTATGGCCTGATCCTGCCCAGACCGATCCTCGATGCGCCGCGGCTCGGCTGCTTCAATCTCCACGCTTCGCTGTTGCCGCGCTGGCGGGGGGCGGCGCCCGTCCAGCGCGCCATCATGGAAGGCGATCAAGAAACCGGCGTGATGGTGATGCGCATGGAGGACGGGCTCGACACCGGCCCCGTGCTGATGGCCGAGCGCACGCCGATCGGGCGCAAGACCTATGGCGAACTGCAGGACGCGCTCGCCCGTCTCGGCGCCGGCCTGATGGCGCGCGCGCTGGCCGCGCTGGAGCGTGGCGGCGTGACGGAGACGCCCCAGCCTGAAGCGGGCGCGACCTATGCGAAGAAGATCCTCAAGGACGAAGCCCGCATCGACTGGGCGCGCCCCGCGCACGACCTCGACTGCCATATCCGCGGCCTGTCGCCCAATCCCGGCGCGTGGTGCGAGGCGAAGGGCGAGCGGCTGAAGATCCTCTACGCCGAACCGGCTTCGGGTAGCGGCGCGCCGGGCACGATCCTCGACGGCCGCCTGACGGTTGCCTGCGGCGAAGCCGCGCTGCGGCTCACCCGCCTGCAACGCCCGGGAAAATCGCCGATGGCCGCGGACGAATTGCTGCGCGGCTTCGCGCTCGACGCGGGCGAGCGTCTGTCCTGATGCCGCGCTATCGCCTCATCGTGGAGTATGACGGCGCGGGCCTTGTCGGCTGGCAGCGGCAGGACAACGGACCGTCGGTGCAGGGCGCGCTGGAGGAAGCCATCTTCAAGCTCTCCGGCGAAATC
>JBOHKI010000121.1:0-3100 GCA_050728855.1 Rhizomicrobium sp. | reverse complement strand
CGGCCAAGGGCATGGGCCCCAAGCTGCAATACGCGCTGTCGCTGACGCCCGCGGTGGTGACGGCGCTGGAGAACTATTACCAGCTTCCTTATCCGTTCCAGAAGCTGGACATCCTCGCCGTGCCGGACTTCGCCGCCGGCGCGATGGAGAATGCGGGCGCCGTCACGTTCCGCGAGCAATTGCTGCTCATGGACGCGGACGCGCCGCTCGACCAGAAGCTCACGAGCCTCGACGTGCAGGCGCACGAGCTCGCCCATCAATGGTTCGGCGATTATGTCACGCCCGCGTGGTGGGACGACATCTGGCTCAACGAGAGCTTCGCCACCTGGATGTCGGGCAAGATCTCCAACATCGTGCGCCCGGACGGTGAATTCGGCCGCGAGGGCCTGCGCAACGGGCTCAACGTGATGCGGCTGGACGAGCTGCCCAGCGCGCGCCAGATCCACAACCCCGTGCGCACCGCCGACGACATGAACAACGCCTTCGGCGACATCACCTATTCCAAGGGCGACGCGGTGCTGTCGATGTTCGAAAGCTATGTCGGCCCCGAGGCGTGGCAGAAGGGCATCCACGCCTATCTGGCGAAGTTCGCCTACAAGAACGCCACGGCGCAGGATTTCATCGGGACGATCGCCAGTGAGACCGGCCACCCAGAAATCGTCGACGCGTTCAACGACTTCATCGGACAGCCGGGCGTTCCGGTGCTGACGGGCGCGCTCTCCTGCGGCCCGGCGGGCGCGGCGCTCGACGTCACCCAGGCGCCATACGCCGCGGTGGGCATCGCCCCGCTCGAACACAGCTGGAAAGTGCCGATGTGCCTGGCCGCGGACGGCGCGAGAACCTGCCAGCTCGTCACTCCGCCTTCGACGCAGATCGCGATCGGCAGCAAATGTCCCGTCAGCCTGTTTCCGAACGCGGAGGGCGCGGGCTATTACCGCTTCGCGGAGGACGCCAAGGGCTGGGCCGCGCTGATCAAGAGCGCGCCCGCGCTGGACGCCGCCGGCCAGCTCACGCTCGTCTACGACCTGAACGCCGAGATGCGCGCCGGCCACGCAAGCGCGGCGGATTATTTCTCGCTGATCCATGCGCTCGCGCCGGTGGGCCAGTGGGATCAGCTCATGACCGACCAGAGCAAGTCGTTCAGCACCGCGGATTCGCTTCACGAGATGCGGGTGACCGGCGTGATCGCGCCCGCGTCGCTGGCGGCCTATCGCGGCTTCATCCGGCGCAATTACGGGCCGGTGCTCGCCAGGCTCGGTCTCGCCGCCAAGCCGGACGAGCCCGTGGCGGACGCGCTGGCGCGGGGCTATCTGGTACGCCTGCTGGTGGAGGAAGGGCGCGACCCGGCCCTGATCGCGCAATTGTCGAAGGACGCGCAGACCTATCTCGCGTCCGGCGGCAAGGATGAGGGCGGCCTTCCGCCGGAGCTTCGCGAGGAAGCGCTGCGCGCGGGCGTCTACGCCCAGGGCGCGCCGTTCGCCGACCGGCTTCTGGAGTCGCTCAAGACCTCCGGCGACGAGTACTACGCCAAGACGGTGATCTATGCCGTCGCCGGCGCCGATGACGACGCATCGCTCGGCAGGCTGCTGGCGCTGGCGCTGACCGACACCATCCGCATCGGCGATCTGCGCTATGTGGTGCGCGATCTTCAGCGCGAGAGCGAGGGCCGCAAGGTCCTCTGGGCCTGGTTCAAGGCGAACTTCGACGCCATCAAGGGGCGCGTGTCGGACCAGGGCATGGCCTTCGCGCCGGGCATCTTCACCTATGCCTGCGACGCCGCGGCGAAGCAGGAGATGGACGGCTATTTCGCGCCCAAGGTGGGGGCGCTCGAAGGGCTGGCGCAGAACCTGAAGCAGAACGACGACCGCATCGACCGCTGCATGGCGTTCAAGGCCTCGAAGGGTGCAGAGATCAACGCGGCGCTGAAGGCGGCGAAGTGAGTTCGCCGCGGCGCTGCTCTTCTTCCTTGTAGGCCTTCACGGAATCCAGAAGCTTGACCTGCTCGTCATGCAGGCCTTCGAGATAGATGCAGGCCGTTCCATCCAACCCGGCGTCCCACATGTCCGCGCAGGCGTGGTAGAGCGCGCCGTTCGCGTCTTTTCCGTTGACGGTCTGCACGAACGAAATGTCGCCATTGCCAAATTCGATGCCGAGCGACCAGTGATGCCAGCTCCACCACTCATCCAGCCTGGTGCGCACCCAAAGCGTGTAAGGCGTCTTGTATTTCGAGGGCTTGAGCCCGTTCTGGCGGGCGGCGATCGCGGCCAGCGCGCGCATGACGTTGCGTCTGGCCGTCGCGATCAGCCCGTTCCGCTTCCTGGCGTTGAGATCGTCCTTTTCCGACATTTTGGCGCAGGCGGACCGGAAATTGCCGGTGATCAGTTTCAGCTCGGCGGAGCAGTCTTCGAAGGTCTTTGAAAGTCCCTTGCCCATGCCCGTCGGCCATATGGGTTCGGACAGCAGATTGTATTTGATGATGCGGGTGTAGATCGCGTCGGGCGTGGTGCTGCCGGAGTTGTCGTGCAGGCCGCCCGTCAGCGCCCAGTTCCAGCAGGCCGCCGCGGTGAAGTCTCCCGAATCCGTGCCGGGCACGATATGGCTCGCCGGGCGGTCGTCGTTCTCGTCCAGCGGGTAGGTCTCCAGGACCTTCAACGTTTCCTTGCTCAGTGTCGCCATGCCGGTGCCCGCCTGAAATGCCGCTGGCGGCGGCACGTCGCATCAGGAGACGCTTGGCTCGGGACCTGCGTGAACCCGGGCCGGTGCGGTGATTTTATTCGGCGGCCGCTGGATTTCCGCCGCATTCCGGCTGCTAGGATGGCGGCGATGACCACGCGACGGGGCGTTCTTCAGGATTTGGCCGTGGCCGTGCCGCTGCTGGCGGCGTGGCGGACCGGCGCGCTGGCGGCGGTGGGCCGCGCCGCGCTCGATCCCTGGGCGCGGCGCGTGGTGGAGCTCAACCGCGGGCTGGCCTCCGGTGAGGTGGGATTGTCCTACTGGCAGGACCGTATCGCCGCGCTCAACGCCTCGGTGCCGGTGGGCGAGGTGATCCGCTATCTCGACATCGACCGGCTTAGCGCGCATTTCGCCTACAGGACGAAAC
>JBOHKI010000120.1:0-3277 GCA_050728855.1 Rhizomicrobium sp. | reverse complement strand
GGCCCGTTCCGCGATCGCGGATGCACGCTCAAAACAGGGCAACGCATCCTCCGGTTCGCCGAGCGATAGATACGCCCGACCGAGCGTCATGAAGAAGTCCGTTGCCAAGTCGTTGGGCAGGCCTTCCGCCTCGAGAGTCTGTCGCTGACTCTCGACTTCAGCGCGGTCGCCGAGCGCCGCGAAGACCTGGATCAGGTTGACGCGCGATATGAGCGCGACATGCTGGTTGTCGGACATCCGAGTGAACTCGAGGAATATGTCGCGAGCAATCGCGAGATTGCCCATCTGCAGATGCGCGAATGCGATGTCGTGGTAGAGCCTGTCGGTGTCCCGCTGCGTTGGGCCCGGAATCGCTCTGCTCAGTTGCTTCAGTGCCTCCGCGTGCCGTCCCCGAACGCCAAGTGTCACAGCCAACTCGTGGCGAGCCTCGGACTCGAGGTCTTGGCGGCCCTCCGCAACCGCCCATTCCACCAACTCGGCACCAAGTCGTTCCGCGAGGGGCAGATTGCCACGCACTCGCGCAATTCTGGTCAATCCCACTCGCCCGCGTAGTTGCGCCTCGACCGCGCCGAAATCCTCTCCCACATCGATGCAGGATCGATACTGGCGCTCAGCGCTGTCGTAATCTCCCAGGAGCCCCAACGACCAGCCGCAGTCGCGATGAGCGCGCCACACCAGGTCATAATTGCCGCCCGACAGCTCCAAGGCGACGAACGAGACATCTAACGCAAGATCCGTAAGCGTTCTTATAGGACAGGTGGCGTCGAGCGGTGCGTCGGGTGGGAAGTGAGCCCTATCCGGTGAGACCGTCGGTGCGACGACGCTTCCAGGCGCGTGGCAGCCAGTCGGTGAGGACGGGCGACGCGCCGCGAGCGAGCGCGGTGACGAGGTCGATCAAATACGCCTCGGGCTCGACGTTCGCCTGCCGACAGTTCTCGACGAGGGTGAAAAGGTTGGCGAGACGCGGGCCCGCATCCGGGTGCCCAATGAAGAGCCAATTGCGGGCGCCCAGCTTGAGCGGGCGAATCGCATTCTCCACGGGGTTGTTGTCCAGCGAGGCGTCGGCCGTCGTGACGCAGCGCGTCAGGGAGGTCCGCTGTCCGAGCAGGTACCCCAAGGCGATCGCCAGCGGCGTTTTCGGCGGCAGCGTCACAATCTCCGTCGCGGCACGCGTGAAGAGATCTCTCATCACGGGCCGGCTGAAGCGATCGCGCCACGTCCGGAGCTGCGCGCGCCGCCGATCGTCCGGCGCGAGATCGCTCCGGATCCGCCGCGCCCGCGCGTCGATGCGAAACAGGCGATCGATCGCGACGAGATACGGCGCCGCGCGGGCGTCGGCCGCCTCCACGGCCGCGACGACATACCGCCGCGCATGCGCCCAGCACCCGAGATGCGTGATCTGGTCCGGCGGGGCCAGCGCATCCAGGCCCGCCGCGCCATCCGTCTGCACGACCCCGCGATAGTGTGCCGCGCGCAGCACCGCACTGGGCTCGGCCGGCGATTTCGTCGCGCGATAGTCAAACCACACCAGCCCATCCCGCTCGGGATCCGGACTCCGCGCGCGATAGGCCCACACCGTCGCCGAGCGCGCTTCGCCCGGACGCGCGGGATCGCACACGTCGATCGGCGTCGCGTCCAAGTGGACGTAGCCGCTCGCCAACACCGCGTGCTTGAGATGGGCCACCACCGGCGCGACGCGCGCGTCGAGCTGCGCCATGAGGGAGACTTGCGTGTTGCGCGGGAGCGAGACGCCCGTCCGCACCAGCTGCTGCTCGAGGCGGTAGTACGGGACGTGTTCGCTGAAGTGCGCCGCCGCGATGTGCGCGACCACACTCGCGTCGATGCGCGAGCGCGGCAGCGCGCTGGCCGGCCACGGCGTCGCCAGCGGGGCCGTCTTCGCCGGGCTCACCCACACCGTGCGCTCGTAGCGCTTGACGAAGTACACGGCCGGCGTCCGGGCCAAGACTTCGAGCGTCTCGGTGAAGCCAGGCTGGAGCGGCTGGCCCGTGAACACGTCGACGCGCGTGGCCGCTGGCGGATCGGGCAAGCGAATCACCTCGCGCGGCAGTGCCGGATCGAGCGGCTGCCGCCCACGAGGCTGCGGCGCCGCGGCGTGATCGCGCTGGCGAGCCAGGCGTGGCGCTCCGCCGTTCTCTATCCGCGCCGGAGCGTGCGGCGGCGCGTCGGGATCCTGAAAGAAGGACAGCACGGTGGGATCGGCGTTCGCGTCGCGCGCCGCGGACTTGGGCGTCTTCCGGGCGAGCTGCTGTTCGAGGTCCAGCACGCGAAGGGCGAGACAGGCCCGCTCCCGCTCCACCTGCTGGTAGCGGGCGTCAGCGTCGGCGAGCAAGCGGAGCGCGGCGTCGAGCGTCATCGCCCCCGAAGGTACCACGCATCGCCGCTATGAGCAAGTTCTAAACACCGCCGCCGCGCGATGTCGTGCCAGCTCAGCGCGCGGATGCCTCGACGGGTCGCCACCAGCGCCGGACGCGCGACGGCGCCGGATCGATGCCACTCAACAGCAGCGTCAGATCGGTGGGCGTCAGCTCCACACTCCGCGTCCCAGCCGCCGGCCACCGAAACGTCCCGGCCTCGAGCCGCTTCGCGCAGATCCAGAACCCGCCCGCGTCGTAGCAGAACAACTTCACCGTGTCACGCCGCCGATTGCAGAAGGCGAACACCGCGCCACTCAGCGGCTCCTGGGCCAACTGCTCACGCACGAGTGCGTAGAGGCCGGTGAAGCTCTTGCGCAGGTCCGTCGGGCCGGTCGCGAGGAAGATGGCCCGTCCGCCGCCCAGGCCGATCATCGACGTCGGCCTCGGCCGAGCACCAGCGCGACGACCCGCACCGCCGTCTGATCATCCACGCCATCGAGCGCGACTTCATGGCCAGTCGCTCCACGCACGAGGACGCGGAGGCCTGGCCGCCCCTCCTCCGTCGACCGGTGCGCCGGCGCCGCCGGGGACACGACCTCGACGCGCGCGAACGCAACGCCTGAGCGCGGCGTCGGCTGCGCACCCGTGACGGCCCGACGTGCGGCGCGTTGCCAGAACGTGAATGTCGCGAGGGGAATGCCCATCGCGCGACAAAACGCGACGCCACTCAGACCGCTCCGCGAAAAGGCGTCCAGATACCGCGCTTTCTCGTCCGCACGCCACCGTCGGTAGGCGCGGTGACCTTCGCGCGTCCGACCGTTCATCGTATTGAAATGTGACATGAGCGCCAACCTACATGGCGCGCACGACGCCGTCACCACGTCGTATCGGAACGCTTACAC
>JBOHKI010000119.1:0-3304 GCA_050728855.1 Rhizomicrobium sp. | reverse complement strand
ACGCGATCGCCGTGCGCGGCGCGTGCGTGGGCGGAAAGCCGGTTCTCTATGTGAAGTGGCTGGGCGCCGAAGATCCCGGCATCGATTTCCGCGCCGCGCTGGATTGCGTCGCCGTGCCGGTCTGGATCCGCGGCGCCGATCTTTCGCTGCGCTGGGCCAACCGCGCCTATCTCGCCGATACCGGCGCCGCCGAGTTGCGCGGCGCCATCGCCGTCAACGCCACGCTCGACAGATCCGAGCCCGAACTCGCCGCCTCGGCGCGCGACGGCCAGGGCCTGATCGAGGCGACGCGCTTCGTGATCGTCGAGGGCCGCCGCCGCGCCCTGGCGCTGAAACTGTCGGCCCTGCCAGACGGCAGCGTCGCCGGCACGGCGCTGGACATGACCGAACTGACCCAGGCCGAGGCCCGCCTCCAGCTCGCCGCCGACGCGGCCGAGGACATGCTGGACGGCATGCCGCTCGCCGTCGCGGTGTTCGACAAGGATGGGCTGCTGGAAAGCTACAACACCGCCTATGCCGGAACCTGGAACCTGCCGGAGCAATGGCTCGACGGCCGGCCGGCCTTTGGCACCATCCTCGACCGGCTGCGCGAGACCCGCCGCATCCCCGAGCAGCAGAACTACCCTGCCTGGAAGGCCGAGCAGTCGGCGCAGTTCGAGAAAGCCGAGCGCACGCATGAGGACATCTGGCATCTGCCCGACGGCCGCAGCCTGCGCATCGTCATGCGGCCGCATCTGCTGGGCGGCGTGGCGATCCTGTGCCAGGACATCACCGAGATGCTCCGCCTCGAGGCCTCGCTCAAGCTGCTGACGCAGGTCCAGCGCGCCACGCTCGACACCGTCGAGGACGGCATCGCGATCTTCGGGCCCGACGGCAGGCTGGTGCTGCACAACACGGTGTTCGCGCGGCAATGGCTGCTGGCGGAGAGCGAACTGGCGGACAATCCGCCTCTGGCGCGCGTCGCCAGCCTTGCCGAGCAGCGGCTGGGTCCGGATGGATTGTGGCGCATCGTGGCCGCGGGGGTGACCTCGGACGAGCCGGAACGCTGCAACGAATGGGGCAAGGCCACGCGCACCGACGGGCGCATCGTCGCGCTGGCGATGACCCGGCTGCCGAACGGCGCCACCGCGGTCACCTTCTCCGATCTCACCGATGTCGAGCGCTTCCACGAGGACTCCCAGGGGGCCAGCCATGCTGTTGCCTGAGCCGGCGCGCACCGCCCGCGCCTTCGATCCGCTGGCCTTCGCGCGCCGGATCAAGCCGCGGCCGCGCATCGCGGTCGTCAACGGCCATCCCGATCCGCGGCCGGAACGCTATTGCGCCGCGCTGTGCCGCGCCTATGCCGCCGGCGCGGCGGAAGCGGGGCTGGAGACGCGCCTGGCGGACCTGCGTCCCTTCGCGGACGGGGCGAGCGAAACCGATCAGGCCGCGCAGGACGCGTTCGCGGCGCTCGACTGGGCGAACCAGATCACCGTCGTCTTCCCGCTCTGGCTCGACGGGCCGCCGGAGCCGCTCAGGCGCCTCTTCGCGTCGTGGTCGCGCCGCGCGCGCGGCGAGATCGCACCCAGGCCTCGCAAGGCGCATTGCGTCGTCACCATGGCGATGCCGGCGTTCGCCTATCGCGCGCTGTCGCGCCGCGCGGGCGCGCGCCTGTCGCTCGACGGCGTCCCGTCGCCGTCGCTGACGTTTGTCGGCAGCGTCGAGGCGATCTCCGCCGGGCAGCGCGAAGCCTGGCTCCAGACGCTGCGCGGCTATGGCGGCCGCGCCGCCTGAATTCATATTACCGTGCGCGCGTGGGCGGTCAGGCCGCCTTGGCGTGGCGGCGGCTGAGCGCAAGATGGGCGGCACAGATGCATTCGATCCAGGGCAGGATCGCGCGCAGGCCGGCCGGCGCCAGCAGGATGTCCAGGGCCTTGACGGCGACGGCGCGGTCCGCCGGCAGCGCGCAATCCGCCACCAGCAGCACGGGTTCTCTCACGCCGCGAGCCCGCAGCGCCTCGAGGGCTTCGAGGCCCGCGAGGCCGGGCAGGTCCGCCACGACGCACAGCGTGGTGAACGCATGACAATTGTTCAGGAACGCTTCGACACTGCCCGCGACCCAGGTCGCAAGGCCGCACGCGCGTAACGAAGAGGACAGCGCGGCAAGTGCTGGCCGTTCGTCAGTCAGCAGGCAGATCGCGGACGTCATGCGAAAGCCTCATCGGGAAACGCGCCCGAAGAGTCTCAAATGATCCCGCCCGGCGATAGACAGGGATGTTCCGTACGCGTCCCAAAAAGGGTGGCACGGCGATTAATCCCAATCCGGAGGCAATCGCTCCAAGAATGCTTGGAACCTAGGCCGTTTCCGTGGTATTTTCAACCTATGCGGGAAGCTCGCCCACCGGGCAAGGGGCAGTCGCGTCGTGCGCACCGCGCCGAACCCAAACGGCACGATTCGCTGTTTCGTGCCCTCATTGCCACCGCCGTCGACGGCATCGTCGTCATCGACGAACGCGGCGGGATTCAGGTATTCAACGCCGCGTGCGAGAAACTGTTCGGCTACAGTGCCCAGGACGTACTCGGCCAGAACGTCAACGTCCTGATGCCGGAACCGTACCGCTCGTCGCACGATTCGTATCTCACGCATTTCCGCGAAACCGGCGAGGAGCGGATCATCGGCATCGGCCGCGAGGTGCGCGGACGCCACAAGACCGGCGAAACGTTCCCGATGTATCTCTCGGTGGGCGAGGGCGAGATCGAGGGCGAGCGTTTCTTCGTCGGCATCATCCACGACCTGACCGCAATCCGGACGGAGGAGGAACGCGGCCTGGCGCTCGACCGCCATCTCGCCTCCATCGTCGAATCCTCCGACGACATCATCCTCAGCAAGGATCTGGACGGCACGATCCTCACCTGGAACCAGGCCGCGACGCAGATCTTTGGCTGGACCGCCGCCGAAATGATCGGCGCCTCGATCGAGCGCATCATCCCGGAGGATCGCCGCGACGAGGAAAAGCAGATGGTCAGCCGCATCCGCGCCGGCGGCAAGGTCGATCATTTCGAGACCGTCCGGGTGCGCAAGGACGGATCGCAGGTCGCCGTCTCGCTTAGCATATCGCCGGTGCGCGACGCGAAAGGAACCATCGTCGGCGCCTCCAAGATCGCGCGCGACATCACCGCCCAGCGCCGCGCTGAGGCGGAGAAGCAGCGTCTCCAGGCCGAACTCGCCCATGTCGCGCGGACCAACGCGATGGGGCAGCTGTCCTCCGCGCTGGCCCACGAGCTCAACCAGCCGCTCACCGCCTCGATGAACTACGTCAACGCC
>JBOHKI010000118.1:0-3498 GCA_050728855.1 Rhizomicrobium sp. | reverse complement strand
CGCGCGAAGCGCGTGACAGACGGAGTGGGTGTGTCAGGTGCTAAAATAGTTCTTGGCCACTGACACACCCCCTCCACCCGCCTACGCTTCGCTTCGGCGTGGCAGGCGACACTCACTCGGCACGCCGGAGCCTTGGCGAAGGCGGCCGGCTTCGCCGGTTCCCCTCCCCCGCTCTCGCGGGGGAGGAAGAATATGTTACGCCGCGGTGATCGAGCCCTGGCCCCAGACGTAGATGCAGGAGAACAGGAACAGCCACACCACGTCGACGAAGTGCCAGTACCAGGCGGCGGCTTCGAAGCCGAAATGCCGCGTCGGCGTGAACTGGCCCGCGATGGCGCGGCCCAGGCACACGATCAGGAACGTCGTGCCGATGATGACGTGAAAGCCGTGGAAGCCCGTCGCCATGAAGAAGGTCGAGCCATAGATGGCGTCGAAATTGCCCACCCCGGCGGTGAGGAACGAATGCGCGGTGTCGGTGAACGGGATCAGCGGCAGATGGTTGCCATGGAAGCCGAAGGTGAACGGCGCGTGCATGTATTCGTAGGCCTGCACGCCGGTGAACGACAGGCCGAGGATCACGGTGAGCAGCAGGCCCTGGATCGCGCCCTTGCGGTCGCCTTCCTGGAGCGCGTGATGTGCCCACGTCACGGTCGTGCCGGAGGTGAGCAGGATCAGCGTGTTGAGCAGCGGGAAGTGCCAGGGGTCGAGCGTGACGATGCCGTTCGGCGGCCAGGCGCCGATGCCGACATCGTGGGGGAACAGCGCCGAATTGAAATAGGCCCAGAACCAGGCGAGGAAGAACATCACTTCGGAGGCGATGAACAGCACCATGCCGAAGCGCAAGCCTAGCTTCACCACCGGGGTGTGGTCGTGGCGCACGACGGATTCGTTGGCGACGTCGCGCCACCAGCCCGCCATCGTGTAGAGCACCAGCACCACGCCCACGATCATGATCCAGGGCTGTCCGGCGAGCGGACCGAAGAACTTGGTGGCGCTGTCGTTCATCCAGAAGATCGCGCCGATCAGCATGGTGAAGGCGCCGACGGAGCCGATGATCGGCCACGCGCTGGGGTCGACCAGGTGATAGTCGTGCTTCACGTTGCCATGCGCCATGATCTTCAAACCCCTCTAATCGAACCAGTTGGCGACGTCGCCGCCCAGGCGCACAATCGTCATCAGGAAGAACAGCACCACGATTCCGGTCAGCACGAGGCCCAGCGCGATGTTGCGCTTGCGCCTCTCGCGCGCGTCGCGCGCCGGATCCCAATTGTCGCTCATCGCCGTCACGCCATCAGCCTCTCGACGATCAGCGCCGCGAACAGCGCGAAGAGATAGATGATCGACACCGCGAACATCCGCCGCGCCGCGGGCTCGCGCACGATGTTGGTCTCGCGCAGCACGGCCAGCGCGCACACGATCATCGCCAGCCCCATGATCGCGGCGGTGGCGAGATAGACCGGACCGGCAAGGCCGATGAAATAGGGCGCAAGGCCCGCGGGCGCAAGCGCCAGCGTGTAGGCCAGAATCTGGCGGCGCGTGGCGGGCTTGCCCTTCACCACCGGCAGCATCGGCACGCCGGCGCGCGCGTAGTCGCCCGAGCGGTAGAGCGCCAGCGCCCAGAAATGCGGCGGCGTCCACAGGAAGGTGATCGCGACCAGCACCAGCGGCGGCCAGGCGAGCGAGCCCGTCACCGCGGCCCAGCCGATGGCGGGCGGCAGCGCACCGGCCAGCCCGCCGATGACGATGTTCTGCGCCGTGCGGCGCTTGAGCACCAGGGTGTAGACCGCGACGTAGAAGAACACCGTGAAGGCGAGCAGCGCGGCGGCCAGGATGTTGACCAGCAGGCCCATCACGCAGACCGCGCCGGCGGAGAGCCACCAGCCGAACACCAGCGCCTCGCCGCGCGAGACGTGTCCCATCGGGATCGGGCGCGAAGCAGTGCGCGACATCAGCGCGTCGATATCGGCGTCATAGGCCATGTTGAGCGCGCCCGAAGCGCCGGCCGCGATGGCGATGCAGAGCAGCGCCGTGAACGCGGTGAGCGGATGGACGTGGCCCGGCGCCACGACAATGCCGGCGAGCCCGGTGAAGATCACGAGCGACATCACCCGCGGCTTCAGCAGCGCGAAGAAATCGCCCACCGTGGCGACACGGCTTCCCGGCAGGTAGGTCTCGGCGATCGCCATCAGGTGATCCGGGGCAGCTCGTTATAGGTGTGGAACGGCGGCGGCGACGGAAGGGTCCATTCCAGCGTCGTGGCGCCCACGCCCCAGGGATTGTCCCCCGCCCGGCGCTTGCGCGCGAAGGCCTCGATCAGCATGGCCAGGAACACGATCACGCCTGCGCCGGCGATGAAGGCGCCGATCGAGGAGACGAAGTTCCAGCCGGCGAAGGCATCGGGATAATCGGCGATGCGCCGCGGCATCGACTGGAGGCCCAGGAAGTGCATCGGGAAGAAGGCCAGGTTCACGCCGATGAAGGTGATCCAGAAGTGCAGCTTGCCGAGCGTTTCGTTGTAGGTGTAGCCGGTGATCTTCGGGAACCAGAAATAGAAGCCCGCGAAGATGGCGAACACCGCGCCCAGGCTCAGCACGTAGTGGAAATGCGCCACCACGTAATAGGTGTCCTGCAGCGAGACGTCGACGCCGGCGTTTGCCAGCACCACGCCGGTCACCCCGCCGATGGTGAACAGGAAGACGAAGCCCACCGCCCACAGCATCGGCGTCTTGAAATCGATGGCACCGCCCCACATCGTGGCGATCCACGAGAACACCTTGATGCCGGTCGGCACCGCGATGACCATGGTGGCGAAGATGAAATAGGCCTTGGTGTCGACGTTGAGGCCCACCGTGTACATGTGGTGCGCCCACACCATGAAGCCGATGAAGCCGATGGCGACCATGGCGTAGGCCATGCCGAGATAGCCGAACACCGGGCGCTTGGAGAAGGTCGCGATGACGTGGCTGATCATGCCGAAGCCCGGCAGGATGAGGATGTAGACCTCCGGGTGGCCGAAGAACCAGAACAGGTGCTGGAACAGGATCGGGTCGCCGCCGCCGGCCGCGTTGAAGAACGAGGTTCCGAAATGGCGGTCGGTGAGCAGCATGGTGATCGCGCCGGCCAGCACCGGCAGCGACAGCAGCAGCAGGAACGCCGTCACCAGGATCGACCACACGAACAGCGGCATCTTGTGCAGCGTCATGCCCGGGGCGCGCATGTTGAAGATCGTGGTGATGAAGTTGATCGCGCCCATGATCGAGGAGGCGCCCGCGATGTGGATGGAGAAGATCGCGAAATCCATCGCCGGCCCGGGCGAGCCGGTGGTGGAGAGCGGCGCGTAGAGCGTCCAGCCGCCGCCCACGCCCAGCCCGCCGGAATCGCCCTCGACGAACATCGACATGATGAGCAGCGCGAAGGAGAACGGCAGCAGCCAGAACGAGATGTTGTTCATGCGCGGGAAGGCCATGTCCGGCGCGCCGATCATCAGCGGCACCAGAC
>JBOHKI010000117.1:0-3570 GCA_050728855.1 Rhizomicrobium sp. | reverse complement strand
ATTATCTGAGCAAGGGCCGGAACAGGCGGCCGCGAAGGGCGTGGACCATGCAACATTTGGCAATGATGGCGGCAGGCGCGGCGCTGGTGATCGGCGCCGGCACGGGCGCGGTGACGACGGTCGGCCCGGGCCAGCCGCAATCGCAGAGCGACCTTCTCAATCCCATGGTGGCCGGCCAGGCCATGCCGCCGGACGCCACCATCCTCGACAACGCCGCGCGCACCACCGAGCACACGCGCTTCGTGGCCGAGATGCGCGAGGCGGGGTACGACTCGCTTCTGAAGCGCGGGGGATATTTCACCGTCTTCGCGCCGACCGACCAGGCCTTCGCGGCACTCCCCGCCGATGTGCGCGCCAGGCTCGCGGCGAACCGCGCCGATGCCGCCCGGTCCGCGGGCTATCTCGTGCTGCGCGGCCGCTACGATTCCCAGACCCTGCTCAAGCTCATCAACCAGAACAGCGGCAGCGCCAAGCTGAAGACGGTGGAAGGCGGCGTCATCACCGCCACCATGAACGGCCCCACCAACATCGCCCTCATCGACGAGAAGGGCGACGTCGCCGACATCGCGATCTACGACATCTACCAGACCAACGGCGTGATGCAGGTCGTCGACAAGGTCATGCTGCCGGGTTGAAGAACCATCCTCCCTTTAGGGGAGGGCGGATTCATTTCGTCCACTGCGCGAGCCAGTCCAGGATCGATTGCGGGTCGAGGTGGCGGGCGTCGTCCAGCGCGGCGACGTGGCCTGCGTCGACGAGGCGGTTGTTGGCGGGATTCACGATCAGGATGGCGGGCACGCCTTCGAGCTTCGGGTTCACGCCGAAGCGCGCTGGCACGTCGAGATTGCGGTTGAAGCGGCCGACATCGATCATCGTCACCACGTAATGGGCGCCGAGGAATTTCCTGTACTCCGGCAGCGCCATCAGCCCGGCCAGGATGCGGCAATCCGCGCACCAGTTGCCGCCCAGGTCGATCAGGGCGAGCTTGTGCTCGCGCCTGGCCTCGGCCAGCGCCGCGTCGACATGGGCGTTGGCGTCGGCGTCGCCGTCATAGGGATAGGGCAGCGGCGTGCTGAGGCTCGCCAGCGAATCGATGCTCGTCACGCGCGGCGCCGGTGACGCGATTGCAACGCCCACGGACAAAACCAGCGCCGCCACACCTGTCAGGGATTTCATCACGGTTCTTCTCCGGCGTTTGCTGTTGCCCCGGCGCGCCCGGCGCGGGAATGTAGCCCCCGCAACGCGGGCGGGGCAATCGAGACCCATGCGAAACGTTCTGATCGGCCTTTTCGCCGCAATCGCGCTCGTCGCCGCGATCACGGTGGGCCACACGCTGATGATCGCGGCCCCCCAATCCGCGCAAAGCCCGCGCGCCCGCGTCACCGTCAACGCGCTGTCGGTGGCGCGCCATCTGGGCGAGGCGGTGCGCTTCGAGACCGTGTCCTATGGCGGCGGCGCGCATGAGGCGGAGAAGCTGGCCGCGCTGGATGCCCTGCGCGCCTGGATGGAGAAGACCTATCCCGCCTTCCACAAGGTCGCGGCACGACAGATCATGGACCGCACGCTGGTCTTCACCTGGGCGGGCCGGAATCCCAAACTCGCCCCCGTCCTGCTCATGGCGCATATGGACGTGGTGCCCGTCGTGCCCGGCACCGAGAAGGACTGGGCGCATCCGCCGTTCTCCGGCGCCATCGCCGGCGGCTATGTCTGGGGCCGCGGCGCCATCGACGACAAGGGCTGCCTCATATCCATCCTCGAAGCCGCCAATGCGCTGGCCGCCAAGCGCTTCCAGCCCGAACGCACCATCATGTTCGCCTTCGGCCAGGATGAAGAGGTGGGCGGCGGGGGCGGCAACGCGGTCGCGGCCGCGGCGCTCGCCAGGAACGGCGTCCATTTCGCCTGGGTGCTGGATGAGGGCGGCGCCATCGTCAACGAGCCGTTTCCCGGCATCGAAACCCCCATCGCCTTCGTCTCGGTGGCGGAGAAGGGCTATCTCAGCCTCCGGCTCACCGCGCACGGCACCGGCGGGCATTCCTCGCGCCCGACCGGCGACATGGCCATCGCAAGGCTGGCCCGCGCCGTCACCGCGGTGGTCGATCATCCCTTCGCGTCGGGCCTCGACAGCGTGCAGCGCGACAAGCTCGCGGTGCTGGCGCCGCACGCGCCGTTCGCCACGCGCTTCCTCCTCGGCAATCTGTGGCTCACCGGCCCCATCGTCGAGCGCTACATGGAAGCCATCCCCGACAGCGCCGCGCGCCTGCACACCACCATCGCGCCCACGCTCATCGAGGGCGGCGTGAAGGACAATGTGCTGCCGCCCGTGGCGTCGGCCACGTTCAATTTCCGCCTGCATCCGCGCGACACCATCGCGGCCGTCATCGAGCATGTGAAGAAGGCGATCGACGATCCCAAGGTTTCGGTGACGGCGCTGACCGAAACCCAGACCGAGGCGTCCAAGGTATCGGACCTGCACAGCCCCGCCGGCCAATATCTCGTGGCCCAGATCCACGCCGCGTTCGGCGATATCCCCGTCGCGCCCGACACCACCACCGGCGCCACGGATTCGCGCCACTACCTTCCCATCGCCGATCAGGTCTTCCGCCTCGACCCGTTCCATTTCGACGTCGACGACCTGGCGCGCATCCACGGCACCAACGAACGCCTCGCCATCGGCGACCTCGGCGCGGCCGTGATGTTCTATGAAAAGCTGATGGAGAATTTGCGGTAACCGGCCCGGCGCGGCTCGCCGAAAATGTAGCGGCGTCCCCGCCGGCCGCGCGGCGAGGAACAGTCAGGGCCGGAACCGCCTGACCGCCAGCACGCAAGCGGCCAGCAAGGCCAGCAGCAGCACGCCCTGTGCCGCGGCGAAGGGCGGCTCGTTGCCGGTGGGCGCCAGCGCGTGCAGCGCCGGCACTTTCGCGAACAGCTGCGCCACCAGCACGAAGCAGTTGAAATATTGCAGCAGCACCGCGCCCACCACCCACACCGTGCGCCACGCGCCGCGCATGTCGAAGGCGTAGCGCGCCGCCAGCGTCGGCACGGCGACGGCGAGCGAGATCAGCCCCAGCGTGATCGCAGGCGTCACGCCGTGATGCGGGAACAGGAAGCCGGTGAGCGTGGTCGCCAGCGTGAAGGCGAGGAACAGGATGGTCCAGCGCGGCGTGCGCCGCCCCGCGATCATCCCCTGGATCGCCACGAACCCCGCCACGATCCCCACCAGGCTGATGACGATATGGCTGGCCGTGAACAGCGAAAGCCCCAGCATCGCAATGCCCCCTTGCCGGATTCGGCCCGAATGTTAGGCGCATCGCGGCGGTGTCGCCATCCGGATTTCGTTCAATGTGTTTTCGCCGTTATTTTCGTCATGGCCGGCGTTGTGCCGGCCATCCATACCCACGATCTCGACTGGCAATGATGGACGGAGGTTGTGGATGGCCGGGACAAGCCCACTGCTGTCCGGTTTAATTTTCAGGTCCATTGTATGGCCAATTGGTCTGAGTGGGAGTTATGCGGCGTGTCGGGGCCTAGAAGGCGCTGGATCGGTCTTCGATGCATGAGGTTGGCTCTGAC
>JBOHKI010000116.1:0-3613 GCA_050728855.1 Rhizomicrobium sp. | reverse complement strand
ATCAAAATATGGCTGTCATCCCGGGCGAGCATCGCGAGACCCGGGACCCACCAAGCCGCTTGCGCCGTGGGTCCCGGCTCGGCGCGATGCTTTCGCATCGCTTGGCCGGGATGACAGGTAAATTTGGTTTAGGCCGATCGAGTCCAGACCCTAGCGCGGGAAGTTCACGGCTTCGATCTTGTTGCCGTCGGGGTCGAGGATGAAGGCGCCGTAGTACGTGGTCATCGCGGCGGGGCGCGGCCCGGGAGCTCCATCGTCGCGTCCGCCATGGGCAAGGGCCGCGGCATGAAAGGCCCGGACCGCCTCCTCGCTGCGGGCACGCAGGGCTATATGGGTGCCGGTGCCGTGCGGCTCGCCGCCATGGGCCGCCCGCACGTTCAGCCAGAATTCGGGATAGGTCTTGCCGAAGCCCACGGTGCCCGGGCGCTCGACGATGCGGTTCAGGCCCAGGGGCGCCAGCACGCGCTCGTAGAACGCCGCGCTCCTTTCCAGGTCGCGCACCGCGACCGAGACATGGTCGATCATTTCGCTTCCGCCGGCGTGGCGTAGAGCGTCTGCTCCTTGTAGGCGAGATAGAGGTGCAGCTGGCGCAGCACGCCGGCGCCCACGATCAGCTGCGGCCCGTCCTTGCCGAGCGCGGAATCCTGCATGATGTCGATGTCGGGATGCTGCACGGCGATGCCTTCCAGGTTCAGCGACTGGAAGGGGTAGTGATAGATCGAAGTCGGCGCGGTGCCGTTGACCGAGACATCGTCGCGCCGGGTCATGCCCGGCGTGTCCGGCGTGATGCCGAACAGATCCTTGGCCGTGGACAGCGTCATGATCGAGCGTTCCGCGCCGGTGTCGATGAAGGCGGTCATCGGCCGGCCGTCCATCGTGATCGGCACGGAGATGTGCCAGGAATCGTCGACATGCATCGGCACCTTGGCGTAGGCGTCGTGCGTCCAGTAGACGACCTGGCCCGGGCAATGGTCCTGCGAGAACAGGCCGAAGCGGCCATGGGCGTAGTCGATCTCCACGTCGTAATTGTTCATGGCGTCGGGACCGAACAATCCGTCGGTGTCCAGATGCAGCGCGCCGGACGGCGCCACCAGGAAGCCGACGCGGCCGGTGGCCAGCTGTCCCATGCGGAAGCTGTGCGTGTAGGCCATCTGGTAGATCGGCACGCCGCCCACCATCTCGTAGACCTGCGCGCTCACATCGCGCTGGAGCTGGAGCTCGTCGGCGATGCGCGAACTGATGACGGTGTGGATGGCGCCGGTGTCCACCGCCAGCATCACCGGCTTGTCGTCGATCTCCACCGGCACGGCGATCAGCCCGTCGGATTCGGTTTCCATGTCGAGGCCGACGATGCGGGTCTGCCGGCAGGCGGCGCCGGCGGGCGCCGCGGGATCGTCGGCGGGAACGATGCTGGCGGCATAGGCGCCGCAGGCGAACAGTGCCGCCAGACCAAGACCGAGCGGGATCGCGCGCGCCATCGCTAATGCCTGTTGTTGAGCCGCGCGAGCTCGGACGTGGCCGCGTCGCGCTCGATGAATTCGTGGGGACAGATGGCCTGCGCCGCCTGGAGCATGGGATGCGCCGGCGCCTCCTGGCCGTGCAGCAGCTGCCATTCGGCGCCGTAGAAATCGGCCTCGCAGGTCTGCTGGTTGGCGATCTCCGCGTCGGGGTTCTTCGCCGCGGCCAATACGGCCTCGGGTGTGGACTGGCCGAGATAGAGCTTCACCAGCGGCGCGGGCCATTTCACCTTGTCGGAATCGGCCGCGTCGGCGGCGAATTGCTGCTCGAAGGGCTGGCTCTCATGGCCCAGCGCCAGCGCGTGCCAGATCGCGGCATAGGCGAGCGCGGGCTTGGTCGTCACCACCTGCGCGAAGGTCGTTGCGGCATCGGCGAATTGCGAGGCCGACCACTGCGCCCGGCCGAGCTCCATGCGGCCGTCCAGGTCGGCGGGTTTCAGCCGCACGCCCTGCATCGCGTCGGACGCGGCGCTTTCGTAGTCGCCCTTGTCGAGATAGGCCTCGCCGCGCTCGAACCAGGCGCGGTCGATGGTCTTGTCGAATTCGAGCGCCTTGCTCTGGTCCTCGATCGCCTTGTCGAAGGCGCCCTTGCGCCGCCACGCCGCGCCGCGCAGCACGAAGAGACCGGGCTCCTTGGGATCGAAGCCGATGACGGTGGTGTAGTCGGTGATCGCCTGGTCGAGCTTGCCCGCCTCGTCATAGGTGACGGCCCGGCCCTCATAGCCCAGCGCCAATGTGGGCCTGAGCCGGATGACCTGCGCGTAGTCGGCGATCGAGGCGTCGTATTTCTTCTCCTCGCGATAGACCGCGGCGCGGCGCAACCGCGCTTCCAGATTGTCCGGCTCCAGTGCGATCACCGCGCCGTAATCGGCCTCGGCCGGCGGCCATTCCTGCTTCTCGGCATGGGCATCGCCGCGGTCGATATGGGCGGGCACGCGGAAGCCGGGGAGCAGGTCGGCGGCGTTGAGCGCGGCATTGTCGCGCTTGATGGTTTCGTCCCAGTCGCCGCGATTGTGGGCGGCGATGCCGGCGTTGAAATCGGAATAGGTGCTGGCCAGCGCGCCCGCCCCCGCGCACGCCACGATGCATCCCAGTAAAACCGCGCCCTTCATTGGCGAAAAGCTTACGCGCGAATCCCGGCAACAGGCAACGAAAGCTTGCAGGCGCGGACGTGGTTAAGAGCCTGTCAGCTTTGCGCCGGGCGGCGGTTGGCGCCCAGCCCGTAAGGCCCGCCCTTCTCGATGGCGCGCTTGTAGGCCGGGCGGGCCTGCATGGCGGTCAGGTATTTGTGAAGCGCGGGATAGGCGGCCAGAAGGCCGCTGGCGTCGGCCGCCTCCAGCACGAAGACGAGTTGGACATCGGCGCCCGTCAGCCCGTTGCCGACGAAGAACTCCCGGCCCTTGATGGCGTTCTCCATGTAGGTCATCTGGTTGGCGATCTCACTGTCGATGCGCGGCCGCAGGGCCGCGGCGCCCTCGCCCAGGAACCCGGCATAGAGGTGCATCATCAGGGGCAGCATCGCCGAGCCCTCGGCATAGTGCATCCATTCGATGTATTTGATGTGATCCCTGGAGCCCGGCGGCGGCCGCAGCCGGCCGTTGCCGTATTTGTCCAGGATGTATTCCACGATGGCGCCGGATTCCGCGATGGTCACGTCGCCGTCGGTAATGACGGGCGACTTGCCCAGCGGATGGATCTTCCTGAGCTCCGGCGGCGCCAGCGGCACCGGCGTCATGCGCTGGTAGTGCACGATCTCATACGGCGCGCCCAATTCCTCGAGCAGCCACAGGATGCGCTGCGACCGCGAATTGTTGAGATGATGGACCTTGAGCATGGGACGCCTCGCCGGTTTCCTGCCGTCATCGGATCAGGATGGCGCGCGCGGCGCAAGCGGCGAGAAGACGGGATCCACGCGGAGGTGCAGAGACACGGCGTTCGCACTCAATTCCCAAGACCGTCATGGGCGGATCAAGCCCACTGCTGTCCGGTTTAAATATCTGGACAAGGCGCATGGCGTTGATTCTTCTTGTTTCCAAGCGTTTGGCGACGTTTTGGACACGGGAAGAGGACAACACCATGCGGCATGACAATAGCGT
>JBOHKI010000115.1:0-3985 GCA_050728855.1 Rhizomicrobium sp. | reverse complement strand
ATCCGCCGCCGCCGGCGACAAGCTGGCCGAGCTGAAATCGGCGCTGGATGCCCAGCCCGCCGACAACCAGGCGCGCTTCGATCTCGCACTGGCGCTCGACGCCAAGGGCGAGCGCGGGCAGGCGATGGACATGCTGCTCGACATCGTCAGGCGCGACCGCAAATGGAACGAGGAGGCCGCGCGCAAGCACCTGGTGACGCTGTTCGAGGCGATGGGCCCCACCGACGAGCGCACCATCGCGGGCCGGCGCAAGCTGTCCTCCATCCTGTTCTCCTGAGGCATCCTTTGCGGTCCTATCACGCCACCTCCGACCTGCCGCCCGAGCTCGCGGTGTTTCCGCTTTCCGGCGCGCTGCTGCTGCCGCGCGGCCAGCTTCCGCTCAACGTCTTCGAGCCGCGTTACCTGGCGATGATCGACGCGGCGATGTCCGGCGGGCGTGTCATCGGCATGATCCAGACGCGCGAGCCCGAAAGCCTGTCGCTCAAGCCGGCCTTGTCGGCGGTGGGCTGCGCCGGACGCATGACCTCCTATTCCGAGACCGATGACGGGCGCTATCTCGTCACCTTGAGCGGTATCTGCCGCTTCCGCGTCGCCGAGGAGCTGGCCACGCCGTTGCCCTACCGGCTGGTGCGGCCGGACTATTCGGAATTCGCCGCCGATCTGGTGGCGCAGGCGGAGACGGATTTTCCCCGCGAGCGGCTTCTCGATGCGCTGCGCCAATATCTCTCCCAGCGCGACCTCAAGGCGGACTGGCGCTCGGTGATGAGCGCGCCGGCCGAGACGCTGGTCAATGCGCTGGCGATGCTGTGCCCGTTCGAGCCGGCGGAGAAGCAGGCGCTGCTCGAGGCGCCTGGCTGGATGGAGCGGGTGGAAACCCTCGTCGCCCTGCTGGAGATGGCGGGCCGTCCGTCGCCCGGCGGCAACACGCTCAACTGAGGCGAGGCACGGCATGGCCCAACCCGACCCCAAGCTGCTCGAGATCCTGGTCTGCCCCGCCACCAAGGCGCCGCTGATCTACGACCGCGACAAGCAGGAGCTTGTCAGCAAGGCCGCGGGTCTCGCCTATCCCATCCGCAACGGCGTACCCATCATGCTGGCCTCCGAAGCGCGCGAATTGAGCGATGCCGAATTCGGGTCCTGATCCCGGCCGCGATCCGTGGCCCAGCGAGCTGCGCCTGTCGCCGGACAAGACGCGGCTGACCGTGAGCTTCGAAGGCGGGGCGCGCTATGTCCTGCCGGCGGAATATCTGCGGGTCGAATCCCCCAGCGCCGAAGTGCAGGGCCACGCCGCCAGCCAGAAGCAGATCGTGGCCGGCAAGCACGCGGTCAAGATCGCGGGGCTGGAGCCGGTCGGCAACTACGCGGTGCGCATCCTCTTCGACGACGGCCACGACACCGGCCTCTACAGCTGGTCCTGGCTGCGCGACCTCGGCCGCGACCACGACAGGAAATGGGCAACCTACCTGAAAGAACTCCGCTCGCGGAAACTGGAGCGCTGAGAATGCCCACCGTGCTCCGCTGGAACGGTTACCGCTTCTATTTCTTCAGCAATGAAGGGTTCGAGACGCCGCATATCCATATCGACAAGGGCGAGAACTCGGCCAAATTCTGGTTGGAGACGGTTTCGCTGGCGCGTAATATCGGGTTCGCAGACCGGGAATTGAATCTCCTGCTCGCAAAGGTGCAGGAAGAACGCGGATCCTTCCTCAAGGCATGGCATGACTATTTCGGCTGAAATTCGCGACCCGCGCGTCGCCAGCGTGACGGTGACCGACGAGGCACTGGTCCTGGCGTTGCGCGACGGCCGCGAGATTCGTGCGCCGCTTGCTTGGTTTCCCCGTCTTGCCGGGGCCTCGGCCCATGAGCGCGCGACCTGGGAACCGTCCGCCGCCGGACATGGCGTGCATTGGCCCCTGATCGACGAGGATTTGAGCGTCGAAGGGCTCCTTCGCGGCGCGAATTCGAAAAGCTGATAGGCTCGCAAACTCCAACGAGGAGTCGGGGCGATGGACGGGGCGGCGCGGGGATCGGTGCGGGGGTTGTTGCGGCTGGAGGCGCTGGCGCTGTTCGCGGCGTCCATCGCGCTCTATGCGAAGTTCGGCGATGGCTGGAAGCTGTTCGCGATGCTGATCCTGGTGCCCGATCTCAGCATGCTGTTCTACGTCTTCGGCCCGCGCGCGGGCGCCTTCGCCTACAACGCGATGCACTCCACCATCGGGCCGATGCTGATGGGCGCGGCCGGCTGGCTCGCCGGCCCGCCGGTCCTGATCCCCGCGGCGCTGATCTGGGCCGCCCATGTCGGCATCGACCGCGCGCTGGGCTTCGGCCTCAAATATCCCGGCGCCTTCGGCGACACCCATCTGGGCCGCATCGGCCGGAAAGCCGCCATCGCATGAGCGAGCCGAAGCCGCCCCCGCCATTCTATCTGTCCGCCTCGCCCAGCAACGCGCGCCGTTTGGCGGTCGTCAAGGGCCAGGATTCCTCGCGCTGGACGGATTTCTATCACGCCGTGCTGATCATGCCGTGGTGGGCGTTCTTCCTTGCGCTTGCCGGCTCCTTCATCCTCATCAACGCGCTCTTCGCCTTCGGCTTCATGCTCGACCCCGGCGCTTTCGGCCGCGCCAGGCACGAAAGCTTCTGGGACGCGTTCCTGTTCAGCGTCCAGACCATCGGCTCGCTGAGCTACACGGTCTCGGTGCCGGCGAGTTTCTTCGCCAACGTGCTGGTCTCGATCGAGGCTTTCGTCGGCATCGTCTATATGGGCGTTGTGACGGCACTGCTCTATGCGCGCTTCTCGCGGCCCTATGCGCGCGTGGTGTTCAGCCGGGTCGCGCTGATCACGCCGTTCGACGGGGTGCCGACCTTGATGTTCCGCGCCGCCAACCAGCGCGGCAACCAGGTGCTGGACGCCAGCATCAACGTCACGCTCGCCCGCCAGGTGACGACGCGCGAGGGCATCGTCATGCGCCGCTTCGAGGACTTGCCGCTGGCGCGCTCGCGAACCTCGCTGTTCGCGCTGTCCTGGACCATCATGCACCGGATCGACGAGAAGAGCCCGCTGTTCGGCCGTTCGCTCGAGGATCTGCGCAAGGACCAGATGGAGATCGTGGCGCTGCTGTCGGGCCGCGACGATACGCTGGCCGACACCATCTATGCCCGCCACGCCTACCAGCCCGATCACATCGTCTGGAACCACCGCTTCGTCGACGTGCTGTCGATGATGGCCAACGGCAGGCGCGTGGTCGACCTTACCAAATTCCACAGCACCGTGCCGCTTGAGGAATTCCGGGAGAACGCGCCATGAGGATTGTTCGCCGCGCCGCGATCGCGGCCGTGCTGGCCGGGCTGTGCGCCGCCGCGGCGCCGGCGAGCGAGGCGCCGCTCTACAAGACGCGCGATTGCGGCGGCCTGACGGTCCAGGCCGACATGACCCAATGTGCCGGCGACAATTACGAGGCGGCCGACGCCCGCCTGAACGGAGTCTACAGGCAATCGATGGCCGCGCTACCGGATGACGCCGCGAAGAAAGGCCTGCGCGACGCCGAGCGCGCCTGGATCAGGTATCGCGACCGGCATTGCGAGGAGGACACCGCGGGCGAGAAGGGCGGAAGCATCTGGCCCATGGAAATGAGCCTCTGCCTCCAGGACGAGACCGACAAGCGAATCCGCTTCCTGCTGAAGACCCAGGGCTGCACGGCGGGCGCGAGCGTGTGCAATCCTCATTGAGCCTTCACCCGCACCGCTGAACTTGCGCTTGTCATCCCGGCCGGAGCGATGCGCCGGCATCGCATAGCGCCGGGACCCATGGTGACGCGTCGCAATGGTCCCGGGTCTCACGCCGCTGGCGCAGCGTTCGCCCGGGATGACAGCTGTGTACGCCGTCGCGAATTTACCCCCGCCGGAACCGCGCCCCGATCACGCTCAGGAGCGGCAGCGAGACGAAGAACGTCAGGTGGTACCAGACCGGAAACTTGCTCCAGATCGC
>JBOHKI010000114.1:0-4244 GCA_050728855.1 Rhizomicrobium sp. | reverse complement strand
CTGTGTGGCCGCGCCGAGACCGGAAGCTTTCAGGGCTTGGCCGAGCGGCGCGTGCAGGCCGCTCCATTGCCTGGCATCGCCGGTGAGCACGAAGGGGAAGATTCCGGTGCGGTTGCGGAAGCTCTCCGCGCGGGCGAACGCGACGTCGAACGGCGCGGCGCGCACCTGCGCCGCCGCATCGCTGGCCAGCCGCACCACTTCCTCCGGCACCGCGTGCCAGTCGCCCAGGTGGAACAGCGTGACGTGCAGATGCTCCGGCAGGATCAGCGGCGCGGAGAGGTTGTGCGCGGCCTTCAAGTCCTGAGCGAGCGCATGGATGCGCGCGGCCGCCGCGGCATCCGGCAGGCACGCCAGGAAGATGCGCGCCTTCTGCGACGCACCGAACTTGCGGCGAGGTCTTCGCGGCGCCATGGCCGACCGTACGACGAATTTCGAATGGCTAGAACCGCCACGCCGCTGCTAGGGTGGCGCGCGCCGGGGCGTGGGGAGATCGACGATGAGATCGGCGTGGATGGCGGCGGCCCTTGGCTGGGTGTTGGCAACGGGAGTTGCGGGCGCGGCAACACCGGCGGGCGGCGTCTATGCCATCATCGACGCGGCGCAACTGGCACAGCAGAAGCAGGTGGTGACCGCGGCGCTGGCCGAGCCCGGCGTCGACGGGCTGCTCATCCATTTGCGCTGGGGCCAGACCAGCAACGGATTCATGAGCTACGACTGGACGGCGCTGGACGACACGATCGCGCTGGCGACCGCGGCGCACAAACGCTTCGAGATCGGCGTGGTGATGGGCGGGGCCACGCCGGGCTGGGTGACCGCGCCCGCGCCCAAGGGCCTGGGCGCCGCATCGGCCAGCTTCACGGTCAACGCTTCGGTCGGCGGTGGCTGCACCACCTTCATCATGGCCGCGCCCTACGACCCGAACTATCTCAAAGCCTATCGCGACTTTCTCACCAAGCTGGCCGCGCATCTGCGCACGATGAAGACGTATCAGTTTCTCGCCATGCTGAAGCTCTCCGGTCTTTCCACCACGACGGACGAGATGCGGCTGCCCGCCATCGATCCGCCGGCCAGCGCGCATTGCGCGGCCAGCGACACGCTCGCCACCTGGCAGAGCCTCGGCTACACGCCCGGCAAGGTGCGCGGCGCGTGGGACGCGATGCTGCGCGCCGCCGCGGCGGACTTTCCGCAAAAGTCGTTCAACATCGGATTCATCGGCTTCAACGCCTTTCCCGGAATCCGCAGCGATGGCTCGATCGCGACCGCGAAATCCGAGCAGGCCGCGCTGTCGGCGCGGCTGACCGCCAACCTGATCGGCGACGCGGGCGCCAGGATGCCCGGCCACATCGCGCTGGGCTTCGACTCGCTCACGCTCTCGCCCACCAACACCAGCGCCTATGACGCGACGCTCAAGGCCTATTTCAGCGACGGCGCGGCGGCGGGCGCGCGGCCCGGCTGGCAGACCAACGAACTGCTCGGCCAGCTTCCGGCCAGCGCCTCGGCCTGCGCGAGCGGAAACGCGGCGACCTGCGGCGGCGCGGCCTGCGCCGGCTCGACCAAAGAGGACGCGGCGCCCTGCGGCGGCGCGGACCAGTTCCTCGCCATGCTGCTCGCCGGCATCTATCCCGACGGTGAGGGCAACACCGCGATCGACCGGCAGGGCGTCTATCTCGAACTGTTCCCGCAGAACATCGCCCAGTTCCACAGCGCGATCCCCACCGCGCACAGGGACCTGGCGACGTTCTGAGCGTGCTATCAGCCGATCTGCGCGACGGGGCGATAGTTGACGGCGGGCGGGCCGTTATAGGGATTGAACGCGGTGGCCGGATACCAGCCATTGCGCGTGGCGGCGGCCAGCACCTGCTCGACGGCCTGGGTTTGCGCGGTCAGGGCCTTGTCCTGCGGCTGGTTGGAGACCGGCAGGACCGTGTCGCGGATGAAGCGGTAGAGCTCCACGTCGCCGCCGCCCGGATTGATGGGAATCTCCTGCTCGATCGTGCTGAAGACCTGCTGCATGCGGTTGCGCCGCGCGGCCACCAGCGTCGAGGCGCCGAGATTGCCGGCCGGTCCGTCGGAGATCGGGGGATCGCCCGCGGCGTTGATCTTCACGATGCGGAAGGCGGTGACGATGCGTTCGTCGCGCTCGCTGCGCTGGAGGAAATTGCTGAGGCTGATGTCCTCGTTGGAGGAGACGAAGATCGGGCAGAAATTGATGTTGGCGCCGGCGAACTGCGCCACGTTCCACAACACCGCCTGCTGGAGCAGGCCGGGCCCCGTCAGGGCGAAATTGTCGGGCACCGCGGCGAACGTCACCGTGCCGTCATAGAGACCGGCCGGGCCGATGTTGCGCGTGGCGCCGCCGAAGCCGATGCCCCAGATGGGCGCCACCGCGCCCGCCATGTGCGCTTCGATGGTTGCCAGCGCGTTGGGGAAGCCGTTGATGTTGACGGTGTTGTCGTCGACCGCCCAGGCCTTCTGGTAGTGCAGGCCGATCATCAGCTGGAGCGCGGCATAGCGGCTGGCGCCGAAGCCGGCGATGTCCATCACATGCGGCCCGGTGGTGAATTTGTAGGCGACGACGGTGACGTTGGCGAAACCGCCGATGCGGGCGTTGTAGTAGTCGTACTCGCTCCAATGGACCACGACATAGAGCGGCCGCCCCGAGCGCAGCGGCGCGTACCACGGGACCACGTCGTTGTCGAAGGTCGTGGCGTCGAGATAGCCGGTGAACGCGCCGGTGAATTCGACATGGGCGTCGGCATTGCGGAGCGCCTGCTGCATCCAGTTGGCGCGATTGGTGGAGGCCACCACCATGGGCGCCTGGGCCGCGACGACGGCCGGGTTCACCGTGTCCCAATCGGCATAGAAATTGATGGCGTTGGGCGGATAGGCGTTGATCCCGGTCAGGGCGTTGATGCGGCCGGTGAACAGCGCGCGGTAATAGGCATGATCGTCCGGCGCGAGGATGATGTCGTGCAGCGGCGAATATTTCTGGTTGATCAGCTCGCCCCCGTAGTTCGGGTTGTTCCGCGCCGCCAAGACCATCGCCCATGTCCTCTCATGCCGGACGCGCCACGCGCCGGATGCCGCAGGACAGACGTTTGGGACGCTTGCGCCGTGAACGGCGCCTCAGGCGACGCGCCGCGCCAGGTACACGCCCACCAGCATGAAGGCGATGCCGATCGCGCGCTGCGCGGTGAGCGGCGATTTGAGCGCGCCGAACAATCCGAAGCGGTCGATGATCGCGGCGGCGACGATCTGGCCGACGAGCACGAAGAAGATCGCATTCGCCACGCCCATGCGCGGCGCGGCCCAAGTAATGCTGAGCACATAGAACGCCACCAGCAGACCGCCGGCGTAATAGAGTGGCGGCGCGACGAGCCATCCCCCTTGCGGCAGGCCCTGGATGACCAGCGCGATCCCGCCCACGACCGCGGCCACCACGAACAGCACGAATGCCGCCGCCCACGGACTGCCCAGCTGCGACCCGAGCCGGGAATTCAGCGCTGCCATGACCGGAATGCCGACGCCGGTGGCGAACATGAGGAGGGCGAGCGAAACGGAGGACGAAGAGGTCATGCAGCGGCGCCTCAAATCGGGTCACGCCGCCAGCATAACCCAGGCGCGCCCCCCGGTCGCACGGCTCCGGCGCGCGCCTGCTCCACGGTCACAGGGAGGCAGCGGCGGCCAGTCAATCGCGCCGGGCGTGGCGCTGCATCAGCGGATTGGGCGTGGGTTCGGCGATCTTGCGCAGCGTGTTGACGTCGCGATGGCGGAACGGCTCGGCCTGCCCGCGCACCGCGAGCATGGTGTCGGAGACGTAGCTCCAGCTTCCGTCGGGATTGAACGTGATCTCGAGGCGGAAGGAATCCGTGCGGAAGGCATATTCGAGGAAGGCGGTGGAGCAGATGCCGTATTCGGTTTCGCCGCGCCGGGCCGTCACCACCAGTGTGGAATCGTCCGGCTTTGCGAAGCCGGAGGAAAGCGCGACCTGGCCGCGCGGGATGGCCAGCGTCTGCAGCACCAGCCCTGTCGCCTTCTCCCAAAGCCAATAGCCGGTCTGGTCGTGGAAGGTGATGTCCTCTTCCGGGGTGTTGATGTGCACGTGATAGCGTAACCCGTAGAACAGCTGCGGCCCGTTGGCCTGCGGGTCGATGGGCTGCATTGCGATGCGCTCGATATAGTCGCGCTGCTCCGGCCCCGCCGCCTTGGGATTGAGATCGATGCCCTTGGCGCCATCCCAAATC
>JBOHKI010000113.1:0-4281 GCA_050728855.1 Rhizomicrobium sp. | reverse complement strand
AAGAGGCGAACAAGTGCAATCTGTTAGCACAAGGTGCTCGTAAGCCCCTTACCTTTTTGAAGGAATTTTCTCATTGGGAACGCTGCGATCCATGCACCTTGCAGGTGGGCGCGGCATGAAACGAGACGACGAGCTCCGTGTCCGCCCCGGCCGCATCCGCGCAAACCGCCGCCAGCGCGCCAAGCCTTTCATCGCTCAGGCGCTCGCCGCTGCCGAAAAGGCCGGCGGCACGGCTCGCCGATTCTCGGCTTCACCCCAGATCGGTGCCTTTGGGCGGGGCCGTGCCGCGAGCTTCGTCGCAATGCGCAGCATGACCGGCCGATCGCGCAGTGCCGTGGTCAAGGCCCGTGTCGTCCGTCACCGCATGAAGCGCGTGCCGCTTGCCGCCCATCTCACCTATCTCCGTCGCGACGGCGTGACGAAAGACAGTGCACCAGCCAAAATGTTCGGTGCCGAGACCGACGATGTCGATCATGGTGCTTTCGCCGGGCGATGCGAGGAGGACCGGCATCATTTCCGGTTCATCGTTTCGCCCGAGGATGCCACCGAACTTTCCAATGTCAAAGCCTTTACCCGCGATCTGATGGCCGATGCCGAACACGACCTCGGCACACGCCTCGATTGGGTTGCGGTCGATCACTGGAACACGGAGCATCCGCATGTCCATGTCATCCTCCGCGGGCGCACCGACGACGACCAGGACCTGGTCATTGCGCGCGACTATATCCGCGAGGGGATGCGGGCTCGGGCACAGCAGCTACTGACCTTGGAGCTTGGCCCACGATCCGATCGTGAGATCCACCATTCCCTGGAGTCGCAGGCCGGGGCGGAGCGCTGGACCAGGCTCGACCGGGCCCTTGCGCGTGATGCGGCCGGGCATGGCGGTGTGATTGATCTTCGCCCAGCATCTGGTCAGCAGCCGGACGAGTTTCACGCGATCAAAATCGGCCGTATGCGCAAGCTCGAGGCGCTCGGTCTTGCTCTCCCCATTGGTGCCGCTCGATGGTCGCTGTCCGAGCACGTGGAGGAGGTGCTGCGTGAGCTCGGCGAGCGTGGCGACATCATCAAGCGCATCCATCAAAGCCTGACCGGGAGGGGATGGGAACGGGCCGCCGCCGATTTTGTCTTGAGAGGTGACATAGAAACCACGCCCGTGATCGGCCGTCTGGTCGCGCGCGGGCTGGATGATGAGCTGAAGGGCTCGGCCTTTGTCGTCATCGACGGCATTGACGGCCGAGCGCATCATATCCGCCTGCCTGATTTAGACGCGGCTGGGGATTCCGCCCCCGGGTCGATCGTGGAACTACGCCGTTACGAGGATGCGGCCGGACGGCAGCGGCTTGCAATCGCCGTCCGGTCGGATTTTGCGATAGATGTACAATCGACGGCGCACGGTGCGACCTGGGTTGACCGGCGGCTTGTCGCTCGCGAGACCATGCCGATGTCAGAGGGCGGCTTTGGTCTTGAGGTGCGTGAGGCGATGAATGCCCGCATCGACCACTTGGTTGAGGAAGGGCTCGCGCGCCGCCATGGCCGGCGCATCGTCTTTGTCAGCGGCTTACTCGATTCTTTGCGCCGGCGTGAACTCGAAGCCACTGCGGCAAAACTCGCGGCGGAGACGGGCCTTCCATACCAGTCCGCTACGGGAAGCGAGCACGTTGCCGGGATCTACCGCCAGCGAATGACCCTCGCGTCCGGCCGCTTTGCCATGATCGACAACGGGCTCGCCTTCAGCCTCGTGCCCTGGTCACCGTCTTTGGAGCATCAGCTCGGGAAGCAAGTCTCGGGGACCGCCCGTTCCAATGGCGGTATCGACTGGAGCTTCGGCCGCAAGCGGGGACTGGGGATTTAATGCACAACTGCCTCCCCGATCGGAAGCCCGGTATTTGCGCGCTAACCCGCGAGAAACCGCGACGTTCACAATTTAGGGATTGCAGTTGTGCATCACACTTATGAGGTTGGGCGACTGGAAAGCGATTGTGATCACATGCCTGCCACCAAAATCCACTGGGGCCAGATCCTTGTCGTTTTCGCGATTGTGCTCGCGACCATTTGGGCTGCGACGCAATGGACAGCCTGGCGGCTCGGCTACCAGCCCCAGCTTGGAGATCCCTGGTACTTCGTCGCGGGTGTGCCGCTCTATTCGCCTCCAGCGTTCTTCTGGTGGTGGTTTTTTTTCGACGCTTACGCGCCGCGGATTTTCTTCGAAGGGGCCTTCATCGCCGCCTCGGGTGGTTTCGCCGCGATAGTTGGCGCGATCTCCATATCCGTGTGGCGGGCGCGGGAAACGAAAAATGTTGTGACCTATGGCTCCGCGCGCTGGGCGACCGGGAAGGAAGTCCGTGCCGCCGGCCTGCTCGAGCCTGATGGTGTCGTGCTGGGACGCTGGAAACATGACTATCTGCGTCATGATGGTCCGGAGCACGTGCTCTGCTTTGCGCCGACCCGTTCGGGCAAGGGCGTTGGCCTGGTCATCCCAACCCTTCTGACCTGGCCTGGCTCGGTCATCGTCCACGACATCAAGGGCGAGAACTGGACCCTCACGGCGGGCTGGCGCCGCCGCTTCGGCCGCGTGTTGCTGTTCGATCCGACGAACCCAGAGTCCTCTCCCTACAATCCACTGCTAGAAGTTCGCCGCGGCGATGCCGAAGTCCGCGACGTCCAGAACATTGCCGACATTCTGGTCGACCCCGAGGGCGCGCTTGAACGCCGGAACCATTGGGAGAAGACCAGCCATTCGCTCCTGGTCGGCGCGATTCTCCATGTTCTCTACGCCGAGCCAAATAAGACGCTTGCCGGTGTCGCGAACTTTCTTTCCGATCCCAAGCGCCCGATCGAGACTACGCTGAGCGCCATGATGACGGCGCGTCATCTGGGCGACCGGCCGCATCCGGTCGTGGCCTCGGCCGCACGCGAACTTCTGAACAAGAGCGAGAATGAACGTTCCGGCGTGGTCTCCACCGCCATGTCTTTTCTCGGGCTCTATCGCGATCCCGTGGTCGCGAAGGTGACGAGCCGGTGCGACTGGCGCATCGCCGATCTCGTCGAGGACACCGGGCCGACGGCGCTCTATCTTGTCGTGCCGCCCTCCGACATCAGCCGGACCAAGCCGCTGGTCCGGCTGATCCTCAATCAGATCGGCCGCCGCCTGACAGAAAAGCTGGAGGCGAAGGCCCGCCGGCATCGCGTTCTCCTGATGCTTGACGAGTTCCCGGCGCTCGGCCGCTTGGACTTTTTCGAGTCGGCGCTGGCCTTCATGGCGGGCTACGGCCTGAAAAGTTTTCTCATCGCCCAAAGCCTCAACCAGATCGAGAAGGCCTATGGGGCCAACAACGCCATCCTCGACAATTGTCATGTGAGGGTTGCATTCGCAACCAATGATGAGCGGACGGCGAAGCGAGTCTCGGACGCCCTTGGCACGGCGACCGAGATGCGCGCCATGAAGAACTATGCCGGCCACCGGCTCTCGCCCTGGCTCGGTCACCTGATGGTCTCCCGTCAGGAGACGGCGCGTCCGCTGCTCACGCCCGGCGAGGTGATGCAGCTTCCGCCCGCCGATGAACTCGTGCTCGTCTCCGGCGTGGCCCCGATCCGTGCCAAGAAGGCCCGCTTTTATAAGGATCGGCGGCTCCAGGAGCGCATACTGCCGCCGCCATCATTGACAGACCTGGTACAGAGGCAACCGCAAGCAGCACAAGACGAATGGAGCACTTTACCGCCACCCGTGGTCGACCCGGAACCTGCGACGACCGGCTCGTCCGGCGAAGATCCTGACAATTCCGGGGTCCGGCGAGAACCGGCCCTTCCCGAGCACGAGGCGATCGTGCCGGAAACTCTGCCACCACTGGATCCCTTCGTCATATTGGTGGACGAGGCGGATGATGAACCCGTGCAGGCAAAAGTGCTCCGCCAGCGGATGCGGACCGTCGCGCGGCAGGCAGCGCTTGATCCCGGCGATGGTCTCGACGTGTGAGGCGCGATGAAGGAGCAATTCACGGTCTATCTCGAACCGGAGCTCATGCGCGCATTCACGGAATACGCGGAGCGGCGCGGAAAGCCAAAATCCCTCGTCGCCGAAGCGGCGATCGCCTCGTTTCTCTCGCCTGACGCCGCCGAGCGGCAGGAGGCGGCCTTGGCGCGGCGCCTCGACCGGATCACACGTCAAATGGAACGGCTGGAACGCGATGTGGGGATCTCCGTCGAGACCGTCGCTCTGTTCATCCGCTTCTGGCTTATGGCGACGCCCTCCTTGCCGCAGCAAGCGCAAGCGTCAGCCCGTGC
>JBOHKI010000112.1:0-4434 GCA_050728855.1 Rhizomicrobium sp. | reverse complement strand
GGCGAGGGCGGCAGGCTGTGGATGGCGCGTGTAACGTTGCGTCCGCGTGTGCGGTTTGCGGGCAACACAGATGTCGATTCGCAAACGCTCGCGCGCATTCATCATCAGGCGCATGCCGAATGTTTCATCGCCAATTCCGTGAAAACGGACGTTTCGGTGGAGCCGCGCGGCTGAGCGCGCGCGTTAACGTTCACGCCCCGGAACTGCTTGCGCGCGGACGCCGGATCGCGCCATAGTCGGCGCATGAGGGGTCTGTCACCGGGCGCGAGCGGGGAAACGCGTTTCCCCATCTATCAATCGATCACGCGGGGCATCCGCGTGACGGTGAAGCCGTCGTTTCTGGACGATCAGTCCGATCCGGAAGACGGCCGCTTCCTGTGGTCCTACCAGGTCACCATCGAGAACAACGGCATGGACACCGTGCAGCTTTTGTCGCGGCACTGGCGCATCACCGACGGTTCCGGCCGCATCCAGGACGTGCGCGGTCCCGGCGTGGTGGGCGCGCAGCCGATCCTCGAGCCCGGCCAGACCTTCCAGTACACCAGCGGCTGCCCGCTGCCGACGCCGGCCGGCGCGATGAGCGGGCATTACGACATGCGCGGCTCCACGGGCGACAATTTCAGCGTCGAAATCCCGCTCTTCCTGCTGGAAAGCCCTCACGAGCGGCGCCAGATTCACTGAAGCACCGCGTATTCCATACTGCGCGCCGGGTTGATCCCGGGCGCGTGTTGGCCTGTTAATGCGCCAAATTCCCATCCCGGAAGACGCGACCATGTCCCAAGCTCCCAAGATGACGTTTTGCGCCCAGCAGCCCGCGCCGGCCGAGCCGCGCCCCTCGCGCGAGGAAGCCGAGCGCGCCATCCGCACGCTGCTGCGCTGGGCGGGCGACGATCCCGCGCGCGAAGGCCTCGTCGACACGCCAGCGCGCGTCGCCCGCGCTTACGAAGACTGGTTCTCCGGCTATGCCGTGGATCCGGAGGAGTTCCTCTCCAAGACCTTCGAGGAGGTCGAGGGCTACGACGACATGATCGTGCTGAAGGACATCCGCTTCGAATCGCATTGCGAGCATCATCTGGCGCCGATCATCGGCCGCGCCCATGTCGGCTACCTGCCCACCAACAAGGTCGTGGGCATCTCCAAGCTCGCCCGCGTGGTGGAGGCCTATGCGCGCCGGCTCCAGGTCCAGGAGAAGATGAACGCGCAGATCGCGCACTGCATCCAGAAGGTGCTCGAGCCCAAGGGCGTGGCGGTGGTGATCGAGGCCACGCATCAATGCATGACGACGCGCGGCATCCACAAGACCGGCGTGACGATGGTGACGTCCGCCATGCACGGCGCCTTCCGCGACGACCCCACCACGCGCCGCGAATTCCTCGCCGTCATCGGCAACCCGTCGTCGAGCTTCGACAGCTAGGGTTTGCAGCCTATGACACTAAGTGCTATACATAGTCCGCTGGATCGGCGGGCCGCCTTTGCACATTTTCGTGACCAAAGCATTCGGGCGCTTCGCGGCGGATGAGCGGTTGTCGGACGCGGTTCTGTCCGAAGCCGTCGCGCGTGCGCAGAGCGGCTTGATCAACGCCGATCTCGGCGGCGGTGTGATCAAGCAGCGTATAGCGAGGTCCGGCGCGGGCAAATCTGGCGGTTACAGGACAATCATCGCGTTCCGGAAGGGAACGCTCGCGATATTAATTTATGGTTTCGCAAAAAAACGAACGTGACAATATCTGCCTGGACGAACTAAGAGAATATCGCAAAGCTGCGAACTGGATGCTGAAACTAAGCGAAGCCGAACTGACCTCGGCGACGGCAAGGAAGGTCTTGCGGGAGATCGCACGTGTCTAAGACGTATCGCAGCAAGATGCTGGAGACGCTGCATGAAACCATGCAGGACTTCCATGACGCGGGCCTCATGGACGACAGGACCATGGCCGAATTCGACGTGGCCTGCCTGACGCCCGTCAAGCCGCTGTCGCCACGGCAGATCAAGGCGATCCGCACGCGGGAGCGCGCGAGCCAGGCGGTGTTCGCGCGCTATCTCAACGTCACCACCGGCCTCGTCAGCCAGTGGGAGCGGGGCGAGAAGAAGCCGCGCGGGGCTTCGCTGAAGCTCCTGACGCTGGTGGACAAGAAGGGGCTCGACGCGATCGCGTAGGTCACGCCGTCTGCGCGGCGGCCGCGACCGTGCGGGCGGAACGCCCGTGCAGCCAGCGCTCGTAGCGGCGCGCGGCGTGGCCGGCGGCGTACCAGAAGAACAGGCCCAGCCCCGCGCCCGCGATCGTGTCGACGGCGTAGTGCCACGCCAGGTGCACCGCGCCCACCACGACGATGGCGGTGAAGGCGGTCAGCGCCGCGCCCAGCCATCTGTCGGTGCGCCAGCCCAGCATCGTCACCACCACCGCGATCACCACATGCATGCTCGGCATCGCGGAAATGCCGCTGACCGACGAATGGCCGCCGACATAGGAGCGCCACAGCGCGTCCTGCACGCCGATGGACCATACCGGCCAGTGCGCGGCGGCGGCGCGCAGATAGTCCATCTGTGCGGCATAGGGATCGTGCGGCAAATGAAGCAGGCCATAATAGCAGGGCCCGGCGGAGGAGAAGATCACGGCCAGCACGTTGCCCGCGAAGAACCACGAAAACGCGAAGGCGAGCAGGAACTGCATGCGCAAGGTTCCGGCGCGGGCGGAGAACGCCTGCCAGATCAGCGCGCCGAACATCACCGCGAACCAGCCGTCATAGACGAGGTTGATCGCCGCGGTGACGGGCGGATGGCCGAAGAGCGGTTGGAGCCATTCCCACGGCGCGCGCCCCAGGCCGATGACGCTGTCCCAATGCGCGAAGGTCGCGTCCCACGAGAACGGCGCGATCATCGGGATATCGTTCTTGAGCGCGGCGAAGCTCACCATCAGCGGCGTGAAGGCGAGCAGTCCGTGGACGATGTTGCCCGGCCGCTCGCCGGCGAGGAATCCGTCGCGCAGCCAGCGGCCCAGTTCGCGCGCGGGATCGGGGGCGCGGTGGCGCGCGAGCTGGATGAAGCGGTGCGCGGCCGACACGCCCACGCCCAGCAGCAGGAAGATCGGCACCATCTTCAGGAAGAACAGGCTCGCATCCAGCGACAGCGGCACCCGGAAATACGCCGTCGCCGCCCAGCTCGCGCCGCAGAACGCGAGCGCGCAGGCATAGAGCGGCAGATGCGCCGCAAACGTCCGGCGCACGCTGGCGAGAGCCTCGGCGATCACACTCCGCATTCCCCGCACTATGGCCGGGGGATGGTGAATGCTTGGTTCCCGTCAACAAACATTGTCGTCCCGGCCAAGCGAAGCCTTTCGCATCGCGCCGAGCCGGGACCCATCCGGACGTTGTCGCGGTGGGTCCCGGCTCTCGCTGCGTTCGGCCGGGATGACAGCGTCACGCGCGAGGGTGGCTACTTCCTCTCGAACCGTGGCTCCCGCTTCTCGCGGAAGGCGGCCAGCGCTTCGGCGTGGTCGGCGCTGGTGACGAGGCCGTCCATCTCCGCCGCGGCGGCTTCGGCCCCCTCGTCCGGCGGCAGCGACGAGACGCGCTTGGTGGCCTCGACCGAGAGCGGCGCGCGGCTCGCGATGCGCTGGGCGAGCCGGGCGGCCGCATCGCGCAAGGCGTCCGGCTCATGGATCGCGGTGACGAGGCCGAAGCGTTCGGCGGTCAGCGCGTCCTGCGGCAGCCCGGTCAGCAGCATGTGTTTGGCCCGCGCCATGCCTATCGCGCGCGGCAGCCGCCAGGCCGAGGCCATGAGCCCGATGTTCACGCCGGCGCAGACGAACTTCGCCTCGGTCGAGGCGATGCGGATGTCGCAGGCGAGCGCGAGCTCGAGCCCGCCGCCCATGCACCAGCCGTCGATGGCCGCGATCACCGGCGCGCGGAACCGTTCGATCCGCGCCAGCACCGAAGCGAACTCGCCCAGCAGGCGCTTGCGCGCGGCGATGCCCTGGGCTTGCGCCGCCTCCTGCTCCTTCAGATCGTCGCCGGAGCAGAAGGCGCGGCCGCGCCCCGTCACCACCACGGCGCGCACCGCAAGATCGGCGTCCAGCGCGTCCAGATGCTCCAGGACGCGCCGACGCAGCGCGCTGCCCAGCGCGTTGGCGGGCGGGTTGTCGATCTCCAGCAGCGCCGCGCCCGCGCCGAGTCCGCTCAAGCGGATATCGCCCATGTCGAGTCCCTTTGTGTCCCGGCCCAGTGTGTCCCGACCCATTGTGTCCCGGAATGGGAACTTGCCGACAGACTCTGTCAACAGGCACGGAACATCGCGGGCCCCGCGGCATTATCTGAGCAAGGGCCGGAACAGGCGGCCGCGAAGGGCGTGGACCATGCAACATTTGGCAATGATGGCGGCAGGCGCGGCGCTGGTGATCGGCGCCGGCACGGGCGCGGTGACGACGGTCGGCCAGGGCC
>JBOHKI010000111.1:0-4693 GCA_050728855.1 Rhizomicrobium sp. | reverse complement strand
CGCACCGGGAGCAGCACGGCGAAGGCTTGCCAGATGGTGTCGTAGAGGCCGGCTTTGCGGATTTCGTCGAGGTAGATGGTGTCGGCTTTCCTGAGGATATCGAGCTTCTCGCGGGTGATTTCGCCGGGGATGCGGATGGCGAGGCCGGGGCCGGGGAACGGATGGCGGCCGACGAAGCTCTCCGGCAGGCCGAGCTCGCGGCCGAGCGCGCGGACCTCGTCCTTGAAGAGTTCGCGCAGCGGCTCGACCAGCTTGAGCTTCATGCGCGCCGGCAGTCCGCCGACATTGTGGTGCGACTTGATCGTGACGCTCGGCCCGCCGGTGGCGCTGACGCTTTCGATCACATCGGGATAGAGCGTGCCTTGCGCCAGGAATTCCGCGCCGCCGATCTTGTGGGCCTCGCCGTCGAACACATCGATGAAGGTCGAGCCGATGATCTTGCGCTTCTGTTCGGGATCGCTCACGCCCTCGAGGCGGCCGAGGAACAGATCGGCGGCTTCGGTGTGGATCAAGGGGATGTTGTAGTGGCCGCGGAACAGCGAGACGACTTCCTCGCTCTCGCCCGCGCGCATCAATCCGGTGTCAACGAAAATGCAGGTGAGCTGGTCGCCCACCGCTTCGTGGATGAGCACGGCGGCGACTGAGGAATCCACGCCGCCCGACAACCCGCAGATCACCCTGCCTTGGCCCACCTGGGCGCGGATGCGCGCGACCTCGGCCGCGCGGAAGGCATGCATGTTCCATTCGGGCTTGATGCCGGCGATGCCGAGCACGAAGTTCCTGTAGATCTGGCTCCCGCGCGGAGTGTGCACCACCTCGGGATGGAACTGGATGCCGTAGAGTTTTCGCGTCTCGTCCGCGATCACGGCATAGGGCGAATGCTCCGACGTGGCGACGACGGAAAAGCCCGGCGGCATGGCGGTGATCTTGTCGCCATGGTTCATCCACACCGGCTCGTGCGCACCGATATCGCCAAGGCCCGCAAGAAGCGGCGAGACTTTCTCGATGACGATGTCGGAGCGGCCGAACTCGCGGTGATGGCCGCCTTCCACCTTGCCGCCGAGCTGCTCGGCCATCGCCATCTCGCCGTAGCAGATGCCGAGCACCGGCACGCCCATCTCGAACACGCGACGCGGCGCGCGCGGGGCGCCGTCATCCATCACGCTGGCGGGACCGCCGGAGAGGATGATGGCGCGCGGCGGCGCGTCGCCTGCGAGCGCGGCATCGGCCTTGTTGAACGGGACGATCTCGCAATAGACGCCGGCCTCGCGCACGCGGCGTGCGATGAGCTGGGTGACTTGCGAACCGAAATCGAGGATGAGGACGGGAGCTGCCATGGCGGGATTTACACGAGCGCGTCCGGCCCTGTCCAGCGAACCAAACGCCGCGCCCGAATCGGAAGACCAATCGGAAGACCGATCGGAAGTCTCCTCAGCGCCGCGCCCGCCAATCCTGCGCGGTTTGGCCGTAGACCTGTGTCGGTCCGCCGTGGCTGTCCCGCGCCACGCGCAACCATCTGGCGCCCAGCCGGTGCGCCACCGCGATGGAGGGCGCGTTGTCCGCGTCGATGCAATGGGCGATTTCGCTCCAGCCCAGATGATCGACGGCCCAGTCGATCGCGGCGCGCGCGCCTTCGGTGGCGTAGCCTTTGCCCCAATGCGTCGGCAGCAGCGCCCAGCCGACTTCGGCCGTCGCGCCTTCCGGCCGGTGCGGGCCGATGCGGCCGATGCAGCAGCCCGATGTCTTCTCGAAAACGGAGAACACCCCGCAACCGCGCAGCGCCCACATGCCCGCGACCCGTGCGAGAAAATTCCAGGCTTCCGCGCGATCCTTGGGGCCGCCGAAGAAGCGGGTCGCGACAGGGTCGGCGTCGAATGCCGCCCACGCATCGATGTCGGCCTCGACCGGCTGACGCAGGATCAGGCGTTCGGTCTCGAGCATCATGATTGCGATCGCTGCAGGATGGCGGTGAAGAACCCGTCGCTGCCCGTGGACAACGGGCCGGCGCGGAAGAATTCCGAAAGCCCCGGCGGCGCGGGCGCCCCGTTCCATGCGGTGGCCGCAGGCAGTATCCGGAACGCGGCGTGGCGGGCAAGAAAGGCCGCGATGCGATCCTCGTTCTCGCGCGGCAGGATCGAGCAGGTCGCGTAGACGAGGCGCGCCTTCCCCGCGGCGCGCGCGGCGGCCTGGTCGAGCAGCTTGTCTTGCAAGGCGTTGAGTTCGTCGAGGCGTGCCTCGCTGAGCCGCCATTTGTTTTCCGGCTGGCGCCGCCATGTGCCGGAGCCGCTGCACGGCGCATCGAGCAGCACGAGATCGTAAGGCCGCCTGGGCGGCTGAGGCCCCGCATGGGGCTGAACGATGGTGACGCCGGCGCGGGCGGCGCGCGCGCCGATCTGGTGCAGGCGGCCTTCGTCGATATCGTGGGCCGTGATCTCGCCCAGATTGTTCATGGCGGCGGCCAGCGCCAGTGTCTTGCCGCCCGCGCCCGCCGCGAGATCGAGCACGCGCATGCCGGGTGCTGCGCCGCACAAGGCCACCGCGATCTGCGCGGACTCGTCCTGGAATTCGAACGCGCCGCTTTCGAAGAGTTTGCTCTTGTCGAGCCCCCTGGCGCCCGCGGGCAGGCGGATCCCGGTCGGCGCGCGCGGCGTGGCTTCGGCTTCGTAACCTTCGTTACGAAGCGCGGCGAGCACCTCGTCGCGCGAGGCTTTCAATGTGTTGACGCGCAGATCGACAGGCGCGCGTTCCCGCATCGCATTCATCTCGGCCAGCAGGTTCTCGCCAAACGCTTGCCTCAGCTGGCTTTCGAGGAAATCGGGGAATTCACCGTGCGCCGCGACCGGCATCCCGCCTTCGGGCGGCGCGGCGATGGCGGCGCGTTCGTCGTCCATCAGCGGCGCGGGCGCGTAGCCGCCGGTGAAGAGCGCGGCGGGATCGGCGCCCTCTGCCAGCAGGGAGGCGATGGCCAGCGCGCGGGCGGAGGCGCCGCGCATGCGCCAGGCATAGGAGGCATGATGGCGGAACATGTCGAACACGCGCCCGGCCACCGCGGCGCGATCTTTCGAACCCGCATAGCGCCGGGCGCGGAAATATTCGCGAATGAACCGGTCGGCCGGAAGACGGCTTGTTTCCAGCGCCTCCACGATCTCGATGGCGGCCTGGACGCGGGCGGACGGGGTCATGGGAAGGGACTATATAAAGCGGGCGCGCAAGGCGAGTCCCGTTCATGGCCGAAGCCCCCCGCATCGTGATCCTGGGCGCCGGATTCGCCGGCATCGAGGTGGCGCGCGGTCTCGGCCGCGCGGGCATCGCGGCCACGCTGGTCGACCGGCAGAACCACCACCTGTTCCAGCCCCTGCTCTACCAGGTGGCGACAGCCGCGCTCTCCCCCGCCGACATCGCCGAGCCGGTGCGCAAGATGCTGCGCGACTATCCCGGCATCGAGGTGATGCTGGACGCGGTGACGGGCATCGACACGGCGGCCCGGCGCGTCTCGCTCGGCGACGGCCGCGTGCTCGACTACGACGTCCTCGTGGTGGCGACCGGCGCCACGCACTCCTATTTCGGACATGACGATTGGGCGCGCTTCGCGCCCGGCCTCAAGACCATCGAGGATGCGCGCGTCATCCGCTCGCGCCTGCTGCTGGCGTTCGAGCAGGCGGAGATGAGCCGCGACCCCGCCGAACAGAAGCGGCTGATGACCATCGCGGTGGTCGGCGGCGGGCCGACGGGGGTGGAGCTGGCCGGCTCCATCGCGGAGCTGGCGCGTTACGCGCTGTCCAGGGATTTCCATCGCATCCATGCCGAGACGGCGACCGTGCTGCTGCTCGAAGCGGGGCCGCGCCTGTTGGCGGCGTTTCCCGACAGCCTCGCGGACTACGCCGCGCGCAAGCTTGGCCGCATCGGCGTGACGGTGCGGACGAACTGCGCGGTCGAGACCGTGACGGCCGGCGGCGTGACTGCGAATGGCGAAGCCATCGGCGCGGGACTGGTGATCTGGGCGGCCGGCGTGCGCGCATCGCGGCTGGGCGCGATGCTGGGCGCGCCGGTGGATCGCGCCGGGCGCGTCACCGTCGCGCGCGATCTCGCGGTCACCGGATTGCAGAATGTGTACGCGCTGGGAGACATCGCGCTGTGTCCGGACGAGAGCGGCAGGCCGCTGCCCGGCCTCGCGCAGGTGGCCAAGCAGCAGGGCGCCTATCTCGGCCGGGCGCTGGCGCTGCGGATCGTGGCCAGGCAGCAGCCCAAGCCGTTCACCTTCCACAACCGCGGCAACACCGCGATCATCGGGCGCCATGCCGCGGTGTTCGATTTCGGCTGGGCGCGGATGAAGGGCTGGCTCGCCTGGAGCTTCTGGGCGCTGATCCACGTCTATCTGCTGGTCGGCTTCCAGCACCGCCTGATGGTGGCGATCCAATGGGCGTGGCGCTACGTGACCTATGAGCGGGGATCGCGGTTGATCGCGGAGGATGCGCGAATGGCGAATAGTGAATAGCGAATGGCGAATGGCGAATGGCGAAGGGTTGGAGGGCTCGACCCGGCAATCAACCTCCCCCTCGCGGGGAGGTCGAAAAATCCGGAGCGCAGCGACGGATTTTTCGGGTGGGGGGCGCGGTGGTGAAAGCACGGCAGGACCCCCACCCGAAAAACGCTCGCGCGTTTTTCGACCTCCCCGCAAGGGGGAGGTCGATAC
>JBOHKI010000110.1:0-4760 GCA_050728855.1 Rhizomicrobium sp. | reverse complement strand
GGACGTTGTAGGGCGCGCCGCTCATCCGCAGGACCCTCCGCAGCAGGCTTCGGATGCCGCTGCGGCGGCGGCTTTGGGTTCGGCTGCCGGGCTGGCGTCCTCGCCATAGGTGGTCGCTTCGTCGAAGGTGAAGAAGGTTTCCCAGCGCACGCCGGAGGGATCCTCGACCCAGGATTTGTTCGATCTGGCGTAGCAGCAGGTCGTCGCCTCCTCGTCCAGCGTCTTCTCGCCGGCGGATTTGAGGCGGGTGGCGAGCGCGCGCAATTCGCCGTCGTCCTCGGCCTGGATGCCCAGATGATCGATGCCGGCGGCGCGGCCGCGCGCGGAGATGGCGAAGTTCACCCGCGGATCGTCCAGCATCCACTTGGCGTAGTCGTCCTTGCGCACGGCGGGCGCGGCGCCGAACAGCGTGGCGTAGAAGCCGATGGAGCGATCCAGATCGTCAACGGCGACGTGAACGTGCAGGCGTTTCATGGCGTGTCTTCCCTGTTGGCGCGCAGCAGCGCGATGCGATGGCGGCCAGCGGCGCGCAGACCTCCGCGCGCCCGCCGCAGCAATCCTCGGTGAGATAGACGAGCAGCTCGCTCATCGCGGCGAAGTCGATGGCGTAGATGATCGAGCGGCCGTCGCGGCGCGCGCGCGTCAGCCGCGCGTTCGACAGCACGAGCAACTGGGCGGAGAGCGTGTTGGCGGGGATGGCCAGCGCGCGGGCGATGTCGCCTGCGGCCATGCCGTCCGGCCCGGCCTTCACCAGCAGCCGGAACACGGCCAGCCGGGCGTCCTGGGCGAGGGCGGAGAGGCGCTTGATGGCGTCGGTGGATTCCATAATTCCAATGTTATGGAAATATAGAAGGGAGTCAAGCGAGCGTCCGGCCACGGCCGTTCTTGACGGCATACCAACCGGTCGGTATGTTACGGTCATGGGCGCGCAGGCACTCCAGACGACACGGCCGGGCGGCGCCCGCGGGAAACTCGTCGAGGCCGCCACTTCGGCGATCCGCGAGAAGGGCTACGCGGCGACCTCGGTCGACGAATTGTGCGCCCGCGCCGGCGTGACCAAGGGCGCGTTCTTCCACCACTTCCCGAGCAAGGGTTCGCTCGCGGTCGCGGCCGCCGATCACTGGTCGGAAATATCGGAGGCGCTTTTCGACGCCGCGCCCTACCGGCAACTCCACGATCCGCTCGACCGCGTCCTGGGCTATCTCGATTTCCGCAAGGCGATGCTCCGCGGTCCCGTCATGGAGTTCAGCTGTCTCGTCGGCACGATGGTGCAGGAAACCTACGAGACCCACCCCGATATCCGGCGCGCTTGCGATGCTTCCATCGGTGGCCACGCCGCCAAGCTGGAATCCGACATCGCCGATGCGATGACGCGCCACCGCATCCGCGCGCCCTGGACGGCCGAAAGCCTCGCGCTTCACGCGCTGGCGGTGCTGCAGGGCGCCTTCATCCTGGCAAAAACGAAGGGCGACGGCGCGGTCGCCGAGGCCTGCGTCGACCATCTGCGCCGCTACGTCGAAATGCTGTTCCGCCGTTCGGGAAATAAGCGCGGTGCCGCGCTTCGGTCCGAACGCAAGCCACACAAAGGGAGAGACAAGTCATGACAGCGATAGCAATGTCCCGCCGGATGCTGTTCGGGGCGGGCACCACGGTGCTGGCCGCGGCAGCGGGCATCCCGGCGATCGCCGGGGCAACGGCAGGCGGCGCCGTCGGTTCCGCGACCGAGGCGGTCATCCGCAGGCACTACAAGGCGTGGGTTGACAAGGACTGGGATGCCGAGGACATGGTGCTGGCGGACGATTTCGCGTTTTCCAGCGCGGCCGGCGACGACCACATCAGCAAGAGCGTTTTCAAGACGCGGTGCTGGGACAGCAACGCAAAAGAGATCAAGCGGTTCGACCTGCTGCGGCTGTTCCCGAGCGGCAACGAGGCGTTCGTGCTCTACAACTGCTTGACCATGAACGACAGGAACATCCGGAACGTGGAGTATTTCAAGGTCCGGGACGGACGGATAACGGATCTCGAATGCTACTTCGGCGCGCCTTCCAACTTTCCCGCCGCGGTGAGCGCGCGCCACGCCTGATGCCGGCACCGATGGTGCGTGGCGCGTTCTAATCCTCCGCGGCGAGGAGCGCACCCGGCTCGGCCACGAGCGGGATGTGTTCGCCGCGCCCCACCGGGATGAACAGCGCGAAGGCCAGCGCGACCAGCGACAATGCCGCGAGCGTGGCCAGCAGGTAGAAGAAGCCGTCGGCCGGATTGTAGAGCCGCGCCACCAGCCACACGCCGGCCGGCGTGCCGATGGCGGCCAGCGCGTAGCGGATTCCGAAGACCAGGCCGCGGCGGCCCTGCGGGGTGAAGCGGGCGAGGAACGTCGTCTCGATGGGCGCGATCCATTCGAACAGGAACACGGTGGCGACCGCGGCCAGCGCCAGGCCCGCGCCGCTGCCGAGGGCGAGCAGCGGCAGCACGCAAGCCAGCGCCGCGAAGCCGCCCAGATAGGCGAGCTTGGCGCGGCCCTTGTCGGCGAAGTGGCCGCCCGCGAACTGGCCCGATGCGCCGAGCAGCTGGATGGATCCCGCCGCGAGCCCGATGGCGAAGAAGCGCCAGGAATTGCCCAGCGCGCCCAGCCGGGTGCCGATCTCGATCAGCTTGGGCAGCGCGGTGCCGAAGCCGGAATAGATCACCAGCGTCGCCGTCATCGTCACGGCCATGGCGGCGAAGGCGCGCGTGGCGTCGGCGCGGCTGTGCAGCGTTGCGTGCTCGACGGCGTCGTCGCGCCGGTCGGCGACGCGGCCCGTGGCATAAAACGCATAAAGCACCACGCCCAGCGCGGCGGTGACGGCGCCGGGGAGAAGAAAGCCCACGCGCCAGCCGAACAGCGTGGCCAGCCCGCCCGCCGTGATCGGGCCCATGGCCACGCCGATGCTGCCCGCAATGCCGGTCGAGGCGATGGCGCGGCCGCGCGCCTGCGCATGCTTCACCACCCAGGCGATGCCGACGGGATGATAGATCGAGCCCGCCAGGCCCAGCAGCGCCAGCGCGCCTTCGAGCTGGAGCGCGTTCCGCGCCAGGCCGGCCAGCATCGCCGCCGCGCCAAGCATGAGGAAGCAGAGGACCAGCATGCGGGTCTCGCCCCAGCGGTCGCCCAGCCAACCCGCGAGCGGCGCACCCACGCCCACCAGCATCGCGCCCGGCGCCCACAGCGCGATCAGCGCGTTGTAGGACAGGTGCCAGTCCTTGCCGACGATCAGCACGAGGGTGAGATAGAGCGTCAGCAGCACATGGTTCATCGCATGCGCGGCGCTGGCGAAGAACAGGACGGGGAACGGCGCGCTGCGGCGCATTACGGCGATCCGTGTATGGGCTGTCGCGATGCTAGGGGCGGGCGCCGCGCCGCGCCACTGGCCGCGGTGCATGGCTGAAATGCAAAGTCCGGGAAATCGACCAGCACCGCTGCGCGTGATCACCTTTTGCGCGCGGCGTGCTAGGGTCCGCCCAGGGCAGGGGAGGATTTGTCGTGCGGGGGAATGCGGGCGGGCTGGTTCGGTTTGCGGTCCTGGTGCTGATCGCGGGCGCGGTGTGGTGGCTGTCGAAATACGACCAGTCGATGCCGTTTCCGCAAGGCGCCAACGCGCCGGCGACGGAGTTTTCCGCGGGCCGTGCGGAGGACGTGCTGGCGCGACTGCTGGGCCCGGAGCGGCCGCATCCCGCGTCGAGCGCCGAGAACGCCGCGGTGCGCGCGCGCATCCTCGGGCAGTTCGCGCGGCTCGGCGTGCGCGCCACGACCTACAGGGCCACGGGATGCAATTCCTCGCCGCGCTATGGCGTTGTCGAATGCGGCACCGTCACCGACGTGATCGCCGACGCGATCCCGGGCTCGATATCCAATCCGGGCAAGGCGATCGTGCTGCTGGCGCATTACGACTCCGTGCCCGCGGGCCCCGGCGCGGCGGACGACGAATCCGGCGTGGCGACGGTGCTGGAAACCGTGCGCGCGCTGAAGGCCGCGGGCGGGCACTCGCGCCATCCCGTGCTCGCGGTGCTCACCGACGGCGAAGAATTCGGACTGCTCGGCGCGGCGTCGTTCCTCGACAATCCGGCGCTCAAGGCGCGTATTGGCGCCGCCGTCAATGTCGAGGCGCGGGGCAATCGCGGGCCGAGCCTGCTGTTCCAGACCAGCCCCGGCGACGGGCCGCTGATCGATCTCTATGCCAGGAGCGTGCCGCATTATGCGACCTCGTCGCTGTTCTCGGTGATCTACAAGCTGCTGCCCAACGACACCGACCTCACGCTGTTCATCGATCAGGGATTCACCTCGTTCAATTTCGCTTTCAGCGACAATGTCGCGCATTACCACACGCCGCTCGATCGCCGCGAGAACCTGTCGCCGGTCACCCTCCAGCAGCATGGCGACAACATGCTGGGCATGGCGCGTTCGCTGGAGCAGACGGATTTCGCGAGTCTGCAAGGCGGCCATGACGACGTCTACCTGACGGTGATGGGCGCGTGGCTGCCGCGCATGCCGGCGGGCTGGGCGCTGCCCCTGTCGATCGTCGCGTTCGCGTTGATCGCGCTCATCGGCGCGGTGAGCGGCGCGCGCGTCAGCGCAAGCGGGGTCGCCAACGGCGCCGGCATCCCGCTGGCGCTGATCCTGGGCAGCGCGGCGCTGGGCTGGGTGCTGCACGAAGCGGCGGCGCTCGTGTCGGGCCAGCCCGATCCGTCCTTCGCCTATCCGGTTGCGTTGCGGATCGCGCTGG
>JBOHKI010000109.1:0-5082 GCA_050728855.1 Rhizomicrobium sp. | reverse complement strand
CCGACAGCACGATCTCGTCGCCCGGCTGGATGCGCGGGGCGAGGTAGGAATAGGAGACGAGATTGATTGCCTCCGTCCCGCCCTTGGTGAAGACGATCTCGTCCGCATGGGCGGCGTCGAGGAACCCGCGCACGGTTTCGCGCGCGGCTTCGTAACGCTCCGTCGCCTGGGCGGAGAGGTAATGCACCCCGCGATGGACGTTGGCGTAATCGGTGCGCGCGAAATCGCGCATCGCGTCCAGCACCGCGTCCGGCTTCTGCGCCGAGGCCGCGCTGTCGAGATAGACGAGCGGCTTGCCGTAAACCTCGCGTGACAGGATCGCGAAATCCTTCCGCGCGGCGGCCGCGTCGAACAGGTGCGGGAATTTGGGCTGCGCCGTCACGACAGCCGCTCCAGCGCCGCTTCCACGGCCAGCCACACCGCGGCGCGGATCGTCTCATCGCGGATTTCGTCCACCGCGTCGCCCAGAAAGGCGCGCATCAGCAGCGCGCGCGCCTCGGCCTCGGGAATGCCGCGCGATTGCAGGTAGAACAGTGAATCGGCATCGAGGTCGCCCACTGCGGCGCCGTGCGCGCACTTCACATCGTCGGCGAGAATTTCGAGCTCCGGCTTGAGGTCGATCTCCGCGCGGCCGCCGAGCAGCATCCCCTTGGCGGTCTGGCGGCTGTCCGATCCATCGGCGCCGTGCGCCACGCTGACCTTGCCCTGATAGACGCCGCGTGAATGCCCGCCCGCGACATACTTGAACAGCTGCGTGCTGCGCGTGTCCGCCACGGCATGCGTCACATGCGTGGTCACGTCCGCGTGGCAACCGTCGAGCACGCTCGCGCCGGAGATGTGCGCCTCGGCGTCCGCGCCTTCCAGCGCGATATGCAGTTCGGTGCGCGAAAGCCTGGCGCCGAAATCCGCGATATGCGCGCGATACCGGCCGCCTGCCGCGATTCGCACGGAATAGTCCGCCACCTGCGCCGCCTCAGCGCGCGCCGGGGCGTGGCGAACATGCGTGAGCGTCGCGTTCGCCCCGATGGCGATCTCGACCGCGACATTGGCGAAGTCCCGCGCCAGCACCGTCTCCTCGAGCGTGAGCGACGCCCCATCCTCGACCACGATCAGGGCACGTCCGTGACCACCCTCGGTGAGTTGAAGATGCGCCGCGCCGGCATCGCCCCTGGCAACGCGCAGATAGGGTCCGGCCTTGGCCGAGGCGATCGCGAATTCCGCCATTGCCCCGTGCTCGCCGCGCGGCAGGATCGCGGGCAGGTCGGCGATGTCCACCGCGCCAGAGGCCGCCGCGACCGACCATGCCGCCGTCGGCGCGTCCGTGACGACGGCCGGATCGACCGCGTTGCGCAGGTCGCTGTATTTCCAGTCCTCGACCCGGCGGTTGGGAAGTGCGTTCATGCCGCGTCCTTCACGATCTGCGCATAGCCTTTCGCTTCCAGCTCGTGCGCCAGTTCCGGCCCGCCCTCCTTGATGATGCGCCCGGCGGATAGCACGTGCACCCGGTCCGGCACGATGTAATCGAGCAGGCGCTGGTAATGCGTGATGACCAGCATCGCGCGCTTCGGCGTCCGCAAGGCGTTGACACCGTCAGCGACCAGCTTGAGCGCGTCGATATCGAGCCCGGAATCGGTTTCGTCGAGAATGGCCAGCGCGGGCTCGAACAGCGCCATCTGCAGAATCTCCAGCCGCTTCTTCTCGCCGCCGGAGAAGCCGACATTGAGGGCGCGCTTGAGCATGTCTTCCGGCACCTTCAGCGCAGCTGCCTTCTCCCGCACCAGCCTCAGAACGCCCACCGCGTCGATCTCCTTCTCGCCGCGCGCGCGGCGCTGGGCGTTGAGCGCGGTCTTGAGGAAAGTGAGCGTAGTGACGCCCGGAATCTCCACCGGATACTGCATCGCGAGGAAGATACCCTTCGCTGCGCGCGCATCGGCGGACAGGGTGGTGAGGTCCTCGCCGTTGTAACGCACGGTCCCCGAGGTGATTTCGTAACCCTCGCGCCCCGCCAGCACATAGGAGAGCGTCGATTTCCCCGACCCGTTCGGGCCCATGATCGCATGCACCTCCCCGGCGCCGACGCTCAGCGTCAGCCCCTTGAGGATTTCCTTGCCGCCGACGGCGGCGTGGAGGTCTTTGATTTCAAGCATGCTACGTTCCTTTCCTCACCCGTTTACGGGGGAGGATGCTGTCGAGCGCGACGCGCGAGATAGCCGGAGGGGGAAGTCCCCCTCCACCTCGCTTCGCTCGGGTCCTCCCCCGTAAACGGGGGAGGAAAAGTGGCGCGCTCATCCCACGCTCCCTTCCAGCGAGATACCGACCAATTTCTGCGCTTCCACCGCGAACTCCATCGGCAGCTGCTGCAGCACTTCCTTGCAGAAGCCGTTGACGATCAGCGCCACGGCTTCTTCCTGCGGGATGCCGCGTTGCAGGCAGTAGAAGAGCTGGTCCTCGGCGATCTTCGATGTGGTGGCCTCGTGCTCGATGCGGGCCGACGGATTGCGCGCCTCGATATAGGGCACGGTGTGGGCGCCGCATTCCTTGCCGATGAGCAGGGAGTCGCATTGGGTGTAGTTGCGCGCCTTCTCGGCCTTGGGGTGCACGCTCACCAGGCCGCGATAAGTGTTCTGTGCGCGGCCGGCGCTGATGCCCTTGGAGATGATCCGCGAGCGCGTGTTCTTGCCCAGGTGGATCATCTTGGTGCCGGTGTCGGCCTGCTGGAAATGGTTGGCGATGGCGATGGAGTAGAATTCGCCCACCGTGTCGTCGCCGCGCAGAATGCAGCTGGGATATTTCCAGGTGATCGCCGAACCCGTTTCCACCTGCGTCCAGGAGATCTTGGAGCGATCGCCCCGGCAATCGCCGCGTTTGGTGACGAAATTGTAGATGCCGCCGAGGCCGTTCTCGTCGCCGGGATACCAGTTCTGCACCGTGGAGTATTTGATCTCCGCGCCTTCCAGCGCCACCAGTTCGACCACGGCGGCATGCAGCTGGTTCTCGTCGCGCTTGGGCGCGGTGCAGCCTTCGAGGTAGCTGACATAGGAGCCCTCGTCCGCCACGATCAGCGTGCGCTCGAACTGTCCGGTCTCGCTGGCGTTGATGCGGAAATAGGTGGAGAGCTCCATCGGGCAGCGAACGCCCTTGGGCACGTAGACGAACGTGCCGTCGGAGAACACCGCGGAGTTGAGCGTGGCGAAGAAATTGTCCGTCACCGGCACCACCGTGCCGAGATATTTCCGCACCAGATCGGGATGCTCGCGGATCGCCTCGGAGATCGGACAGAAGATCACCCCCGCCTCTTCAAGCTTGGCCTTGAACGTCGTCGCCACCGACACCGAATCGAACACCGCGTCCACCGCCACGCCGGCCAGCAGCTTCTGCTCGTGCAGCGGGATGCCCAGCTTCTCGTATGTCTCCAGCAGCTTGGGATCGACTTCGTCCAGGCTCTGCTTCTGCGGCGTGTTCTTGGGCGCGGCGTAGTAATAGGCGTTCTGGTAGTCGATCTTCTGGTAATGCACGCGCGCCCAGTCCGGCTCGCGCATCTGCGTCCAGCGGGCATAGGCCGCCAGCCGCCACTCCAGCATCCATTCCGGCTCGCCCTTCCTGGCCGAGATGTAACGGACGGTATCCTCGGACAGGCCGCGCGGCGCGCGCTCCATCTCGATATCGGTGACGAAGCCGTATTTGTACTTCTCGCCGAGCGCGGCAACCTGTTCGCGGGTTTCGATCGCAGCCATCGCTACACCGCCAGCGCGACTTTGCGCGCGACAAGCCGGGCAAGCGACGCGATGACCGCGTCGATCTCGTTCCGGGTGGTTTGCGCGCCGAAACTCGCCCGCAGCGCGCAGCGCGCCAGGCTGTCGGCCACGCCCATCGCCGCCAGCACGTGGCTGGGCGAGACCTTGCCCGACGAGCACGCCGCGCCCGAGGAGACGCAGATGCCGTCGAGGTCCAGCGCCATCAGCGTCGTTTCAGCCTGGAGCTGCGGCAGCGCGAAGCATGACACGTTTTTCTGGCGCACCGCGCCCGCGCCGAATATCACGACATTGGGCTCCAGCTTGCGCAGCGCAGCCTCGAATGCGTCGCGCCCGGTGCTGGCGGCCTGGGCCTCGTTGTCGAAATTGGCCTGGAGCGCGCGGGCCGCGGCGCCGAAGCCCGCGATGCCTGGCACGTTCTGCGTTCCGGCCCGGCGGCGCATCTCCTGCCCGCCGTTGAACAGCGCGGCCAGAGGCGCGGTCTCGCGCGCAATCAGTGCGCCGGCGCCCTGGGGCCCGCCGATCTTGTGGGCGGACAGCGAGAGATAGTCCGCGTCCCAGGCGGAGAAACGGATGGGACTCAACCCGCTCGACACCGCGTCGACATGCAGCAGCGCGCCCTCGCCGCCTTCCTTGCGCAGGATCGCGGAAAGGGTGGCCACGTCTTCCAGCACGCCGGTCTCGTTGTTGGCGAAGATCAGCGACACCAGCGCGCGGCCCTTGCCGTTCATCAGCTGGAAGCGGAACTGAGCGGCATCGATGCGCCCGTCCTTGCCGGCTGCGATCTCGCTCACCTTCAGGCCCGGCACGGTCTCCGCCAGCGAGGCGGCCACGGCGCGCGCGCTGTCATGCGTGGTCGCGGACACGAACAGCCGCGTGATGCGATCTTCGTCCTCCAGCGCGCCCGCGACGGCGCCGCGCAGCGCCAGCGCGTTGGATTCCGCGCCGCCGCTGGTGAAGATCACTTCGCCCGGCCGCGCGCCAGCGAACGCCGCCACCTGCTCGCGCGCATCCTCGACGATGGTGCGCGCGGCGCGTCCGGCCGCGTGCACAGACGACGGATTGCCGGCGCCCTCGAGCGCGCGCAGCATCGCCGCGCGGGCTTCGTCGCGCAGGGGCGCAGTCGAATTGTGGTCCCAGTAAATCATCAAACGAACGGACGCTTACGCGGCTTCGCGCTGCGCGTCCGCCTTCACTTCCGCGGGCTTGGCCTCGCAGGGCTTGGCGCGGCCGAGCACGCGCTTCTCCACGACGTCGGCCAGCGACACGCTGGACAGGAACACATGGATCTGCCGGCCCAGCTCCTCCCACAGATCGTGGGTGACGCAGC
>JBOHKI010000108.1:0-5110 GCA_050728855.1 Rhizomicrobium sp. | reverse complement strand
TGAGCTGCGCCTCGTGCCGTGGGCCGCCAGGGACAACGAGCCGGATTTCCACATCTCGATGGGCAGCGCCATCCCCCATTTCCGGAAATCCGTGGCGGACTTTCCGCGCCGGGCATTTCTGACGCCCAACCCGGAGCGCGCGGCCCGCATCCGTGAAGGGCTCGAAGTTCTGGGCAATGGGCCGCGCATCGGCATCTGTTGGCGCTCGATGATGCTGGCAGCCAAGCGCAGCAAATATTATAGCGCGCTCGACATGTGGGGACCGATCCTGAAGGTGCCCGGCGTGAGGTTCGTCAACGTCCAGTATGGCGAGGTCGATGACGAACTCGCGCGCGCCATCGACCGCCACGGCATCCCTATCCATCGCGTCGAGGGCCTCGACCTCAAGGATGACATCGATGGAGCGGCTGCGCTCTCTTCGGCGCTCGATCTGGTGATCTCGGCGCCGACCGCCGCTGCGGCGGTGGCCGCGAGCGTCGGCACCGAGACCTGGTTCCTCACCGCCGGCCGCACCTGGCCGCAGCTCGGCACGAACGAATTCCCCTGGTACCGCGACACTCGCGTTTTCAGTCCGGAGAAGTTCGCCGACTGGCCCGCCGTGATGGCCGAAGTCGCCGCCGCGCTCGAGACCCTCACGCATACGGGATAGCCGGTCCCCAACGCGAGGAACCGGAAATCACGAAAACGGACGGCGCATTGCCGGGGGGCTGCGCCGTCCATTCCCATCTGCTCGCCCGCGCGGCCGGGTACCGCATGTGGCGGGCCGGTCAGCCTCAAGTTCCAAGGGTTGACCGCCTCCCCGCTGTACAAGTGCTAGTTGTACCGCGATCCGCTTAACGCACCCTTACTTCGCAAGGAACGCGCGAACGTCCTTCGCCGATTGATCGGCCACTTCCTCCATCGGGATGTGGCCTGTCTTCGGATAGACGATGAGTTCGGAGCCGGAAATCGCCTTGTGGAATTTGGCGGCCGCCGCCACGGGGATCAGACGATCCTCGGCACCCCACAGGATCAGCGTCGGCGCCTTGATGTCGCCGATGTGGTCCGCGACATCGGAATTGTAAGGCAGGGCGAAGCGCTCGAGCGTCGCCTGGCGCGTGCCGGTCATGCGGGCGAAGTCCCAGTAGGAATCGATCATCTTGCCGGTGATGATCTCTTTGCGGATCACCGCGTCGTTCAGCCCGTCCGTAACCAGCGAACGCGGCGTAATGTGCAGCATGACCATATTGATCACCGGCATGCGGGCGAGCTGGAAAGCCAGCGGCGTTGCCGAGCCCCCCGCCACGCGCATCCCCGCCGCGTCGACGAGGATTAGCTTGGAAACGTCGGATGGATATTCCTCCGCATAGCGCGCGGCCACGCCGCCGCCCATCGAATTTCCGGCCAGCGCGAAGCGCCTGAAGCCTTCCTTCCGTGCGAAGGCGTGGACGAACCGCACCATGCCTTCCTGCGAATAATCATGGCACGGCGTGGCGCCTGTCAGGCCGTGGCCGGGAAGATCGACCGCGACCACGCGATAGGAGTCGGACAGCGCTTTCGACCATGGCTCCCAGGTGAGGAAGGATGCGTTCGAGCCGTGCAGCAGCAGGAGCACAGGCGCGTTCTTGGCGCCACGCGCGCGGAAATGGGCGCGTTCCGAAATGGATGCGGGCATGTCGGCATCCGAAGCCGGCGGCGGACAGCCGATATCCACGAATTCGGACGGCGGCGCCGCGTATTTCACTTCCAGCACACTGCGCGGGATATCGGGCTCGCTGAATGCGTAGAACGCGCCGGCGGCCAGCACCAGAACCACCACCACACCGATCAGAAATCCACGCATCAGAACCCCCCACCTTCGGCCTGCGGCTCCAGGAATTCGTCACCGCCAGGTCCGGGATCGTCCGGCGGCCGCGGCATGACGAAGCCGCGCGCGCTGTCGATGTCCTCGGCCCGCCGCGCCAGCCTGGGGCGCGGACGGCTGGCAGTGTCATCCGCTGGCCCGGCATCGTGCAAGAACGCCGGCGCCGCATCGGAGGCGAGCCGTTCGTCGCGGGGCGCGCCCGGCAGCATCGCGAGCGATTCCACCGTCGGCGTTAGCCACGCCAACGTGTCGAACGCGCCACAGTCGCCGCAAACCGCATGCCATTGCGCGGCCGTCCAGCCGCAATTCGTGCAGCGCCAATCCGCATCGCGCGGCGCGCGCACGGCGCGCGACAGCCACGCATGGGCGGCGCCCGCGTCCTGATTTTCGCCCTGCTCGATTTCCGCCATCAGTGCGCAAACCCGCGCGCTTGCAGGCCCCCGCGCCAAGGGCGCCAGCAATCGCCGTGCTTCACCCCAATTTGAGAGGTTGACGGCCTGTTCGGCCTCCAGCACCCGGCTCTCGAAATGGTCGCGATTGAGATGGGCGAGACCGATCAGGCGCAGCGCCCGCTCTTCGATCGATTCGGCCGGCTTGATTGCGGCATAGACCGCGGCCAGGTCTGGATGAGGGGCCTGGGCCCAGGCGCCTTCGATGATGTCCTGCGCCCGCCACGCCCGTCCCGTTTGTGCCAGCCTCTTCGCGGCGAGCGTGGCCGCGGGTGCGAGCGCAGGTGAGAAGTCCAGCGCTTCCAGCGCGGCGGCCAGCGAACGCTCGCCATCGCCGCGCGCATCAGCGTCCATCGCTTCGGCAGTGAGCAGCACGCCACGCCGCCGCCTCAGCAGGCCGACATCGAGAAGCCGGCGCCGTGCCGCGTTTTCCAGAACCTGTTTGGCTTCGGTCCAGTGCCCACGGGCCGATTGCAGATCGAACAGCGCGTTGGCGGCCCATATTGCTTTGGGACGCAACTCCAGCGCACGCGATGCCATGGCAATCGCCGTGTCGCTGTCCTCGCGCCGCATCGCCTGCATGAAAAGCCCGCGCAAGCCCAGGAACTCCGTATCGGGATGGGCGAGCATCGCTTTGTAGGCGGTGTCCTGGGCGCGCTCGTTGCCGTCGAGCTGGGCCGCCTGCGCCGTGAGCAACAGCGCGAGTGGCGGCGTGCCCAGAAGCTTCTCCGCCTTCTTCGCCTGGCGGCGCGCTTCCAGAAGATCGCCGGCCGCGGCCGCGACCAGACCCTGTGTGATCGCATCGTTGCCGCGGCGCATGCGCCGCGCGCTGGTCCAGCGCCCGAACGCTCCCGGACCGGAGAGCACCAGCACGATCACGCGGGTGAACGCGGCCACCAGAGCGGTGAAGACGACCGCGAGGCCGATCGCGACGCTGGCGCTGGCGCGCGCTTCGTACTGCCCGATGGTGAAGACCAGTTCGCCCTGGCGGTCGGCAATCCATGCGATACCGGCCGCGATCAGTGCGGCGCCGATGAGGATGGAAATCAGCCGGATCATGAATGCTCCGGCAGTGCCATCGACGCCAGCACGCGCGAGGTTAGCGCGCGCGTGTCGCGGTCGACCGCGAGGCGAGCCCGAGCATGAACGAGCCACGGCCGGGCGGCGGATAGCGCCGCGCCCTTGAGCGCGCCCACTTCGTTGACCGCGCCTGCGACATCGCCACCGCGCAGGTCCATCCCGGCGCGCGCCAGCCGGCTTTCGGTGCTGTCGCCGCTGGCGTCGCCGATGCGGCGGATCGAAACCAGGCTGGAGAGATTGGCCCACAATTTCTGCGACCAGCCATTGGCATGGCTGGCGCGTTCCGCGGCGAGGATCGAATCCGCGCGTGCCGACAATTCAGATGACAACGCCCCGCTGGCCGGGGCGCCCTGGCTCGCATAGCGGGCGAGATCGGGGAGCTCCGGGGCGCCCGGCTGCAGGGCGCGCAAGGTGGAAAGCTCTGTCGCGAATCCCTCGCCGTTGGCGCTGGCCCGCGCGAGATCGACCAGCGCAAGCAGCGTCGCTGCACGCTTCATCACCTCGGAAGCGTCCTTGCCCTCGAGCCTGGCGATTCGCGCATCCAGCGCGTCCTCGCCGGATTTGAGCGCGAAGCCATCCAGCCGCGCAGCGAGATCGGCGGCCGGCGCGGTCTTTTCCAGAAGGGCAACGCGCTGGTTGAGGCGGCCTGACGCGTCGGCGAGATTCTGTACGCGCATATCGAATTCCTTGCGCGATATGCCCGCGCCACCGCCGCCGGATTGCTCGAGCCTGGCGAGCCGCGCCCCCATCTGATCGAATTCCACCTTCATCGACGTGGCATCGCCGCCGCCCGGCTGGCCGTTCTCCATCGCCGTCAGCCGCGCCTCATCGGCGTCCAGCCGCGTGCGCAACGCGGTCAGCGATTTCTGTTCGTCGTTGTAGGTAGCGACGGCAACGTTGGAGGCGCGTCCGGCCGCGATCTGGGCAACGCGCGTTTCGAGAGTGGCGATGCGGTCGTTGGTGTTCTCGGTGCCGCCGGATTGCACCCAGGGCCAGTAGGACGCGATCAGGCCGCCAGAGACCGCCGCGACAATCAGCAGCACGAAAATGCCCAGCGCCCCGTCCGGGAAAATCGAGCGGCGCTGCCGCGGCTCGTCCCCCGCCCCGTCGTCCAGATCGGGCGCGGGCAGGGCGGCGAAGGGGCGCGTGTCCGGGTCGGTCATGAAACTCTCCCAAGCCCCGCGAATCTACAGGCGCGGCCCCAGCCGATCCAGCCGCGCCAGAAGCGCGTCCTGATCCGGCCGTGCCGCCACCTCGATCGCGCGAAATTGGACGTTCGCAAGGGCCGCGGCAGTTTGCTGGCTGATGCAGACTGCGGTGACCATCGCGCAGCGGAGACCGGCTTTGCCTGCCAACTCGCCGAAAATGCGCGCCCCGCGCGGCGAGAACAGCAGCACCGCGTCCACGCTCTCCTCGCCCAGGGCTTTGGCGGCGGCGGCAGGGAGCGCGGCCACCGCCCTTGCTTCGTAGAGGACTTCCGTGCGGACTGTGAAGCCGTTCTCGCGCAAAGTGGCGGCGAGGTCGCCCCTTGTGTCCGCGCCGGCCGCATGCAGAAGGTCGCCGCCACGCGGCTTCACCCAGCCTGAGGCCGCGCGTGCCAGATTCGCGCCATCGCCATCGGCACTGCGCACACGGGCGAACCTGGCGGCGCGCGCGGCAGCCGCGGTTTGCCGGCCGACCGCGAACAGCGCCACGTCGCGGCGCGGCGTGCGCCGGGCGATGGCGCGCACACAGTTGG
>JBOHKI010000107.1:0-5788 GCA_050728855.1 Rhizomicrobium sp. | reverse complement strand
AGAACGCTATTGTCATGCCGCATGGTGTTGTCCTCTTCCCGTGTCCAAAACGTCGCCAAACGCTTGGAAACAAGAAGAATCAACGCCATGCGCCTTGTCCAGATATTTAAACCGGACAGCAGTGGGCCTGTCCCGGCCATGACGGATATGGAATTTCACAGCCGGTGCAATTCCACCCGGGTGGCCCGCGATTGCTTGACCTTGCCGCGCGCGGCGGACCAAGATTGGGCGAACAATTATCCGAGTGAAAACAATGGCCGAAGAACTGCTCGAACAGGGCCTCGATGAGGCGCATCTGCCCGCGCTGGTGATGTCGCTGGTGCACATCACGGGCGACGCAGGCCTGCTCGAGCGGTTTCCGCGGCCAGTCTACGATTTCTTCGCCGAAGGCCGGCTGGGCGGCTACACGCCGGAGGTGCAGCAGGAATTGAAGGATTTCGCCCGCGCGGCGATCGTGAAATTCCGCGCCGGGGGCGAGACGCTTCCGCCGCCGCCCTCGAAGGACACCGTGCTCAAGATGATGAACTTCATCGCGGGCGCGGACCTCCCCGAACACTATGTGCCGTTCCTGATGGAGGAGCTCGCCATCGAGGATGTCGATGCCAAGCGCCCCCACTGGGACACGCCCGCGCTCCAGGCGCGCAGGAAGGACATGCGCGTGGTGGTGATCGGCGCGGGCATGAGCGGGCTGCTTTCCGCCATCCGCCTGAAGCAGGCCGGCATCGCGTTCGACGTGATCGAAAAGAACGCCGATGTCGGCGGCACCTGGTTCGAGAACACCTATCCCGGCTGCCGCGTCGACAATCCCAATCACATGTATTCGTTCTCCTTCGAGCCCAACCACGACTGGCCCTATCACTATTCCACCCAGGACGTGCTGCTGGGCTATTTCCGCCGCACCGCGGACAAGCACGGCCTGCGCAAGCACATCCGCTTCGAGACGCAGGTCGAGGAGGCGCGCTTCGACGAGAAGACCGTGAAGTGGCACGTGACGGTGAAAGACAAGGCGGGCAAGACGGATACCATCGTCGCCGACGCGGTGATCAGCGCGGTGGGCCAGCTCAACCAGCCGCGCCTGCCCGACATCAAGGGCGTGGGCAGCTTCGAGGGCCCGGCCTTCCACTCCGCGCAATGGCGCCACGACGTGGATCTCAAGAACAAGCGCGTGGCGGTGATCGGCACGGGGGCGAGCGCATTCCAGTTCGTGCCGGAGATCGCGCCCGATGTCGCGGAGATGGCGGTGTTCCAGCGCACGCCGCCCTGGCTCGGCCCCACGCCCGACTATCACCGCAAGGTCGGCGAAGGAAAGAAGTGGCTGCTGGAGCACGCGCCGTTCTACGGCAAATGGTACCGGCTGTGGCTGTTCTGGATGCTGACCGACGGCGTCTATGAGTTCGTCAAGGTCGATCCCACATGGAACGGGCCGCCCAATGCGGTGAGCCCCAACTCCGCCATGCTGCGCGAGATGCTGGTGATGGCGATCAAGCCGCAGACCGACGCGGCCGATCCCGCCCTCATCGACAAGATCATCCCGGACTACCCTTTCGGCGGCAAACGCTCGCTGCGCGACAACGGCGTGTGGGTACAGGCGCTGGCGCGGCCCAATGTCGAGCTCGTCACCGATCCCATCGCCGAGATCAATGCGAGCGGCGTGAAGACCGTGAGCGGGCGTCAGTTCGACGCCGACGTGCTGATCTACGGCACCGGCTTTCACGCTTCCAAGTTCCTGCGCACCTACAAGGTCTATGGCCGCGGCGGCGTGGAGCTGCACGAGCGCTGGGCGGGCGACGCGCGCGCCTATCTCGGCATGACGGTGCCGGGCTTTCCCAACTTCTTCATGATCTACGGCCCCAACACCAACATCGTGGTCAATGGCAGCATCATCTTCTTCTCCGAATGCAGCGTGCGCTACATCATGGGCTGCCTGAAGCTGCTGGCCGAAACCGGCAGCGTCACGCTCGAACCCAGGCCCGACGTGCATGACAGCTTCAACGAACGTGTCGACGCCATGAACGCCAAAATGGCCTGGGGCGTGCCGCAGGTGTCGAGCTGGTACAAGAACGAGGCCGGCCGCGTCAGCCAGAACTGGCCCTTCCCGCTGGTCGACTACTGGAGCGCCACGCTCAAGCCGGATCCGCGGGATTTCGTGCTGAAACCGGCGGCGTGACACGCGATTCCCGCGATACTACGTAGCGTGTCATGGCCCGCGAATGCGGGCCACCCAGGTGGTATTGTTCTTCTCCCTCAGAACAAAAAACTCGTCATGGCCGGGCTTGTCCCGGCCATCCATACCCGCAGCTGGCACGAGTTGCGCGGCCTTCTTCAAGACGGAGGTTATGGGTGGCCTGTATGTGCGGCGGAGTTGGATTGGTGAGAGATGTGCGTGCGTCACCTGGGTGGCCCGCATTCGCGGGCCATGACACGATATTTCGATGTTCAGTGGCGAGCCTTAATCCAGACTCGGAAAATACGAACGCAACGTCCCCTCCCTGCGCACGTCCGCGGTGCAGCAATGCAGGCCGCCGCCGAAGGAATAGACGCGGTCGAAGGCGCAGGGGATGGCTTCGATGCCCAGGAATTTGAGCAGCGCCATCGTCGGTGTCTCGGCGGCTTCGACGACGGCGGTACGTTCGTCGAGCATCAGGATATTCATCGAGATCCAGTTGCTCACGTCGCGCGCCGCCGCCTTGTTGCCGCTGCGCACCGAGGGCGGCGCATCAACCAGCCGCCAGTCGTTGCGCCGAAACAGCTCGAGCGTGTCGTCGAGGCATGGGCGTTCGGGGTTTGTGAGCACCAGGCCCGGGCGCAGCGGCACGAAAGTGGCGTCGATATGCACCGGCGTGGGCTCGTGGAAGCGCACGCGATGGACGCGGAATCCCGGCCCCAGATGGCGCGCCAGCCAGTCGGCGCCGAACTGGTTGCTGACGAGATCGGGCTGCCAGAAGATATCGCGCCCGAAGCGCGCGAACGAGGCGGCATCGAACGCGGGCTCGTATTCGGTGAGCAGTGGACCGTCCGCGATATCGAACTCCGGTCCGCGCTGGTCGTAGAGCGCGTCGCTCATCAAAGGTTTCGGCGCCGCCGTCCAGCGCGCGCCGGCGCGGAAATAATCCTTGATGAGGCTGCGATAGGCGCGGAATTCGAAATAACGGCCGCGCTGGGCCATCGGTGCCTCGATGATCTCCTCGCCGACGACCAGCAGCACGTCGCGCGGACAGGCAATGGCGCGGCCGCAGTTCACCGCCCAGTCCGGCGTCTTGGCGGCGAAGTCTTGATCGACAGCATCGGGCCGCCTGACCGTCACGCCCTGGCGGACGAGCAGGCCGGCCAGCCCCTCCATCTGCTTTTCGGCTTCGCGGATGAGTGTACCGGGCACGGGGCCGCCGCGAAGGCCGCGCGCCGGATCGGCCGCGCCAAAGTAGGGCGACAGCGCCGGCTCATAGCCGATGTCGCACGCACCGAGGACCGAGCCGACGATCACCTCGCGCAGCGGATCCCAATCGTTCCAGGAATTTACAGGAGTCATGCGGAGCAGAAGCTATCAGCCTGCCAATGCACGACAAGCACCGGCGGAGCGCCCTAGCGCAAGAGAGTGCCGGCGGCCGCGATGGCCGTCAGCAACGCGGTGGACTGAGCCCGGGTGTTTTCCAGCACTGCTTGACGATAGTGCCGCGCATTGGCGGACGACGCCTGCATGAGCGACTTGAGGACAGGCATCAGGGCGGTGGTGGAGGCGTTCAGGAATGCCGCGTCGCCCAGTGCGGCCGCGCGCTTGGATTTCGGATTCGGCTTTTTCCTAGCGTCCTTCCTGCGGCGCTTCGCTACCGGTGCGCGGGCCATCAGTGCGGGACGCCTTCGTCTTCCAGGATCGTGTCGATCGCGAGGTCGCCGGCATGCGGGTCCATCATGTAGCGCACGCATTTGGCCGTCATCGCCATGCCGAGCATGTTGGTCTTCTGCTGGTTGGCGACGGCGTTGTGGTACATCAGGCCGTTTGCCGCCTGCGCCGCCATCAGCTGGTCGAACGCGGCGATGGCGGGGCCCGAGCCCAGGATCAGCAGCAGTGCCTGCGTGATCGCATCCGTCACCTGGGGGGAGACGCCTTCCTTCCCGGCGAGGTCGGCATAAAGCTTGGAGAGGTTGGCCACGGAATCGTCCAGCGCGGCGCGCGCCGAGCGGGCGGCGTGCGGCGTGCCATCGTCGCCGGTCGTCGGCGTGTCCTGCGGATCGTTCATCTCAGTTGTCCTTTCCCGGCGGCTGAACGCCGAATTTGGCCGCGGCGTCGCACAGCGCAATGAGATTGGCCGCTGCGGCCGCGACCACGTTCTGCGCCGCCTGGACCGTTGCCTGCGCGGCGGGCTGCGGCTGGGCCTCGGCATTGACCGCGGCGCGGCCGAGTTCGCGCGCCACGACCGTGCCGACGAGCACCAGGCTGAGCGTTTCCGCCCGGCGCAGGCATGCGACGGCATCCTCGATGGCCAGCCCAAGCGCGTGCTGGATCATCGCCGTGGGCGCGGGACCGAGGGGCTGGCTCATGGCGCGGCCACCGGCCGGCCCGACATCGCAAGCAGCCCCTTCATGACAAGCGCCATCGCGGCATCGGCGATCACATTGTCTGCCTGCTGGGCGGCGGCGGCGTTGAGCATGGCCAGGCCCGCGGCCTGCTCCAGCGCCGCGCTCAGCAGCGTGGCGGAGGCTTCGCCTTGCGCCGCGCGAAGCGCTTCGCCCAAGAAGGCAAGTGCCGCTTCCGTCTGACCGTTGAGCGGGGTCACGACCGTGTCGCTCATGGCGCGTCAGCCCATGTTGATGATCGAAACGCCGCGGGCGACGGCGGCGGCGTTGATCGTGTTCATCGCCTGCTGCGCCGTCACCGCGTTCTCCATCGACAGGGCCATGGCCTGCGACGCGGCATTGGCGAAATTGCCGGCGGCGCTGGCGGGCGCGGAGCCCAGCGCGGTGACGAGCGATTGCGTGACGGCATCGGTGATTTGACCGTTGACGGGCGTGACGTCTGCCATGATCGGTGTCTCCTAGCGCGCGAGAAGGGCGACGCAGCGCGCGGCGGCGGCGTCCATGATGGCGCGGCCATGCGGCTGGTGCGCGGTCGCGTTCTCCATCATCAGCGCGAAGGCCTGCGACGCGGCATTGGCGAGGTTGCCCGACGCGTTGGACTGCATCGACGCGACGTTGAGCACGTTGGTCTGCGTCACGGCGTCGGTGATCTGGCCGTTGAGCGGTGTCGGTATCGCCATGCGTGTCCCCCTGCGCCGCGATAATTCGCGAAACGAACGTGACGCATCCAAGGGACCCGCGGCAGGGAATGCAATCCTCACCGCCGATCCGTGAACGCTGTCCTGGACTTATCCCCAACTCTGTTGCCGCGCGATGTGCGAATACACGGAACCGTCAATATTCGCGCGATGCGGGAAGTAATGCCGCCCCAAGCCGCGAGACCGGCGCACGCGCCGCGTCAACACATCGTGATTGTTCCCGCGCGGCGCCCTGCCCGATCATCGCCGGCGCAACCGGGGGGATGTGCGATGCGGTTTGTGGGACTGGGCCGGCTCCTGCTGGCGGCGAGCTTCGGCCTTTCGGGGGCGCTCATCGCCGCCAGCCCCGATTTCGCGCGCGAGTGGCGGCCGCTGCCCAAATGGATCGCCTGGCACGACGCCTTGACCACGGCATCCGGCGCGATGCTGCTCGTGTGCGCCATCGCGCTGCTCCTGCCGCGCGCCTGGCCGCGCGTCTGGCCGCGCGCCTGGCCGCGCGCGTCCCGGATCGCGGCGCT
>JBOHKI010000106.1:0-5900 GCA_050728855.1 Rhizomicrobium sp. | reverse complement strand
CGCCATCCGCATCCACGGCGAAATCACCCGCGAGAAGCTCGATATCCTCAGGAAAGCCGACACCATCTACCTCGACGAAATCCGCAAAGCCGGCCTCTACGACACCATCTGGCAAGCCTTCGCCGTGCTGCTCCCGGTGCGCACCGTCGGCGTGATGGGCGACGGCCGCACCTATGACTCCGTCTGCGCCCTGCGCGCCGTGACGTCATCCGACGGCATGACCGCCGACTACTACCCCTTCGAGCACACCTTCCTGGCCCGCGTCTCGACCCGCATCGTCAACGAAGTCCGCGGCATCAACCGAGTGGTCTATGACGTAACGTCCAAGCCGCCCGGGACGATCGAGTGGGAGTGATACAAATACATGACACTGGAAAATCGTCCCGAAGATCTCGGTGACATCGTTGCTAAACACCGCCGTCTCGTCGTGCTTTGCTTATTGATGGGACCTTGTGGCGGCGGTTCAAACGAGTCAGTTATTGCCGATTTGGTGAACAGGGTTGGATTTAGATCCACTAGAGAGGGTATTCGTACTTGTCTCGGTGAACTTGAAAAGTCAGGTGCCGTTAAAGTCGATTTGTGCGAAGCGCTGATGGTCGTTCGTTTGACTAATCGCGGCGAAGAGATTGCGAGAGGGCTGATTTCGAGTGACGATGTCGCGGAGCCGGGCATTGAGTGCCCTTATTGGCCCTTGAAGTAAGATTGTCAGCTTCCGACCGAACCTTAGGCACCTAGATGGCAGGCGAAAATCAGTTCGACCTTTTTTCTTCCATCGGGGATTTGCGCCTAGTCCAAATTCTCATAGCTGATTTGCACGATGATCTCCAAGGCAAGTTGCAACGATTTAGATATCTCACCGATCTGACGGGCGCATTGGGGTCAAGCGGGACTATGCTCCCCGGCGGTGAAACGACGTTCAATGCTTGGGCAGAGGCGAGAACGAGTTTTATTCATGGCAACTACATGGCAACTGTTTTCCTTTGTCAGGTGCTAGCCGAACAAATTCTTGCAGCGTATTTGGCGCTTGATGTGTTAAATCCCATCGAACTGCCTCGAAAAATTTCATTTCGCGACACACTTGATATTTCGATAGATCGAAAGATTATCACCGAGGCAGATGCAACCGACTTGCGACGCCTCATGGAGTTGCGAAACCCGTTGTCGCATTATCGAGGCATCGATGATCCCGCCAATCTGTCACGTCGTGTACTAAATTCGATGCAGCCAGCCGAGTATCACCTAGCCAGTGACGCTAGATTTGCCATCAGCATGGCGGTGCGCCTGCTCGCGAGCCCCCCCTTCAAACTTGGCGAGCCGATAAATGTGCAACGGTAAATGATTGGCCGGAACCGATCCTATGTCCTCCATGCACTACCCCCCGAGCCGACGGCGCGGATGGTTGCGTCCGGCAATTGCCGGTTCGGGATCATCCTGTGCGGCACCGGCCAGGGCATCATGATGGCGGCGAACAAGGTGAGGGGCATCCGTTGCGGCGTCTGCGCCGACACGTTTTCGGGGCGCATGATCCGTCAGCACAACGATGCCGAGATGATTGAATCGCTGGAAAGGTAGCGGAGTGTTCACATGATCACCGTCTACGGCGAAGGCCGCGGCTTCCGGATTGTTTGGCTGATCGAGGAGATGGGGCTGCCATACAAGCTGCGGCCGGTGGACCTGCTGAAGGGGGTCGAGAGCGATCCGGAGTTTCTTGCCATCAATCCCGGCGGGTTCATTCCGGCGATCCGGGACGGCGATGTCACGATGGTCGAGTCGGTGGCGATCATGGAATATCTGATCGCGCGTTATGGGCAGGGTTCGAAGAGCGAAGCGCCGCTCGCGCCGGCCCCGGGCGATGCGGCCTTCCCGATGTACCAGCAGTTCCTCCATCTCGGCGAGGCGGGGCTCGGGGCCAGCATTCAGGTCGTCGTCGTCAGCGGGTTTGTCGCGCCCGAAAGCGAGCGGCGGAACTGGGGCGCGCGCTGGGCGCTGGAGCAATTCAACAGCCGGCGCAAGCTCGTCGCGCGCCAGCTTGCGCGCGCGCCCTATATGGCCGGCGCGGCGTTCACCGCGGCCGACATTTCGGTGGCCTACGCGCTGCAGCTGGCGGAGAAGGCCGGCGGCGTCGTGCTCGATGCGGCGGAGCAGGCTTACATGGCTCGCTTGCGCGCACGCGACGGTTACAAGCGCGCGTTGGAGACGTGCCAGGCGACGAAGGCGTGGCTCGAATCCGCGTCCGGGTGAATCCCAACCGCGTCCGCGCGCGCCTCGCCGCTCACCGGCCCTTGCGGCCGAAGCTCGCGGGCTTTGGCGCGTTGCCGCCGCGCGCGGGCGATGGCGGCGCGGGGTTCGCCGCCGCTTCCTCCGCCTGCCGCGCGAGATAGCGGGCGATCATGGCGTCGGCGTCGAAGGTGCTGTCGCCGTCGTCGGGGTCGCGTGGGCCGCTGCGTCCGCCGGCTGCGTGCCGCCGCGTCAGGATGAGGCGGACAAGGCCATAGAGAAGCGGAATGCTGACCACCACGCCGACGATGGCGAGCCCGAGCAGCGTCGGGCCCAGGCCCATCGCCTCGGCTTGCTCCACCGATCCCGCGGTGTGGAAGAAATAGTAGAAGAGCCCGCCGAAATAGAGCACGGGCGAAATCATCCCGAACGCGCGAAACGGAGACTTTGCCGGCATGGGGCCCTCCACGGCCATCCGGTCCGATGATGGCGCCAAAACCGCCAACAAAGTCTGAATGACGGGCGACGGCCGGGCTTCGCCATTCGTCGTAAATGCCGGCGGTGCCGCGCGCCGCCCCGGCGGTCCTGCGACCGGGATACATCGGTTAACGGCATCGGAAAGTGAGCTGCGGGAAGCGAGCGGCCGGGCGATCAACCGCCCAGCCAGCGGAATGACTTCGCGAGAAGCGCATTCCCGTCGGCGCGCGGCAACTCGCCATGCGCGACGATCACGCGCCGGCAGTTCCAGCTCAGCACCTTGTCGCGGGCGCGGCGCGCCGGGGCGCGGTCGAGGAACGACAGGCGCCATTCGCGCGGCGCGCAGGCCTGATCCTGGGTGAGGCCGTCGAGGCGCGCCAGGAAGCGCCAGAAGCCCCAATGCTCGCGCAGGAAGCGATCGCTGAACGTCTGGATCAGGTCGGCGACGATGGCGGTGGCGGAGGGGCGGTGCAGAAACACGATCTCGTCCATGGCGAACGAGCCGCGGAACCAGGCCTGGTCGATATCGGAGCCCCAATCGGGCGGCGGGATGTCGGTCAGCGCGCCGCGGAAGGCGAGGTCCCGGCATTTGCGGATCGTCGATTGCGGCCCCCACAGCGCCGCCTCGGGATAGGCCGCCTTCCACTCCCGCAGAAAGAGATGATGCAGCTTGTTGGGGCTCACGAGATGGCGCACGGGTCCCAGGCCATCCACCTCGGCGCGCAGCTCCGCCGTCAGCTTGATCGGCGACCACACCCACAGATCGCCGTTCTCCAGCCGCGCGATGACGCAACGCGTCGGATAGGCAATGCCGAAGAAGCTGACGATGCCGCCTTCGCCTATCCAGAGAGCGTCATGCACCGGGTCGAGGATGGTTGTGTTCACGCCTGGAAGACCCCCAGCGCCCAGAAGACGATGGTCAGGCCATCGGTGAGATTGTGCGCGACGATGGGCGCGACCACGCTTTTCGATTTCTCCAGCCAATAGGCATAGGCCACGCCCAGCACGAAGGCATAGACCTGCTGGACCAGCGCGTCCGCCCAGTTCACCGTCCAGAAGCTCTGGATATGCGCCAGCGCGAACAGCAGCGCGACGATGATGCCGGCCCAGTTCATGGCGAAGCGGCCGATGCGCAGCCGGCCCGGCATGGTCGCGGCCAGATAGGTCACCAGCAGCGCGCGGAACGGGATCTCCTCGGTCGGGCCGACATAAAGCCATTCGAACAGGGACCAGCCCCACACATTGGCACCGGTATAAGTGATCGAATCCGCCGTCTGCGGGATGTGCATCATCGTGTGGAGCCAGGCGCTCCCCGCCGCCACCAGCATGGCCAGAACCGTCCCCCACACGATGGCGGGCAGGATGTAGCTCTTGCCGCGCGGCCAATGCAGGCCGTAATCGGCGGGCACCAGCCAGCGCTTGAGGATGAAGATCGCCACGAGCGCCAGCAGCAGCTGGAAAGTGTGCTGCGCGGTGAGCCAGGCGACATTGCTGCCCGGCGCGATGGCGAGATGGCCCAGCTTGATCGCTATCGCGGTGCAGATGGCCGCGGCGATGGGAATGCCGAAACCCAGCACGGCCGCGACCAGGATCGGCACCAGCTTCAGGCGGAGCGGCGGGTCGGCGGTGGTGGCGGCATCGGTCATGGACGAAGGAGTAACCCACGTCCGCCGATACCGTCTAGAACGGATTTGACCATCGCCGGCCCCGTGTGGCGGCGCGGATGCCCCGCCAGTATAGTCGCCGCCCGATGAGCGGTGGCATGGGGCACAGCATGAGCTTCGAACTGGCGATGGTCGCGGCGAGCAGCGTGTTCGCGCTGGTTCATATCGTGATCGCGTCCCATGCGGCGAGCCTCCAGCGCGGCTATCGCTGGACGGCCAGCGCGCGCGATGCCGAGCTGCCGCCGCTCAAGGGCGTGGCCGGGCGCCTGGACCGGGCGCTGCGGAATTTCCTGGAGACATTCCCGGTGTTCCTCGCCGCCGTGTTCCTCGTCCAGATCCTCGGCCGTCAGGGCGCGCTCAGCGAATGGGGCGCGGGGCTCTATTTCTTCGCGAGGCTCGCCTACCTGCCGCTTTATGCCTTCGGCGTCCCGCTGGTGCGTTCGCTGGTCTGGAACGTCGCGACCATCGGGATCATCCTCCTGCTGGCCGCGGCGGCATGGCCCGCGGCATAGGCCCAATCCTTGAAATGGACCATTGAATGGTCTAAATTGCCGGCGTGCGGATTTGAGGGATTGCCATGCGCGTCACCGTGACGGAAGCCAAGGCCCAGCTCACCGAACTTGTCCGCCGCGCCGAGGCCGGCGAAGACGTCGTGCTGACGCGCCACGGCCATTCCGCCGTGAAGCTCGTGCCGGTCGCGAGCACGCCGACGCGCGAGGAACGGTCGGCGATACTGAGGGAAATCTGGAAGTCCGCCGCCGCGAAAAAGAAGCAGCGCCGCGGCCCGAGTGCCGCGCGCAGCCAGGATTTTCTCTATGACAAATCCGGCCTGCCGAAGTGATCGCGGTCGATACGTCGGCGCTCATGGCCATCGTGCTGCATGAAGAGTCGGGACCTTCCTGCATGGCCGCGCTCGAGGCGGATGAACGTCTCCTGATTTCGGCCGGCACGCTGACGGAGGCACTGATCGTGGCGCAGGCCCGCAATTGCGTGGCGGACGTGCAAAGTCTCATCGACGGTCTCGGGTTCGAAATCGTGCCGGTCGATGCAGCTGCGGCGCGCCGGGCGGCGGCGGCCCATGCGAAGTGGGGCAGGGGCGCACGGTCCGCCGGCCTCAATTTCGGCGACTGCTTCGCCTACGACGTGGCGAAGGAAAATGCCTGCCGCCTTCTCTATATCGGCCGCGACTTCGCCAGGACCGACGTCAAGAGCGCGCTGTAACGGCATGGCTGGCGTGTCCATCGCGCCCTGTATGCGGCCGCTGGACTCGCAAGGTCCGGGATGACATAGCCATTCGGCCCCCGAGGCTGCGCCATGACTCCCTTTCCCGAAGACATCTTCACCGAACCGGCCGGCGTCGATCCCGACACGCTCGCCAATCTCGGGCCGCTCGCGCGGCTCGCGGGGATTTGGGAGGGCGCCAAGGGCATCGATCTCAATCCCAAGGCGGCGGGGCCGGAGCAGCGCGACTATATCGAGCGCATCGCAATGCAGCCCATCGACCCGCAGGCCAACGGGCCGCAGCTGTTCTACGGGTTACGC
>JBOHKI010000105.1:0-6110 GCA_050728855.1 Rhizomicrobium sp. | reverse complement strand
GCGGATCGTGCCGCCGGACACGACAAGATCCGGCGCCCCCGGCTTGTCCTTCACTTCCTGCGGCTGGTTCAGCAGGCGGAACATCTGATCCATGTCCACCAGCGCCTGCACGATCTCGCGATAGACCGTGCCGAGCAGGTTCAGCGGCATGTAGAGCTGCATCAGGATGGCGTTGGCCATCACGAAATCGCCCACCGTGAAGCGCCCGGCGCGGATGCCGATCGCGGTCAGCAGCATCACCGCGCCCATCCCGAGCGAGACGATCACGGCCTGTCCCGTGTTGAGCAGCGACAGCGACATCTGCGCCTGGATCGAGGCGCGGGAATACTTCTCCATCGAATTGTCGAAGCGCCGGGTCTCGTGCGCCTCGTTGTTGAAGTATTTCACGGTCTCGTAGTTGAGCAGGCTGTCCACTGCCTTGGTGTTGGCGTCCTGGTCGGACTGGTTCATCTCGCGGCGGAACTGGATGCGCCAGCGGGTGATGGCGAAGGTGAACCAGACATAGGCGCCGACCATGGCTACAGTCGCCAGCGTGATCTGCCAGTCCAGCCGCACGATCAGGATGGCGCTGAAGATGGCGAGCTGGAACAGCGTCGGGAAGATATTGAACACGGCGAACGAAAGCAGCGTATCTATGCCTTTAGTGCCGCGCTCGATGACGCGGGAGAGGCCACCGGTCTTGCGCTCCAGATGGAAGCGCAGCGACAGAGTGTGGACATGGGCGAAGGTCTGCACGCCCACATCGCGCAAGGCCTCGTATTGCACCTTGGCGAAGACGCCGTCGCGCAGCTGGGCGAAAGCCTGCATCAGGATACGTGCCGCGACATAGCCCGCGGTGAGCCCCATCACCGCCCCGATGGCAATGTTGGTGGCCGGCTTCTTCGCCAGGTTGTTGGTGATCCAACCCATGATGACCGGGAAGGCCGTGGTCGCCAGGATCGCCAGCAGCAGGCAGACCATCGCGACGACGACGCGCCAGCGCAGGCCGGGCTTATTCCTGGGCCACAGATAGGGAAGCAGCATCCACAGCGGGCCGAGCGTGGGCGACCCGGTGCCGTCTTCGGTCAGGATGCGCGCCATCGCTCAGTTCCCCATATTCGCGCCGCCGAACACCAGGAACCCGGCAAGCAGGCCGATGGCGGCGATGATGGACAGGATGACGAGCGGACGGGTGAGCAAGCGATCCTCTTCACAAGGTGCAACGATGCGCCAACCTGTTTAGAAACAGATGCGAAACATGGCAACAGCGATACCCCCCGCGCCTCTCATGCATAGCCCCGAACCGGAAATGGTTACACGCGGAAAGAGCGTCTGCGTCTTCTGCGGCTCGTCTCACGGCGCCGACCCCCGCTTTGCCGAGGCGGCCCGGCGGCTGGGCGCGATGATCGCCGCACGCGGCTACCGCCTGGTGTTCGGCGGCGGCGGCATCGGCCTCATGGGCGAGACGGCGCGGGCGGCGCGTGACGCCGGCGCCGAGGTGATCGGCGTGATCCCGTCCTTCCTGCGCCATCTGGAGCCGCCGATGCGCGGGCCGGACGAGCTCGTCGTCGTGCCCAGCCTGTTCGAGCGCAAGGAGCGGATGATGGCGCTGGCCGACGCCTTCATCGTCATGCCAGGCGGGTTGGGGACGATGGACGAGTTCTTCGAGGTCGTCGGCAGCGCGCAGCTCCAGCGGCACGACAAGCCGATCATGCTGGTCGACATCGACGGCTACTTCGCGCCGCTGCTGGCGCTGATCGATCACATCGTCCGCTCCGGTTTCGCGCATTACGAGTTCGCCTCCCATTTCCGGGTCGTGGCTTCGCCCGGAGAGGCCCTCGCCCGGATCGACGCGGCCTTCACGCCCGCCGCCTGAGCCGCCGCCCGATACGGCCTTCGGCGGCGACGAAAATCAACGCCAGCCAGACGATGCCGAAGGCCAGGGCGTCGATGTCCGAGAACCGCTCGCCGAAGCCGAACGTCGCCAGCACCAGCGTGATCGAAGGCGAGAGATATTGCAGGAAGCCCAGGGTCGACAGCCGTATGCGCCGCGCGCCTGCGGCGAACATCGACAACGGCAGCGCGGTGAGCGGGCCGCCGAAGATCAGCAATCCGTCCTTGGTCCAGTCGGGCGACGGGAACGCGGCTGTGCCCTGGACGTGCCAGAACAGCAGCAGGCCGAAGGTGACCGGAAACAGCACCCAGGTCTCCACCGTCAGCCCGTCCAGCGAATCCACCGGCGTCAGCTTGCGGAAATAGCCATAGAAGCCGAACGACAGCGCCAGGCACGGCGCGATCCACGGGAAATGGCCGAGGCCCACCGCCTTCACCGCCACGGCCACGCCGGCCAGGATCACCGCCGCCAGCCTGAGCCGCGACATCGCCTCGCCGAACAGCAGCACGCCCAAGGCAATCGAGATGAGCGGGTTGATATAGTAGCCGAGGCTGGCCTCGACCAGCTGATGGGTGGCGATGCAATAGATGTAGAGCGTCCAGTTGCAGGTGATGAGGACGCTGGTCAGCGCCAATGTGCCGAGCAGCCTCGGCTGGCGGAGGATGGCGGCGAGCGGCTTCATCCGGCGGCGGAACAGCGCCACGAAGGCCAGGAAGATCGCGCACCAGAAGATACGGTGCACCGTCAGCTCCAGCGGCGGCACGCTGGAAAGCAGCCGCCAGTAGAGCGGCATGATCCCCCAGAACGCGTAGGCGAACCCGGCGAGCAGAATGCCGGTCGCGTCGTCGCGAGTCGTGGGCGGCGCGAATGAATCGATATCGACGGGCGCACCCTGATCGGCGCAGGTGACGTTGGCCTCCTCCATCGCCGCTACCGCTTTACGTCCCAGCTCGTCGTGCCGTCGGGGTTGTCCTTGAGCACGATGCCTTTGGCGAGCAGTTCGTCGCGTATGCGGTCGGACGCCTGGAAGTCGCGCGCCTTGCGGGCCGCTTTGCGGGCTTCGATGGCATCGGCGATCTCGACGGGATCGACCCTGGGCCGGGCGGCGATGCGGCCGGGATCGGGCGAGAAGCCGAGCAGCGCCAGTCCGCCGGCCAATTCCTCTTCCGTCCCGCCATGCAGCGCGGCAATGGCCTGCGGAGTGTTGAGGTCGTCGCACAGCGCGGCCAGGAACGCCTCGCCGATGCGACGGTTCGCCAGCGGCTCGGCCACGGCGTACCACTTCTCCAATGTGTTCCAGCTTTCCTTCATGCCGGCCAGCGTCCAGTCCATCGGCTGGCGGTAGTGCGAGCGCAGCATGTTCAGCCGCAGCACGTCGCCCGGCCAGTCGGCCAGCAGGTCGTGGATGGTGACGAAGTTGCCGAGACTCTTCGACATCTTCTCGCCTTCGACCTGGAGAAAACCGTTATGCATCCACACTTTCGCCAGCGGATGGCCGTGATGGGCGCCCTCGCTCTGGGCGATCTCGTTCTCGTGGTGGGGGAACAGCAGGTCGATGCCGCCGCCATGGATGTCGAAGGTTTCGCCCAGATAGCGCGCGCTCATCGCGGAGCATTCGATGTGCCAGCCGGGGCGGCCACGGCCCCAGGGCGAGTCCCAGCCCGGCGTCGCCGCATCCGAAGGCTTCCATAGCACGAAATCCATCGGGCTTTTCTTGTAGGGCGCGACATCGACGCGGGCGCCCGCGATCATCTCATCCAGCGACCGGCGCGAAAGCTTGCCGTAATCGGCTTTCGACGACACGTCGAACAGCACATGGCCCTCCGCCACATAGGCGTGGCCGGCCGTGATGAGCTCCCCGATCATCGCGATCATCTGGGCGACATGCTCGGTGGCGCGCGGCGTCACGCTCGGCGGCAGGCAGCCGAGCGCGGCCACATCCTCCGCGTAAACGCGGCCCGTCTCGTCCGTGATCTCGCGCACGACATCGAGGATCGGGATGTTGCGGCCGGCGGCGCGTTCGGCAGCCCGCGCATTGATCTTGTCGTCGATGTCCGTGATGTTGCGCACATACGTGACATGCGCCTCGCCATAGAGATGGCGCAGCAGGCGGAACAGCACGTCGAACACGATGACGGGCCGCGCATTGCCGATATGGGCGAAGTCGTAGACCGTCGGCCCGCAGACATACATGCGGACGTTCGCGGCATCGAGCGGCGCGAAGTCCTCCTTCGTGCGGGTCAGCGTGTTGTGGAGGCGCAGGCTCATGGCTGGCCCCTCCCGCGCTCTTTGACGAGGGCCAGCGCGGCGGCGACGGCAGCGTTCGCGCGCCGCCGGAAAGCGCGCGCCTGGCGGAAATAGTCCTTGTGCGCGGCGGTGGCGCGCCCGTGTTTGAGGGCGTTGCGGTTTCCGGGCTGGCCCCCCCGCTTTTTCGGGCCCACTGCCACAGGCGGCGGGCATTCCACACTGTGTATTCGTTTTTCATCCTGCCGTACCCCCCTCCCCCCCGGGCGGAGCGCGTCTGGGTCCAGGGGCGGCAAATAGCCAATGCTGCGGCGGTCCGGCGCGGGGGCTCCGGACTTTGGCGGATCCTGATTCATGGAACGTATATGGAACATATTGCAGTCCGTGTCAACCTGTGGGTGCAAATGCCGTCCAGGGAACGGCGCTTGGGCGGCGTCAGGCGCCGCGCCGACACCCGCAACAGATGATCCGGTTCGCAGTCACGAAAGGCTCCTTGGCCTCGTCACGAGCGACTGGCTAGCATCTTTCCCGGCGCGTCGCGAGTCTGGCGGCGCGCCGGTGGACGATCCGCGCCTGTCGCATCGGCCCCGATCCGCTGGGCCAGCAATGCGTTGAATTCTGACCTGCGTTATTTGAGCCGCTCCAGCGCGCGGTCGCGGCCGATCAGGGGCAGGAGCTTCTTCAGTTCCGGGCCGTGTTCACGGCCGGTCAGCGCGAGGCGCAGCGGGTGGAAGAGCGCGCGGCCTTTCAGGCCGGTGGCGTCCGACACCGCTTTTGTCCAGCCGGACCAGGTGGTGTCGTCCCACGGTTCGGGCGGAAGCAGCGCGGCGGCCTTCGCGATCTCGTCAGGGTTCTCGATGATGGGCGTCACCGGCCCGTCCACCAGCGCCCACAGATCGCGCGCGTCCTCGAGCTTCGACACATTCGCGCGGACGGCGTCCCAGAAGGCTTCCGTTGCGGGGATGCCCAGCGCCGCGAGCCGGTCTGCCACGGCCACATAGGGCAGCGCGTGCAGCAGCTTGCCGTTGAGGCTGGCCAATTCGGCGGGATCGAAATGCGCCGGCGCGCGGCCCACCTTGTCGAACGAGAACTCGGCTGCCAGCACATCGAGCGACGGTTTGAGGTCGATGGCGTCCGAAGTGCCGGTCTTGGCGAGATAGCAGGCGAGCGCGAGGGGTTCGATACCGTCCTCGCGCAAGCTTTTGAGCGAGATCGAGCCCAGCCGCTTGGACAGCGCCTCGCCGCCCGCGCCCACCAGCAGCGGGAAATGCGCGAACTCCGGCACCTTCGCGCCCATCGACTCTTTGAGCGCCTGGAAGATCTCGATCTGCGCCGCGGTGTTGGTGACGTGATCCTCGCCCCGCACGATGTGGGTGATCCTGAAATCGATGTCGTCGACCACCGAGGGCAGCGTGTAGAGAAAGCTCCCGTCCTCGCGGACCAGCACCGGATCGGAGAGATGCGCGGTATCGATCTCGACCTCGCCGCGCACCCGGTCGCGCCACGTCACCTTGCTCTGTGACAGCTTGAACCGCCAATGCGGCTTACGCCCGGCCTCTTCGAGCTTCGCACGATCCTCGGCCGTCAGCTTCAGCGCCGCGCGGTCGTAGACCGGCGGCTTGTGCATCGCGATCAGCCTCTTGCGCCGCCGTTCCAGTTCCTCCGCCGTTTCATAGGCCGGATAAAGGTGTCCGCTCGCCTTCAGCGCCTCCGCCGCGCGGACATGCGCATCCGCGCGCTCGATCTGGCGGGCGAAGAGATCGTGGTTGAGGCCGAGCCATGCCAGATCCTCGAGGATCGCGGTCTCGTATTCGGGCCTTGAGCGCGCAATATCCGTGTCGTCGATGCGCAGCAGGAATTTGCCGCCCGTCTTCCTGGCGAACAGCCAGTTGAGCATCGCCGTGCGCGCATTGCCGACATGGAGCAGGCCGGTGGGAGACGGCGCGAAGCGGACGAGAGTCATGTGCCACCTCCCCCTTGCGGGGAGGTCGAA
>JBOHKI010000104.1:0-6331 GCA_050728855.1 Rhizomicrobium sp. | reverse complement strand
CTCCATGGACCAGGCGTTGTGCGATTCCGGCCTCGAGGAGAAGGACATCGTCAACCCGCGCACCGGTTTGATCGTGGGCTCCGGCGGCCCCAGCGTGCGCAACATCGTGGCCGCCGTGGACATCACCCGCGAGAACAAGAGTCCCAAGCGCATCGGGCCCTTCGCGGTGCCCAAGGCGATGTCGTCGACCTGCTCGGCGGTGCTCTCCACCTGGTTCAAGATCAAGGGCGTGAACTATTCGATCTCGTCGGCCTGCGCGACATCGGCCCATTGCATCGGAAACGCCGCGGAGATGATCCAGTGGGGCAAGCAGGACGTGATGTTCGCCGGCGGCGCGGAGGAGTTGGACTGGACGCTGTCCTGCCTGTTCGACGCCATGGGCGCGATGTCGACCAGGTACAATGCGACGCCCGCCAAGGCGAGCCGCGCCTTCGACAAGAACCGCGACGGCTTCGTCATCGCTGGCGGCGGCGCGGTGGTGGTGCTGGAAGAGATGGAGCACGCCAAGGCTCGCGGCGCCAAGATCTATGCCGAGCTGGTGGGCTATGGCGCGACCAGCGACGGCCACGACATGGTGGCGCCCTCCGGCGAAGGCGCGGTGCGCTGCATGCAGCAGGCGCTTTCCACCGTCAAAGGCGACATCGACTACATCAACGCCCACGGCACCTCCACGCCGGTGGGCGACGTGACCGAGGTCAAGGCGCTGCGCGAGGTGTTCGGCAATCGCATCCCGCCGGTCAATTCCACCAAATCGCTGACCGGCCATTCGCTCGGCGCCACCGGGGCGCAGGAGGCGGTCTATTCGATCCTGCAGATGAACAACGGCTTCATCGCCGAAAGCGCCAATATCGAGGAGATCGACCCCGAGGTCGCGGACGCGCCGATCGTGCGCTCCCGCATCGACAACGCCAGGATCGGCCGGGCGCTGTCCAACTCGTTCGGCTTCGGCGGCACCAATGCCACGCTGGTGTTCCAGCGCTACGACGCGTAAATCTTGACCTTCACCTCCCCCTTGCGGGGAGGTCGAAATCGCGGAGCGATTTCGGGCGGGGGACCCGCCGCGCCGCCCCCACCCGAAAAATGCGTTCCGCATTTTTCGACCTCCCCGCAGGGGGGAGGTGCATGGGAATTGCACGATCCACTCTACGGGACCTTCGCAGCGTCCCAAAACGGAACACACATGTCTGGACTGATGGACGGAAAGCGTGGCCTGGTGATGGGCGTGGCCAACGACCACTCCATCGCCTGGGGGATCGCGCGCACATTGTCCGCGCAGGGGGCGGAGATCGCCTTCTCCTACCAGGGCGACGCGCAGCTGCGCCGCCTGAAGCCGCTGGCCGATTCCATCGGCTCCCAAATGCTTCTTCCCGGCGACGTCGAAGACGACAACCAGCTCGACGCGGCGTTCGACGTGCTGCGGCGCCAGTGGAAGACGCTGGATTTCGTGGTCCATGCCATCGCGTTCTCCGACCGCGACGAATTGAAAGGCCGCTACGTCGACACCAGCCGCGAGAATTTCGCGCGCTCGCTGGCGATCTCCTGCTATTCCTTCACCGCGGTGGCGCGCCGGGCGCGCGCGATGATGCCCCATGGCGGATCGCTGGTCACGATCACCCATATGGGCGCGCAGCGCGTGATCCCGAACTACAACGTGATGGGCGTGGCCAAGGCGGCGCTGGAAGCCAGCGTCCGCTATCTGGCGGCGGATCTGGGCCGCGACAACATCCGCGTCAATGCGATTTCCGCCGGCGTGATGCGCACGCTGGCCGGTTCGGTGATCGGCGAAAGCCGCGTCGTGTTCCGCTGGAACAAGGCGCAGTCGCCGCTCAACCGCACGGTCGATCTCGACAATGTCGGAAACTCGGCCCTCTACCTGCTGAGCGACATGGGCGCCGGCGTCACCGGAGAAATCCATCTCGTCGACGCCGGCTACAGCATCATCGGCGCGCCGCCCTCGACCCGGCTGAAGGGCTGGACGGACGGCGACAGCGAAGAGGGATAGACACCATGCGCACCTTGCTGCTCATCGCCGCGGCGTTCGCGCTGTCGGCCACCGCCGCGCAGGCCGGCTGGCGCGAGACCGCCAGCGCCTTCGACCAGGACCGCCTGGCCAAGATCGAGGACGCCAAGGCCAAGGCGCTGGGCGAGGCCCAGGCCGGCCCCGACATGGCCACGATCCACGAGGTGCTCGATCCCGCGGCACTTCCCGCGTCGGACTCCGCGCTCGCCGGAAGCTGGCGCTGCCGCACCATCAAGATGGGCGGCATGACGCCGTCGGTGGTCTATTCCTGGTTCCGCTGCCGCATCGCCGATCGCGGCGGCCACCTGTTCTTCGAGAAGATCACGGGCTCGCAGCGCACGCGCGGCTGGCTCTATCCCAATGGCGACGGCACCTTCGTCTATCTCGGCGCCTCCTCGGTCGGCCCGGAAAAGCCGCACACCTATTCCGGCAACGGCGCCAGCGTCGGCGCGCCGGCCACGCCGGACGACCAGATCGGCCTGCTCTCGGCATTCGGCGACGGCCGCGCCCGCATCGAGATGCCGTACCCCGTGCAGGAATCCACCTTCGACGTGCTCGAGCTGCGGCGCTGACGCTCGGCCGGATGACAAATTGAGCGACAGGAGCGTTCGCCCTAGTGTCGCGCGCATGACCGTCACCATCCGCCCCGCCAGCGAGGCCGACATTCCATTTGTCATGGAATGCGAGCGGCGGCCGGGCTACGACATTTATGTCGGGCGTTGGGAGGCGGCGCAGCATCGCGCGACCATGGCCGATCCAGATTGGCATTACCTCATCGGGCTGAAGGACGGCACGCCAGCGGGCATCGCGATCCTCTCGGGCAGGACCAATCGCAACAGCAATCTGCACCTCAAACGCATCGCCTCGCATGACGCGGGCACGGGCTTCGGCCAGCCGTTCATGCAGGCGATCATCGCCTGGGCGTTCGCCGAGACGCCGGCCGAGCGCTTCTGGTTGGAGGTGGTGGACTACAATTCCCGCGGCCGCCATATCTATGCGGCGGTGGGCATGACCGAGGAAGGCGTGGTGCGCGGCGCCTATGACCGCCCCGACGGGGCCGGGCGCGGCGACTTCATCCAGATGTCGATCCTGAAGAGCGAGTGGCAAGGCCGGCGCGCGCCCGCGCCGCTGCGCCTCAACCAGGCGACGGTGCCGGCGCTCGATCTGGCGCGATCCATCGCGTTCTACGAAAAATTGGGCTTCACCCTCATCGTGCGCGCCGATCACTACGCCCGCTTCGAGGTCGGCGACGGGACCGACACGTTTTCGCTGCATCTCTCCGGCGAGCCGGCCGTTGGCGGCCCGAGCCTCTATTTCGAATGCGACGATCTCGATGCCCGCGTGGCGGCGCTGAAAGCCGAAGGCGTCATCTTCGATTCCGAGCCCGTCGACCAAAGCTGGCTCTGGCGCGAGGCCTGGCTCACCGATCCCGCCGGCGTGAAACTGTGCCTCTACCACGCCGGCGAAAACCGCCGCTTCCCGCCATGGCGGTTGAAAAAATAGATCGCACGTCCAACGTGATCCACATATGCCAGTGTCATGGCCCGCGAATGCGGGCCATCCAGGTGACGCGGACTCCGCATTCCAGAATCAATCACCGGCATGGCCAGGACGAGTCCGCCGATGACGAGTTTGGCTTTGAGAGCAAAGAGCAACACTACCTGGGCGGCCGGCATTCGCGGGCCGTGACACCAAGTTGATTGCGCTTGAAAACCCGCTCTACGCCCGTGCCTTCGCCGCCTCGGCGAAGCGGGCGAAGAGGTAGTGCGAGTCCATCGGTCCGGGCGAGGCTTCGGGGTGGTACTGGACGCTGAACACCGGCGCGCCCTCGACGCGCAAGCCGCAATTGGAGCCGTCGAAGAGCGAGACATGGGTCTGCTTGACGCCCGTGGGCAGCGAGCCCGCGTCCACCGTGAAGCCGTGGTTCATCGACACGATCTCGACCTTGCCGGTCTCCAGATCCTTCACCGGATGGTTGGCGCCGTGATGGCCCTGCGCCATCTTCGCGGTCACGCCGCCTAGCGCGAGCCCCAGCATCTGGTGGCCGAGGCAGATGCCGAACACCGGCAATCCGCTGTCGACCAGCCGGCGGATGGTGGGGATGGCGTACGCCCCCGTCGCCGCGGGATCGCCGGGGCCGTTGGAGAGCAGCACGCCGTGGGGCGCGTGGCGCATCACATCGTCATACGAGGCGGACGCCGGCAGCACCGAGATGTCGGCGCCGTGGCCAGCCAGCTGGCGCAGGATGTTGCGCTTCACGCCATAGTCCAGCACCGCCGCGCGCCAGGTGGGATCCTTCTGCTCGCCATAGCCCTCGCCCAGCGCCCACGGCGTCTCGCGCCAGACGAAGCTCTGCCGGCAGGTCACGTCTTTGGCGAGGTCGAGGCCGACAAGGCCGGGAAATTCCTTCGCGCTCCGCACCAGCGCCTTGGTATCGAACGCGCCGTCGGGGGCGTGGGCCACCACGCCATGCGGCATGCCCTGCTCGCGGATGCGGTTGGTGAGCGCGCGGGTGTCGATGCCGGCGATGGCGGGGATGTTGTGGGATTTCAGCCAGCGGTCGAGGCCGCTGAGCGCGCGCCAGTTCGAAGGATGGTTCGCCTCGGCGCGCACGATCAGCCCGCGCACCACCGGCGTCAGCGACTCGATGTCCTCGGAATTGGCGCCGACGATGCCGATATGGGGAAAGGTGAAGGCCACGATCTGGCCGGCATAGGAGGGATCGCTGAGGATCTCCTGATAGCCCGTCATCGCGGTGTTGAAGCAGACCTCGCCCACCGCCTGGTGCGCGGCGCCGAAGCCGGTGCCTTCGAAGATCGTGCCGTCCGCCAGCGCCAGGCGCGCGGTCTTGGCCCGCGAAAAATTCCCCGCCGGGCGTGCGGCGGTGGCGGCATCTGCGTCGGTCATGGAGGGGCCTTCCGATTTGGCGGAAAATAGGAAGCGCGCCCCCCACGGTCAAGCGGCGAAGGGCCGCGCTCGGCCATGCGCGACGGCCGTCAATTGTGCGCAAAACCCGGGCATTTGCCGGTGGGATCGCGCCGCGCCGCCGCGATGAAGGCGCGCCCGCCCCGACGCTCCAGCGTGAAGACATAGGTGTCGGTCGAATCGGCGGAGAAGCAGAGTTCCGTCGCTCCGCCCTTGCCGGGCCTGAGCAGGTCGCCCGTCAGCATGCCGAGCGAGAATTCGCTTGGCGCGTCGCCCGGCTCGCTGGTGTTGCGTAGCATCGCTTCCATGACGCGCGCGGCGCGCGGCGCGGCGAGCCCATCCACCGGCAGGTTGCGATGCAGCCGGTCGAAGGCGGCGTCAACTGCGTCGAGCTCCGGCGTCACGCTCACCCGCCCCATGTCGCGCACGCCATCGGGTCCGACGCCGAAGATGTGGTCGACCTGGCGTCCCAGGCAGCCGCCGCAGGCGATGAACGTGCGGAACTGTTCCTTCTCGCGCACCTTCAGCACCGTGCCCTCCAGCCGCGCGCGCACCGGCTCGTCGATCATGGTGTCGTAGAGCTCCACCACCAGCGGCTCGGCAGCGCCGCCGTCCCAGCGCCAGATGCTCAGCTGGCCGCCCACCGTCTCGCCCATTTCCTGCACATAGGTGGCGTCGACATAGAACCGCGTATGGCCCGCGGAGTCCGGCGGCAACATCCCGAAGCTCGCATAGAGCGGGCCGCACTCCGCTTCGTGGCCGTCGCCGCTGTCGGCGCGGCAATTGCCGCGCGCGCCGTTGGCGCTCCAGGCCTTCAGGATGGGAAAGCGCGCGGCGCCCGCGCCGTCGCGCCAGCCCGTCCAGGCGACGCGAAAGCTGTCGTCGCCGGCCGCCGGCTGGGAGAGAATGGCGAAGCCGCCATAGGAGCCTTCGGTCTTGCCCATGCCGAGAAGCCAGCTCGTGTCGTCGAGCTTGAGCAGCGTCAGGTCGGGATCGACGTTCAGCGCAACCGTCGCGGCTTCGTCCGGCGGGATGGCGGGCCGCGTGTCGAGGAGCGCGGCGGCCCATTGCGCGCCCGTTTCCCAGCGGTGCAGCAGCGCCGCGCGGCCCTCGGCGCTGTCGTCGAGATAGAAGCCGTCGGAATGGCGGTCGAGCATGCGCCGGGAATCGCCATAGGCCTCGGCGAGGCTTCCCGGCGTGGTCCCGGCCAGCGGCGTGACATAGACGACGGCGGCAAGCGCCATGCTCGCGATCAACACGGTTTCCCCCCGCATTGCGATCGTGGGCACTGTTCCGTAGAAATGCGTCCGAAAGATGGAGAAGCCCATGAGCCTTCGCGACCGGTTCAACGACCAGCTCAAGGAGGCGATGAAGGCGAAGGACGCC
>JBOHKI010000103.1:0-6819 GCA_050728855.1 Rhizomicrobium sp. | reverse complement strand
GTGATGGACTCGAACGGCACGCCGAGGCGCTCGGCCACGACCTGCGCGAACGCGGTCTCGTGGCCCTGGCCGTTGGATTGCGTGCCGACGAGAAGCTCGACGCCGCCATTGTCGGTGAACTGCACCCGGGCCGGCTCACTGCCGGCCGCGGCGGTGATCTCGACATAATAGGCGATGCCGATGCCGCGCTTTTTGCCGCAGGCTTCGGACTGCTTGCGCCGCGCGGGGAAGCCGTCGACGTCGGCGCGCTTCATGCCCTCGGCGAGCAGCCGCGGATAGTCGCCGGAATCGAACGACACGCCCCACCAGTTCTTGTAGGGCAGCTCGCCCGGCGCGATGAGATTGCGGCGGCGGATCTCGGCACGATCGAGCCCGGTCCGCGCCGCCGCCACGTCCATCAGCCGCTCCATGTAGTGCGCGCCTTCCGGGCGGCCGGCGCCGCGATAGGCGTTGATGGGCGCGGTGTTGGTGAAGTAGCCCTTCACGGCGGTGAAGAACACCGGCACGCGATAGACGCCGCCGAAGATGCGGCTGCCGGCGAGCGTCGGGATGAACGGCGCGAAGTTGGACAGATAACCGCCCATGCTGGCGGTGCCGGTGAAGCGCACGGCCAGGATCTTGCCGTCCTTGTCGAAGGCGCCTTCACAGCGCATCCAGGTGTCGCGGCCGTGATGGTCGGTCAGGAAGGCTTCGGTGCGGTCCGACGACCAGCGCACCGGGCGGCCGCACAGTTTCGCCGCGACCAGCACCGCGCCCTGCTCGGGATAGGCGCCGGCCTTCATGCCGAAGCCGCCGCCGACGTCCGACGAAATCACCCGCAGCCTGGAACGGTCGATGCCCAATACCGCGCGCGCGATGCCGTCGCGCAATCCGCCAGAGCCCTGGTTGCCGGAATAGAGCGTGTAGCTCTCGCTCGCCGGATCGTAGAGGCCGATGGCGTTGCGCGTCTCCATCGAGTTCACGACGACGCGGTTCTGCACAACATCCACGCTCGCCGTGGTCGCGGCCGAGGCGAAGGCGGCGTTGCATTCGTCTTCCTTGCCGTCCGCCCAGTCGAAACAGACATTGCCGGGAACGTCGTCCCAGATCTGCGGACCGTCGGCCGCGGCGTCGAGCGTGCCGACGGCGTCGCGCGGATCGTAGTCGATCTCCACCAGCTCGGCGGCGTCGCGGGCCTGCGCCAGGGTCTCGGCGACGACCATCGCCACGGCCTCGCCCGTGAACGTGACATGGTCCTTGGCGAGCAGCAGTTTCGGCGCGCCCTTCGGGCCTGACCCGTCGCGGCTCTTGAGGGGCGCGTGCGCCGGCAGCGGCTTGGCGCCCGCAGCCTCGAAATCGGCGGCCGTGTAAACCGCGATCACGCCGTGCGCGGCTTTCGCCATGCTGGTGTCGACGGCGTTGATCCGCGCATGCGCGTGCGGGCTGCGCGCGAAGCAGGCATAGCCCTCGTTCTCGAAATGCAGGTCGTCGGTGTACTGCCCGTGCCCCGTGACGAAGCGGATGTCTTCCGTGCGGCGAACCGACTGGCCGATGCCGAATTTCATGTTTTGATCCTCAACTACATTCGTCATGGCCGGGCTCGTCCCGGCCATCCATATGCCAGAGGCCGATCCGTGAAGTACCCTGGAAAGTGGATGGCCGCCACACGGGCGGCCATGACGATTGATCTCTAGTGTTTGTATCCCGGATCCACCCGGTCCAGCTTTCGCAGCAGCGCGGGCCAGGCGAGCATGCCGATCAGGCCGTTGAACGCCGCGGAGCCTTGGTCGGCCGTCTTTTCCGGCACGCCCTGGTTCGGCCAGTTGGGCTTGGCGCCGCCGCCCAGCGCGCGCACCTGCATGGTGCAGGACCGCTCCAGATAATACATGCGCATGAACGCGTCGGCGCAGCTCTTGCCGATGGCGAGGGTGCCGTGATTGCGCAGGATCATGACGTTCTTGGCGCCAATGTCGTGCACCAGCCGCTCGCGCTCGTCGAGATCGAGCGCCACGCCCTCATAGTCGTGATAGGCGAGATCGCCGCCGATCAGCATGGCGTGTTGGTCGAGCGGCAGCAATCCGTCCGCCTGCGCCGACACCGCCACGCCATCGTCCGTATGCAGATGGATGATGCAATGCGCGTCGTCGCGGTTCATGTGCAGCGCGGAGTGGATGGTGAAGCCGGCCGGGTTCACGGGATAGGGGCTGTCCTGGACCTTGTTGCCGTCGATGTCGATCTTGACGAGACTGGACGCCGTGATCTCGTCGAACAGCAATCCGTAGGGATTGATCAGGAAGTGGTGCTCGGGCCCCGGAATGCGGGCGGAGATGTGGGTGAAGATCATGTCGTCCCAGCCGTGCAGCGCCACCAGCCGGTAGGTCGCCGCGAGGTCGACGCGCAGCTGCCATTCCTCCGCGCTCACCTTGCCTTCCAGCGACGCGATGTCGTGGGTGGGAACCCTGATCGCCATCTTCTCGCGCATCGTGTTGCCGGCGTCGGTCTTCATCATGAAACGCTCTCCCATTGCGGACTGCGTCAAGAGTGGCCCCGGGCCCGGGACCTGTCAAACCCGCCGGACGCCGGTCACGGCCCACGCATAGGCGGTCAGTTTCCAGCGCGTATCGGCGCGTTTCAGCACGAACGCCCAGCCGCCATGCTCCTCGAACGCATGGCCGTTGGCGGCGCCTTTCCACATGGTGGGAAGGACGAAATAGGCGGTGACGCCGTCCGAATCGAAATCCTGCGCCGGACCGAATGTGACATCCAGGGCGGACAGCGACACGGCGTGCTCGCGGAAGCCCTCCTTCCACCGCGCCACCGCGTGGCTCCCGCGGAAGACGTAAGGCGCGAAATTTTCCACGATCACGACGTCGTCGGCGAAGCAATCCGCCAGGCGCGCGTCGTCCAGCGTCGCCATGAAGCCCGCCACCGCGCGGACCGGCGCCATCATCGCATCGTCGGGCGCCGTCACGAGCGCACGCGCCCGACGGCCTTCAGCCAGCCGTCATGGAGTGTGTCGCGGGTGGACGACGCGAGCGCGGGCTCGAAGCGGCGGTCCAGCGCCCAGCCCTTCGCGATGTCGTCGAAGCTCGCGAACACGCCCGAGGCGAGACCCGCGAGATAGGCCGCGCCCAGCGCCGTGGTCTCGGTGATCGTGGGCCGCTCGACCGGCAAGCCGGTGAGATCGGCGAGGCGCTGGCAGAACCAGTCGTTCTTGACCATGCCGCCATCGACCTTGATCGCGGCGGGCTTGCCGAGGCCGCCCTGCTCCATGTCGCGCGCCATCGCGTCGAGCAGGTCGCGCGTTTGGTAGCAGACCGCATCGAGCGCGGCGCGGGCGATCTCGGCAGCGCCCATGTCGCGGGTGAGGCCGAGGATCGCGCCGCGTGCATCCGGATCCCAGTACGGCGCGCCCAGGCCCGTGAATGCCGGGACGAAATAGAGACCGTCGGCCGGCCTGGCGGCTTTCGCCAGCGCCTCGATTTCCGCCGCGCTGCGGATGATCCCGGCCGCGTCGCGCAGCCATTGCACCACCGCGCCGGCAATGAAGATGCTGCCTTCGATGGCATAGGCGGTCCGCCCCTTGGCGCGGTAGCCCGCGGTCGCGAGCAGGCGGTTGTTCGAAATGGGCACCTTCGATCCTGTGTTCACGAGCGCAAAGCAGCCCGTGCCATAGGTCGATTTCACGTCCCCCGGCTTGAAGCAGGCCTGGCCGAACAGCGCGGCCTGCTGGTCGCCCGCAACGCCGCGGATGGGGATTGGCGCGCCGAACAGGTCGGCGGTCGTGGCGCCGAAATCGCCGGCGCTGTCGCGTACTTCGGGCAGGATCGCGCGCGGGATGTTCAACCGCTTCAGCATCGTCTCGTCCCACGCCAGGCTCTCCAGATTGAGCAGCAAGGTGCGCGAGGCGTTGGTCACGTCGGTGGCGTGGACCCTGCCGCCGGTGAGCTTCCAAATCAGCCACGCGTCGATGGTTCCGAACGCGATCTCGCCCTTCTCCGCCCGCGCCCGCGCACCCGGCACCTGGTCGAGCAGCCACTCCGCCTTGGTCCCCGAGAAGTAGGCGTCGAGGAGCAGCCCCGTGCGCGCGGCGGTGTCGGCCTCGTGGCCGCCGTCGCGCAACTGGCGGCAGCGCTCCGCCGTCCGCCGGTCCTGCCAGACGATGGCGTTGTGGAGCGGCGCGCCGGTCTTGCGGTCCCACAGCACGGTGGTCTCGCGCTGGTTGGTGATGCCGATGGCGGCGATCTCGGACGGCGCGACGCCCTTCATGGCCACGCGGCAGGTGGCCACCGTCGCGCGCCAGATTTCCTCCGCATCATGCTCCACCCATCCATTGGCCGGATAGATCTGCCTGAGCTCCACGGCATGACCGGCGACCGGCCGCGCCGCCGCATCGAACAGCATGGCGCGGGTCGAGGTCGTGCCCTGGTCGATGGCGAGGATGAACGGCGCTTGCGGTGTCATCGTGGGATTCGCATGGTTGAATGGTTCCTTACCTTAACACGCTGTTAACGGCATTTTGCGTACCTTGTCTCCGTCAGGGGAGCTTGGTGTGAGTTTGTCCGCACAGCATATGGGGGAAATGAGCCGGCTGGCTTTGCTGGCGGCCAATCCGCAGGGCACGCGCCGCGAGGACATCTACCTCGCCGTCGCCTCGCTGTTCCGCACCCAGGCTCCGCAGCTCAGCGAACGCGAGCGCACGCTGATGCGCGACATCCTGCGCCGCCTGACCCACGACGTGGAGATGGCGATCCGGATCGACCTGGCCGAGCATCTGGCCGACGATCCCGATGCCCCGCTCGACCTGATCACGCTGTTGTGCGACGACACGGTCGAAGTGGCGCGGCCCATCATCCTGCGCAGCCTCCGCCTCAGCGATCGCGAGCTGCTCGATTTCATCGCCGACGCCTCGACCGCGCATATGGCCGTCTGCGCCGAGCGGCCCAACATCGCCGAACCGGTCTGCGACGTGCTGGCCCGCAGCGACGCGGAACCCGTGCTTGTCGCGCTGGTACGCAACGCCACCGCGCGCATCGCTCCCAATACCTTCGAGACTCTGGTCGAGAAATCCCGCCAGATCGGCACGCTCCAGGAACCGCTGGTCCAGCGCCGCGACCTGCCGTCGACGCTCGCCACGAAGATGTGCGAATGGGTGTCGGAGGCCCTGAAATCGCGCATCGCCGAAACCCATCCCTTCGCCTTCGAGGCCTTCTCCCACGCCGCCGCCCAGGCCCAGCAATCGGTCCAGGGCGCGCAGGCCGCCAAGTCGCCCGATGGCGCGCGCAAGCTGGTCGACAAGCTCGCCGTGGCCGGACAGCTCAAGGCCGGCTTCCTGCTGCGCGTGCTGCACCAGGGCCAGATGGACCTGTTCGAGCTGGCTTTCGCCAAGATGCTCGACATCGCGCCGGAAGACATGCGCCGCGTGCTCTATGAAAGCGGCGCCCGCCCGCTGGCGCTGGCCTGCCGGGCCGTCGGCATCGACCGCTGCGTCTTCACCACCGTCTTCAACCTGTCGCGGGGCGCGCGGCGCATTTCCGCCCGCCTGACCCCGGCCGAAAAGGCCGAGGTTGAGCAGGTCTTCGAGAGCTTCACCAAGGCCCAGGCCCTGGAGCGCATCAAGAGCATCGAAGTGTTCTTCGCCGCCGCGGGGTGAAAATCCCGCGCCGTCCTGCTATTTAAGCAGGATGATCGACCCGTTCGGCCGACACATCTCCTATCTGCGCGTCTCGGTGACGGACCGCTGCGACTTCCGCTGCGTGTACTGCATGGCCGAGCACCAGAGCTTCCTGCCCAAATCCGAGGTCCTCACGCTGGAAGAGATGGAGCGGCTCAGTGGCGCGTTCATCGCCCGCGGGGTCGAGCGCATCCGCATCACCGGCGGCGAGCCGCTGGTGCGCCGCGACGTGATGAAGCTGTTCCAGAACCTGGGCGGGCGCATCGGTTCGGGCGGGCTCAAGGAACTCACGCTGACCACCAACGGCAGCCAGCTCACCCGCTTCGCCGGGCCGCTGCGCGATGCCGGCGTGTGGCGCATCAACGTCTCACTCGACACCCGCGACGCGGACAAGTTCCGCGCCATCACCCGCTGGGGCGATCTTGCCAAGGTGCTGGCCGGCATCGACGCGGCGCAGGCGGCCGGCCTGCACGTCAAGATCAACATGGTGGCGATCAAGGGCGTCAACGACGCCGAGATCCCCGCCATGCTCGAATGGGCGCATGGGCGCGGCATGGACCTGACGCTGATCGAGATCATGCCCATGGGCGAGATCGACGGCGACCGCGTGGACCAGTACCTGCCGCTGTCGCTGGTGCGCGCCAGTCTCGGGGAGCGCTTCACGCTGGACGACAGCGACTTCCGCACCGGCGGGCCGGCGCGCTATGTACGCGTGGCGGAGACCGGCGGCCGGCTCGGATTCATCACGCCGCTGACGCACAATTTCTGCGAAAGCTGCAACCGCGTGCGGGTGACGTGCACCGGCATGCTCTACATGTGCCTCGGCCAGAACGACGACGCCGATCTGCGCAAGCCACTGCGCGCCTCGGCGGACGACGCGCAACTGCTCCGCGCCATCGACGAAGCCATCGCCCGCAAGCCCAAGGGCCACGATTTCATCATCGACCGCCGCCACGACCGTCCCGCCGTGGGCCGCACTATGTCGCTGACCGGCGGTTGACCATGAAGCTTCATTTCGTCGCCTCCAGGGACGCCCAGGACGCGCTCGCCCCGCTCCGCGAGCGTTACGAGGATGCCGGCGCGGCCGCAGCCGACGCCATCGTCGCGCTGGGCGGAGACGGCTTCATGCTGCAGACGCTGCACGATTTCATCGGCACGGGACAACC
>JBOHKI010000102.1:0-6873 GCA_050728855.1 Rhizomicrobium sp. | reverse complement strand
CCCCGCAGACACCGCTGACCACACCGTCCTGACTTGACAAGTGCAGAGAAGGTTCCTGTGGGCTGTGGAGATCCCGTGGCGGGAGGCGACTCGGGCTGAGGCCCGGGACTTCTCCTGCTGGATCCAGCTAACGGTGAAACAGCGTCGTCTGGTCAGCGGCCGCAGCAACGCCCGAGCGGCGAATGTGTCCGTTATTGGAGCGCCGAATCCGGTCACCGGCAAGCCCGCGTTGGGAGATCGATACGCGCCGGCAACGGTGGCGCACAGCGAGACGGTGCTGCGTGGTTTCTACGACTTCCACCGGGACGTGGGCACCGGCCCGATCCTGAACCCGTTTCCACTCGATCCTGCCCGGCGGTCACGGCGCGCGCATGCGCATCACAACCCGATGGACGCGTGGGCACACGAGCGGGTGGGGCGTTACCGGCCGAAGGTTCCGCACCGGGTTCCCCGGGCGATTCCCGACCAGCTGTTCAACGAGCTGTTCGCCGCGCTGCCGTCCAACCGGGACCGGGCACTGGTGGCGTTCTGGATCTCCACCGGGGTGCGCGCGTCGGAGCTGCTGGGACTACGGCAGTGCGACATCGACCCGGGCCAGCAGCTGATCACTGTGATGCGCAAGGGAACCCGTGCCGTGCAGCAGGTCCCAGCGTCGGCGGACGCGTTCGTGTGGTTGCGCTTGTATCAGGAGGAGCTGCACGGCCAGATCCCGCGGGGCAGGACCCAGCCGGTGTGGTGGACGCTGCGCCGGCCACGGCGGCCGTTGAACTACCATGCGGCGCACCGGATGTTCGAGCGCGCCAACGCCGCACTCGGGTCGGACTGGACATTGCACGACCTGCGGCACAGCGCGGCGGCGAGGATGGCCCGCGACCCGCAGCTGACGCTCAGCGACGTGCAGCTCGTCATGGGCCACGCGCACCTGTCCACCACCGAGATCTACCTGACCCCAGACAAGGACGAGGTGATCGCCGGCGTCCTGGCCCATCACGCTCGCGCCGCCGAGCAGCGGGGCAAGCCGGCGCCTCCGCCACCCGCGCCCGGCTACGACCCGCAGGCGTTGAGCGTGCTGTTCGGGAGGGCGCTGTGACCTCCATCGTCAAGCACAGCACACGCAAATCGCTGCCCGCTGTCACCTCGGTCGCCGCCGAGCAGCGATTGCGGAACGGTCAGCTGCGCACCGAATTTCCACCACGATCGGCCGAGGAATGGTGGCCGCATACTGCGGCGACGGCCGAGCAGGTGCAGCAGCGGTTGACCGCTGCGCCATTCGCTGCCGCAGCGAACGGCACCCGGGCTGGGCGACGGCGCGGGGTTGCCAAGCTGCTGCGCTGGCTGTCGACGTTTCCCGGGGACACCTGGCAGGACCGTTGGTTGGCCAGCGGCGCCGAGCAGCGTCTTGGAGCAGGTTGGGTCAACCTGCCGATGGAGTGGTTGGCAACGCACGGCGGGGCGGCGTCCTACGACTCGACGGACCTGCCATCCGGCTTGCTGATGCTGATCTGCGGCGATGTCATCCGCCCCGGCCTGCCCTGGATGCTCACCCGCACCCATCGGTATCTGGCCTCGGTGATGGCGCAGGTTAGGGATCCGGCCGGGTTCGCGCGGCTGGCAGAGCTGGCCGCCGCCGAACCGGCCAGCTCCCAGGCCGACGCGAAGATCGCGGCGACCCGGATCGCCACGATTCTGGCCTGCAAGGGCGGCGTCATCGCCGACGTCGCTGTCGGCGACTGCGCCGAGTTGGTCGAGACGATGCGGCAGATACACACCCGCGGCGGACAGAAAAAGGTCGACTTCTATCTCCGGCTGCGCGCCCTGGGCATCTTCCCCGAGGACGCGCCGCACAGCATCCGCGCATTTGGCCTGGCTGGCGGACGGCTGACGATCGAGCAGCTGGTCGACCGATATCGCATCCAGTGTCGACCGATCCGGGATCTGCTCATCGACTACCTGCGGGAACGCCAGCCCTCTCTGGACTTCGCCAGCCTGGACAATGTCTCCAGGACACTGGCCGGGCTGTTCTGGGCCCGCGTCGAGGCCTTCGCTCCGGGCATCAACACGCTGCGGCTCCCGCCAGAGGTCGCCCACGCCTGGAAGGACCAGCTGCGCGCGATCAAACGCAACATCACCAACGCCGCTGGTGAGCGAGTCGAGGTGTCGACCCCCCGGCTGAACGCCAAGGATGAGCTGATCCGAGTCCGGGCGCTCTACCTCGACATCGCGCACTGGGCTGTTGAGGATCCCGCCCGCTGGGGTCCCTGGGTCGCGCCCTGTCCGATCAGCGACGCCGAAGTCCAGAAGGCCAAGGAACGCAAGCACCGCAAGGCCCGCATGGACCAGCGCACCCGCGAGCGGCTGCCCGTCCTGCCCGTGCTCGTGCGCACCGCCAACGATCGGCGCCTGGCTGCCGCCCGCCTGCTCGCCGCCGCGCAGGCGACCGAGCCAGGAGCGGTGATCGATGGCACCGACAGGGCACTGCGAAAGGCCCTCGCCCCCAAGGCCATCGGGCGGCTTGTCTGGGCTGAGAACGTCGCCACCGGCAAACGACGCAACCTGTCCTACGAAGAGGAGGAAGCGTTCTGGGCGTTCGCCACCATCGAGGTGCTTCGTTTGACCGGCATCCGCTGCGAGGAACTGCTCGAACTGTCCCACCACAGCATCACCGAATACCGGCTGCCCACCACCGGTGAGCTGGTGCCGCTGCTACAGATCGCCCCGTCCAAGACCGACACCGAACGACTGCTGCTGGTCAGCCCCGAGCTGGCCGACGTCCTCAGTGCCATCGTTCAGCGTTTGCGCACCCCCGACGGCTCTGTCCCGTCGGTGGTCTCCTACGACGTCCGGGAGAAAATCTGGAACCCGCCGATGCCGCTGCTGTTTCAGCGGGGCATCGGCAATGAACGCCGCGCGTTCACCCCTTCGGCGATCCGCAAACTGCTGATCAACGCGCTCACCGCGACCCGGCTCGCCGACGTCAACAGCGATCCATTGATGTTCCAGGCCCACGATTTCCGAAGAATATTTGTCACGGACGCCATCCTGAACGGCCTGCCGCCTCATATCGCGCAAGTCATCTGCGGGCACAAAACCATCGACACGACCATGGGTTACAAAGCCGCCTATCCCGCCGAGACGATTGAGGCGCATCGAGCGTTTATTGCCCGCCGCCGCGCCACCAGACCCAGCGAAGAATACCGCACGCCGACCGACGCTGAATGGGACGCCTTCCTCGCGCACTTCGAGAAACGAAAGGTGTCGGTTGGGACCTGCGCGCGAGCGTTCGGCTCACCCTGCGTCCATGAGCATGCTTGTGTGAGATGCTCGCTCCTGCGACCGGACCCCGCGCAACGCGCCAGGTTGGAAGAGATCCGCGACAACCTCGAGGCCAGCATCATCGAGGCGAAACGCGAAGGCTGGCTGGGTGAAGTCGAGGGTCTGCAAGTCAGCTACAGCGGCGTCAAGGACAAGCTGGCCCAGATCGACGCCACGCTCCAGCGAAAGGCGGCAGCGACCGAACTCGGCATGCCCTCGTTCGGATCCATCTCCGGAAAGTCCTCTGCCCCATGAGAACTAAAGTTCAGAGAAACAGCTGTGTTCGTGAATGCAGCTGGTGCCGTAAGCTCGGCCGCAATCGCCCAAGGCGAGCCGGCGGCGCTCGAAATGCCCGAGGAACTCGTCCCATTCCGCATCGGTGGGGCGTCGGTATTCCTCGCTCGGCCGCATGGCGCGGCGGCGGGCGATGAAGGCCCGGTGCCCGTTGATGGCTTCCTCGGGGTAGACGGCCTTGTAGCCCATAGTTGTGTTGATGTCCTTGTGCCCCAACAATAGTTGAGCGATATGTGGTGGCATGCCGTTCATGATGGCGTCGGTGGTGAAGATTCTGCGGAAGTCGTGGGGTGCGAAGTCCAGTGGTCTGCCGGTGGCGTCGGTAAGTCCAGCGCGGGCAAGCGCGTCGCTGAGGAGGGTCCGGATGCCGCTGATGGGGATCGGTCGGCTTTCCAGGCCGACGGTGCGTTGGAACAGCAGGGGCATCGGCGGGTTCCAGACCTTTTCGTGATGGTCGTAGGCGACCACGAGCGGGACACTGCCGTCGGGGTTGCGGATCCGGCAGACGATCGCGGACAACGCGTCGGCCAGCTCCGGTGCGATGACCAGCAGCCGCTCCTCGTCGGTCTTCGACGGCGGGATCTGCAGCAGCGGAACCAGTTCCCCGGTGGCCGGTGTGCGGTATTGGACCAGGCTGTGGTGAGACAGCTCGGTCAACTCCTCGACCCGGACTCCGGTCATGCGCAGAACTTCGACCGTGGCCCACGCCCAGAACGTGTTGGCCTCTTCGCGGGTCAGGTCACGACGCCGTCCAGTGGCAAGTTCCTCGGCCCAGACGCGGGGTGAGTGACGGGCCAGCTGAGCCAATCGCAGGGTGACGCCGTCGACGGTGAACGACTCGCCGGGCTGGGCGTTCCTCGCTGATTCCAAGCGCGCCGTGGCGGCTTTACGTTCGCGGTCGACGGCCTCCGCGAGGATCGGCAAGACCGGCATTCGGTCGCGGGTGCGTTGGTCCATGCGTGCCTTGCGACGTGTCTTCATTCTCTTGTGCTGGATGTCGGTGGCTCGGATCGGGCACTGGGCCGCCCACGGCCCCCATCGGACCGGGTCGTCGAGAGCCCATTGCGCGAGATCGAGGTAGAAGCTGCGCACCGTCATCAGCACATCGGCGGCGCCGTCGCGTTCCACCGTGGTCTCGACGAACTCGCCGGATTCGTTCTTCGCCCGGACGACGCGGGTTCGGATCCGTTGTTTCCAGGCGGCGGCGGTCTCGGGGGTCAGTCGCAGCGAGTTGATTCCCGGATGGTGGCGTTCGAGGTCCTTCCAGAACCACAGGGCCAGGGCGGTGGCCAGCGCCGTCAGCGTGTTGTAGTCGATCGCCGGTTGTCGTTCCCGCAGATAGTCCACCAGCAGGTCACGGATCGGCCGGCTGGCCAGCTGGTAGCGGTCGACCAGTTGCTCGACCGGAAGCCGGCCGGCGAACAGCGGGCTGAATATCCGGACGGTGGGTGGGGCGTCGGCGGGGAAGGTTCCGATCGAGTGCAAGAGCTGATAGAAGACCGGACTGTGGCGGCTGGACCGGATCGGCCCCGCGAACACCTCCCTGCTGATCCTCATCGACTCAAGACAATCGCCGACGGTGATGTCGCGCAGCATGCCGCCCTGGGCCGCCATGATCAGTGCGGCTTTCTCAATTGGCGGGAGCATGGTCGAATCGCCGACCGTGTTCGCCATCCGAGCCGCTCGCAGTTCGGCGATGCCGTGAGGATCACGGACCTTGGCCATCTCGTTGGCGATCCTCAACGGCGATGACGTGGCCATGAGCCAGCCCAGTGATGGACGGATGTAGTCGCCGCCGATCAGCTGGATCAGGCCCATGCCCAACACCTTGCGGAGATAGTCCCGGCGCTGGCCCATCAGATCGGCCGCGTCGAGGTCGGCAACCAGCTGGATCCGCCAATCGCGGTGGCCGTCTCGGCCGGCGCCGGTGGCATCCCACCGCTGCTGCCAGCTCTGGCCGGAATAGAGTTCAAGCCAGTCGAGCACGGCCTGCAGCGACAACTTGCGGTGGCAGCGGGCCTTGGAGTCATTGACGCGGAACGGTTCCTTCGCCAGTCGGTCCTCGACAGCGGCGCGGTCTTGCCGGGTCCTCGGCCAGCTCACCGGAACGGGCCGGGGCGGGAACTTCTCCAGCAGCGCTGTCGCCTCGCTGCTGACCTGCCACGTCCGCGCCGGCCCGTGAGCGAGGGTGGTCGTCACGGCGTCCTCCGGCCGAACAGCACGTCCAGGCTTTCCTGGCGATAGCGAAGCGTCACCGGTTCCGCCGGCGGCCGCGGCTCGGAGCATCGGCGATGATGGGCCATGACAGCCTCGATAACGTCGGCTGGGGTCGGGGTCGTATAGAGCTGAGTGGTGCTCAACGAGGCGTGACCGAGGACCCACTGGACGTCGGTGATCGGCATGCCCGGGTCGCGGGCGAGTCGGTAGGCCGCTGAATGCCGCAGGTCGTGCAGCGACCAGTTCGATCCCAGCAGGGCGTTGGTGCGCACGAACATCGCCCTGGCGGCGGGATAGTTCAGCGGTCGGAACGGCTGCCGCAGCGTCCACCACAACGGGTCGTCAGGGCCCGCCGCGACCAGGTCCTGTGTCTGCTGCTGATAAAGCCGCAACCACACGAAGGCGTCCGGCGACGCCGGTAGCTGCTGCATGGCGCGGGATCCCTTACGCACCACGGTGATCAGCTGCTGCCCTGGATCGGCGCCGGAGCGCAGCACCCCCAGCAGCTCCGAGGCCCGCGCGCCGGTCGACACCCAGAACGCCACCAGAGCCCGGTCCCGATCACTGGACAAGCGCGCGAACAGCTCGTTGAACACCTCGTCCGGGATCTGCCGCGGCATTCGCTTGGGTTGCCGAGGCCGATACAACCCGACGCGCTGCCGCTCGAACGGGCCCATCGGATTGTGGTGGGCATGCGCTCGCCCGGCCCTGGCCAGCGGGAACGGGTTGACCAACGGGCCAGTCCCGGCTTCCAGGTGGTAGGCATAGAAACCGCGTAGCACTGTCTCGCAATGCGCGATGGTCGAGGGCGCATAGGTCCGACCCGGCGAGCGCTTACCGGTCACCGGGTTCACCGCTGTCGGCTTCACCACCGGCGGCTTGTCCGGCGAACGCCAATGCGGCCGGATCGGTTTCGCCTCGATCTGGATCCAGCAGGAGAAGTCCCGGGCCTCAGCCCGAGTCGCCTCCCGCCACGGGATCTCCACAGCCCACAGGAACCTTCTCTGCACTTGTCAAGTCAGGACGGTGTGGTCAGCGGTGTCTGCGGGG
>JBOHKI010000101.1:0-7273 GCA_050728855.1 Rhizomicrobium sp. | reverse complement strand
GTCGGCGCGCCGCAGGTGGCGTATCGCGAGACGTTGTCGCGCCCGGTATCGGTCAAGTACACGCACAAAAAGCAGACCGGCGGTTCGGGCCAGTTCGCCGAAGTGTCGATCGATTTCGAACCGCTGCCCCCGGGCTCAGGATTCGTTTTCGAGAACGACGTGGTCGGCGGCTCGATCCCGAAGGAATTCATCCCGGCGGTCGAAAAGGGCCTGAAGAACCAGAAGGAATCCGGCCTTCTCGCCGGCTTTCCGGTGATCGATTTCAAGGCGACGCTGACGGACGGCAAGTACCACGAGGTCGACTCCAACGCGCTGACCTTCGACATCGCGGCGCGCGCGGCGTTCCGCGAACTCGCGTCGAAGGGCGCGGTGAAACTGCTCGAACCGATCATGAAGGTCGAAGTGGTGACGCCGGAGGATTTCCTCGGCGGCGTCATCGGCGACCTGAACAGCCGCCGCGGCCAGGTCCAGGGTACCGACACGCGCGGCAACGCCCAGGTCGTGACCGCCATGGTCCCACTCGCCAACATGTTCGGATATCGCGACACCCTGGCGGCGTTGACCGGTGGCGGCGCGGCTTATGCGATGCAGTTCAGTCATTTCCAGCGCGTGTCGAGGCCCGAAGATGACCACCCACGCTTTCCGCCCGCCGTCGGCATGCGGGCTTAGGCCGTGTCACCGATAAGTCCGGGTGTCACGCCGTCGCCTCTGCCGCTGAAATACCTGTCGAGCGCTTTCCGAAACGGCTGGTCTTCCGGCGCCGCCGCCGCGAACAACGTCATTGAGGAATGGAATTTGAGATCGTCCGGATTGCCGAAGATCTCGCGCGCGGTCCGGCCCTCTACCGCCAGCACCAACCCGGTGCATTCGCGCAGCCTTCCGCCGAGCAGCGGGTGGGCGAGATAGGCGCGCGCTTCGTCGAGCGAGGCGATGGCGAAGTGCTGCGCCATGGCGCTGCGGCCAAGCCCCGCGATCTGCGGGAACACGAACCACATCCAGTGCGTCTGCTTGCGCCCCTGGCGCAACTCGCCCACCACGCGGGCATAGACCGGGTCCTGCGCGGCGATGAAGCGTTCGAGGTCGAGGGCGTCCGTCACGCCGCGACGATAAGCTCCTTCATGCCGCGGAAGAAGGGCAGGGTGCGCCATTGCGGTTTCATGTCCGGATCGGCGAGGCGGAGGTTCGGATAGCGCGCGAACAGGCTGGGCAGCGCGACCTGCGCTTCCAGCCGGGCGAGTGGCGCGCCGATGCACAGATGCGCGCCACCGCCGAAGGAGACGTGGGGCGCGTCCTTGCGGGATATGTCGAAGCGGTGCGGATCGGGGAAGGCGTCCGGATCGCGGTTGGCGCCGCGCAGGCTGGTGAACAGCGACTGCGTCTGGCGCACGGGGCAGCCGGAAAGCTCCATGTCGCGCGAGGCCACGCGCGCGGTGATGTCCACCGGGCCTTCGTAGCGCAGCACTTCCTCGATCGCGGAGTTGATCAGCGACGGATCGGCTTTGAGCTTGGCAAGCTCGCCGGGACTTTTGAGCAGCAGCCACACGCCGTTGCCGATGAGGTCGGTGGTCGTCAGATTGCCCGCGACCAGCAGCGATTGCAGGTTGACGGAGATCTCGCCGTCGTTCAGCGGCGCGCCCTGGGCCTGCAAAGTCATCATGTCGGAGACGAGATCGTCCCGCGGCTCGGCGCGCCGCGCCCGCATCATCTCGTCCATATAGGCGCGCAGCGCGCCCGCGTCGCGGAGCAGGCGCTCGGTCTGCTCCGGCGTGCGCATGGGATTGAGCGACAGGATCACGCCCTCACTCCAGGCGCGGAATTCCGCGAGCCGCGTGGTGTCCACGCCCAGGATGCGCGCGATCGCGTCGATGGGGATGCGCGCGGCGAATTCGCGCATCAGGTCGAAGGGCGAGCGGTCGCCGATCGCGTCCAGCGCGTCGTCCACCACCCGCTGCACCAGCGCCCGCGATTTCGCCACGCGCTTGTACAGCGCCTGCGCCAGCGGCTTGCGGATGCGGCCGTGATCGGGATCGTCGATCAGCAGGATGCCCATGTCGTCGCCTTCGCCCGGCGGCGGCGCGCCTTCGACGCGCTGGGTGCGCACAAGCTTGGCCAGGTGCGCCTCCGGCTCGGTCTTCAGCGGATCGCGCCACATCGTGGTGTCGGAGAGCACGCCGCGCACGTCGGCGTAACGCGTCAGGATGAAGGTGCCCGCGTTCGTGTCGCGATGCACCGGACACTCGCTGCGCAGCCGGTCGAGCAGCGCGTGCGGATCGTCGTTGAACGCCGGATTGAACGGCGTCAGGTCCATCACATTGGGAAGCGGCGCAGATTGGGGCTTGTCGGGCATCGGGCTGCCTTCTGACATTTTGTCAGTTCGGGAGATTATCCCCCTTCCCAGCCCCCGTCGAGCCAAATTTCTCCCTTCCTGGCGCAGCGAGGAGAGTGAGACGCCGGGCAAAAGTTCCTCTGTCCGCTCGCGTACACAAATGGCGATTGCACGGCGCGGCGTTTGCGCGCGAGGTCATTGGCGCAACTTGAACGCGCGCGAGCCCATTGGCGGACGGCCCCAAATTCCAGACCGCGATCGCCTGTCCGACCTGCGGCCAGACCGGCGAACTCGCATGGGCGGAAGGCCCCGGCGGCGGCCAGGAGCGCGGCGGCACGCGCGTCTTCCTGCGCGTCTCCGATGGCTTCCATGTCGAGGAAGGCCGCATGCCCTCCGGCGACCCCGTCATCGTCTGCAACGCCTGCGACGAGATCCAGCCGGATTGAATACTGTTGCCCGGCGACGCGGTTTATTTCGCCCGCCGCCTTACAGCTTCACCAGCATCTTGCCCATGTTGTCACCCTTGAAGAGGCCGATGAAGGCTTCGGGGGCGCGGTCGATGCCTTCGAGCACGGTCTCGCGCCATTTCATCTTGCCGGCGGCGATCCACTTACCCATGTCGGCGATGAAGGCCGGCATCATGGTGAAGTAATCCGACACGATGAATCCCTCGATTTTGATCCGCATCGGGATCACGGCGATGATGTTGGCGGGGCCGGGGGGCAGTTCGGTGGCGTTGTACTGGGCGATCATCCCGCACACGGGGATGCGGCCGTGCATGCGCATGTTGGCCAGCGCGGCGTCGAGATGCTCGCCGCCGACATTCTCGAAATAGACGTCGATGCCATCGGGGAAGGCCTTGCGCACCGCGTCCTCGAGCTTGCCGCGGCCCACGGTCTTGTAGTTGATCGCCTTGTCGCAGCCGCCGTCCTTGACCAGCCAGTCGCATTTCTCGTCCGAGCCGGCGGAGCCCACGACGTAGCAGCCCTTGGCCTTGGCGATCTGGCAGACCACCGCGCCCACCGCGCCGGATGCGGCCGAGACGAAGACGCGCTCGCCGTCCTTGAGCCCGCCGACATTGAGCAGGCCCGCATAGGCCGTGAGGCCGGGCATGCCCAGGGTGCCGAGATAGGCCTGGATGGGGGCAAGCGCCGGGTCGATCTTCTGGAACTCTCCCCCCTCGCTGACGAACCACTCCCGCCAGCCGGAGAAGTTGGAGACGTAGTCACCCTTCTTCCAGTTGGGGTTGTTGCTTTCGACCACCTGGCCGACCGCGCCGCCCGACAGGGCCTCGCCGATCTGGAAGGGCGGGACATAGCTTGCCCGGTCGGTCATCCGGCCCCGCATATAGGGGTCGACGGACATATAGGCGTTGCGGACCAGGACCTGGCCGGGGCCGGGGGTCGGCACGGGGGTCTCGGCCAGCTCGAAATCGCCCGGGGCGGGCATGCCGACGGGGCGGCGTTTCAGGCGGACTTCAAAGCTTTTTCCACCGGGCATGACGGAACTCCTTAACCATAGGGATGGGGATGGCGTAGGGCCGGAGCCTAGCAGGGGGGCGGGGTGTAACAAGCCGAAACATTTTATGAGTCGCCCCGGGACGGGACTCCATGGCTCATAGCCCGGCCATTCCCGGGGATTCCCCTTGTTCGGTCAGTCGCCTAACACCCGCGTCCTGCGCGCCGGCGTCGTCGGTATCGGCGCCTTCGGCCGCCATCATGCCTCCAAATATTCCAAGCTGCCCGGCGTCGAGCTGGTGAGCGTGGCCGACCCGTGCCTGGACGCGCGCCGCCATGCCGCGACCACGCATGGCGTGAGGGCCGTGTCGGACTGGCGCGAGCTTCTGGGCGTGGTCGATGTGGTCAGCGTCTGCACCCCCGCCGTCACCCATGCCGAGATCGTGCGCGCCTTCCTCAACGCCGGCGCCCATGTGCTGGTCGAGAAGCCCATCGCCACCGATATCGACGAGGCCGACACGCTGATCGCGCTGGCCGAGGCCAAGGGCCTGGTGCTCACCGTCGGCCACCAGGAACGCTTCGTCTTCGCGCGCACCGGCCTCCTGGAATATCCCGACGCGCCGCTGGAAATCGAAACCTGGCGCAACGGCCCGTGGACCGGCCGCGGCGCGGACGTCTCCGCCGTGCTCGACCTGATGATCCACGACCTCGACCTCGTGCACCGCCTGGTGCCGGCCGATGTCGCGCTCGTCGAGGCGCAAGGCCGCGCCACCCAGGGCCGCCATGCCGACGAAGTGACCGCCTGCGTGACGTTCGAGAACGGCACCGTCGCCCGGCTGACGGCGAGCCGCATCTCGCCCATCCGCCGCCGCGGCCTGCGCGCGGTCTATGCCGACGGTGTCATCGAGATCGATTTCATTACCCGCCAGGTTCGCAACACCACCAAGCGTCCGCTCGCCGGGCTCGACATGGGCGATCCGCTGGGCGAGTCCGTCGCGGCCTTCGTCAACGCCGCACGGCGCAACGCGCCCACGCTGGTGCGGCCGGAGGAAGCCCGCCGGGCGCTGGAAACGGCGCTCCTGATCGACGACGCGGCCGCGCCGCTGTCGGGGCAACGCTCCACCGGCGATATCCCGCTCTACGCGTGAGCGTCCGCGCCGGCCTCATCCTGGCGACGCTTCTGGCCGCCGCGCCCGCGCTGGCGCAATCCGACACGGAATTGACGATCGACGCACGCCGGCTGGGCGTGATGGTCGACCAGAGCGAGGCGGCGCTGCACGTCCTCGATCCCGCCTCGCCCATGGCGCAGCCGGTGGAGGGCCCGGAGGGCGACGCCTACAGCGAGCTCGTCTCCGCCACGCGGCGTTTCGGCGTGATGCTGGCGCGGGCCTGCCGCGAGAAATTGGCGGACGCCAGATTCTGCGGCGCGCCCTATGCTCCGTCATGGCTGAAGACCCGGCCCGCCGACCTGCGCGCCGCCATCGACGGCGCCGGCGACCGCATCACCCCGTTCTGGACGGACGTCTGCACCCGCGCCAAGTCCCGCACGCCCGACACCAGCCTGTGCGCGATAGAATAGTGCTCGCGGCGTCACGGCCCCCAATCGCGGCCATGGCACTCCGGTTGGATTTGTTCATTCCTGCCGTGAAATGCTCTAAACACTCGCCATGAAATCCACGTTCCGCATCGCGCTGGCGCAGCTCAATCCCGTCATGGGCGACATTGCCGGAAATCTGCGCAAGGCGCGCACGGCACGGAGCGAGGCGCACAAGGCCGGCGCGGACCTGATCCTGTTTCCGGAACTCTACATCGTGGGCTATCCGCCAGAGGATATGGTGCTCAAGCCCGCGCTTCAGGAGGATGCGCGCGAGGCGATCGGAAAACTGGCGAAGGACACCGCCGATGGCGGCCCTGCCGTGCTGATCGGCGCGCCGTGGGTGGAGGACGGCAATCTCCACAACGCCTGCCTTTATCTCGATGGCGGCGAAATCGCCGGCAAGACGTTCAAGGTCGACCTGCCGAATTACGGCGTGTTCGACGAGAAGCGCGTCTTCGTTCCCGGCCCGATGCCGGGGCCGTTCAACGTGAGAGGGCTGCGCATCGGCGTGCCGATCTGCGAGGACATCTGGACGCCGGACGTCGTGGAGTGCCTGTCCGAAACCGGCGGCGAAATCCTGCTGGTGCCCAACGGCTCGCCCTTCGAAGCCGGCAAGGAAGACGAGCGCCTCAACCACATCGCCGCGCGGGTGACGGAAAGCGGGTTGCCGCTGATCTACCTGAATCAGGTCGGCGGCCAGGACGAACTCGTCTTCGACGGCGCTTCGCTGGTCTGCAACGCCGACGGCTCGCTCGCCTGGGCGCTGCCGGCGTGGGACGAGGCGCTCGCGATCACCGAATGGACTCGCAGCGGAAAAGGCTGGGTTTGCGCGCCGGGGGAGCGCGTGACGGAAGAAGATCGCCTGACCGCGATCTACCACGCGATGGTGCTCGGCCTGCGCGACTATGTGAACAAGAACCGCTTCCCCGGCGTGGTGCTGGGCCTGTCCGGCGGCATCGATTCTGCGCTCTCGGCCGCCGTCGCCGCCGACGCGCTGGGGCCGGAGCGCGTGCGCTGCGTGATGCTGCCGTCGCGCTACACCGGCCGCGACAGCCTGGACGACGCGGAGGAATGCGCGAGGCTGCTGAGCGTGAAATACGAGACCGTGCCGATCGAAGGCGCGGTGGAAGCGTTCGGCGCGGCGCTGAAGGACAGTTTTGCCGGCAAGGCGGTGGATACGACGGAAGAGAACGTGCAGTCGCGGATCCGCGGCGTCATCCTGATGGCGATCTCCAACAAGTTCGGCCCCATGGTGCTGACCACCGGCAACAAGAGCGAGATGAGCGTCGGTTACGCCACACTCTATGGCGACATGTGCGGCGGCTTCAACGTGCTGAAGGACGTCTACAAGACCGAAGTCTTCAGGCTCTCCCGCTGGCGCAACGCGCATCATCCGCGCGGCGGGCTGGGACCGAAGGGCCGCGTCATCCCCGAACGCATCATCACCAAACCGCCCAGCGCGGAGCTGCGCGAGAACCAGAAGGACCAGGACTCGCTGCCGCCCTATGACATCCTCGACGGCATCCTGGAATGCCTCGTCGAGAACGAGATGACGTTCGAGGCGACCTGCGCCAAAGGCTACCACCCCGCCACGGTGAAGCGCGTCGAGCAACTCCTCTACACGAGCGAATACAAACGCCGCCAGGCGCCCCCCGGCGTGAAGATCACGCGCAAGAACTTCGGCCGCGACCGCCGCTATCCGATCACAAATGCCTTCCGGGATGCGCGCGATGTTTAGAGCAATCTTCCACCTCCCCCTTGCGGGGAGGTGGAAAACGCGAAGCGTTTTCGGGCGGGGGGCTCTCAGCGCCCGCGCCGCCCCCCACCCGAAAAATCCTTCGGATTTTTCGACCTCCCCGCAATGGGGAGGTGGCACATGACTCTCGTCCGCTT
>JBOHKI010000100.1:0-7330 GCA_050728855.1 Rhizomicrobium sp. | reverse complement strand
AAGGATGAGATATATGCGCCCGCTCTCGATCGTTCCCGCTTTCGCGCTGCTTCTGGCGGCGGCATCGGCGTCGGCCGCGTCCGGCGATAGTGCGCTCGGCGCCCGGCTCGATACGGCCTCGGCGCGCGAGCAGGTGCTGCAGGATCGCATCGCGGCCGACGATGCCGCGCTCAACGGCATGCACATCGCCGCCTTGTTCGGGGAGAGCGACGAGGAGAAGGCCGCGCGCGAGCAGCACGAGCAGAACCAGGACCAGGGCATCGCCAATCTCAACCAGCGCGTCGGCGACGTGGAGAATTCCCTCACCCGCCTCACCGGCCAGGTCGAGCAGCTCGATCATCGCATCCAGGAGCTCAATGCTCGCATGGAGCGGATGCAGAAGGATTTCGACTACAAGCTCTGCCAACTCTCCGCCCAGCAGCTCGGCGCATCGACCGGCGGAGACACCGGCCTGCCATGCGGCAGCGGCGCGACGAGCGGCGCCGGCGGTCCGCCGCCGCAGGTACTGCCGCAAGCGGCCCAGGGCAATTCCATTTCGGGCGCGGTTCTTTCGTCGGGCCCCCAGCCCCGGTCCGCGCCGCCGACGGTCGAAGCCGATCATGCCGCCAGCGGGGCGCCGCAGCATCTGGCGCCGGGCCCCGGGGTGCTGGGCTCGCTCCCCTCCGACACCGCGCTGCCCCTGCCGCCGCCGGAAGGCCAGGGCGACATGCCGGCCCCCACGCCCGCCGCCGTCTTCAAGCCGGAATTCGACAAGGCGATGAACCTGCTCGCCCGCGCGCAATACGACCAGGCATTGGCGGCCTTCCAGGGCTATGCCGACAAGCATCCCGACGACGCGCTGGCGCCCCAGGCGCTCTATTGGGTTGGCGACATCTATTATGTGCAGCGCGACTATGTGAACGCGTCGCGCAACCTGGCGCTGGGCATAAAGAAGTACCCCAATTCCGTGCGCGCGCCCGATTCCATGCTTAAGATGGCCGAAGCGCTGATCGCGATGGACCGCAAGAAGGAAGGCTGCACCGCTCTTGGCGCGCTCCCGGCCAAATATCCCAACGCCTCGAAAGCCGTCGCCACGAAAGCCGCGGGCGAGCGCAAGGCGCTCTGCGGCAAGTGACGCTGCGTTCGACGCGCGGCGGTGGCCTGGCGCCGTCGCGCTGTCCGGCGGCGGGGATTCGCTGGCGCTCCTGTTCCTGCTCGCGGACTGGGCAAGGGCGGAAGGCTTGGCGCCGCCCGTAGCCCTGATCGTCGATCACGGCTTGCGCAAGGGTTCGGCCGGCGACGCGCGCAAGGCCGCGCGCTGGGCGCGGGATGTCGGGCTTGCCGCGCATGTGCTCGCCTGGAAAGGCAAGAAGCCCAAATCCGATGTCGAAGCGGCGGCGCGGACGGCGCGCTACGCGCTGATGGGCGCGTGGTGCCGCAAGCACGGCATCGCGCATCTCTATCTCGCGCACACGCTGGAGGATCAGGCCGAGACATTCCTTCTGCGCCTGGCGCGCGGCAGCGGGCTCGACGGACTGTCCGCCATGCGTCCCGTCGCGCCGTGCCCGGCCGCCGGCTTCGACGAACTGACGCTGGTGCGTCCGCTGCTGGGCACGCGGCGCCAGGTCTTGCGCGAACATCTTGCGGCGCGGGGGCAGGGCTGGCTCGAGGATCCGATGAATGCCGATCCCCGCTACGCGCGCGTGCGCATCCGCAAGGCGCTGCCGGAACTTGCGGAACTCGGCTTGACGCCCGCCCGCATTGCCGCCGCGGCAACACATCTCTCTCGCGCGCGCGACGCGCTCTCGAGCGACATGCGGGCGTGGTTAAGGACTGGCTGCAAAATGGGCGAGCGGTCGGCGCTGGTGGATGGGAATGGCTTGGCGCGTTTGCCGGAGGAGACCGGATTGCGCGCCTTGGCCCATATTCTCGGCCAGGTGTCCGGCCAGGCGTACCGCCCGCGATTCGCGCGATTGGAGCGGCTTTATGGCGAGATTTGCGCGGGCCTCACCGCGGCGCGGACGCTTCAGGGTTGCCGTGTTGCGCCGGCGCCGCGCCGCGACGCCCTATTCGGTCCGGGCACGCTCACATTCGAGCGAGAAGGCCCCCGCCGGCGCCGCTGAGCGCGTATATTCCTTGTGCTCGGGCATTAACCGCGCCCCTTAAGGGGTATTGGACAATGCCGTTGCGGGGTTCCCGCAAATTTCTTAACGTTTTGATGGCTGGCAACGCGCTATGTATGTTCCTATGTAAGGGTGCTGGCGCCTGCCTGAAAGGACGGCCGTGAACAATCTTCGCAATCTGCTTCTGTGGATCGTGATCGCGGTCCTGCTCGTGTTCCTGTTCAACATGCTGATCGGCACCACGAAGGCGCCGCCGCCGGGCGACATCAGCTACACGACCTTCGTGCAGGACGTGAATGCCGGGCAGGTCAAGAGCGTCGTCATCAAGGGCCAGAACATCAACGGCGAGCTCGCCAACAAGAGCCTGTTCGCGACCATGGCGCCGGCCAGCGACCCCTCGCTCACCCAGCGGCTGATCGACCACAGCGTCGACGTCAAGGTGCAGAAGCCGGACGACGACAGCTTCAGCCTGTTCTCGATCCTGATCAGCTGGTTCCCGATGCTGCTGCTGGTCGGATTGTGGATCTACTTCCTGCGCCAGATGCAGGCAGGCGGCGGCAAGGCGATGGGCTTCGGCAAGTCGCGCGCCAAGCTTCTCACCGAGCGCACCGGCCGCATCACCTTCGAGGATGTGGCGGGCGTGGACGAGGCCAAGGAAGACCTCAAGGAGATCGTCGACTTCCTGAAGGACCCGCAGAAATTCCAGCGCCTGGGCGGGCGCATTCCCAAGGGCGTGCTGCTCGTGGGCCCGCCGGGCACCGGCAAGACGTTGCTTGCGCGCGCCATCGCGGGCGAGGCCAACGTGCCGTTCTTCACCATTTCAGGCTCCGACTTCGTGGAGATGTTCGTGGGCGTGGGCGCGTCGCGCGTGCGCGACATGTTCGAGCAGGCCAAGAAGAACGCACCCTGCATCGTGTTCGTGGACGAGATCGACGCGGTCGGGCGCCATCGCGGCGCGGGCCTGGGCGGCGGCAATGACGAGCGCGAGCAGACGCTGAACCAGCTGCTGGTCGAGATGGACGGTTTCGAGGCGAACGAGGGCGTCATCCTCATCGCCGCGACCAACCGGCCCGACGTGCTCGACCCCGCGCTTCTGCGCCCGGGCCGCTTCGACCGCCAGATCGTCGTGCCCAATCCCGACCTTGCCGGCCGCGAGAAGATCCTGCGCGTGCATATGCGCAAGGTCCCGCTGGCGCAGGACGTCGATCCCCGCACCATCGCGCGCGGCACGCCGGGCTTCTCCGGCGCCGATCTCGCCAACCTCGTCAACGAGGCGGCCCTGCTCGCCGCCCGCCGCGGCAAGCGCGTCGTGACGATGAGCGAGCTTGAGGACGCGAAAGACAAAGTGATGATGGGCGCCGAGCGCCGCAGCCTCGCGATGAGCGAGGAGGAGAAGAAGCTCACCGCCTATCACGAAGGCGGCCATGCGCTGGTGGCGCTGAGCGTCGCCGGATCCGATCCCATCCACAAGGCGACCATCATCCCGCGCGGCCACGCGCTGGGCATGGTCATGCGCCTGCCCGAGCGCGACCAGGTTTCCATCGACCGCCAGAAGCTGCTGTCGAACATCTGCGTCGCCTTCGGCGGCCGCGTCGCCGAGGAATTGATCTTCGGCTACGACCACGTCACCACCGGCGCCTCGTCGGACATCCAGCAGGCCACCCGCATGGCCCGCGCCATGGTCACGCGCTACGGCCTGTCCGACGAGCTGGGCCCGATCCAGTACGGCGAGAACCAGGAAGAAGTGTTCCTCGGCCACTCGGTGTCGCGCACCCAGAACATCTCGGAAGCGACCGCCCAGAAGATCGACGCGGAAATCCGCCGCATCGTCGATGAGTGCTACGGCCGCGCCAAGCAGATCCTCACCGACCGCATCAAGGACCTGCACATCCTGGCGCTCGGCCTGCTCGAATATGAGACGCTGACCGGCGACGAGATCATCGCGCTGCTCAAGGGAATCCAGCCCGTGCGCAAGCCCTATGAGGAGCCGGAGCCACAGCGCGGTCCGGGACCCAGCGTCCCCGCCGCCGGCCGCCGCATCGGCCCCGTCGCGCCGGAGCCGCAGCCGGGGCGGTAATGCGCGCAATCACCGCTTGAAAAAAGGGAGGCTTTGGCCTCCCTTTTTGTTTTTGGGGCGCGCGCAATGACGATCTTCGGCATTCTCAACATCACGGCGGACTCGTTCTCGGACGGGGGCAAGTATCTCGCGCCCGCCGCCGCGCTGGCGCGGGCACGGGAGCTCGTGGCGATGGGGGCGGATGTGCTCGACCTTGGCGCGGCCTCGTCCAATCCGGATTCGGCGGGCGTGGCGCCGGAGATCGAGATCGCGCGGCTCGCTCCCGTGGTGGCGGCGCTGAAGGCCGACGGTGTGGCCATCTCCATCGACAGCTTCTCGACGGAGGTGCAGCGCTGGGCGCTGGCGCAGGGCGTGGACTATCTCAACGACATCCAGGGCTTTCCGGATCCGGAAATCCATCCCGCGCTCGCGCGCGCGCGGGCCAAGCTCATCGTCATGCATTCGGTGCAGGCGCGCGGCAAGGCGACGCGGGTGACGGTGCCGGCGGCGGAGATCTTCGCGCGCGTCGAGCGGTTCTTCGAGGGCCGCATCGCGGCGCTGATGGGGGCCGGCATCGCGCGCGAGCGCCTGATCCTCGATCCCGGCATGGGGTTCTTCCTGGGCACCGATGTCGAGGCCTCGCTGACGATGCTCAGGCGGCTGGGCGATCTCAAGAATTGTTTCGGTTTGCCCGTCCTGGTGTCGGTGTCGCGCAAATCCTTCGTCCGGACGCTGGCGGGCCGGACGCCGCAAGAAGCAGGCGCGGCCTCGCTGGCCGGGGAAATCTTCGCCATCCATCAGGGGGCGGACCATATCCGCACCCACGATCCCCGGGCCCTGGCCGACGCGCTCGCCGTGTGGCGGGCGCTGGACGGGCCGCTGCCGGGGGCGTAGAGGGCTCGGGCGGCGGCGCGGAGCAATCCGGTAGGGTTTTCCGCTATGATGGCGCCCGCGAGCACAGGGACCCTTTCATGACCCGCAAGCTATTCGGAACCGACGGTATCCGCGGGCGCGCCAATTCCTTCCCCATGACGCCGGAGATCGCCATGAAGGCGGGCATGGCGGCGGGGCGAATCTTCACTCGCGGCGAGCACGTCCACCGCGTGGTGATCGGCAAGGACACGCGGCTCTCCGGCTACATGATCGAGAACGCGCTGGTGGCGGGCTTCACCGCCGTGGGCATGGACGTGTTCCAGTTCGGTCCCCTGCCGACGCCGGCCGTCGCCATGCTCACGCGCAGCTTGCGCGCCGATCTGGGCGTGATGATCTCGGCCTCGCACAACCAGTTCCACGACAACGGCATCAAGTTCTTCGGGCCCGACGGCTGCAAGCTCTCCGACGACACCGAGGTCGAGATCGAGGCGCTGATGAATGGCGGGCTTGAGCAGGGGCTCGCCCAGCCCGACAAGATCGGCCGCGCCAAGCGCATCGACGACAGCCAGGCCCGCTACATCGAATTCGCCAAGCGCACCTTCCCGAAGACCGCGCGGCTGGACGGCATGCGGGTGGTGATCGATTGCGCCAATGGCGCGGCGTACAAGGTGGCGCCCGCGGTGTTGTGGGAGCTGGGCGCGGAAGTGTTTTCCATCGGCGTGACGCCGGACGGCTTCAACATCAATCTCGACTGCGGCTCGACCCAGCCTGCCGCCATGGCCGCCAAGGTGCGCGAGATGCGGGCCGATTTCGGCATCGCGCTGGACGGCGACGCCGACCGCGTGGTGATGGCCGACGAACGCGGCCGCATCATCGACGGCGACCAGATCCTGGCCCTGATCGCGCGCTCATGGTCGAAGACCGGCGAGCTCAAGGGCGGCGGCGTCGTCGGCACCGTCATGTCCAATGCCGGGCTCGACCGCTATCTGCAGGGGCTCAATCTCAAGCTCATCCGCGCCGCGGTGGGCGACCGCTATGTCATCGAGAAGATGAACGCGGGCGGCATCAATGTCGGCGGCGAGCAGTCCGGCCATATCGTGCTGTCGGATTTCTGCACCACGGGCGACGGGCTGATCGCGGCGCTCCAGGTCCTGGCCGTGCTGGCGCAGGACAAGGAGCCGGCCAGCCAGGCCGCGCATCTGTTCGAGCCGCTGCCGCAGGTATTGGAGAATGTTCGCTTCCGCGCCGGCGGCAAGCCGCTGGAGGACGCCAGGGTCAAGGCCCGCATCGCGGCGGGTACGGAGCGCCTGAACGGCAAGGGCCGCGTGCTGGTGCGCAAGTCCGGCACCGAGCCCGTCATCCGCGTGATGGCGGAGGGCGACAACGAGCGCGAGGTGCGCGAAGTGGTGCACGAGATCGTCGCCGCCATCCAGGAGGCGGGGACGTGACCGCGGCCGCCGCGTGAAACGCCTGCTCATCGTCGCCGGATCGGATTCCAGCGGCGGCGCCGGCATCCAAGCCGACATCAAGACGGCATCCGCTTTCGGGGTCCATGCCATGACTGCCGTCACGGCCGTGACGGTGCAGGACACGCGCGGCGTGCGCGCGATCCATCCCGTGCCGGCGAAGATCGTGGCTGAACAGATCGCCGCCACGCTGGACGACATCGGCGCGGACGCGATCAAGATCGGCATGCTGGGCTCGGCCTCGGTGGTGAAGGCCGTCGCCGCGGTGCTTGCGAAGAGGGCGCGCAGGATTCCCATCGTGCTCGATCCGGTGATGCTGTCGACCAGTGGCAGGAAATTGCTGACGGACAAGGGCGCCGCTGCTCTCGCATCGCGCCTCATCCCGCTCGCCACGCTGATCACGCCAAATCTTCCGGAAGCCGGGGCACTCACCGGCGAACGCGGCAGCCGCCGCCCCGATGCCGAACGCGCCGGCCGCAAGCTCATCGCGATGGGCGCCCGCGCGGCGCTGATCAAGGGCGGTCATGCCACGCGCGCGACCGTCGACGACGTTCTGGTGTGGAAGGGCGGGGTGGAAGTCTATGCCTTCCCGCGCCTGAAGACGCGCCACACCCACGGCACCGGCTGCACGCTTTCCACCGCGACCGCGTGCGGGCTGGCGGAAGGTCTGTCGCTGCCGCTCGCCGCCGGCAAGGCGCGTGAGTTCGTGCAACACGCCATCGAAACCGCGCCGGGATTGGGCAAGGGACATGGCCCGCTGAATTTTTTTGGAAGCGCGCGTTGAGGCATTCTTCCTCCCCCGCCGTTGCGGGGGAGGTGGATCGCGCGACGGC
>JBOHKI010000099.1:0-7660 GCA_050728855.1 Rhizomicrobium sp. | reverse complement strand
CGGCAGCGTGTTCGGCAACTACATTTCGGGCGCGCTGCGCAATCCGGGCGCGGCCCAGAGCCAGTTCACCAACCTGTATATCGGCTACGCGCTTTGCGAGCTCCAGGGACTGTTCGGCCTGCTGATCGCCCTCATCCTGCTGTTCACATAAGACGATGATGCTCGACGCCGGCACCGCCACGACGACGGGGACCGTCGCTCCCGCGCAGCAGGAGACGGGCGGCTTCCCGCCGTTCGACACCAAGACGTTTCCGAGCCAGGTCTTCTGGCTGACGGTGACGTTCGCGTTCCTGTTCGTGGTGTTGTGGCGGCTGGCAACGCCGCGCATCGCCGGGATCATCACCGCGCGGCGCGACCGGATCAACGGCGACGTCCAGGCCGCCGAGCAGCATCGCAAGGATGCCGAGGGCGCCTCGGCGGCGTATGAGACGGCCCTCGCTGGCGCCAGGGCCCGAGCTCACAAGCTGGCCGAAGAGAACCGTCAGCGCCTGAGTGAAGAAGCCGCCCGCGACAAGGCTGCCGCAGACGCCACCGCGCAAAAGGACTTCACCGCCGCGGAAACTCGCATCACGGCCACGCGCGCCGAGGCGAGGACTCATGTGGTAAGCGCGGCGCAGGAAGCCGCGATCGAAATCGTTTCGCGCCTGACGGGTGAGACCGTCAGCGCGGACGAGGCCGCGGTTGCGGTGACTGCGGTGACTGCGGCGATCGGGAGCTGAGCATGGAATATCTGTTCGATCCGGAAGTCGTTGTCGGCCTTGGCTTCGCCATCGTGCTCGGCGTGTTCTATTGGGTCGGCGTGCCCGGCATGGTGACCAGGGCGCTGGACGCCCGCGCCGCGGGGATCGCGGCGGAACTCGATACGGCAAGACGCCTCCGCGAAGAGGCGGAAGGCATCCTCGCCCAGTACAAGCGCAAAGCGCAGGACGTCGATACAGAAGCCGACGCGATCCTGACCGCCGCCCGGGAAGACGCGTCCCGCTTCGCCGCCGACGCGAAGGCGGCACTCGCCCTGCAGATCGAACGCCGCACCCGGCAAGCGCAGGACAAGATCGCCCAGGCCGAAGCGGCCGCCATGGCGGAAATTCGCGCGCTGGCCGCCGACGCCGCCGCGGGCGCTGCCGAGAAGCTCATCGCCGCGCGGCTGGATGAAAAGCGCGCAGGCGCCCTCATCGCCGACAGCATCCGCGAGCTACCGGGCAAGTTGAATTAGTTGACCAGGTACCAACCGAACAATACGACCATGATCAGGTCGGCGATCGCCATGGCGAAGGCTGGCTGTGCGCGATAGCGCCCTGCATTCGCCAGCAGCACGAAACTGAGCTTGCCCGCAATGGCGGCAAGCAACACCGGCTCTCGGTAGCCTGGATGGAACGCCGACGCGACGATGAGCAGGCCGGACGCGAAGATCATTGCGCTCCAGCTTCTCGCGATGAGAACCGCCGCGCCGCCGGCCAATTCCTCGCCAAAGATGAACCGGGCCGCGAACCGCGGCGCGATGGCCATCGCCAGCATCGAGCAGGTCGCGGAACCACAGACGATCAGGATCGCGGCGATGTGGCCGGTGATCCAGCCACCACCTCCCGTCATTTTGCCTCCGGCTTCATCACGCGGATGTGGAGTTCCTTGAGCTGCTTGTCGGTCACTTCGCTGGGTGCGCCCATCAGCAAATCCTGGCCCTGCTGGGTCAGTGGGAACATCGTGACTTCGCGGATGTTCTCTTCGCCCGCCAGCAACATCACGACGCGCTCAAGTCCCACCGCCAAGCCACCATGCGGCGGCGCGCCGTAGCGGAAAGCATTCAGCATGCCGCCGAACTTGGCCTCCGTCTCGTTGCGGCCATGGCCCGCGATCTCGAAGGCCTTGAGCATGACTTCCGGGTCGCGGTTGCGGATGGCGCCGGAGAGCATCTCGTAGCCGTTGCAGACGATGTCGTACTGGAAGACCTTGAGCGCAAGAATCTCGTCCTTGTCCGCCGAACTGAAGCCCAGGAACCTGTCGCGATCGTATTGCGGCATCGAGAACGGGTTGTGCGAGAAATCGATCCTCTTCTCGTCCTCATTCCATTCGTACATCGGATAGTCGACCACCCAGCAGAAGCGGAACGTGCCATCCTCGATCAGCCCGAGTTCCTGACCCAGCCGCGTTCGCGCGAGGCCCGCGATCTTGGCCGCGCGATCCGCCTTTGCGTCGGCGGAAAAGAACAGCGCGTCCCCCGCCTTGACGTTGCAGCGACCGGCCATCCCGGCAAGCGCGTCGGCCGGAATGAATTTCGCGATGGGCCCCTTGCCGGTCAGTACATCGCCTTCGCCGTCGAAAATCACATAGCCCAGACCGCCGGCGCCTTCGCCGCGCGCCCATTCGTTGAGTTTGTCGAAGAACGAGCGCGGCTGGCTGCCGGCGCCGGGCGCGGGGATGGCGCGCACGGTCTTGTTCTTGAATGCCTTGAACTCGACGTCGCCGCGCGCGAACAGGTCCGACACGTCGGCGATGCGCAACGGGTTGCGGAGATCGGGCTTGTCCGTGCCGAATTCGAGCAGCGCCCGGTCGAAGCCGATGCGCGGATAAGGCGCCTTGTCGACCTGGCGGCCGTTGGCGAATTCCTCGAACACGCCCTGCAGCACCGGCTCGAGCATGGCGAAGACATCGTCCTGGGTGACGAAGCTCATCTCGACGTCGAGCTGGTAGAACTCGCCCGGACTGCGGTCGGCGCGGCCATCCTCGTCGCGGAAGCAGGGGGCGATCTGGAAGTAGCGGTCGAAGCCGGCCATCTGGATGAGCTGCTTGAACTGCTGCGGCGCCTGGGGCAGCGCGTAGAATTCACCGGGATAGCGCCGGCTCGGCACCAGGAAGTCTCGCGCGCCCTCCGGCGACGAAGCCGTCAGTATCGGCGTCTGGAATTCGGTGAATCCCTGGTCGTACATCCGGTTGCGCAGGCTGCGGATGATGTTGGAGCGCAGCATGATGTTCTTGTGCAGCCGCTCGCGGCGCAAATCGAGGAATCGGTAGCGCAGGCGGACGTCCTCGGGATAGTCGAGATCGCCGAACACCGGCAACGGCAGTTCCTGCGCCTGGGACAGGATCTTGATATCCTCGATGCGGATTTCGATCTCGCCTGTGGGAAGGTCCTTGTTCACCGTCTCGCCGGGGCGCGCCACCACCATCCCGGTGACGGTGACCACCCATTCGGAGCGGCAGCGGTCGACCTCTGCGAAGGCGGGGCTGTCGGGTTCGATCACCGCCTGGGTGATGCCGTAGTGGTCGCGAAGGTCGAGGAAGACCAGCCCGCCATGATCGCGCCGGCGATGCACCCAGCCGGAAATGCGAACGCGGCTGCCCACTGCGTCCTTGCGCAGTTGCCCGCAGGTGTGGGTGCGATAGGCGTGCATGATGGTACCTGGCCCTTCAAAAAGGGCGGTATGTGGCGGGTTGCCTCCGGTCCGGTCAAGTCCGTCCAATTGTCGCAAAATCCGGCTAAGGTCGGGACAAATCTCAGGGACTCGCCATGAACTTCGCCCGCCTTGCCGCCCCCTGCCTGCTCGCCCTGGCCGCCGCGCTCCCGGCCCGCGCCGCGCCGAGCGTCACGCTCCTCTTCGTGGCCGATGGGCTTCGCTATGACAGCGTAACCCCGCAATCGGCGCCGACGCTCTGGAAGGTGAAGCATGCCGGCGTCGACTTCGCGGACAGCCACGCGCTCTACCCCACCATCACCACGGTCAATGCCTCGGCGATCGCGACCGGACACTACATCGGCGATACCGGCAACTTCGGCAACGCGATCTTCACCGGCCTTCCCATGGCGACGAGCAAGGGACTGCCGGTGGCCGGGATGGAGAACGACGCGGCGCTGGGCGAAATGAACGCGAAGTTCGGCGGCAACTACCTGAACGAGACCTCTTTGCTCGCGGCCGCGCGCGACGCTGGCTTCGCCACCGCCGCAATCGGCAAGGTGGGGCCGACGGCGATCCAGGACGTGACTCAGCGGGACGGCACCGGGACCATCGTGATCGACGACGCCATGGGAAAGACCGATGGGCTGCCGGTGGCGCCCGGCATTGCGGAAGCCATCAAGGCCGCCGGCCTCGAGGCTGCCGCGCCCGAAACGAACGTGCCGAACACGGCGCAGGAACAATATCTCGTCGCGGTCGCGACGAAGGTGGTGCTGCCGAAGCTGCTCAAGACCGGCAAGCCGGTGGTGATCGTGTTCTGGTCGCGCGATCCCGACGCTTCCCAGCATGTGGAGAAGGACGGCTCGATCAACGGACCGACGGGGCGCGCCGGCATCAAGGACGCGGATGACGCCCTCGCGGCGCTGCTGGCCGGAATGAAGGCGGATGGCGTGGCCCATCCCAATGTGTTCGTCGCGGCGGACCACGGATTCTCGACCATCGACAACATGGCGGGGGGCGCCGCTCTTGCTCCGGGCTTCGTCGCAGCGGACATCGCCTCGGCGCTGGGCCTTCCGAACCAGAAGGGCGCCATCGGGGCCGACCCGAAGAACCCCGATGTGATCGTCGTTCCCAACGGCGGCAGCGATCTCATCTATCTGCCCGGCGCCCACGCGAAGGATCTGGCGGCCAGGATCGCGGTGGCCCTGGCGGCCAAGCCTTATACTGGCGCGATCTTCGCCAACGATGCCTTGGGCGACGTTCCCGGCACATTGCCGATGAGCGCCGTAAACCTGCGCGGTACCGCGCTGACGCCGCAGCCGTCGATGGAGATCGGCTTTGCCTCGCACGCGATCGCCGGCTGCAAGCCGCTGCTGATGTGCGCCGCGGAATTCGCCGACACGTCATTGCAGACGGGACAGGGGATGCATGGAACGTTCAGCCGCGCCGACACGCGCAACTTCATGGCGGCGATGGGGCCCGCGTTCAAGGCACATTTCGTCGACCGCGCGCCGGTGAGCAATGCCGACATCACTCCCACCCTGGCGCGGATCGCCGGCATAACGATCAAGCCAAAGGGCGGACTGAGCGGACGCCCCGCAACGGAGGCGCTCGTCAGGGGAAAGAGCGTTGTCGCGACGCACGGATGGCTGGCCTCCACCGCGCCGCTGCCGGACGTGGGCAAGCAGTTCCTGGAATACCAGCAGGTCGGATCGACGCGCTATTTCGACGCCGCCGGAATCCCAGCGCGGACGGTCGGCCTCAGCGCGCATTGAGGACGGCTATTGCACCGTGACGCGGCGCAGCGCGGCGATCGTGTTGCGGTTCTCTTCCGCCAGCATGACGCAGAGCTGCAGCGTCGGATCGCGCCAGTCGGTGTAGAACCAGCGCAGGAACGAGTAGCGGCCGATGAAGCCGGCAAGAACGATGAGCGCGAAGGCGCCGAACACCAGCTCCCAGACCGTCCAGGATCCCGTCGCCCAGCCGTTCCACCAGAAGAACAGCGACGAGCCAAGCAGCGCGAGCTGGACCACGATTAGGGCGCCGACGCCGAACAGCACATAGCCCATGTAGCGGCGCCATTTGATGAAGCGGCGGAACTCCAGCATGCAGTGGCGGATGCCGAACATCTTGTTGCGGGTGTCGTTGTCGAAGAATTCGCGGATGGCGTTTTCCCAGTCGACGTCCATCTTGGTGAAGTTGATCTTCAGCGCCGTCGACTCCAGGATCGTGCCGATCAGGAAGATCAGCGCCAGCCCGATCAGGATCCCGTCATACGCCATGTCGCCGATATAGCGGTGCAGGCTGCCATGCAGCAGCACGACGATCAGCGGCACGCAGGCAAGCACGATCATCAGGAGCGTGGTGCGGGTCTTCAGCGCATTGTCGTCTTCCGAATGGCCCGTCGCCAAATCGGCGAAGGGCAGCGCATCGAGCTTCTCCACGTCGCTGCGCGGATAGTATTTGAGGACGTATTCATGCGGCGCGTTGCCCGGCATCACCGAACCGCGTTTCTCCACGGCATAGGTCTGCCGCGCCAGCGCCTTGCGCGCGGCCTCGGGAAACAGCCTGCTCCAGTTGACGATCGCCACGGTCTTTCCCCGTCCTTCGACCCGCCCCAGAAATAGGCGTTGGCGGGGCAAACTTAAAGATCAATCGGCGGCAACCGGTACCGGCGGAAAGCACAATCAAACCAAGATGATAGATGGGATTCCGGCGCCGCGCGGCAGGCCTGCGCCGGGCGAATGCGGCCCTGCTCCGGTTTGCCGCGCACGGAAAGGCCTGCGAATCCGTTATAGGCAGGGGATGCGTATCGTCGACACCACCGAAGGCCTGAAGGCGCTGGTCCATGAACTGGAGGGCGCGCCCTATCTCGCGCTCGACACCGAGTTCATGCGCGACCAGACCTACTGGCCGAAACTTTGCCTCCTGCAGGTCGCCTCGCCGAAGGTCGCCGCCATCGTCGATCCGCTGGCGGACGGCATGGACCTGGCCCCGTTCCACGAACTGCTCAAGCCGAACGGGACGGTGAAAGTGTTCCACGCGGCGCGGCAGGACATCGAAATCTTCTGGCACCAGGGCGGCGTGATACCCGATCCGCTGTTCGACAGCCAGATCGCGGCGATGGTCTGCGGATTCGGAGACTCCGCGTCCTACGAAACGCTGGCGCGCAAGCTGGCGGGCGCCGACGTCGACAAATCCTCGCGCTTCACCGACTGGAGCCGCAGGCCGCTGTCGCAGAAGCAGCTCGACTACGCGCTGGCGGATGTGACGCATCTGCGGGTGATCTACGAGAAGCTGTCCGCCGAGCTGGCGCGCAGCGGCCGGGCCGGCTGGGTGGCGGAGGAAATCGAGGCGCTGAAGCGCGAGGATCTCTACGAGCTCGACCCTGCCAACGCCTGGAAGCGGCTGAAGCCGCGCACCCACAGCAAGAAGTTCCTCGCCATGCTGGCCGCCGTCGCGGCGTGGCGCGAACAGGAGGCGCAGACCCGCGACATCCCGCGCGGCCGGGTGCTGAAGGACGAAGCGTTGAGCGAAATCGCGGCGCATCCTCCCGACAGCGCTGAGCGGCTGGAGCACATCCGCGCCGTGCCCAAGGGCTTCGCGGCATCGCGCATGGGGCGCGGCCTGATGGAGGCGATCGAAAAGGGCCGCACCGGAACCGCGCCGCCCGGCCTGGAATACGACCGGCCGCGGCGCCAGCGCGAACCCTCGCAATCCAGCGTCGACCTGCTGAAGACGCTGCTGCGCCTGCGCTCGGAAGACGCCCGCGTGGCGCCCCGGCTGATCGCGAACGCCGACGACATCGAACGCATCGCCGCCTTCGAGGACGAGGGCGTGCCGGCGCTGCATGGCTGGCGCGCGGACGTCTTCGGCAACGACGCCAAACTCCTGCGCGAAGGCAAGCTCGCCATCGCCCTGGAAAAGGGCGACGCGGTGATCGTGGAGCTGGAGGAGTAGCAGTATCTCGCTTCCACTTGCGGGGAGGGTGCACCACCCTCTCCCACCTCCCCCTTGCGGGGAGGTCGAAATCGCGGAACGCGATTTCGGGCGGGGTTCATTTCACCCGCGTTGCCCCCACCCGAAAAATGCGAAGGGCATTTTTCGTTGGCACGCTGTCGCTACCAACCCCCGCAGGGGGGAGGTTGGATGGCGTTGCGCGCCACAAACACCAAAGCCCTGGACCATCGCGATGGCCAGGGCTTGCTGTGATTTCCAGCGGGCCGGCGGCGTGGAGGATTCGAACCCTTCCGCTCGTTCACCCGATGGGA
>JBOHKI010000098.1:0-7675 GCA_050728855.1 Rhizomicrobium sp. | reverse complement strand
CTTGCATGCTGCTTCGGGTGGGGGTGCTGAGTCTGCAAGAAACCCCCACCCGAAAACGCTGCGCGTTTTCGACCTCCCCACAAGGGGGAGGTTAATTCCTCCTCCGCCTTGCGGGGGAGGAAGAGGAAGTGACAACCGCTTTTCGCCCTGCTACACCCCGCGCGCTCTTTGACCTCGACCCCCAAAAGGACCCGCGTCCGCGAAAGCGGCGCCGCTTGACGCCATGGCCAAGATCAACGGCAACGACATCCGCCCCGGCACCATGATCGAATACGATGGCGGGCTGTGGATGGCGGTGAAGACGCAGAAGGTGAAGCCCGGCAAGGGCGGCGCCTACAACCAGGTCGAGCTCAAGAACGTCATCCAGGGCACCAAGCTCAACCAGCGCTTCCGCTCCGACGAGAGTGTGGAGGAGGTCTGGCTCGAGAAGAAGGACTTCCAGTTCCTCTTCGAGTCCGGCGACATGCTCACCTTCATGGACATGGTCACCTACGACCAGATCGAGCTGGCCAAGGATTTCGTCGGCGACCAGGCGCAGTTCCTCCAGGACGGGATGAAGACGCTGGTGCAGATGTATGACGGCAAGCCCATCGGCATCGCCCTGCCCCAGCAGGTGACGCTGGAGGTGACCGAGGCGGATCCGGTGCTGCGCGGCGGCACGGCGGCGCCCTCCTACAAGAGCGCGACCCTTGAGAACGGCATGAAGATCCAGGTGCCGCCCTTCATCAATGCCGGCACGAAAATCATCGTCTCCACCGAGGACGGCAGCTACATCCGGCGCGCCGAGTAATGCCCTACCTTTCTCCCGCGCTGAATGTGATGACCTCCGCCGCGCGCAAGGCGGGGCGCAAGCTGATCCGCGATTTCGGCGAGATCGAGAACCTCCAGATCTCGATGAAGGGCCCCGGCGACTTCGTCACCATGGCCGACAGGCGCACCGAGGAGATCCTGGTCGCGGAGCTTCAGAAGGCGCGCGCCGGCTATCCGATCCTGGCCGAGGAATCCGGCCTGATCGACGGGCCCGACAAGTCGCACCGCTTCATCATCGATCCCATCGACGGCACCACGAACTTCCTCCACGGCATCCCGCATTTCGCCATCGCCATCGTGCTGGAGCGCGACGGCGTGCTGCAATCGGCCCTCGTCTACAATCCCATCACCGACGAGATGTACACCGCCGAACGCGCCCACGGCGCCTATCTCAACGACAAGCGCCTGCGCGTCGCCGCGCGCCAGAAGGTCTGCGACGCGGTGGTGGCCACCGGCACGCCCAATCTCGGCCACGACGAGGCCCGCCACGCCCAGCTTCACGCCGAATTGTCCGCCGTGATGAAGGCCACGGTGGGCATGCGGCGCTTCGGCGCGGCCACGCTCGATCTGGCCTACGTCGCCGCCGGGCGCTTCGATGCCTTCTGGGAGCGCGGGCTCGCGGCCTGGGACATTGCGGCGGGCGCGCTGCTGGTGCGCGAGGCGGGCGGCGTGGTGAGCGACCTGACCGGCCGCGACCAGATGCTGAAGTCCGGCCATATCCTGGCGGCCAACGAGGCGCTGCATCCCCAGTTCCTGAAACTCCTGAAAGGTTGAGGCGCGGGCGCGGGGCGATTATCCTCCCGCGCTTCACGCTGAACGCGAAGGCATCGATGCGATCGTTCCGTATGCTGATCTTGATACCGGTCTTTTCGGGCGCACTGCTCGCGGCGGGGAGCGCGGGCGCGCAGATGTATCCCGGCCAGGGCGTCACGGTGAACCCCTCCGCCGCCGGCACGCGCGTGCTGCTCTATCCGGGCAACCAGTATGTCCGCGTGCTGCCGCCGCTGGCCGAACCCGGCGCGGCGCCGCTCGAACCGATCCACCTGCACATGCCGGTGCATCATGGCCGCGTCGCGCGCGCGCATCATCACGCGGCGAAAGTGGCCACCGAGACACAAGCCACCGACACGGCGCCCGCGGCAGATGCTGCGCCCGCGCCGGACGCCGCACCGGATACGGCGCCGGCCGAGACGCCGGCTCCGCCGGCCCATCGCACGCGCCGGAAAAAGGTCGAAGAGAAAAAGGTCGAAGCCGCAGCCGCGCAGCCCGCGCCGGAAACGCCCGCGCCTGCCGACGATGGCTCCAGCGCCGCGATTCCGTTTTCCTTCGGCGGCGCGCCGCCGCCGCCGTCACGCCCCGCGCCCAGACAGGCGCCCAAACCCACCAAGGTTGCGACGGCAGAGGCGCCGCCCGACCGGACAGCGGCGCAGCCGTCAGCCGCGAAGTCTTCCGAGTCCGGCTTCACCAAGCGCGGAGAGATCCTGTTCAAGCATGACGCCACCGACCCCGCGCCCGCGCAATATGATGGGTTGAAGCTGCTCGCCGGCGACCTGAACTCCGCGCTGCAATCCGGCGCCACGCGCATCCATCTCGATGCCTTCGGCGGCACGCCGGGCGACAAGGGCTCGGACGCGCGCAGGCTGTCGCTCAAGCGCGCGCTCGCCATCCGCCAGGTGCTGATCGACAACGGCGTGCCCTCCGGCAAGATCGACGTCAGCGCCATGGGCGGCATCGACGACCACGGCAACGCCGACCGCGTCGACGTGCTGGTGCAGGGCGGATAGAAAAACGGAGCCGCGCCGGGCGCGGCTCCGTTTCTTCATCGCCGGTCGATCAGAACGCGACCCAGACGCCGTCGTCGTTCCAGTAGCCGCGGCCTTCGTGCTCGTGCCAGCGGTAATGGATCGTCGTGTCGGATGGCGCCACGTCCCACTTCCAGCTGTCGGGATGGACCACGACGCGGACGTTGTCCGGATAGACGTAATGCTCGCGCACATGCCAGCATTCGCCCAGATCGTTGCAGACGATTTCGGCCGACGCCGCGGTGGTGGAGATCGCGATCGCGCCCGCGCCCAGCAGGGCGGCAAGCGCGGTGGTTGTCAGGGCTCTTTTCATTGGCTGCTCCAGAGTGAGGCCCCTCCCGCAGAAGAACGCCTCGCCTCCGAACCGGTGCCGGGAACCGCGGGGAATTGTGATGGAACCTGACGCAACCTTCATCACGTCAATTGACACTCAGCCGCCGGCCCGTGCGCCCATGTCCGCATGCCGCGCCTCCGGGCCGAAGATCGCCAGCACGACGATGACGAGGGCCGCCGCGATCGCCACCCCGGCCAGCGCGTAGGAATAATCCTCGCCATGCGCCGCGGCATAGCCCGATTGCATCACCGCGTTGTAGGAGGCGATGAAATTGCCCAGCTGGTAGACCGTGCCGGGGAAGGTTCCGCGCGCGCTCGCCGGGGCGAGCTCGTTGAGATGCGCGGGAATCACGCCCCAGGCGCCCTGGACGAAGAACTGCATCAGGAACGCGCCCACGGCCAGCATCGCTGCCGTCTGCGAGAACGCCCAGAGATAGGTGACGGGAATGGCGCAGAGCGCGGCCACGATCATGGCGCGGCGCCGGCCCAGCGACTGGCTCCACAGCCCGAACGTCCAGCCGCCCAGCACCGCGCCGATATTGTAGACGATGGCGATCGCGCCGGTGACATGGGGATCGAATTTGTGCTGCACCTGGAGGAAGGTGGGATAGAGGTCCTGCGTGCCGTGGCTGAAGAAGTTGAACGCCGTCATCAGCACGATGGCATAGATCGCAAGCCCCCAATGCCTGCGCAGCACGGCCAGAACGGTGCCCGCCTTGTCCTGCGCCGGCGTCCAGGCCGGAGACTCCGGCACGGCGCGGCGGATGTAGAAGACCAGCAGCGCCGGCACGATGCCGACCATGAACATGCCGCGCCAGCCGATATGGCTGTAGAGCAGCGCATAGACGACCGAGGCCAGCAGGTAGCCGGTCGGATAGCCCGATTGCAGCAGGCCCGAGACCAGGCCGCGCGCCTCGGGCTTCACCGTCTCCATGGTAAGCGAGGCGCCGATGCCCCACTCGCCGCCCATGGCGATGCCGAACAGGGCGCGGATGACGAGGAAGACGACGAGATTGGGCGCGAAGGCGGTGGCGAAGCCCAGCACGGAATAGAGCGCCACGTCGATCATCAGGACGGGGCGGCGGCCGAAGCGGTCCGCCAGCCTTCCCAGCAGGAAGGCGCCCACCGCGCGGAACGCCAAGGTCAGCGTGATCGCGACCGCCACGTCCTCGCGGCCGACGCCGAAGGATTTGGCGACGTCCTTGAGCACGAAGACCAGCAGGAAGAAGTCGAACGCATCCAGCGTCCAGCCGAGATAGGCCGCGGCGACGACGTGCTTCTGCGCCGACGTCCAGCCCCGCAACGCACCCGATGACGACATGGATCTTCCCCCGGCGACGGGGCCATCATGCACGAGATTCGCGCGCGCGCTACCGGCCGGTGCGGGTGGCTGCCGCGAACAGGGCTCTCACGATACCAGCCGCGCCTCGGTCTTGGCCGCGATCTCCTCGCGTGTCACGCCCGGCGCGATTTCGGCGAGCGCGAGCCCGCCGTCGACGACATCGAACACGCCCAGATTGGTGACGATCCGCTGCACGCAATGCACGCCGGTGAGCGGCAGCGTGCACTGCTTGAGCAGCTTGGCGCGCCCCGCCTTGTCGGTGTGGTCCATGATGACGACGCAGCGCCGCACGCCGGCCACCAGATCCATCGCCCCGCCCATGCCCTTCACCAGCTTGCCCGGCACCATCCAGTTGGCGAGATCGCCGGTCTCGCTCACCTCCATCGCGCCCAGGATGGAGAGGTCGATATGGCCGCCGCGGATCATCGCGAAACTGTCCGCCGAGGAGAAATAGGACGTGCGCGGCAGCGCAGTGATCGTCTGCTTGCCGGCGTTGATGAGATCGGCGTCGACTTCGCTTTCGCGCGAGAACGGCCCCATGCCCAGCATGCCGTTCTCGCTCTGCAAGGTCACGTCCATGCCGTCGGGAATGTAGTTCGCTACCAGCGTCGGGATGCCGATGCCGAGATTGACATAGAACCCGTCGCGCAATTCCCGCGCCGCCAGCTTGGCCATGTCGTCACGCGTCCAGGGCATGTCAGTTCTCCCGCACCGTGCGCTTTTCGATGCGCTTTTCGTAGGCCGCGCCCTTGACGATGCGCTGCACGAAAATGCCCGGCGTGTGGATGGTGTCGGGATCGAGCGCGCCCACGGTAACCAGCTCCTCGACCTCCGCCACCGTCACCTTGCCGGCGGTGGCCATCATCGGATTGAAATTGCGCGCCGTCATCCGGTAGACGAGGTTGCCCTCGGCGTCGCCCTTCCACGCCTTGACGATGGCGAGGTCGGCGCGCATCCCGCGCTCCAGGATGTAGGTCTCGCCGTCGAAGGTCTTGTGCTCCTTGCCCTCGGCGATCAGCGTGCCGACGCCGGTCTTGGTGTAGAAGCCGGGGATGCCGGCACCGCCGGCGCGGATGCGCTCGGCCAGCGTGCCTTGCGGATTGAATTCGAGCGCGAGTTCGCCGGAGAGATACTGCTTCTCGAACGTGTCGTTCTCGCCCACATAGGACGAGATCATCTTCTTGATCTGGCGGGTCTTGAGTAGCAGGCCGAGACCGAAATCGTCCACCCCGGCATTGTTGGAGATGACGGTGAGCCCCGTCACGCCGGAGTCGCGCAAGGCCGCGATCAGGTTCTCCGGGATGCCGCACAGCCCGAAGCCGCCCGACATCACGGTCATGCCGTCGAACAGCAGGCCGTCCAGCGCGGCGCGGGCGTTTTCGTGGATTTTGCGCATGATTGCGTCCTGCTTGACGCGGGCGCGCGTGGCCCGCCTAATGCTCGCGCGAAGGCTTAGAATTAACCACCAGGGGGCGCAAGCACATGAAGGCGATTCTCTTCGGGGCGGCGCTCTGCGTGGCGGCGAGCCCGGCTTTCGCGAAATCCGACAAGATCGAGCAGATCGGCACCGACATCGCCATCGCGCTGCCGGTGATCGCCGGCGGCATCGCGGTGGGCAAGGACGACTGGCGCGGCACAGCGCAGCTCTTCCTCGACACCGCCGCCACGGTGGGCACCGCCTTCGCGCTCAAATATGTCGTGCCCGAGGAGCGGCCGGATCATTCCGACAACAAGTCGTTCCCCTCCGACACCGCGGCGCTGGCATTCGCGCCCGCCCAGTTCCTGTGGGACCGCTATGGCTGGCAATATGGCGTGCCCGCCTATCTGGCGGCTGGCTATGTCGGCTATTCGCGCGTCGAGGCCAAGCAGCACCACGTCTGGGACGTTGCGGCGAGCGCGGGCATCTCGATCATCTACAGCAAGCTGATCACCACCGAGTACCGGCCGCCGCGCGGTTTCGAGACCGGGCTCTACGCCTCGCCCGACTCCGCCTACGTCACGCTCAACTACCGCTTCTGATCAGAAGCGCGCACGCGCGCGGAATTCCGCCGTCGAATTGGTCTTGGGAAACGGCACGACCGGCACCGGCTTGCCGAGGAATTCGCACACCGGCGCCCAGCCTTCCGGCGAATCCGTCACCAGCAGGCTCGACGCGGGCAGCGTGTCCTTCACTTCCTGATTATGGCGCTTGTAGACCGCGATAATGTTGTCCTTGTCGAAATTGCCGCCGAAGGTGGAGGCGAGCAGCAGCCGTCCCATATGGGCCTGGCGGCGGCGCACCTCGTCGGCCGGGCCGCCGTCGCGCATCAGCGAGGCCAGGATCGTCTGCGACATCGATGCGTACCACGCTTCGGGATCGCGCTCGGTCAGGATGAATTTCGCGTCAGGAAACGCCGCCGACAATTCCCGCCAGAAGCCGCTGACCGGCCAGTCCACGCCCGCCGGATAGGATCCCAGAAAACCCCGCCAATCGACATTATCCTTGCGGATGGCGGCTTCCCAGGTGTCGTTGTGCTCGGGATGGGCGAAAACCTCCACCATGTGGTAGCAGGGCGCGTAGCCCAGCTGCTCCAGCGCCAGTTTCAGCGACATCGTTCCCGTGCGGCCGAAGCCCGCGCCGATCACCCGCATGTTTGCTCCCGATCCCGTGTTCGCGCATAAATCTGGTCTGGAAACACCCCGCCCCGCAAGACACAACATGAAACGGCTTTTCGCACTTCTCGCGCTGGGCGCCTGCCTGTCGCCTGCCGCGGCGCGGGCGCTGGAGATGAAGAGCCACGACATGGCCGAAGGCGCGATGCTCGCCAGCCAGCAGGTCTATCCCGACTGCAATGGCGACAATGTTTCGCCGGAGCTCTCCTGGTCCGGCGCGCCGGCCGGCGTCAAGAGCTTCGCGCTCACCCTCTACGATCCGGATTCGACCGGCGGCTGGTGGCACTGGATCGTGTTCGACATTCCGCCCGGCGCATCCGGGCTTCGGCGCGGCGCCGGCAACAATCCCTCCCAGCTTCCCATCGGCACGGTCGAGGGCCGGAACGATTTCGAGCAGAGCGGCTATGGCGGCGCCTGCCCGCCGCCCGGCTCCGGCCTGCACCACTACCAGTTCACGCTGTGGGCGCTGGACGTGGATTCGCTGCCCTTCGACGCCTCGACCGGCGGCGGCGCGATCGCGCCCTTCCTGAAGAAACACGCCCTCGCCCAGACGACACTGACAGCGGTCTACAAGCGCTAGAGTTCGGACTCAATTCGCTTTGTCCAATTCTGTGGGATTCTCGATCAAAATATACCTGTCATCCCGGGCGAGCATCGCGAGACCCGGGACCCACCAAGCCGCTTGCGCCGTGGGTCCCGGCTCGGCGCGATGCTTTCGCATCGCTTGGCCGGGATT
>JBOHKI010000097.1:0-7945 GCA_050728855.1 Rhizomicrobium sp. | reverse complement strand
GACAAGGCGAGATGGTGCTGGATTCCGGCGGCTGCCTCCGCGGCGGCGATATTGCGGCCCGCGGCCTGGAAGAAATCCATCGCGGCCTTGTCCTCGAACGATGGCGAGTTGGACACATCGACGACGGCTTGGGCGCTGGCCAGCGCCCCGGCCAGTCCCTTGCCGGTGATGGTATCGACACCCGTGTTCGGCGCCGCCGCAACCGCCTCATGACCCTGCTGCTTGAGCTTCTCCACGACCTTGGAGCCGATCAGGCCGGTTCCACCGATGACCACGATCTTCATGACTTCACCTCCTGGTTTTCGCGCCCGAAAACAACGTCGCCGCCGTCCTTCTTGCCGCCGCCGCCGTCCAGCTCGCGCTTGTGCGCGGGAGAACTTTCGCGCGGGGCTGGAACCGTGTTTGCCGTCGACTTGGTGCGGACGAGCCTTCTGTCATCGTCGAACCGGTCGCCCAGGCCGACATAGAAGACGCCCGTATCGATGACGGTTTCGCGATCCCTCCGGTTCATCGTTGAACCCTGGTCGTCACTTCAACGGGCCGCCATCCGGAAAGACCGCCAAGCCCGTTCGACACAGGCAAATCTAGCGCGGCGCCGATGCGTAATGGGGGTGAACGCGCGGAACGGCGAACCGTTCCGGGCGCAGGCCCTGTGCGGGTAGCCAGCCAAGTTTTGCCATTTTTGCGGGGCATCGTGCTTGGGTGCGAAGGGCGGCGGGGGTGCATGAAACGAAATGCGATCGGAAGCCTTGCCGCGGCGCTGCTGTGTTCGGCCGCGTTCGCCGCGCCGCCGGACGATGCCCGCTTGTACAGCATTCTGGCCGGCAACGGCGCGCAGATCGGCTACGCCTCCCATGTCGAGACCTTCGGTCCGCAGGGGCGCGAGATCGTCGACGAGCAGGATGTCGGCCTCGGCGATGAGGGCGATCCGTGGCCGAACGCGCCATGGTTCACGGCGGCGAAGAGCGTCCATGCCATGTCGCGCACGCAGCGCACGGAAGACGCGGACGGACACACGCTCTCGATCCTCACGTCGGAACGGACCGGGCCGGAGTGGCGCGGCGACTGGTCCCGCAACGAGGCGCGCATCGCGAACGGCCATGCGGACGTCACGCGCACCACGCCCGCGGATTCGCGCACGGTGCGCGTGGCGCTGCCGCCGGGCGTGCGCTTCGACGACGGCGCGGCGCTGTTGCAGGCCTGGAACCCGACCGTCGCGCCGCGCCTGGAGTTCGACGCATTCGATGCCGACGCCATGGCGGTCGAGCACGTGATCATCGCGGCCACCGGCCCCGCTAGCTCGGACGGCACAGTGCCCGCGCTGCGCGAGCGCTATGAGGGCGCGCAGCTCGTCGCCGTGTCGCGGCTGACGGTGGCGCGCGACGGGCGCATCCTGCGGGCCGGGCAGCCGATGTTCGGCGGCAGCCTTACCGTGGCCGAAACCGATCGCGCCACCGCGCTGGCGCCGCACGATCCCTATCAGGTGCTGCCGCATGCGATGGCCAAATCGCCCTACCGGATCCCGCCCTCGGCCATTGCCGGGCACATCCGTTACGTCTTTTCGTTTCGCGACGGAGTCGTCTTCGCCCTGCCCCAGACCGGCGAGCAGCGCGCCGTGGCAGGATCGGGGCACGTGACGCTCGACATCTGCGTCGATTGCGGGCCCGGTCTCGCCACCGATCCCGCCACGCTCGCCGACGCGCTCAAGGCCACGCCGTGGATGCAGAGCGATGCTGCGGCGCTCAAGGCCATCGCGGAGCCGATCGCGCAACGCGACATCTCGGACTCTCGAAAGATGGAGCTCCTGGCGAAGACGGCGCGCGCCATCCTTGGGCGGCTGGATTTCACCGGCCATTATTCGGCGCTGGAGACGCTGTCGCGCCGCGCCGGCGATTGCACCGAGGCCTCCGTGTTGCTGGCGGCGCTCGGGCGCGCGGCCGGAATCCCTACCCGCGTGGCCAACGGCCTCGTCTATTCGCGCGAGGCCTATCACGGCGTCAGCAACACCTTCCTGCCGCACAGCTGGACGCTGGCTTTCGTCGGCGGCAGGTGGCGCAGCTACGACGCGGCGCTGGACGATTTCGACAGCACCCACATCGCGCTCGCCGTCGGCGACGGGGACCGCACGTCCCTCGTCGCCGCGAACCAGCTTGCCGGACTTCTCGTCTGGGACAGCGTCGCCGAAATCAGGGCTTCGCCGGAGCCGTGACGGCTGGCGCTGAAACGGCGCCGTCGTTGCCGGTCTTCTCGTAGATGACGGGCAGCTTGGGGATCGCGGCATCGGCCGGATCCTGCGTGTACTGCACGTTCTTGAGGTCCTTGATGCCGCCGGTCACGACGACCTCGACATCGGAGGTATCGCAGGCCGCAGCCACGCCCGGCACGGCGATTGCCGCGACCGCGAGTGCCGCCGCTGCGATCGCCGGTCGCACCGCCATGCGGTAGGTCACGCAGACCTCGCCCGTGCAGCCCTGCATGAAGGCCACGCGTTCGCCATCGCTCATGCCGGTGAGGTCGAACACCTGCCGCTTGCACATGCGGCACACATCGCCCTCCATGATCGACGCAAGCCTGTCCTTGTAGGGACAGGGACTCTGGACTTTCGGAAATAACGCCATCGGATTCATCCCTCCCGATCGGTTGTGCCCGCCAGCATCGCAAGCCAGCGCCCCAAATGTGACGCCATGAAGGCCGGGAAACACCGATGGCTTATACGTTTATTTGCGCAGCGGGGGGGCTCGCGCCCAGATCCATCAGCAGCTTCGTCAGCAGGTGGAGGCGCGGCGTGACGGAGGATGCCGAATCCGGAATGATGTTGGCGCGTTCTCCCGCGCGGCCACGGTGCCGGGGCCGAACACGGTGTCGATATGGCCGATCATCAGGATACGGACGGTTCCCGGGCCCCGGAGCGTGGCGACGACGTTGTCCGCGAGGCCGGGGCTTTCCGCCGGAACGGTCTCGACCGCAGCGCCGAGCGCTTTCAGGCGCGGGATCAGGAGGGCCGCGACCTTTGCCCCGCTCCCGGCATCGCCGGGGCCGGAGTCGATATCGACAAGCGAGGCCAGCAGATCGAGCTGATCCTGCCGCGCGGCGCTCGCCGCCTGCCAAACAGGGTCTGTGCCCGCCAACATCGCGCTGACGCAAAGGACTGTCGCGGCGTCGGCGGCTAAAAGTTTCTTCATGGCCTCACCCCGGCGTCACGATATTGACGCGGACGTAAGTTTGCGGAGTTCGCGCTTGGTGCCGGGTCGCACCAAGAACATCCAGCCCCTCGCGCATCGTTGGCAAAATGCAATTCTCAAGTCGCGATTGCAGCCTCTCGTTGTATGTAACGAACAGTTCTGGCACACTCTCCGGGCCTTTTGGGGGGGCGATGCGATGGCGGACGACGCCGTCGGGGATGGGGATCGGTACTGGGCGTTCATCAGCTACAGTCACAGGGACGCAGCCTTCGGCCGGCGCCTTCACCGGCGCCTTGAGAACTATGCAATACCGCGCCGGCTGGTAGGCCGCCCGACGGCCCGCGGGATCGTGCCCGCGCGGCTTTCACCCATCTTCCGTGATCGTGAGGAGTTCCCGGCGGCCGGCGACCTGAGCTTGGAGGTGCGCGCGGCGCTGCGAGCCTCGCGCAGTCTCATCGTCGTGTGCTCGCGCTCGGCGGTTGAATCGCCCTGGGTGTCGCGCGAGATCGAGACCTTCCGCGAACTGCATCCCGACCGCCCCATCCTCGCGGCCATCGTAAAAGGCGAACCGTTCGAAAGCTTCCCTGCTGCATTGCGCTCTTCGGGCCCGGGGGGCGTGGAAATCGAGCCCCTGGCCGCGGATTTTCGCGAAAAAGGCGACGGTGCGCGGGCCGCGCTCCTCAAGCTGGTCGCCGGCATTGCCGGGATCGGCCTCGACGAACTGGTGCAGCGCGACGCCCAAAGAAATATCCGCCGCGTGACGGCCGTCACGGTGGGTGCTCTTGCCGGAATGCTAGCGATGGGTCTGGTGACGATCTTTGCGTTCAACGCCCGGGCAGAGGCGGAACGTCAGCGCAAGGAAGCGGAGGGGTTGGTTGGTTTCATGCTCACCGATCTGAGGGACAAGCTCGTCGAAGTCGGACGGCTCGACGTCATGAACGCCGTCTACGAGCGCGCGCAGGAGCACTACAACGGCGAAGGCGACCGGCTGCCGCCGGATGCGCAGTCTCACTATGCCCGTTTGTTGCAGGCCTTCGGCGAGGACGATGAAGCGGCGGGGGCGCGGGAAAAAGCCGACCGTGAGTTCGCCGACGCATACCGGATCACGGCAAATCTTCTCAAGGCATCACCCACCGACGTCGAAGCGATCTATGGCCAGGCGCAAAGCGACTACTGGGTGGGATTCGGAGACTACTCGGACGGCAAGCTGGACGCCGCCAAGCTTCAATTCGCCGCATATCTGGCCCTCGCCAAGAAGCTCGTCGCCATGAAACCGGGCGACCCGCGCTTCCTGCGCGAGTTGGCGTTCGCCGAAGGCAATCTGTGCTCGATCGCCCTGCGGCCGCCCGTGGACGCGGCCCGCGCCATCGGGCTTTGCGAGCAGGCCCTTCTGCACATGCAGCGTGCCGCAAAGCAGAAAGGGGCGAGCAGCGTTATCGCGGCGGACATCGTAAATCGCGAAAGCTGGATGGCCACCGCCTTCAGGGGCACGCATGACAATGCCCAGGCGAGCCTGCACCTCCACATAGAGGAAGACCTGCTCAATCGGCTGCTGGCCTCGGACCCGTTCGACATGACCTTGCGCCGCGACTGGATCGCCGACCAGCGGCTGCTCGCGCGCGTGGAAGCGGAAGAAGGCGATTTCGCATCCGCCCAATCCCGGCTTCAGGCGGCATCCAAGCTGATCGAAGACATGGCCCGCTTCGATCCGCAAAACAGGACTTGGGCCTCGTTGAAATCGAAAGTCGAAAAGGAATTGCACGATCTCAATTCCAGAAAGGCAGAAGATAATGACCGTCATACCACGCATTGAAGTGGCAGCCGCCGACAAGCTGGTCCTGGCGCCTTCGGACGACAACACGAATCCGATTCCGTCCTGGACGCAACCCGACCCGCCGGACGATTCCGTCGTTCGCAACTACGTGCTGAGCGTGAGCCCGAACGCCGCCAGCCGGACCATCGACATCTACTTCAGCGTCCGCCCCGAACAGCCGGATCCCAGCAATGACAACCCCCGGGAAATGCGCGTTCCCGAGCCATGCCAGCTGGTGATCGATCTCGATCCCATGTGGGATTGGGAATTCCGCCACACGGACGCCGTGCGCATGAAAGCCGGCGCGACGAACAGCTATTTCAACCTCGAACACGTCATCGACCCGGTGACCGGTCGCTGCACCCGCATCCGCATGCACGCGGAGCGCTTCGACGATCCGGCATATGCAAATATCGACGAATTCAGCATCTACGTCATCCTGTCCCAAGGCACGGGCGCGCCCGTGCCCACAAGCCTCGATCCCGACATCAAGAACCCCGGTGACGATCCTCCGTAGCCGCGGTCCGGCGGAGTAACCACGCTCCGCCGGCAGGCTGCTTTCAAACACGACAGAAGGGTACGCGAATGGCCAGAGATGAGCTTCGCCGGGCGACAAATCCGGACAGGGCCGATTATCCGATCCAGGGGCTTCCCATCCAGGGTCCGGTGCCCGTGCAGAGCTACCGGCTGGTCCGCAGAGTCGATGGCAACGGCGACGTGACATATGTCACGTCGCCCGACGATCCGTTGCCCGGTGAGGGCGACAACCAGATCTGCGTCGTCAGGGATTGCACGATCCGGATCTACATTCCCCAGCCCAGCCCGATCAACAACGAGTTCGTCAGCGTGGAGCCCGCGCGGATCGACAAGATCGCAAGCTGGTACGGCAACCTGCGTGCCGATCCCGCGAGCAACGCCGGCGGCCGCCACCTCGGAATCCAGTTCGACGCGGTGCATCTTCCGAACGAATACCCTTATGCGGGGAACCACGATCACGCGACACTGTATTTCAAATTTCCGATCGCGCTGAAGGAAAGGGGCGAATTCGAATTCATAAGATTCTCCGTCGATCCCGACATCAAGAATCCCGGCGACGATCCCGGGAAGCTGACATTCAAGGGTTGACGAAACGCCAGCAGAGCATCCGCGCGGGCCAACATGGAAATCGGATTCACGAAGGTGGAAAGCCTTGGCGGCGCCCTCAAGCCCCGGCCAGACAGCGCAGCCTGCGCCCGCCGGTCCGACAGGACACGAATGCCCATCCCCGATTGGGGCAGTTTGAATCCAATCCGGGAGACAGCCGTGGCAAGCGACGCTTCGCCCTCGGCCACGGGATGGGAACCTCGGGTACATCCACGATTCCTGGATCGAATCATACGCAGGCAGATCGAGAAGAATCCGCTCGACATGCGCCTGAAGACCTTCTGGTTCGGAGTTCAGCTTGCGATTGCAAGGTATGAGTGCCAATGCGGCGATCAAGGCAAGGCGCGCGCGCGGCTGGAGAGCACGTTCAGGTCCGCGAACGAAATGCTATGGTTCGACCCTACGAACGATGCCTTGGCCGCGATTCGGGATATGGTTGAGAACGATCTCGCTCGAACTGCCCAGAATGGGCTCGGCCGGCGGTCTCGCGCGTGACGGTTCAGGTGTTTCCAGCGAATATTCATATGACCGTTTCGATCCAGAGCATCATCGCCCACGCTCGCTCCGGCGCGCTGGATCATGCATGGCGGCTGTTTCACGAGGGCGGATACGACCGGGCGCGGAATGACCCCGCGGCGTTGTGCCTTCGCGGACGGCTCCTCAAGGATCGGGCGATGCGGGAGCAGGGTGCGACGCGCCGCGCGCTCTTTCTCGAGGCGGCCAACGCCTATGCCCGCGCCGGCCAAATCAGCGGTGAGACTTATCCGCTCATCAACGCGGCCACGCTGTCACTGCTCGCCGGACAGAAGAGTAAGGCGGCCTCCCTCGCCCGGCGTGTGCTGTCACACGGCGACGACCGGAATGAGACGCCCTACTACCGCGCGGCCACGCGCGCCGAAGCGCTGTTGCTCGTGGGCAAGACCGCCGAGGCAAGCCAGGCCCTGCGCGACGCAATGAAGCGCGCGCCGAAGGCGTACGAGGATCATGCCTCGACGCTGCGGCAATTCGAACTGATTCTCGATGAGATCGCGGAAGACAAAAGCTGGCTCGATGCGCTGCGGCCGCCGCGCTGCCTGCATTTTGCCGGTCACATGGATGCGCGCGAGACGAGCCGTAAGGACATTCGCCAGGCGGTGCGGGACGAACGTGTCGGCTTCGGCTATGGCGCGCTCGCGGCGGGCGCCGACATCCTCATCGCCGAGGCGCTGCTCGACGCCGGGGCCGAACTCCATCTCGTCCTGCCCGCGCCGGCGGATGCATTCCGGGAAGCCTCGGTCGCGCGATACGGCAAGGATTGGGTCAAGCGCTTCAATCGCATCCTGAAGAAGGCGCAATCGGTCCGCACGATCCATTCGGCAGACGGCAGCCTGTCGCCGCTGGCGATCCAGCTGGCGGCCGAAGCCGCGATGGGAAGCGCGGTCATGCAGGCGGCAGCCCTGGCGACGGAAGCCGTCCAGCTGCTCATCCTGGACAGGGATGGCGCGAGAAACCGCGCCGCCGGCGGCAGCGGATGGATCGCCGCGACCTGGAAGAAGACCGGCCGCCGGCAGCATATCCTCATCGTTCCGCGCCGCCGCAAGGCCAGGCCACCGGTCGCGGCGAAAGCGGATTCCGTTCTCGCCGCGATGCTGCGGATCGAGCTGCCCGCGATCGCGGCGGACCGGCTGGCGCGCGACACGCTGCCGTGGCTCGCGCGCGCGCTGGCGGCCGGCGTCGCGCCCAGCATTCCGGCGCGCTTCACGACCGATGCCGTGCTCGTCGCCTACGATACGCCGCAGAACGCCGCGCGCGCCGCGCTCTCCGCCGC
>JBOHKI010000096.1:0-8102 GCA_050728855.1 Rhizomicrobium sp. | reverse complement strand
CTCGCTGGGGAGGAAGAATTTGAAGGAGAAATCCATGACCGACTGTTTCATCTACGACACCGTGCGCACGCCGCGCGGCAAGGGCAAGAAGGACGGCGCGCTTCACGAAGTGACCGCGCTGGAGCTCGGCACCCAAGTGCTGAAGAACCTGCGCGACCGCAACAACCTTGACACCTCGCTGGTCGACGACGTCGTGTTCGGCTGCGTCGATCCGGTGAACGAGCAGGGCGCGGACATCGCCCGCCTCGCCGTCTTGAACGCCGACTATGCGGAAAGCGTTGCGGGCGTGCAGATCAACCGCTTCTGCGCGAGCGGCCTCGAAGCCTGCAACATGGCTGCCGGCCAGATCATGAGCGGCCAGTCCGACATGACCATCGGCGGCGGCGTCGAGAGCATGAGCCGCGTCGGCATGGGCGCGTCGGGCGGTTCGTGGTCTGTCGATCCCAGCATCGCCTTCAAGAGCTATTTCTCGCCGCAAGGCATCGGCGCCGACCTGATCGCGACGATGGACGGTTTCAGCCGCGACGACGTGGATGCCTTCGCGGTGGAAAGCCAGAAGCGCGCGGCCAATGCGTGGAAGAACGGCTACTTCAAGAAATCCGTCGCCCCGGTGAAGGACATCCTGGGCCAGACGATCCTCGACCACGACGAGCACATGCGCCCCGATGCGACGATGCAGTCGCTGGCCTCGCTGAACGCGAGCTTCGCGCAGCTTGGCGAATTCGCGGGCTTCGACGCGGTGGCGCAGCAGCGTTATCCGCAGGTCGAGAAGCTCAACCATGTTCACCATGCCGGCAATTCGTCGGGCATCGTGGATGGTTCGGCGGGCGTGCTGATGGGCACGAAGGAAGCCGGCAAGTCGGCGGGCCTGAAGCCCCGCGCGCGCATCCGCGCTTACGGCTCCATCGGCTCCGAGCCCTCGATCATGCTGACCGGTCCGTCCTATGTGACCGAGAAGGTGCTCAAGCGCGCCGGCATGAAGGTGGGCGACATCGATCTTTATGAACTCAACGAAGCGTTCGCGAGCGTGGTCCTTCGCTTCATGAAGGTGCTGAACATCAGCCACGACAAGGTCAACGTGAACGGCGGCGCCATCGCCATGGGCCATCCCTTGGGCGCCACCGGCGCGATGATCCTGGGCACGGTGCTCGACGAATTGGAGCGCCGCAACCTCTCGACCGCCCTCGTCACCCTCTGCGTCGGCGCCGGCATGGGCACCGCGACGATTATCGAACGGGTGTGACCTTTTCTTCCTCCCCCGCCGTTGCCGGGGAGGGGACCGCGAAGCGGTGGCGGGGGTGTGTTGAACCCCCAAAGCACTGCCACTTCGCCAGCCAGATTTGGATGGGCTGTGCCGGGCGATAGCCGCTGAACACACCCCCTCCGTCTGCCGCGCGGAAGAGCGCGGCATCCACCTCCCCCGCACCGGCGGGGGAGGAAACGAATGCGAAGGAGTTGCCTCCATGGACTTGATGAACTTCAAATGGGACCAGGACGCCGACGGCATCGTCACGCTGAGCTGGGACGTGCCGGGCCGCACGATGAACGTGCTCACCGGATCGGTGATCGCCGAACTGCTCACCGCCGCGGAGAAAGTGGCCGTGGATGAGACCATCAAGGGCCTCGTCATCACCTCGGGCAAGGCCAACGGTTTCTGCGCCGGCGCAGCGCTGGATGAGATGGAAGGCGGCAGCGTGTCTGCCGCGAAGTCGGAGCAGGATGCGATCGCCGCGCGCTTCCAGGGCGTGATGACGTTCCACAATTCGCTGCGCAGGCTCGAGACCTGCGGCAAGCCGGTGGCAGCTGCCATCAACGGGCTGGCGCTCGGCGGTGGCCTCGAAGTCGCGCTCGCCTGCCACTATCGCGTCGTGGCCGATAATCCCAAGATCCAGCTCGGCCTGCCCGAATCGAAGGTCGGTCTGCTGCCCGGCGGCGGCGGCACGCAGCGCCTGCCGCGTCTCGTCGGCGCGCAAGCCGCGTTGCCGATGCTGCTGCAGGGCACCAGCGTCGATCCGCAAAAGGCACTCGGCATGAAGCTGGTACAGGCCGTCGCGCCGTTGGCCGACATCGCCGCCAATGCGAAAGCGTGGTGCAAAGCCAACCCGAAGGCCGCGCAGCCGTGGGACGCGAAGGATTTCCGCATTCCCGGCGGCGGACCCTACTCCCCCGGCGGCGGCCAGATCTTCACCATGGGCAACTCGATGTTGCGCAAGGAAAGCTACGGCAACTATCCGGCGCAGCGTTACATCATGGCTTGCGTCTATGAGGGATTGCAGGTTCCCATCGATGCCGGCCTGCGCATCGAGGCGCGCTATTTTACCAAGCTCATGATGCAGCCCGAAAGCCGCAACATGATCCGCTCGCTGTTCCTGTCGATGCAGGACCTCGGCAAGGGCGCGCGCCGCCCGAAGAAGGAAGCGGCGAGCGATACGAAGAATCTCGGCGTGCTCGGCGCGGGCGTGATGGGCGGCGGCATCGCCTATGTGTCGGCGCTGGCCGGCATCGATGTCGTCTTGATCGACACCACGCAGGAGAAGGCCGATGCGGGCAAGGCCCATGTCGCCGGCATCCTCGACAAGCAGATCGAGCGCGGCAAATCCTCGCCCGAGAAGAAGGCGGCGGTGCTCGCCCATATCACGGCGACGTCGGACTTCGGTGCGCTTAAGGACGTCGACCTCGTCATCGAGGCGGTGTTCGAGGATCGCGCGGTGAAGGCGGAAGCGACGAAGAAAGCCTGCGCGGCGATGAAGAAGGGCGCGGTATTCGGCTCGAACACCTCCACGCTCCCGATCACCGGGTTGGCGGAAGCCAGCGACCGGCCGGAGCTGTTCATCGGCGTGCATTTCTTCTCGCCGGTGGACCGCATGGGCCTCGTCGAAGTGATCCGCGGCAAGAAGACCAACGATCACGCGCTCGCAGTGGTGATGGACTACGTCCAGAAGATCAAGAAGACGCCGATCGTCGTCAACGACGCGCGCGGCTTCTACACCTCGCGCTGCTTCGGCACCTACACGCGCGAAGGCATGGCGATGCTGGCCGACGGCATCCATCCCGCGATGATCGAGAATGTGGGCCGCATGGCCGGCATGCCGATGGGCACGCTGGAAGTGCTGGACTCCGTCGGCCTCGACACACCGCTCAAGGTGATGCGCCAGACCAAGAAGGACATGGGCGTCAACACCCCGCCCGACGATTCCGAGAAATTCCTGATGTGGGTCGTCGAGCAGAACGGGCGCCTCGGCCGCAAGAACGGCAAGGGCTTCTACGACTACGACGCCAAGGGCAAGCGCGTGCGGCTGTGGCCCGAGCTCGTCGCCCGGCGCGCGTGGAAGACCGATGCGGATGTCGACGAGATGAAGCAGCGCTTCCTCACGCTGCAGGCGCTGGAAGCCGCCAAGTGCTTTGAGGAAGGCGTGATCACCGACCCGCGAGACGCCGATGTCGGCGCCATCCTGGGCTGGGGTTTCGCGCCCTTCACCGGCGGCCCGATCTCCTACATCGACACGGTGGGCACCGCGGCGTTCGTCGCCCGCTGCGAAGCCTTCGCCAAGAAATTCGGCGACCGCTTCACCCCGACCAAGCTCCTGCGCGACATGGCGTCCAAGAACGAAACGTTCTACACCCGCTTCGCGCCGGTGAAAGAGGCGGCTTGAAGACGAGCACGATGTTCGGAGCCACCGAACCAAGGCGCGTCGTTGAAGCTGTCATGAACGGCATATCGGCCGGGCAATGGAGCGAGCTTCACGAATGGTATGCGGACGATGCCGTTATCGAGTACCCCTTCGCGCTTCCGGTCCCGTCCAGACTCACCGGCCGCGGCGCGATACAGAAGTACTTTGCGGCCGTCGCCCGCCTGCCGTTGACGCTCCAGGCCCGGAACATGGTGGTGCACGAGACCGCCGATCCGGAAGTCGTGGTCGCCGAGTGGGACTATGACGGTACGGTCACGACAACGCGAACGCGATTCCAGGTCTCGAACATTCAGGTCTCGCGTGTCCGCGCGGGCAAGATTGTGAGTTCGCGCGATTACCACAATCACGCCATACTGGCTGAGGTCACAGGCCGCCTGCCTGCCGTGGTCGCGGCGCTTGCCGAGCAGCGGAGCTGACGGGCGTTCCGGTCGCAGCACCATTGCATTGCCGTCCCCCTGAACTCGGGCCGGAGAGGGATCGCGCGGCCGATGCAAACCCGTGATAGGATTTCTCCGTCGCATTTGGATCGGGGGAAATTGTCCGTGCCGAAACCTGCCAGCCTCGCGCTCGCCGGCGCCGCCATCGTGCTCGCGCTCACCGCCGCCGGCGCCCAGGACGTCCACACATCGCTCGCCTGCAGGATCGGGCCGGCCAGTGGCAAGGGATTCGCGATCCAGGTCGCCAACACCACCAAGGCGCCGCTCAAACCCGAGACCATCGTCAACATCCATGCACGCTGGAAGAACCCCGGCTCGCCGGGCGAGATCGACGAGTGCTTCGCGCTCACCGGCCCGCTCGCGCCCGGCGCGACTATCTCCCACGTCACCAAATTCGACCGCGATCAGGACCCGCTGGACTGCACCGCCTTCGTCTCCAGCCTGCATCCGATGATCGTGCACGAAAGCGGCTCCAGCGAAACCGACTGCGACTAGATGCGAGTCGCCGCCGCGTGAAGATCCGGATCAAGCGCGTTTATGAACCGGCCGAGAAGGCCGACGGGTTGCGCGTGCTGGTCGACCGGCTGTGGCCGCGCGGGGTGAAGAAGACCGCCATCGATCTCTGGCTCAAGGACATTGCGCCGTCGGACGAACTGCGCAACTGGTTCCACCATGAAGCGCCCAAATGGGCCGCCTTCCGCAGGAGGTACAAGAAAGAGCTCGCGGACAATCCCGAAGCGATCGCCGAACTTCGCCGCGCCGCCCGCGGCAAGACCGTGACGCTGCTCTACGGCGCCCGCGACACTGCGCACAACCAGGCCGTCGTGATCGCGGAATATCTCAAGGGGTGAGGCCGAGCGCTTGCCGCGCGGCTTCCGTCAGCCCGCTTTCGCCGAATGGATTTCGCACGACGATGTCGTCAAGCCGGGCGCCGTCGCTCATGTCCCCGCTGAAGCAAACCGTGCAGCCGAATTCGGCAGCCGATGCCAGAAGTACGGCGTCCCAAAATTGAAACCGGCCGGCGGCCGCTTCCCGCGATCCCAGAAGGATCGCGGATCGCGAACAGGAGAATGTTTCGAATGTCCTCAAGAACTCCGACACGCGGGGTTGCACGTCGGTGGGACGCAGCTTCACTTTCCGTGTGGCGGCCATGTAGAATTCTCCGATCGCCTGCAACGCAAGCGGACAGGAGACGTGCACGGCCGCGCTCACGATTTCGATCGCCATCCGTTGCTTGGCGGGTTCTCGCGAGTCGACGGCATAGGTCAGGATATTGGAGTCGAGCGTGATCCGGTTAGCGCTCATAGAGCTCGTCGCGAGTCCACGGTCCGTCGGATTTGCCCGGACTGTTGCGCGCAAATTCGAGGAACGATGCCAGCGCCGCTTCCTGATCGGCCGTGAGCTTTCGCATCCGCGGCTTGTCTTCCGCGGGCACGATCCTGACCGCCTTCTTGCCGTTGCGCAGCACAGTCACGGGCTCGCCGCTCTCTTCCACCTGACGCACGATCCGGGAGAATTGTTGATTGGCTTCGCGAAGCGTAATTTCCTTCATATGCAACGTGTAGCACGTCTGTAGCACATTTTCAAACCATGGCTTTCGGATACGGTGAGCCCATCGCAATCCCCGGAGTCCCGCCATGTCCTACGGCCCCTACAAGGAGATCCTCGTCGACGTGAAAGACCGGATCATGACGCTCACGCTCAACCGGCCGGAGAAGCTCAACGCCTTCACCGCCACTTCGATGACCGAGATGATCGATGTCTTCACCCGGGTGAATGCCGACGACGAGGTGCGCGCCATCATCGTCACCGGTGCGGGGCGCGCGTTCTGCGCCGGCGCCGATCTCTCCGGCGGCTCGCGCACCTTCGACGCGACGCAGAACCCGGAGCGCGCGGCGCGCAATGCAGGGCCGGTCGAGAGCGTCGACTGGTCGGACGAGCGCGTGCGCGACGGCGGCGGCAGGCTGACGCTCGCCATCTTCGAATGCCTCAAGCCCGTCATCGCGGCGGTGAATGGCGCGGCGGTGGGCGTCGGCGTCACCATGCAGCTCGCCATGGACATCCGCATCGCCTCGGAAGCGGCGCGCTTCGGCTTCGTCTTCGCGCGCCGCGGCATCGTGCCGGAAGCGGCGTCGAGCTGGTTCCTGCCAAAGATCGTGGGCATCGAGCAGGCGCTGGAGTGGTGTTATTCCGGCCGCGTCTTCGATGCGGCCGAAGCCTTGCGCGGCCGGCTCGTCAGCAAGGTCGTCAATGCCGACGAGCTGCTGGGCGCCGCGCACAAGATCGCCGTCGAAATCCGCGACAACACCGCCCCCGTCTCCATCGCGCTCATCCGGCAGATGATGTGGCGGCTGTCGGCGCTCGATCATCCGATGGAAGCCCACAAGATCGACAGCCGTGGCATCTACGCCCGCGGCGCCAGCGCGGACGTGCGCGAGGGCGTGCAATCCTTCCTCGAGAAACGCCCGGCGCAATTCCCGCAGAAAGTCTCCACCGGCATGCCGCCCTTTTTTCCGTGGTGGCAAGAGCGGAAGTATTCGTAAACCCGTCAAGTCCGCAAATGCCCTTACTGCGCAGCGCCGCTCCAATGGCTATTTCACTGGTAACGGTCGCGCCGCCGGGCTTATAAGCAATCCGGGTCTGGTGGCGCATCCGTGTGGTCATGGAGCATGCGCGCGTGCCGGCATTCGACAAGCAGCTTGCGATACGCGGTTTTGGCGCGCTGACGCTGGCGCCCGAAAGCCGCCGCATTCTCGACTACTGGCTGAGCCTGTGGGAGGGCTGCGCGCTGCCGCAACGCGCGCGCTTCGAGCCCGTGCGGATCCGCGATCTGCTGCCCGGCGTGATGATCATGGAAGTGAAGCCGGGTGAGCGCGTGATGGCGCGGCTGTCGGGCAGCGCGGTCAACGCCGCCGTCGGCATGGACCTCACCGGCAAGGATCTGCTGGCGCTGACGCGCGACAGCGACCGCCGCGAGCGCCTCGAGCGCAATTCGCAGACCGGGCTCGGCAATGCCGGCTGGTGCATCCGGCGCGGCGCGCGCCCCGATGGATCGGAATGGTCGGCCGAGGAGATCCATCTGCCGTTCCGCGACATGACCGAGGATGGCGCCCGCCTCGTTCTCTACCACGCGACGTTCAAGTTGCCGCCCGGCGCGCCGCCGCTACTCGATCTGGCCGGCGGCCTGGGACTGAGCGAAACCTTCGGCTTCATCTCCCTGATCGCCGGCTGAGCGCAGTTCGTGCCCCGCCGCGGCCGTGCTAGCGTCCGCCCGGGGATGGAGGCGCGCGACGCGGGCCCATCCGCTCGAGCGCTTTCCAAATGGGGGACTTTCCGATGCGCCGCGCCGTCCTGATGCTTCCGCTTGCCCTGGCGCTTGCTTTGCCGCTCGCCGTGGCGCTCGCGCCCTCAGCGTCCGCCGACGATTCCTCCGCCGCGCTCGGCGCCGGCGGCGTGGTGCTGACAAAGGCGGACGACATCCGCATGGCGAAGGAAGACCTCTACATCTCGCCGAAGAAGGTCCGTATCCGCTTCGAGTTCGTGAACGATTCCGCCCGCGACATCGACACCATCGTCGCCTTCCCGCTGCCCGATATCGACATGAGCGAGTACACCGAATCCCCCGTCGGCGCGATGACGGACGATCCGCTGAACTTCGTCGGCTTCACCGTGCTGGCCGACGGCAAGCCGGTCGCGCCGCAGGTCGGGCAGCGCGCCGTCTACAAGGGCCGGGACGTCACCGATATCGTCAAGCGCGCCGGCGTGCCGCTCAACCTCAACGATCCGCGCTTCAGCAAGCTGATGGAAACGCTGCCGTCGGACCGGCGCAAGATCCTGGAAGCCGCCGGTCTCGCCGACGGCGAAAGCGGCTCCTTCGAGCATCCGCACTGGACGGTGCGCACGAAATTCTGGTGGCGCCAGACCTTCCCCGCGCATCGCACGGTAGTCATGGCGCACGAATACCAGCCGGTGA
>JBOHKI010000095.1:0-8369 GCA_050728855.1 Rhizomicrobium sp. | reverse complement strand
CTCGAAGCGTAGCGCAGAGATTTTTCGGGTGGGGGGAACGCGCTGGCGGAGAGACCCCCCGCCCGAAATCGCGTTGCGCGATTTCGACCTCCCCGCAAAGGGGAGGTGGAAGAAGCCCCTCACTTCTCCGCGTACGGATTTTTCGAGGTGTGGAGGGAGAAGCGGATGGGGGCGCCGCCGAGCGCGAAGGTGTCGCGCAGGCTGTTGCGCAGGTAGCGCAGGTAGTGCTCAGGCAGCGCGTCGAGCTGGGTGCCGAACAGCGCGAAGGTCGGCGGGCGGGATTTGGGCTGCGTCACGTAGCGGATGCGCACCCGCCTGCCGCGCACCGCCGGCGGCGGATTGCGGGCCAGCGCATGTTCGAGAAAGCGGTTGAGCTGGCCGGTCGGCACGCGCGTGTTCCACGCCTTGTCCGCCGCCGCGATGGCCGGCAGCAGGCGGTCCAGGCCCTGTCCGGTCCTGGCCGACACCGCGATCAGCGGCGCGCCTTCCACCTGCGGCAGGAGCCGGTCGAGCTCCTTGCGCATCGCGGAGATCGCGCCGTTCTTGTTCTGCGCCAGATCCCATTTGTTGACGGCGAAGACGATGGCGCGGCCCTCGCGCGCGATGAGATCGGCGATGGTGAGATCCTGCTTGTCGAAAGGCTGCAGCGCGTCGAGCACCACCACGACGCATTCGGCGAAGCGGATCGCCTCCAGCGCGCTGGCGACCGACATCTCCTCCAGCGTCTCGCCAGCGACGCGCGCCTTGCGGCGCATGCCGGCAGTGTCGTGCAGCAGGATCTCGCGGCCCTCCACCGTCCATTTGGCGACGACGGCATCGCGCGTGATCCCGGCTTCCGGCCCGGTCAGCGAGCGCTCCTCGCCAAGGAGCCGGTTGAACAGGCTCGACTTGCCGACATTGGGCCGGCCGACGATGGCGAGCTTGAGCGGCTGGTCGAGGCGCGGCTGGTCCTCGAGCGCGTCTTCGGCCTCGTCATCGGGCGGCAGCACGATGTCGCCGTCCTTCGCATGCGCCGTCAGCGCGTCGGCGAGTTCGTCCGTGCCCGTCAGATGTTCCGCCGAAAGCGCGATCGCCTCGCCGAAGCCCAGCCCGTACACCTCCGATGTGTTGGGCCGGATCTGCCCCTCGCATTTGTTGCCGGCGAGCACGACCGGCTTGCCGGAGCGCCGCAGCGCCGCGGCGATGATCTCGTCGCCCGTCGTCACGCCCGCGCGCGCATCGATGACGAAGACGCAGACATCGGCATCCGCGATCGCCGTTTGGGTCTGCGCCGTCATGCGCGAGGGCAGGCTGCCGGCCGTGCCGGATTCGAAGCCCGCGGTGTCGATCAGGTGGACGGAAAGATTGCCCAGCATCGTGTCCGCGTCCTGGCGGTCGCGCGTGACGCCGGGCGTGTCATGGACGATGGCGAGCTTGCGCCCCGCCAGCCGGTTAAAGAGCGTGGACTTGCCCACATTGGGCCGGCCGACGATGGCGACTTTCAAGGCCATGACGCATGCCCGATCCTGCTCCGCTCAGCGCAGCGCGACGAGTTGGGCTTCGCTGGTCAGAACGTAGAGCGTGCCATTGGCGACGACCGGCGCGATCAGTGCCCCGGCCGGCATCTCCATGCTGCCGAGCAGCTGACCGGTGTACGGCGAGATCGAGGCGGCGTATCCGTCCGACGACACCACCACCAGCCGGTTGGAGACCAGCACCGGGCCGGACCACACGATGGGATGGTTGCGGTCGTCCGGATCCTTCCAGCGCGGCAGCTGGTGCGCCCATTTGATGCGCCCGTCCTTGCGCGTCAGGCACAGGACCTGGCTGTCGGTGGTAAGCACGTAGAGGAAGTCGCCCGCCGCCCACGGCGTCTGGATGCCGCCGATGTCGCGGCTCCAGGCGCGGTCGCCGGTGTTCAGGTTGATCGCCACCATGATTCCGGAATGGGCGATGGCGAACACCATGTCGCGGTCGATCACCGGCTTGCCCGCGATGTCGTCCAGCTCGGAGAGCGCGGTGACGGTGCCGTTGCGCGACAGCATGTCGTTCCAGGCGATGCGGCCGGTCTCGACATCGATGGCGTAGAGCTCGCCCGAAGAGTAGGGCACCACGACGATGCCGCCGGCCACCGCGGCGCTGGTGCTCTCCAGGATGCCGGCGGATTCCGCGATGCCCTGATTGTCCCAGAGCTGGCGGCCGTCCTGCTCGGCCAGGGCGTAGAAATGATTGTCCTGGGTGGAGACGAAGACGCGTCCGCCATTGGCCACCGGCGCGTTCACGATCGGCACGCCCAGATCGACCTTCCACACCTGGCGGCCGTTCGCGGCGTTGAACGCGAAGACCTGGCCGAAGCCGGTGGAGACGAAGATCTCGCCGCCGTCATAGGCGACGCCGCCGCCGAAACCCTTGGTGGGGTCGATGGAATGATCGGGGCCAAACATGCCGAGCCACGGCCCGTCGCCGCCCGAAGGCGCGAGCTCCTTGTCCCACAGCGGCTTGCCGTTGCCGGCGTTGAAGGCGAAGACGTGGGCTTCGGCGTCGAGCACGAAGATGCGCCCCTCGGCCACGATCGGCGGCGCGGTCAGGCGGGAATCGGAATCCGATCCCTTGCCCGCGTCCTCGGTCCACACCTGCTGCAGCGGGCCGTTGGCTTCCAGGTGATACATCGCGTTCGCCGCGTAGCCGCCGGGCTCGGGCCAGGCGTCGTTGCGGTAGGGCGGCGGCAGGATCACCTGGGTGCTGGCGAGATCGGCATCGGGCTTGAGCGAGGTGTCGGTCGACATCACCGAGATGCGCTCGCCCTTGATGTCGGACTTCTTGGCCGAGTTGAACCAGTTCGAGGTCGCGTCCTGGATGACGCCGAGCTCGTCGCAGCCCGCGAGCGCGAGCACGGCACATGCGCAGAACGCAGCGCGAAGAATCGTATGCTTCATTTGGGCGGGTTGCTCGGAAGTGGAATGGAAGGGGTCTGCTGGGCCTGCGCGGCTTCGGGCGGCGGCGGCGGTTCGGGCACGGTGCCGTATTCCTTGTCGCCGCCCGCCTTGATGAGCGCCGCCATGAAGCCCGCCCGTTCGCGCAGCGGCGCCGGCGCCTTGGCGTCTTTCGACAGCGCCTGGTAGAGGCCGAGCGCCGCGGCGCTCTTGCCATTGCGGAAATTCCAGTAGGCGAGCACTTCGCGCGCCACCGGGCCCCACGGACTGGATTGGTCCGCCGTCTGCCCCAGGGCCTCGTTGACGTCGGCGAGCGGCGAATAATCGACGATGGCCCAGGCCCAGCGCACGTGCGCCACCGGTGCCAGGACCGGATCGTTCTCCTTCGCGATCTGCTTGTAGAGATTGAGCGCGTCGCCCTTTTCGCCGGACGCCAGCAGCGCGTCGGCATGCTGGAGGCGGGCCAGCGATCTGTATCCGGACGGCGCGCTGTCGGCGAGGTGGCCGAACTGGTCGGCGGCCAGACCGGCCTGGCCGTTCTGCAACATCTCCTCGGCCGTGGCGTACTGGTCGGATGCCTTCAGCCGGTTGCGCTGGTCGTAGGTCCGCCACAGCTGGACGCCCGCGGCGGCGATCACCAGCAGGCAGGCCACGGCGACGATGTAGTCGCCGTACTGTTTCCACAGCTTGTCGAGCCGCTCTTTGCGGACTTCTTCCTCGACTTCCCGAAAGATGTCGCTCACGAATGTTCCCTGCGAGAGAGCCCGGCTCACCTGACGCCCAGCCTAAGGCCTTGGCCGCGCGATGATTTAGCCGCTTGAGGCCAGCGGCGCAACTCAAGGCCGGGTGAAACGCCCGCAATGCTTAAGCGGCCGAAATCAGGCGGTTTTCTTCATCTCGTAGACGTTCTCGCGCCCCGGGAAGGTCCGGGCGCGGACGTCGCCGGCATAGGCCTTCACCGCCTGCTCGATCTCGGGGCCCAGCTGGGCATACTGGCGGACGAATTTGGGCGGGCTGGGATTGAGGCCCAGCATGTCCTCCATCACCAGGATCTGCCCGTCGCATTGCGCCGAGGCGCCGATGCCGATGGTGGGGATGGCGATGTCGCGGGTGATCTTGGCGGCCAACGGCTCGGCCATGCCTTCGAGCACGATGGCGAAGGCGCCAGCCTCGGCGACGGCCTGGGCGTCGGCCTCGATCGCCGGCCATTCCGCCTCGGTGCGGCCTTGCGTCTTGAAGCCGCCCAGCGTGTTGAAGGCCTGCGGCGTGAGACCGATATGGCCCATCACCGGAATGCCGCGCTGGGCGAGGTAGCGCACCGTCTCGGCCAGCCGCGCACCGCCTTCCATTTTCACCGCCGTGCAGCCGGTCTCCTTCATCACCCGCGCCGCGCTGCGGAACGCGATCTGCGGGCTCTCCTCGTAGGAGCCGAACGGCATGTCGACCACGACGAGCGCGTGCCTGGAGCCGCGCATCACCGCCTGGCCGGCGAGGATCATCATTTCCAGCGTGACCGGAATCGTCGTCTCCAGCCCGTGCATCACATTGCCCAGGCTGTCGCCGACGAGCATGAGATCGACGTGGCTGTCCAGCAGCTTTGCGGTATGGGCGTGGTAGCAGGTGAGGCACACGACGGGCTTGGCATTCTTGTGCGCACGGATTTCCGGCACGGTCACGCGCCTGGTCTGGACGACGGCGGACATGGGATACTCCCGGCTGAAGGGAAGAGGGTTATAACCCATGCTGCAAATGCGAACAAATCGCTAAAGTCCCGACCCTACCGCCTGAAGGCCGCATGTCCCATTCTCGCGCATCTGACGCTTCTGGTCCGCGGCTATGACGAGGCCATCGTGTGGTTCACGCGCATGCTGGGATTCACTCTGGTCGAGGACACCGTGCTCGGCGAGGGCAAGCGCTGGGTGCTGATGGCGCCGCCCGGCGCGCACGAAACGCATCTGCTCCTCGCCAAGGCCGTGGGCCCCGAGCAGGAGGCGGCCATCGGAAACCAGGCCGGCGGGCGCGTCTTTCTTTTCCTGCACACCGACGACTTTCGCCGCGACCACGGCTTGTTTGTCCTGCGCGGCGTGCGGTTCGTGCGGCCGCCGCGCCGCGAGCCATACGGAATGGTCGCCGTCTTCGCGGATCTGTGCGGAAATCTCTGGGACCTCCTGGAGCCGGCAAATTTGACTTGACCGGAAATTGTAACGGGGCGAGCTTTCACGGCGTACCGTCGCGGACATCATCGGAGCACGACTTGACGGGCGGCGAATACGAGATCGATCCGCAAACGCCGGAGCCCGAGCTTCTCGGCTTTGTGCGCGACTACTGGCGCCGCCGCGGCGGAGCACGCGCGATGCCGCGCCGGATCGACATCGCGCCGTTCGACATGAAGCGCCATCTGCCGCACATCCTGCTCGCCGACGTGATCGACGGCGGCGCCGACTTTCGCTACCGCCTCGTGGGCTCCGAACTGCAGCGTTATTTCGTCGGCAATCCCACCGGCAAGGCGATGAGCGAGACGCTGGCCGTGTTCGGTGCCGACACCGCACAGCGAACACTGGACATCTATCGCGCGGTTGTCGCACGACGCACGCCGTTGCGCATTCGCGGCGCCGGCGCCATCTACGCGCAGGGCCCCAAGCATTTCGACGCGCTTCTCACGCCGCTTTCCGACGACGGCGCAAGCGTGAACATGATCTTCGGCACGTTCCTGTTCGCCTGGGACCGGCAAGCGGAATTCGTGCACGTCCAGCGTGGCCCGGACGAAGCCGCGCTGAAAGCGGCGCTGCAGGATGCCTGAAAGCGGACAACCCTTGCAGTGCGCTTCTTTACAAAATAGATGAACATGCATGTCTGATTGGCGAGCGATTGTATCTTCCGCGCAGTTAAGCCCTCCAAGGAATGGCGATGCCATTCGCTGTGCGGGAATAACCTCGCCGGCACTAACTGATGGCATTGAGCAACCGACAAATCTCGGTCATTTCGAGGGTTGCTTGCTAGCGCTCTGCAGCAATCCAAATAATGAACGACACATCTGGGGCTCCGCCATTCTGGTGTCGCCCGGCATTGCGCTGACTGCCGCCCATGTTGTCAGGGCGTTCGAAACCTCCGGGCACTTTGAAGAAAAGGACTACGCCCTAGTTGGCCTTGGCCCCCGAACCGGAGGAGCGCTTGATTTATGGGTAACAAGAGAAATCACATATGTGGGAAATACCGATGTCGCCATTCTAGTATTGGAACTTCGATCGGCAATACCTCCGTGTATCAACGTGGCGAAAATGACAACGCGCTCACCCAGCGTGCCAGATAGATTGATTTGCGCGGGCTTTGTCGCTTCTAGAGAAGTGTTTTCCCACACTAGTGAGGACGACGACGACACCCTTGGTATAGCTCTGGTATGTAGTTGCGGACCCATTCTTGATCTCTACGAGACAGGTCGAGACGCGACGCTGCGAGGACCAAGTCTTGCTGCCGAGTTCGCCACCATCAACGGAATGAGCGGTGGGCCAGTGTTCAATTCTGTAGGAAACCTAGTCGGGATATTGAGCTCGGGAATACCAGCTAGCGATGAGCGCGCCGATACCTCGTTTGTCTCTTTGATCAGGCGGGCGTTGGCTTCGCCCATCAATCCACCTTGGCCGACGCATTGGTATCAGCGAAACACCAGACTGGTAGATGGGCCGAACGGTTGCTTTTTGGATGATGCCGAGCGGCTGACTGTCATAGTCGGTGCCGACGGAGCAGAGACATTGAGCCATCGTCATTCTCCATAGTTAAGGCTACTAGATGGCCGAGACGTGGAAGGACCGGCGCTCGCGCACCGGTCTCCACATAATTCTTGGCAAGAAAGCCTTCTATTGGGCTTCTTCGGTCTGGCCTTCTTCCGCCTTCGGCCCGGCGCCTTCGTCGAACAGTTCCTCGGCGGCGACCTTGGCCTCTTCTTCCGGTGTCTGTTCGGCGAGGACATCTTCGCCGCGCGCTTGGCGCTCGGCTTCGTCCTCGGTGCGGGCGACGTTGATCGTCACGCCGACGCGGACTTCGGGATGCAGGACGACGTTGACCTTCACGAGGCCGATCGCCTTGATCGCCTGGTCGAGCGGCACCTGGGTGCGGTCGACAGTGATGCCGCCGGCGGAGATAGCGTCCGCGATATCGCGCGGGGAGACGGAGCCGTAGAGCTGGCCGCGGTCGCCGGCCTGGCGCAGCAGCATGAAGGTCTTGCCGTCGAGCGTCTTGGCGACTTTCTCGGCCTCGCCCTTGCGCTCGAGATTGCGCGCTTCGAGCTGGGCTTTCTGGGTGAGGAAATATTCGCGGTTCGCCTTGTTGGCGCGCAGCGCTTTCTTCTTGGGCAGAAGGTAATTGCGGGCGAAGCCGCTCTTGACCTTCACTTCGTCGCCCATCTGGCCGAGCTTTTCGACCCGTTCGAGCAGAATCACTTGCATGGCTCGCTCCTCACTTCACGACGTAGGGCAGCAGCGCCATGAAGCGGGCGCGCTTGATCGCGTTGGCGAGCAGGCGCTGCTTCTTGGTCGATACCGCGGTGATGCGGGACGGAACGATCTTGCCGCGCTCGGAGATGAAGCGCTGGAGCAGCTTCACGTCCTTGTAGTCGATCTTCGGCGCGTTGGCGCCGGAGAACGGGCAGGTCTTCTTGCGGCGGAAAAAGGGACGGCGCTGGCCGCCCGCGGCTCCTGCGTGACTCATGTCGCGGCTCCTTCGGCTTCGACGGCGCTTTCGGGCTTGCGGTCTTCGCGCTCGCGCTTGTTCTTGTTCGACGAAGTGTCGAACTGGTCGACCTTGACGGTCATGAAACGCAGCACGTCCTCGTTGATCTTGAGCTGGCGCTCGAGCTCGTGGACCGCCGGCGGCGGGGCGTTGAGGTTGAGGAGCACGTAATGCCCCTTGCGGTTCTTCTTGATGCGGTAGGCGAGGCTGCGCAGCCCCCAATATTCCTGCTTCTCGACCTTGCCGCCATTGCCTTCGACGATGGTCTTGAGGTGGGTCGCGAGCGCATCCACGCCCTGCGCGCTGATATCCTGGCGCGCGATCAGGAGATGCTCGTAAAGAGCCATATCCATTCCCTTCCTGGGCTGCGGAGCGAGCGTGGCCGGGAAAGGCCTTCATCCGCTTTGGCTCGCGGGGAAACGCAACCATTGCGCCTGAGCCGGACCCCGGCCCCCCGCGACCGCAGCCGCCTAGAGGGGCGGGGATATAGGGGAACCGCTCCTGGACGGCAACCCCCGGCTCAGCGGGCGGCGAATCCCCCCGATTTTTGCTCCAATTGGCCGATTTCAGGGTGACTTTTGGCGAACTTGTTCCAAATGCGTTTGGGGACCAGCGGTGCGATCGTCGCGACCTCGTGATACTTGGCCCGGAGCGCTTCAAGTTCGGCGGCGTCGGTGGGCGTCGCCCTCAACAACTCGATTTTTCGGCGCAGGCTCGCATATTCGACGCCCA
>JBOHKI010000094.1:0-9136 GCA_050728855.1 Rhizomicrobium sp. | reverse complement strand
GAGGAAAACCTCCGTCACGCTGCGGCAGCCGGACGGCGCATCGGCGCCGCAGCCCGAGCCCGCCGGGCCGTACTCTTCGTGCAGCTCGAAGCCGAGAAGCGCGGCCCGGAAGAGCTTGCCGTCCTTCATCGCCGCGGCGATGGCGGCGCGGAAATCGGCGATGGTGCGATGGCCCGGCGCGGTGCCCGCGATCGCGGCCTGCATCACCGGCAGCAGCGCGGCAAGCGCGCCGGTGCGCGGGTCGGACGCCGGCAGCATGTCGTTGGCGACGCCATCGCGCAGCGGATAGACCGCCTTCACCCGCGTGCCGGCGCTGAAGGTCCATTCCGCCCTGGGCTTCTTGAGCAGCGGGGGCAGCGCGAAGACGATGCGCGCCGGCAGCCGGCCGCTGGCCGCGATCTCGTCGACGATGGTGGGATGCAGCGCCGCGGACATGCGCAGGTAACGCGCCAGCGCCGCGCTCTCATCCCTGCCGATGGACTGCTTCGACAGCGTGTAGGACGCGACCTCCTTGCCGGCATAGGAGAAGTGCACGCTGCCGTCTTTCGCCTGCTTGCGGACGATGGCGGGCGCGCCGTCTTGCGGGTCCATCACATGCAGTTCGGACTGCACCCAGAACGGATCGACCACACCGGCGTCCTTGACCTTGAGCGAGCCCAGCGCGCCGCGCTCGAAGCGGCGGTTGACGGTCTCGTGCACGAAGAAATCGACAAGGGCGTAGAGCGAGGTGTTGCGGAAGGACTTCCTGGTGTCGTCGAGCGCTACGACGCGGCGCAGAGCATAGTCGTAGAGCGTGCCGCTCATGTCGCCGTAGTCGACGGTGAAATCCCGCGCGAGATCGACGGTGCGCGTGCCCGCGCCGCCGCCGCCGGATGTCTTGATCGTGAACTCCAGCGCCGGCTCCAGCAGCGCGCCGCGGGCGGCACGGATGGATTTGGCGGGGGCCTGGGGGCCGATCTGCGACAGGTCCGTGACCGGAGCAGTGCCCGTCGCCGGAGCAGCGGCCGGAGCGGCGTCAGGAGTCGCGGCTTGAGACAGGGGCGGAGCCGCCACGGGAGTCCGGGCCGGCGTCTGGGCCTGTGTCTCGGCCGGAGCCGCGGCGGGCGCCGCTCCTGCGAGCAGGAGGGCGCACACGATCATCGGCAAAGATTGCGGCAAGCGTCCCGGCATGCGCCCCATCCACTTGGTGCTCGACACGAGAGAATGATAAGCATGGGCGCTGCGGGAGGTCGAGGATGGCCACGGCGGACGACGTGCGGAAACTGGCGCTGGCGCTGCCGGGGGTGATGGAATTCGATCACTTCGCCCGCCCCGCCTGGCGCACCACCAAGCGCATATTCGCGGTTCTGCGACCGGACGGGCTCTATCTGCACCTGCCCGACGAGCGCAAGGATTTCCTCTTCGAGGCCGACCCCGTCACGTTCGTGAAATACATGTGGGGCAAGCGCGCCAACGTCATCGTGCAGATCGGGCGGGTGAAGAAGAAGGAGCTCGAGGCCCTGATCGGCGAGGCCTATGCGTCGTGCCTGCCACCGGCGAAGGCGAAGCTGGCGAAGGCGAAGCCGGCGAAGAAGACGCCGAGGCTCCGCTCCCGTCGATGACGGATTGTTTAGGGTCCTGACGCCCTTTCGCCATTCCCGCGAACGTGCTTAGTCCCCGCCGTCGGGCCTTCGCATTCGCGCGGGGCGCGCGCGTCAGCACACATCCGGTCGCGACATGCTGGGAAGGAAAATCCTGCCGCCGGTTTCCGTGGAGGTCCGGCGCCTGCTGCCGAGCCGCTGGGATATCGTGGCCGCGCTGCTGGTGCTGGGCTTCATCGTGCTGTTCGCGCAGGCCAGCCGCACCCTCGCCCAGCCGCTCGCCACGCTGACCAGCCAGCCCTTGTCGCTGTCGCCCTGGGCACTGCCGGAATACGCGCTGCGCACGGCGCTGCGCATGCTGATCGCCATGGGCGTGTCGCTCGCCTTCACCTTCAGCTACGCGACGCTGGCGGCCAAGAGCGCACGCGCCGGTGCGCTGCTCATCCCGCTGCTCGACATCCTGCAATCCGTTCCCATCCTGGGCTTCATCTCGGTGACGGTGACGTTCTTCCTGGCGCTGGCGCATGACAGCGTGCTGGGCGCGGAGCTGGCCTGCGTCTTCGCGCTGTTCACCAGCCAGGCCTGGAACATGGCCTTCAGCTTCTATCAGTCGCTGCGCACCGTGCCGCCCGAGCTGATCGAGGCGGGCCAGGTGTTCCGGCTGAACGGCTGGGCCCGGTTCTGGCGCATCGAAGTGCCCTTCGCCATGCCGCCGCTGATCTGGAACATGATGATGTCGATGTCGGGCGGCTGGTTCTTCGTCGTCGCCTCCGAAGCCATCAGCGTGGGCAATACCAGGATCGCGCTTCCCGGCATCGGCTCCTATATCGCGCTAGCCATCGCGCACAAGGATCTCACCGCGATCTACTGGGCCATCGGCGCCATGCTGGTCGTGATCCTGATCTACGACCAGCTGATGTTCCGCCCGCTGGTGGCCTGGGCCGGCCGCTTCCGCATCGACCAGGAACAGGCCGAGGAAGAGCCGGAATCCTGGATGCTCAACGTCATCCGCCGGGCGCGGCTGTTCGAGATCGCCTCGGCTCCGATCGCGCGGGCGATGCACTGGACCTATCGGCTGGCCCCGCCCGGGCGCGGTACCGCGGCGCCGGCCAGTCCCATCGTCAGCCGGCTGGCCAACATCTCGTGGTACGGGCTGGTGGTTGCCATGTCGCTGTTCGCGCTGTGGCAGATCTACCTGTTCACCGGCGCGCAGCTGCCGCTGCACGAGACCTTCACGGCGCTGGGCTTCGGGCTGCTCACACTGGTGCGCGTGCTGGTGCTGATCGCGCTGGCGAGCGCGCTGTGGACGCCGGTCGGCATCATCGTCGGCCTGCGCCCGCGGCTTGCCGCCATCGTGCAGCCCATCGCGCAGTTCCTGGCCGCGTTTCCCGCCAACCTGCTGTTTCCGGTGGCGGTTTATTTCATCGCCACCTATGCGCTCGATCCCGACATCTGGCTGTCGCCGCTGATGGTGCTGGGCACGCAATGGTACATCCTGTTCAACGTCATCGCCGGGGCCTCGGCGCTGCCGCGCGAATTGCGCGACGCGGGCACCAATTTCCAGGTCAAGGGCTGGCTTTGGTGGAGCAAGGTCGCGCTGCCGGGCGTGTTTCCCTATTACGTCACCGGCGCGATCACGGCCTCCGGCGGATCGTGGAACGCGGCCATCGTGGCGGAGTTCGTCAATTGGGGCGACCGTCACATCCAGGCCCACGGGCTGGGCGCCTATATCGCGGAAGCGACGGCGAAGGGCGATTTCCACCGCATCGTGCTGGGCATCGCGGTGATGGCGTTCCTGGTGACGGTGATCAACCGGCTGTTCTGGCGTCCGCTCTACTGGTATGCGGAACGCAAATTCCGGCTTGCGTGAGGAGAGAGACATGGACGCGCTTCTCGACCTGCACGATGTCCGCCGCTCCTTCCCGAGGCCCGGCGGCGGCGAATTGCTGGTGCTCGACAATGTCGATCTCACGCTCCAGCAGGGCGAGATCGTGGGCCTTCTGGGCCGCTCGGGCTCCGGCAAGTCGACGCTGCTGCGCATCATCTCCGGGCTGGCCGCGCCCAATGGCGGCACGGTCAGCTATATGGGCCAACCCGTGGACGGCCCGGCGCAGGGCATCGCCATGGTGTTCCAGAGCTTCGCGCTGTTTCCCTGGCTGACGGTGCTGGAGAATGTGCAGCTGGGACTCGAGGCGCTGGGCCTGCCGCAGGCCGAAATCCGCAAGCGCGCGCTGCAAGCAATCGATCTGATCGGCCTGGACGGCTATGAGAGCGCCTATCCGCGCGAATTGTCCGGCGGCATGCGCCAGCGCGTCGGCTTCGCGCGCGCCCTCGTCGTGCACCCCAATATCCTGCTGATGGACGAGCCGTTCTCGGCGCTGGACGTGCTGACGGCGGAGAACCTGCGCACCGACCTGCTGGAGCTGTGGTCGGAGGGCGACCTGCCGATGAAGGGCATCATCCTGGTCACCCACAACATCGAGGAAGCGGTCTTGATGTGCGACCGGGTGTGCCTGTTCTCGACCAATCCCGGCAAGATCGTCAGCGAGATCAAGATCGACCTGCGCAAGCCGCGCGACCGCAACGATCCCGCGTTCCTGGCGCTGGTCGACCGCATCTATGTCGAGATGACGACGCGGCGCGCGCAGAAGCTGGCCCAGAAGACGGACGCACCGCGCGCGGGCATCTCCACGCCGCTGCCGCGGGTGTCGGTGAACCTGCTGGCCGGCCTGATCGAGGCGGTGGACGCCCAGCCCTATGGCGGCAAGGCCGACATGCCGGACATCGCCTCCGACCTGCAGCTGGAGATCGATGAGCTGTTCCCGGTGGCGGAGTCGCTTCAGATGCTGCGGCTGGCCGATGTCGGCGAAGGCGACATCACGCTGACCGAGAACGGCAAGCGCTTCGCACAGGCCGAGGTGGACGAGCGCAAGCGCATGTTCGCGCGCCTGCTGATCCGCTATGTGCCGCTGGCGGCCCTGGTGCGCCGGGTGCTCGACGAGCGCGAGAGCCACAGCGCGCCATGGAACCGCTTCGTCGACGAGCTCGAGGATTTCATGACGACGGACGCCGCCGAGGAAACCCTGCGCGCCGTGGTCAGCTGGGCCCGCTTCGCCGAGCTCTTCTCCTACGACGACGACACCGGAATGTTCAGCCTGGAGAACCCGGCATAGCGCGCAGGCTCCCCACCCACACTGTGTCATGGCCCGCGACTGCGGGCCATCCAGGTGACACTATTTCGGTGCGATCGGAGATTTCGATGCGACCGGAGCCGGTATGAGTGCCGGTGGTGCATCGGGCGGTTGCGGCGCGTCAACTTCTTTTGCGGACCTGGCTTGCTTATTCAGCTTTCTCACGGCCTTCGCTGCCGTCTTTGCTTCATCGGCTTCGATCAATTCGCGCTTGATCACCTGTTCTTCAACGACTGTTCTGATGTCGTCGACATCCGGGTTTAACCCGTCAGCCAGCTTGCGCAGTTCGCGCCGCACCATCGCGATCACGGGGTCGGACAGAATCACTTGCGCGATCGAATAGCGGCTCATGGCTTGTTTGGCTTTGAACATCTGCGACATCGAATCCGGCGTGAAAACTTTCCGCGGGCCATGACACGATTTGGCGTGGTGCTGAAGGAATTCGACACCTTCGGCGGCCGCACCGCTCAAAACCCGCATACCAGCGTGCTTGCCGGTTGGTTGGCGATCCAGCTGGCGAGTTCGGTGTGGTGGGTGAAGTAGCTCACCAAGTAGCGGATGCGGCCTTTGCCGCCGGTGATCCCGTTCTGCCACTGGACGTTGGCGGGCTGCACCGTGCCCTGGTCCGACATCGTGACATAGGCCAGGCCCAGGGGACCCAGGACCTCGTTGGAATCGAGCGAGATCTGCACGCCCGTGGGTTCGATGAACCCGCCGAAATTGCCCGAGCCGTTGGCGAAGTAGAGACAGGAGATGCCCTTCGGGCATGGGCTCACGGGATATTGCGGCGGCAGCCCGCCAACCCACAGATTGCCGCGGCCCTTCTTCGCCATGCTCGTCCAGATGAGATCGATCTGGAGATTGACGAGATCGACGTTCGGCGACATCGCCGTATAGGAGAAGAGCGACCACTGGTTGGTGTAGTTGACCGCCAGCGGATCGTTCCGGACGACGGTTCCGTCCTGCGTGCCGCCGGCCAGATAGAGCTGGACCTTGCAGACATCCGCGCCCGCCGGACTCGCGGCAAGGACCGCCGCGACGGCGAGCGCACGAAAATTCTTTCCCGACACGGAATTCTCCCCGGACTTACACGCGGCGCCGGCGCGGCGCGCTCCCCTCGCCGCCTAGATTGACGATGCCGGAGGCCATGGCAACCCTCGATCGCCGGACTGGTTGCCATCGCGCCCCCCGTCCGCTAAAAGCCACGCCTTTCCAGGGGCCCGGTGGTCTGTGGAACCGGCGATTATCGCCGACCGATCAAGGACTTACACTATGCGTGAGATGCAGGAGCTGCGCGCGGAAGCGCGCATTGGAACGGGCAAGGGCCCGTCCTATCAGACTCGCCTGAAGGGTATGATCCCCGGCATCCTGTATGGCGGCGACGCCAAGCCCGAACCGGTTTCGGTCGGCCGCATGGATCTGGAGCGTCACTACCAGAGCGGCACCTTCCTCACCACCCTGTTCATGCTCGACATCGCGGGCAAGAAGCAGCGCGTGATCCCGCGCGCGGTGCAGGTCGATCCGGTCAGCGACCGTCCGGTGCATGTCGATTTCATGCGCCTGGCCGAAGGCGCGAAGGTGAAGCTCGACATCCCCGTGCGCTTCCATGGCCATGAGAATTCGCCCGGCCTGAAGAAGGGCGGCGTGCTCAACATCATCCGCCATGAGATCGAGATGCTCTGCCCGGCCGACAGCATTCCGGATTACATCGACGCCGATCTCAACGGGCTGGACATCCACGGCACCGTGCACATCTCCAGCGTCACGCTGCCGGAAGGCGTCAAGCCGCTGGTTCGCGAGCGGGACTTCATCATCGCCTCCATCGTGGCGCCGACCAGCGTCATCGAGGAAGCCCGCGCCGCCGCGGCTGCCGCTGCCGCCGCCGCTGCCGCACCGGTCGCGGAGGAAGGCGCCGCTCCGACCGAAGGCGCCGCCGCTGCCGCGGGTGCCGCGCCCGCAGCCGGCGCTGCTCCGGCCGCAGGCGCCGCGCCCGCCGCCGGCGACAAGGGCAAGGCCGCACCGAAGAAGTAGGGTCCCATGCCGGACACGCCGCTTCTCATCGCTGGGCTCGGCAATCCCGGCGCGGACTACGCGCGCAACCGCCACAACGCCGGCTTCATGGCGGTGGACACGATCCATGCGAGCTACGATTTCGCGCCGTGGCGGGCGCGCTTCGAGGGGCTCGCCAGCGAAGGCAGGCTCGCCGGCCGCAAGGTGCATCTGCTGAAACCCATGACCTACATGAACGAGAGCGGACGTTCGGTTGGCGCGGCGATGCGCTTCTTCAAGCTGCCGCTCCAGGCCGTGGTCGTCATCCATGACGAGATCGACCTCGCCGCCGCGAAGCTCAAGGTGAAGACGGGCGGCGGCGACGCGGGCAACAACGGCGCGCGCTCCATCACCGCCGCCATCGGGCCGGACTATCGCCGCGTGCGTATCGGCATCGGCCATCCCGGCGAGAAGCACCGCGTGCACGGCCATGTGCTGGGCAATTTCTCCAGGGCCGACGAGGACTGGCTGGTGCCGGTCCTCTCCGCCATCGCCGAAGCCGCGCCGCTGCTTGCGAAGGACGACGATGTGGGATTCATGAACAAGGTGGTGCTGGCGACGAAGCCGGCGGAGAAGAAAAAGAAAGACGAAGAATGAGCCACGCTGCCGATCACATCCGACCTCCCCCGTGCGAGGGGGTCGAAAAATGCCCTTCGCATTTTTCGGGCGGGGGTCGCGCGAATGGAGAGAGCCCCCACCCGAAATCGCTTCGCGATTTCGACCTCCCCGCAAGGGGGAGGTAAGTCATGGGTTTCAAATGCGGCATCGTGGGTCTGCCGAATGTCGGCAAATCCACGCTTTTCAACGCGCTGACGCAGACCGCGGCGGCGCAGGCGGCGAACTATCCGTTCTGCACCATCGAGCCCAATGTGGGCGACGTGGCGGTGCCCGACGCGCGGCTTGACACGCTGGCCAGGATCGCGGCGTCCGCGCAGATCGTGCCCACGCGCATCACCTTCGTGGACATCGCAGGGCTCGTGCGCGGCGCCTCGAAGGGCGAAGGGTTGGGCAACCAGTTCCTCGCCAACATCCGCGAGGTCGACGCAGTGGTGCATGTGCTGCGCTGCTTCGAGGATGACGACATCACCCACGTCGAAGGCCGCATCGATCCGGTGGGCGATGCCGAGACGGTGGAGACCGAGCTGATGCTGGCCGATCTGGACAGCCTGGAGAAGCGCGTCGTCCCCGTCGAGAAGAAGGGCAAGTCGGGCGAGAAGGAAGCCAGGGATCAGTTTGCGCTGATGATGAAGGCGCTGGTGCTGCTGCGCGACGGCAAGCCCGCGCGCGCGGCCGAACTGACGCCGGAGGAGCGCGAGCCGTTCCGCCAGCTGGGCCTGTTGACGCAGAAGCCCGTCCTCTACGTCTGCAACGTCGAGGAAGGCGCGGCCGCGGCGGGCAACAAATATTCCAGGATGGTCGAGGAGATGGCGCGGCGCGTGAGCGCGGGCGGCGTCACCATCTCCGCGCGCATCGAGGAGGAAGTGGCGCAGCTCCCGGAGGGCGAGCGCGAGGAATTCCTGGCCAGTCTCGGCCTCGAGGAGCCCGGCCTCAACCGGCTAATCCGCGCGGGCTACGACCTGTTGGGCCTCATCACCTTCTTCACCGCGGGGCCGAAGGAAGCGCGCGCCTGGACCGTGACCAAGGGCAGTCGCGCGCCGCAGGGCGCGGGCGTCATCCACACCGATTTCGAGCACGGCTTCATCCGCGCCGAAACCATCGCCTATGACGATTACGTCGCGGGCAATGGCGAGGCCGGCGCCCGCGACGCCGGCAAGTTCCGCCTCGAAGGCAAGGACTATGTCGTGCAAGACGGCGACGTGATGCACTTCCGGTTCAACGCCTGATGGCGCGCCGCGCCAAGCAACCGCCGGCCACGATCACGATCGATGGCTTTGAGCTTGTCTGGACGCCGGTGCGCGAAACCCAGTGGCGCTCGGAAAACGATTATCAGGGCGTAACCGTGTCTGTCCGCCTGAAGGACGCGGTGCGCAAGGAACTGCTGATCAAATATCCGTTTCTCGGAACCAAGGCGAACGGCAAGTGGCATCTGCCGGAGAAACTGAAGATCACGCCGGAGATCGTGGCCGCCGGGATCCGCGCCGCCATCGCCGCCGGCTACGATCCGGAATCCCGCGGCAAGACCTTCCATTTCCACGTCCCGGAGGAGACGGACTGAAGCACTCCGGTGTGTCATCGCCCGCGACTGCGGGCCACCCAGTTGACGACCGCTTCGCTTTCTCAGAATGATCTCAACAGCGCTTTCGGCACGTACGTTCGATGCCCACCTGGGTGGCCCGCAGTCGCGGGCCATGACAC
>JBOHKI010000093.1:0-9268 GCA_050728855.1 Rhizomicrobium sp. | reverse complement strand
GCAGTGAGCCGGCCCTGGTGCAGTTCACCGACAATGGCGGCGTCGAGCTTCTCGTCGGCACGCAATCCAACGGCCAGGGCCACGAGACCGCGTTCGCGCAGGTCGTGGCCGAGCGCCTCGGCGTGCCGTTCGAGTCCATCACCGTCAAGCAGGGCGACACCGACTGGGTGAATGGCGGCGGCACCGGCGGCTCGCGTTCGCTCAACATGAGCGGCGGCGCGCTGGAGATGGCGTCCGACGAAGTGATCAAGAAGGGCAGGACCGCGGCGGGGCAGGTGTTGCAGGCCGGCGGCGCGGAGGTCAGCTTCGATATCGTGGAGGGCATCGGCCGGTTCCGCGTCGCCAATTCCGACCGCACCATGACGGTGCCCGAATTGGCGGTGACATTGAAGCGCGAGAAGCTGCCCGGCTTCGAGGCCGGGCTCGACAGCGATGCGCTGTTCCAGGGCGCGGCGTCGACGTTCCCGAACGGCTGCCACATCTGCGAAGTCGAGGTCGATGCCGACACCGGCAAGGTCGATATCGTGTCGTACAAGGTGCTGGACGATTTCGGCCGCGTCATCAATCCGATGCTGGTGGCGGGGCAGGTCCATGGCGGGGTGGTGCAGGGGCTGGGGCAGGCGGTGCTCGAGAACTGCGTCTACGATCCAGAGACCGGGCAGATCCTGACCGCGAGCTTCACCGATTACGCCATGCCGCGCGCCGACGACATGCCGGACATCGATTTCGCCTATGAGGAAATCCCCTGCAAGACCCATCCGATGGGCGCGAAGGGCTGCGGCGAGGCTGGCACGGTAGGCGCGCTGCCCAGCGTGATGAGCGCCGTCGCCGACGCCATCGGCGTCGAGCACATCGACATGCCCGCCACCCCGGAACGGGTGTGGCGCGCGATGCAGGGTGGGCGAGTGCGCGCGACCCGAGCGCCAGAGTAGGTTCTGGCACTAAACTTCAGTGTCATGGCCCGCCCGGCGTGCTTCGCACGCCAATTGCACGATTGCGCGCAACGCGCGCGGGCGGGCCATCCAGTTGGGTTCTGCACAACGGTGCGCACGTCACCTGGATGGCCCGCATTCGCGGGCCATGACACAATTTATTGGGCTCAATCCTATTGTCCCGCCGGCGCCGTCGATCCTGTAACGGAAGTCGGTGCCGGGGCCGGCGCGGCAGAGGCCGCTTCGTAGGTCGCGATGGATTTCGTCAGGGTTTCGAGCTCGTCGCAGCCGCTTGGGCACAACCGGGTCAGCTCGGCGAGCTGTCCGCGCGCGTTGCCCACCTGATGCATGTTGAGATAGAGCTCGCCCAGATATTCATGCGCGCCCTTGTGGTCGGGGTCGCGGGCGAGCGCGCGCTGGTAGAAATCGAGCGAGCCCGGATAGTCGCCCAGCATGCGATGGACGAAGCCCTCGTAGTTCAGGATGTCGGCGCTGTTGGGACGCTGCGCCAGCGCGCGGTCGAGATAGGGCACGGCCCGCGCATAATCCTGGCGGCGGATCATGCGCAACGCCATGGCATAGTCGTCGAAGCCGGAATTGTTGCCGGCGGCGGGGCCCGCGCTGCCATTGCCGCCATAACCTCCCATGCCGTTGCCGCCCATGGCGAACACCGAAACGGGAGCCGTCAACGCCAACACCAGTGCAGAAGCGAGCAACGATCCGCGCATGAGCGCCTCCTTTGGAAAGGGTGCGCCAAGTTAGGACCGATGCACGCAGGCGGCAAATGAAGTCGCGGTGATGGATCGCCGCTTTCAACATCCAAATTCCGGCGTGATTTCACGCAATTTGTCCTGCACATTGACTTGAAGCGCCCGGGGACGGAAAGTCGCCGGCATGAGTTCAGAGATCGCATCGGAAGAAGACGTTCGCCCGCCGCGGCGCAAGCCGGAGAGCCTGACCAAGCTGAAGCGCGCGGCGCGCAAGCTGTTCGTGGAGCGCGGCTACCACGCCACCCGCCCGCAGGACATCGCCCGCGAGGCCGGGCTGGGCCATGGCACGTTCTATCTCCACTATCCGGACAAGCGCGCCTGCTTCCTCGCCTTCGTCGAGGACGCCCGCACCGAGCTGGATGAATACGTCCAGGCAAAAATCCACAGGGACCAGCCCCTGGAAGAGCTGATCGCCAATTCGCTGCACGCGATATTCGAATATTCCGCGACCCATCCCGGCGTGCTGGGCGCGGCGATGACCGACGAGGCCGTCATCGACGCCGAGGGCGCGCAGGCCACGCCGCTGCTCCAGCGCTGGGGCCGCGATTGGGCCAATGTCGTGCGCCAGTCGGCGGCGCAGGGGCGAAGCGCGGATTTCTACGATCCCGATGTCGTGGGCCAGGCCATTCTCGGCGCCATCCATCAGGCCGCCAGCGAGGCCCAGCGCAGCGGGCGGGATCCGGAGGTCGTGGTGCGCAACCTCACCCGTTTCCTGGTGCGCGCGCTGAAGCCCTAGCGGTTTGCGGTTGACTCGCCTCCGGACCTGACAAATTATCAGTCCGACCATGAAAGCGACCGGAGACGCGCGGATGGCGAGGCTTACCTACTCCACGGCCGAGATCCTGGCCGATCACCCTTATGCGAAGCCGCATCTGGAAGCGGGCTACAAGCTGCATGGCGGGTTCGGCGCGGACGGCGCGTATCTGTCGCCGCGCACGCTCAACCGCTGGCCCGCGATCCGCGCCTGGAACGATGCTCTGAAGTCGAAAGGCCAGGAGGTGGTCGACGCCTCCCGGCAGCTGATGGCGCGCGGTTCCTATCCGAATGTCGAGCAGGAGAGTTTCCTGCTGGAGCTGGGCATGGGCCAGTCGCTGTGGGATTCGCTCAGCGTCACCGGCGTGATCGAAGCCCGCGGCCGCATGCTGGCCGAAGCCACCGCGCCGGATTTCCAGCCGATCGTGGCGGAGGACATCTCGCAGACCGCCACGGGGCATCTCAACAAGGGCCTGCTGCGCGCCCACGGCCTCGATGAAGGCGGCGACGCGAGCCGGGGCGAGGGCGGGCACGATGCGATGTGGTTCGCGGTTCGCGACATGCTGTTCGGCGCGCATGCCTATCCGCATGCCGAGGTTCCGCAATCGCTGGCGCGGCCCGAATTGGGCCGGCTGATGCCGCAAGTCTCGCCGGAGCACGAGCGCTGGATCCTGCTGCTGATGAACGTGCTGATGATCGAAGTGCGGGCGGAGAAGTTCTTCAATTTCTGCACCGCGGTGATGCGCGACCCGCGCAATTTCCGCGACCGCCGCGCGGTGGCCGGGCACGCTGCCGATCTCGTCGACCGCATCCGCCAGGACGAGGCGCCGCATGTCGGCTATCTCACCGATGTGATCTCGGAGCTGCGCGGCTTCACGTTCAAGAGCTCCTCGGGACCGGTGAAGGGCGCCGCGTTCATCGATCCGGTGTGGCGCGGCATGGTGCAATGGCATTCGGTCACCAGCCTCGACTACGACCGCGAGCAGACGCGCAGGAAATACGAGGCCATGTTCGGGGCGCGCGCGAACGGAGAAGCGCTGTTCCGGCAGTTCGAAAATCTCGGCCAGAGGGAAGCGGCGTGATGAAGGACTTTCGCGGCAAGACCGCCTTCGTGACCGGCGGAGCCAGCGGCATCGGCCTGTCCATGGCGCGCGCCTTCGGCCGCGCCGGCATGAATGTCGTGCTGGCCGATATCGACGAGAAAGCCGCGAAATCGGCCGCCGAGCGCCTCGCGTCCGAGCAGATCAAGGCCGCGCCGGTAGTCTGCGACGTGACGGACCGCGCCAATGTCCGCGCCGCCGCGCTCGAAGCGGTCGCGGCCTTCGGCAAGATCCATGTTGTCTGCAACAATGCCGGCGTCGCGGTCGGTGGCCCGATCGGCACGGTGAAGGACAAGGACTGGGACTGGATCCTCGACGTCAATCTCAAGGGCGTCGTCTACGGCGTCGAAACCTTCGTGCCGCTGATCCGCGGCCATGGCGAGGGCGGGCATATCGTCAACACCGCCTCGATGGCCGGCATGATCTCGCCGCCGGGCATGGAGCCCTACACCGCGACGAAATTCGCCGTCGTGGCGATGAGCGAGGGCTGGGCGCAGCAGCTCGCGCCGCTCGATATCGGCGTGTCGGTGCTGTGTCCCGGCTTCGTGAAGACGCGCATCCATGAGAGCGGCCGGGCGCGGCAGGACAAGTATGGCGGCACGGGCGATGTCGACCCGCTGGGCGACGGTCCGGCCCGCGCCGCCGAAATGGTGCTGAGCGGCATCGATCCCGATGTCGTCGGCAACCGCGTCGTCGAGGCAATGAAGGCCGGGGAGCTCTACATCTTCACCCATCCCGCGATGAAGGCGTTCGTCGAGATGCGCTTTGCCGGCATCATGGCGGCGTTCGACGCCGCGGCGAACAGCGAGGCGCTGAAAGCGGTGAAGGAATGGGCCGAGCCGCTGCCGCGCGCTCCCGTGACGCCGAAATAGGAGGCTCGCGATGAAGTTCGGCATCTTCTACGAACATCAATTGCCGCGGCCGTGGAAAGACGGCGACGAGCTCAAGCTCTTCCAGGACGCGCTGGACCAGGTCGAGCTCGCCGACCGGCTCGGCATCGACCACGCCTGGGAAGTCGAGCACCATTTCCTGGAGGAATATTCGCATTCCTCCGCCCCCGAAGTGTTCCTCGCCGCCTGCTCGCAGCGCACGAAGCAGATCCGCCTCGGCCACGGCATCGTGCTCATGCCGCCGGGCTACAACCATCCCGCGCGCGTGGCCGAACGCATCGCCACGCTCGATCTGGTCTCCAACGGCCGCGTCGAATTCGGCACCGGCGAGTCCTCGGCGCTGCTCGAACTGGGCGGCTACCGCGTGCCGGTCGAGAAGAAGCGCGCCATGTGGCGCGAGACCGTCGAGCAGTGCCTCAACATGATGGCGATGAGCCCCTATCCGGGCTTCAAGGGCGAGTTCTTCGAGATGCCTTGCCGCAACATCGTGCCCAAGCCGGTGCAGAAGCCGCACCCTCCCGTGTGGGTGGCGTGCTCCAACCGCGAGACCATCAAGCTCGCCGCGCGGCTGGGCATCGGCGCGCTCACCTTCGCCTTCGTCGATCCGGCGGAAGCCAAGCAGTGGGTCGACGATTACTATCGCATCTTCCGCGAGGAGTGCGTGCCGATCGGCCATGCGGTGAATCCGAACATCTGCATGGTGACCGGCTTCTCGGTGCACAAGGACGGCGACGAGGCCCGGCGCCGCGGCCTCGACGGCTTCAAGTTCTTCGGCTATGCGCTCGGCCATCACTACATTTTCGGCGAGCACAAGCCGGGCCGCACCGACATCTGGAAGGCGTTCGAGGCGGTGAAGGAAACGCTGCCCCACAATGCGGGCGCGGGCGGCATCGGCACGCCGGACACCATGCGCGAGCATCTGCGCAAGTTCGATGCGTCCGGGGTCGACCAGGTCGCCTTCATCCAGCAGGGCGGCCGCAACCGCCATGACCACATCTGCGAGGCGCTCGATCTTTTCGCCCGCGAAGTGATGCCGGAATTCAAGCAGAAGGAAGCCGCGCGGCAGAAGAAGAAAATGGAAGACCTCGCGCCCTATGTCGAGCGGGCCTTCGCCCGCAAGCAGCGAATGAAGGAGTTGACCGACGGCGAAATCCCGACCGTGGTCGCGCTCGGCCGTCAGGTCGCGCAGGCGAAAGCCTGATACTCAGCCCTTCATCGGGTTGAGGAACGGAATGACGCCCACGAAGTGGCGCTCGTTCGCCGTCACCAGCGTGCAATCGTTCGCCAGCGCGACCGCCGCGACGATCATGTCCAGCCCGCTGCGCGGCTTGCCGGCGAGGAAGCCGTCGGCGACAAGCTTGGCCCATTCCGAGGCAGCCCTTTCTTCGAAGGGCAGGAGCCGCCCGCGAAACAGTGCCCGCGGACCCATGGCGCCCGCGAACCAGCGTTCGAAATCATCTCGCCTGCGGCCGAACGGCATCAGCAGAATGCCCTTTTCGATCTCCGCGATGGTGAAGGTCGAGATGTACAGATCGTCGGCCGACTGAGCGGCGTACCATCGTTCCAACTCCGCATTCGGTTGCGGGCGGCGCGTGTCGCTGACGATATTGGTGTCGAGAAGGTAACGCGTCACAGATCGACGTCGCGACCGGTCGTAAATTCGCGCGAAATGTCGAAGTCGTCGGGAAAAAGCGGTCCCTGCCGGAGCGCGTTATAGAGGTCGGCGCCCGTCTTGCCCTTCGGCGCGATGGTTCGCTTTGCCTGCTCGCGCAGGCGTTCGGCTTGCGGGCCACCGGCGGCAAGCGTTTTCACGATGCCGCGCACGAGTTCCTTGTCGCCGGCCGGGCCGATGACTTCGTAGCGTTCGAACCCCCGCTGGCGCATTCTTTTGCGCTGATTGTCGACCGCGCGGCGTTGGGATTCCTTGGTCACGGCAATCACTCCATATAACCGGTTATATAACCGGTTTGAGCCCCCCGGTCAATCTGCTAAGAGAATCCCATGGCCGAAACGAACGACACCGAACACAAGCTTCTCCCCGGCGCGCGCGCGTTCAACAAGGATGTCGCGCCGTCCTTCATCGACCATGCCTGCCTGGTGAATGGCTACGCGCCGCCGCCCGGCTCGCCGCTGGGCGAGGGCATGGATGCCGGCTTCGCCTATTGCGAACTCGACTGCGGCTCGGCAGTGACGGAGACGCTGCTCGCCGCCGCCAACCCGCTGGGCGATTTTCACGCCATCGACGCGCGGGGCGAATTGCTCGACCAGGGACGGGCCCTGGCGAAGGACGGCCAGGCCCGCAACATCACCTTCCACCATGCCGGCATCGAAGCCGCGCTCGAAAAGACGCTGCCGGGATTCGACTACATCGTCGTCAACAACATCTACAGCTGGGTGCCGCTTCGCGAACGGGCGCTGATCCTGGCCTTCGTGCGCAAATTCCTGAAACCGGGCGGCGCGCTCTATCTCAGCTACAACGCGCGGCCCGGCTGGAACCGCCTCGATCCCTTCCGCCGCGTGTTCCGCGAAGCCACGCGCGGCATCAAGGCGGACCCGGGCCAGCGGCTGAAAGCGGCCCGCGATCTCTACGCACGGCTGATGGAGGCCAAAGCGCCGGGCATTTCCGCAACCGGGCTTTCGGCCGATGCGTTCGCCGCGCTGGGCGAGATTCCGCTCGACGCGCTGGCGGCGGACTACGTCAACGAATTCATGGACCCGCTCTACGTCACCGACGTGATGGCGGATTTCTCGGCCGTCGATTGCGTGCTCACCGGCTCATCGAGCATGGCGGAGACCCTGCCGGTACTGATGAACCACGAGCCGTTCAAATCGGCGCTGGAAAAGCTGCCGACGCTTTCGGGGCGCGAGCTGGCGAAGGACCTGCTGCTCGATACGCGCTATCGCCGCGATGTCTTCGTGCGCGGCGGCCGCCGTCTGGCCGGCGACAACCGCGACATGGTGATGAACGGTCTGGCCTTCGCGCTCGAGCGCCCCGCGCCGGACGTGCGGTATTCCGCCGCCATGGCTTTCGGCGAAATGAAATTCGACAACGACCATGCCCGCGCCATCGTCGCGGCGCTCGAGACCGCGCCGCGCACGCTGGGCGAGCTGGTCGCCCAGGCGCAATCCGCGAACGCCGACCCGCAGGCGGTGGTGTCCAATCTTCACGCCCTGCTGCTGGGCGGCCAGATCCGCCCCGTCTATCGCGCCACGCCGGAGAGCGCGAAGGGCGCGCGCGCGATGCAGGCCGCCGTGCGCGCGCGCGCGGCGAATGCGGAGGCGGCGATCGGCTTCCTGCCATCGCCGTTCGGCACCGCGTTCCTGGCGCCGGTGGCCGACCAGATGTTCATGGACCTGGCGCAGGACAGGGGCGCCGAAGCCCTGGCGGAATCCGCGATGCAGCGGCTCGCCGGCGGAAACGTAACGTTCGTTACAAAAGAGGCGATGACGAAACGCGCCCGCGCCTGGCGTCGTAACGTTCGTTACTTCGCCTCGCTTGGACTGGTCCCGGTCATGCCGGCGTGAAGTCTTCCGGCGACTTGCGAATCAACTTTAAGGTGGTTGCGGGTCGATTTCGGACAACCCATTGTATGCCCACAACAATACCAGCGCCGGTTTCGGGTGCGTGTGGGCGTTTCCAGTCGATTTTGTCGTAGCGAACGGTAGCGGAACATCGCGGCTGCCCCGGAGCGGATGCGTGCGGAAAATGCGCGCGCAGCCGGGGGCGGAGCTTTGCCTCGGGGGATATTTTGTCACTTTCGTTTCGGCGCCCGTGGGCCGCGGCCGTTCCGGCCGGCTCGCCCGAGCTCAGCGATCTCGAACGTTACGAACCGGAATTCTCGGCACGGACAGTCATGACCCGCCGCCAGGCGCGGGTGCTCGTGGCTACCATGGCCTGCCTTGCCGCCGGCTTCCTGCTGGCGCCCGAAACCGCGGCGGCGGCGGTGGCCGGCGTCCTCGCGGTGTGGTTCGCGGCCAATGCCGCGTTCCGCGCCGTGCTGCTTGCGGCCGGTACCACCGCGCGCCGCCCGGCTGCCGTGCCGCTCGCGGAGACGGAACTGCCTGCCTACACAATCCTGGTTCCGCTTTGCCGGGAGGCCGAGATCCTGCCCGCGCTGGTGCGAGCCCTGCGGGCGCTCGACTATCCGGCGCGGCGTCTCGAAATCAAGCTCATCGCCGAAGCCGATGACGCCGGGACGCTCGACGCGCTGAATGCCGCCGCTCTCGATGCGCGCTTCGAAATCGTCGTGGTTCCCGAAGGCTTTCCGCGCACCAAGCCGCGCGCCTGCAACTTCGCGCTTCGCGGCGCCCGCGGCGATCTCGTCGTCATCTACGACGCGGAGGATCGCCCCGAGCCGGACCAGTTGCGCAAGGCCGCCGCGTTGTTCGCCGCGCTGCCGCCAAACGCCGCCTGCCTCCAGGCGCGGCTCAATTTCTACAACGCGAACGAGAATCTTCTGACTCGCGGTATTATGGCGCAAACGCCACAAAGCGGGAAATACCGGGATTTGGCGGGATATAGAGGGATTTTCAGGCTTACCTGTCCCGGATTGGGGCAGCCTCCATCCGGGCGGGTATGTGTTGCGCGAGACCCTTTCGGAGCCTTGCGCCATGCCTACCGATTTCTGGACTGGTTTTGAATCAGTCCGTATTTACTCACAAACGCACACAGATGGCCGTCCTAAGAACGAGTTGTTCCTAGAGCAAAATCCGACCTGACTGAATCGGTGGGGATTCACTGGGACGGCGAATCGTGATTCAAGCTGCTGGCTGGTCAGGAGGCCAGCAGCGATGGCTCGACCTTATTCCCTGGATTTGCGCGA
>JBOHKI010000092.1:0-9422 GCA_050728855.1 Rhizomicrobium sp. | reverse complement strand
GACAAGCTCATCTACTCCCGCCCAGACCAGGCGAGCCCCTTTCATTACGGCCCCGCAAAGGCGGCGCTGCTCCAGCTGACGCGCCATTTGGCCGCGGAATTGGGTCCCGAAGGCATCCGGGTGAACGCGCTGGTGCCGGGGCCCTTCCCCAGGGCCGAAATATCGGCGTCCGACCCCGGTTTCGCCGCGCGGCTGGCGGAGCGGACCATGCTGAGGCGGACCGGCCGCGCCGGGGAGATCGCGGGCCCGCTGCTGTTCCTGGCGTCCCCGGCTTCCAGTTTCGTGACGGGTTCCGCGCTGGCCGCCGATGGCGGCTGGACCGCGTGGTAAGCTAGAAGGTTCCCGGGCAATATGAACATGGCGTTCCTCTCCTCCTTCCGGTCCGGTCGGGACACGATCTATCCAGAGCAACTGCGCACGCAGCTGCTCAACTTCCCGCTGCTTGCCGGCATCGGCGATGCGGCGCTGAAGCGCCTGCTCGCTGAGGCCAACTGGTTCGGCCTGCCGGGGGGCATGCTCCTCAAGCGCGACGGCGAGAACAACCAGGCGCTGTTCCTGGTCGTCACCGGCAGCCTCGGCGTCTTCGTCGACGACGAGAAGGGCAAGCGCCGCCTCGTGGCGCATGTCCCGGCCGGCGAGACGGTCGGCGAGATGTCATTGATCTCCGGCGAGCCGCATTCCGCCCAGCTGGTGGCGCTGCGCGACACCGAATTGCTGCGCATCAGCCCGGAAGGTTTCGACAACCTGATCTCGCGCCATCCGCTGGTCATGCGCAACCTGATGCGGGTGATCGTGCGCCGCCTCCAGGAGACCACGCGCCACCGCTCCGATTCGAGCCGGCCCCGGACTTTCGCCGTGGTGCCGCTCCAGGACGGTCTGGGCGAATTCGACATCGCCCGCAGGCTGGCCTCCGCGCTGGCCGACATGGGCCTCAGCACCGCGGTGCTCGATGCCGACGCGGCGGAGCATTCCGCCGAATGGTTCAACGGCTTCGAAGCCTCGCACGACGTCGTCTTCTACCGCGGCGACACGCCGTCGAGCGCGTGGACGCAATTGTGCCTCAGGCAGGCCGACCGCGTGTTCCTGCTGGCCCGCTCCGACAAGCCGCTGCCGCTCAGGCCACTCGACATGCCGGCGTTCAAGGAACGCGCGACGGGGCTGCCGGAACTTCTGCTCCAGCACGCCGGCGACACCGCGCGCGACCTGCCGGAGCATTTCGCGATCCGCAGCGGGCTGTTCGAGGCGCATTACCATCTGCGCCGCGGCGTCGAGGACGACATCAAGCGGCTCGCCCGCTTCATCGCGGGGCGTGCGATCGGGCTGGTGCTGGCGGGTGGCGGCGCGCGGGGCTTCGCCCATATCGGAATCATCAAGGCGCTGCGCGAGGCCAATGTGCCGTTCGACCGGCTCGGCGGCACCAGCATGGGCGCCATCATCGCGGCGGGTCTGGCGCTCGAATGGAGCCAGGAACAGCTGACCGAGCGCGTGCGCGCGGCATTCGTCACCACCGATCCGCTCTCCGATCTCACCTTTCCGCTGATCGCGCTGGTGCGCGGGCGCAAGGTCTCGCGCCTGCTGCGCGAGCATTTCGGCGACATTCGCATCGAGGAGATGCCAAAGCCGTTCTTCTGCGTGTCGTCCGACCTGACCTCGGGCCGCATCCACGTCCATCGCTCGGGACCGCTATGGCGGGCGTTGCGCGCCAGCGTCGCGCTGCCCGGCATCCTGCCGCCGGTGACCCATCACGGGCACCTGCTGGTCGATGGCGGCGTGATGAACAATTTGCCGGTCGACGTGATGGCCGCGCGCCCGCACGGGCCCATCATCGCCTGCGACGTGACCGGCGAAGTCGATTTGCGGGTCTCGGACTCGCGCTATGGCGAACGGCCGATCTGGGAATTGATCTGGCAGCGCATGCGCGGAACGCCTTCCATCCTCTCCATCCTGATGCGTTCGGGCACGGTGGGTTCGGAGGCGCAGCGCCGGCTGGTGCGCGACCAGGCGGACTACCTCTTCGAGCCGCCGCTGGAAGATGTGGGCCTGCGCGACTGGAAGAAGTTCGACCGCGCCATCGCCGAGGGCTACGAGCACGCCCAGACGCGCATTCAGGAAAAAGGCGTGCCGCTCGCCGATCTGTGGGCCGACGCGCCCCTGCGCGGCGAATCCCGGCGCGCGGCCGAATAACTCACGGCGCCGGGCGGCAGACCCCGCCATATGCCAGCGGTTTTCCCTCGGCCCATGGATGATACGCGTTGGCGAAGCGGATGCGCGCGCCATCCGACGGATGCGTCGCCCGGAATATCATGAAGAACGTGTCCCACTCTGGAGAATCGTGATCGCGCGCGATGTAGCCGGCCTCGATCCCGGCCAGTCCGCGGTTCTCATGGGTGAGCTCCAGGCCGAAGCGGTCGGCTTCATGCTCGATATGCCGCGCGAACAGGTTGAAGGCGGGAAGCGCGCACAGCCACACAGCGGTCAGGATCAGCACGATCAGCGGCAGCGACGCCGGGTCGGACAATTCGGTGAATCCGAAACGCCCGCCGAAGCGGCGCAGCGCGGCGCGCCCCACGTGGCCGGTGACCCAGAATCCCGCGAGCAGCAGAATCGCGATGATCGCGAGCGCCTTGTAATTGTCGCCCATCACATAGTGCTTGAGCTCGTGGCCCACCGTGAAGCGGATCTGGTCCGGCGTTTCGTTCTTGAAGATGTCCTTGTCCAGGATGATGCGTTTGGTGGGGCCGAGGCCGACCACCGTGTCCTCGCCGCCGCCGACAAGCACCGGGATGTCGTGCACGCCGCAGCGCGAAGCGAGATTTTCGATCTCGGTGTAGAGGGCCTTGTCCGTCAGCGGATGGTACGGCGTGATCAGCGGATCGACCCACACCGGCAGCGCGGCGAGGACGAGAAACGCGACCGGAACCAGCGCTACGGCGCCGTAAAGCCACCACCGCTTCGGGCTGCGCCGGATGAGCGCGTAGGGAATCCAGACGAACAGGCCGGCCAGGACGACTTTGGCCAAAAGCGATACGAACTCCTGCGCCGCCCAACCGCCGGTCGTCTCGTCGAAGCCCGGCGTGCCGCGCAGGCTCAGAAAGTCGCGGTAGTAGTCGAAGGGCGCGCGGATGACGGCGCTGAGGACGAGATAGACGATGGCGAACAGCGTCAGCGTCCAGAACCGGCTTCCGCCCACGCGATTCGCGCACCAGGTTCGCAGTCTCGCCCCCAGCCCCGTCACCAGGAAGAAAAACGGAATGGCGAGCAGGACGAGCTGCGCCTCCGCCCACAGCCAGTTGCGCGCCTCCATGAATGCCACGGCGCCAGGAGGGGCGGGCGGCACGGCGACGGTCTGCGCCCAGGCACCGCCGGCGAAAGCGATCGCGCCCGCGATCAGCCATGGCAATTTGCGCATCTCGACACCATCTTTCGCTGGGACCTCATCCAAACTGGGGTTCGGGGCGGCGGATGTCTTGGACGAAACAAACCTATCTCGAGCCGGGCGCCTATCTCGCCCATGCGGTGCGCGGGCGGACGGCGGGGCCGTTTTCCCTGGGCTATTGGACGGATGACGGTTCCGAGGCCAAGGGCCGCCACGGCCATGCCGCCGCGCATTTCATGCTGGTCACCAGCGGCTGCTACGAAACCGCGGCGCAGGCCGGTTCCGCCAGCCATCTGCTGATCTACAACCCGCCCGACACCTGGCACGACGACCGCTTCCATGGCGGTGGCGCCTTTTTCACGATCACCGCCGGCGAGGGCGCGCCCGAGGGCTGCGCGCGCCTGGTGCCGGAAGGCCGCATGACGATGCGGCGCGCCTTGCGCGAACTGGCCGAATGGTCAGCCGATTCCGCGCCCATCGCCGAGGCCCTGTGCTGGGAGCTGGTGGGCATCGCGGCCGGCGACTCGGTGGATCGCGCATCCCCCGCGTGGTTGGGCGAGGCGTGCGACTATCTCCGCGACAACGCCGCCGCGGCGGTGGACCTGCGTGCCCTGAGCCGCGCGCTCGGCGTCCACCCCGTGCATCTGACGCGCACGTTCCGCGCCTTCCTGCGCTGCACGCCGGGAGACTATCTTCGCGGCCACCGGCTGGACCGCGCCGCGGCGCTGCTGACGGAAGGATCGCGTTCGCTCGCCGAGATCGCGGCGGCCAGCGGCTTCTCCGACCAGAGCCACCTCAATCGCCACTTCCGCCGCGCCTACGGCGCCACGCCCGGCCAGTACCGCGCCCTGACGCGCGCGAACTAGGCGGCACCCAGTCCCTTGCGCAGCGGCAGCATGTCGGCGAATTTGGGTGCGCGTTTTTCGCTCTTGGCGACGAAGCTTTCGCGCATGTCGATTTCGGGGTTGTACATCCCGGCCTGCCAGGTGGCGATATAGTCCAGCCCGTCGGCGATGGAATGGTCGCGGGCGTAGTTGATCATCACCTTGGAGCCGTGGACGGCGAGCGGCGATTTCTCCGCGATGTCCCTGGCCACGCCCATCACGTGCTTGAGCATCGCCTCCTGAGTCGGGAACACCTCGTTGACGAGGCCCATCTCCAGCGCCTTCCTTGCCGGCATGCGCCGTCCGGCATAGGCGAGTTCGCGCACCATGCCCTGCGGCAAAAGGTTGCAAAGCCGCGGGAAAGTGCCGACGTCGGCGGTCATGCCGATGTTGATCTCCTGGATGACGAAGAAGGCGTCCTCCGTCGCATAGCGGCAGTCGCACGCGGACGCGAAATCCACCGCGCCGCCGACGCAGCCGCCCTGGATGGCAATCAGCACAGGCTGGCGCGCGCGCTCCAGCACGTTGAAGGTGTCCTGGATTTCGAGAACCGAGAGACGCAAATTCGCGCGGATCCGTCCGCGCTCTTCCTTCGACGCGGCGGCCGAGGTGCCCACCGATTGCCCGCCGGTGAACACCGACAGATCCATCCCGCCGGAGAAATGCTTGCCGGTGGAAGACACGACGATCACCCGCGCCCTGGCGTTGGCATCGATGTCCTTCACGATCTCCGGCAGCTCGCGCCAGAATTCCGGCACCATGGTGTTGAGTTCGTCGCCGCGCTTGAGCTGGATGTGCGCGATGCCGCCCTCGATCTCGACGTTGAAGCAGCGATAGGCCATGGAGCTTCCTTCCGGTTTCGGGCACGGCCCTTCTACCACGCCCTTGTCGGCTCCGTCATTCGGGGCTCTACTTCCGGCCGACCGGAACTGACGCAGGGGAAGCCAATGCCCATCAATTACGACGAGCTGATGCAGGCCAAATCCACCGGCGTGGAGGCGAGCTACACCGACCGCGAGACCATGCTCTACGCGCTGGGCATCGGCTTCATGCGCGATCCCATGAGCGCGGACGAATTGCCGTTCTGCTACGAGAACGGGCTGAAGACGGTGCCGACCATGGCGACCGTCATCGGCTGGGGCCGCTCCAGCACCATGGCGCGCTCGGGCATCAACTACCTGATGGTCGTCCATGGCGAGCAGCGGCTCACCATGCACAAGCCGCTGCCGCCCTCCTGCGAGACGCTGTCGGACGAGCGCGTGCTCGGCGTCTTCGACAAGGGCAAGGACAAGGGCGCGGTGATCGTCACCGAGCGGGTGATGAAGGAGAAGAAGAGCGGCGACAAGCTCTGCACCCTTGTCGGCACCACCTTTGCCAGGGGCGATGGCGGCTTCGGCGGGCCCAAGAACGGCGCGCCCGAACCGCATGTGCTGCCGACGCGCGCGCCCGATCTCGTGAAGGAATGCGACACGCGCCCCGACCAGGCTTTCATCTACGCGCTGTCGGGCGACCGCAATCCGCTGCATCGCGATCCAAATGTGGCCAGGATGGCGGGCTTCCCGCGCCCCATCCTGCATGGATTGTGCACCTACGGTACGGCATGCCGCGCCATTGTCTCCACCGTGTGCAAATACGATCCCGCGAGGATCACGGGATTCGACGTGCGCTTCTCGGCGCCCGTCTTTCCCGGCGAAACCATCGTGACGGAGATGTGGGTGGATGGCGGCGTCGTCTCCTTCCGCTGCAAGCTCAAGGAGCGCGACGTGGTGGTGATCAACAACGGCAAGTGCACGCTTGCGGCCTGACGAAGACCCCATCGCCCATGCCGGGGACCTGATCGCGGCCGGCCGCGCCGCCGCAGCCGCGGCATTTCTCGAAGGATTGCTCGCCGCCGGCCGCGGCGGGCTGCTGATGCGCCTGACGCTGGTCCGCGCGCTGCGCGCCGCCGCGAACGCGCAAAGTGCATTGGCCGTCGCGCGCGAAGCCGCCGCGCTGCATCCCGATATCGCGGTGGTTGCGATCGCGCTGGGCGAGGCGATGCTGGATTTGGGGTTGCTGCCCACGGCCATCGGCGAATTCCAGCGCGCGCTCAGAATCGATTCCGGCAACGAAGACGCCCGGCGCGGTTTGGCGCGTGCCTGGCTCGAGGCCGGTGAGCCCGACAAGGCGCTGGAGGCGCTGGAGGCGCTCGGCGGCGTGCAGCCGCTCGTCGAGGAAGCCAACGCCATGAAAGCCGCGCCGCGCTCCAACGCGCGCTACGTGCGTCACCTCTTCGATCAGTTCTCGAGCGACTACGACGCCCGCATGATCGGCCGGCTCGGATATCGCGCGCCCGCGATCCTGCGCGAACTGTTCGACCTCACCATCGCATCGGCGCGGCTGTCGGTGCTCGATCTGGGTTGCGGCACGGGCTTGAGCGGTGCTGCGTTCCGCGACGTGGCGCGGACGCTCGACGGGTTCGATCTCAGCCCCGCGATGATCGAAAAGGCGCGCCGGCGCGGCATCTATGACGGCCTCGCCGTCGCCGACATCGAAACCGCGCTGGACGGATCGAAGCTCTACGATCTCATCATGGCGGCCGACACGCTGGTCTATCTCGGCGATCTCGCCGCCGTGTTCGCGGGCGCCGCGCGCAGCCTGAAGCCGGGCGGCCATTTCCTTTTCACCGCCGAGCGCAAGGACGGCGAGGGCTTCGAGCTCGGCCCCAAGCGCCGCTGGCGGCATTCCGAAACCTGCCTGCGCGAGGAAGCGGCCAGGGCCGGCTTCGAGGTCGCGAGTCTTATGGCCTGCTCGCCACGCAGCGAGGCAGGCGTTCCGGTCGAAGGATTGGCGGTCGCGCTTTCGCGGTAGCGGTCATGCGCGGGGGCGTGGCTGACAATCGCGCGACGCGGCGGCAGGATTGGGGCGTCCTCGGGAGGTTCGCGCCATGACCACGACTATCGGCATTCTGGTTTTCGACGACGCGGAGGAGCTCGACTTCGTGGGCCCGTGGGAAGTGTTCACCATGGCCAACGAAGTCGCCGCGCGCGCCGGCAAGGCGCGGCCGCACGATGTGATGCTGGTGGCGCAGGCGCTGGATCCCGTGCGCTGCGCCAAGGGCATGCGCGTGCTGCCCGACGTTACGGCCGCGCAATGTCCCAGGCTCGACGTGCTCCTGATACCCGGGGGTCAGGGCACGCGGCGCGAGGCGAAGAACGCGGCGCTGCTGGACTGGGTGGCGAAGACGGCCGCTGCCTGCCAGTGGATCACAAGCGTGTGTACCGGGGCTCTGATCCTCACCGCGGCCGGACCCGCCCGGGGCAGGCGCGTCACCACCCATTGGGGCTTCGTCGAGGCGCTGCGCGCGCGAGGCGAGGCGGCGGAAGTTCTGGAGAACATCCGCTACGTGCGCGACGGCAACGTCGTCACTGCCGCGGGCGTCTCGGCCGGCATCGACATGGCACTCTGGTTAACCGGCCAGATGCACGGCCCGGCCACGGCGCGCGCCGTCCGGCGCGCCATGGAGTACGACCCCGCGCCGCCCTACGCCGCGGAGACGTAACGCCGCCGGTTGCGGGGCTTTGAATGGCCTTTCGTTCGTGCTTCACTCCGCCCGGTTTCACCCGTGGGGAGTATCGCATGCGTGCAAAGCTTGTTCTCGTTGTGCCGTTCCTTCTGATGGGCACCGCACCGGTTTGGGCGCAGGCCACGTGCGGCACCGTGCCGTTCGCGCCGGCGATGCCGTCCCAGGCCGACATGAAGTCCAAGCCGGTCGCGGACGCCGAGACCGCGCTGCACGATGCCTTCACCGACATCAAGAACTGGCAGAGCGACCTCAAGACCTACCGCGCCTGCCTGGACGGCCAGCGCGCCTCGGACAAATCGCAACTCGCGGGCCTCGACAAGACCAAGGACGCGGACACCATCAAGACCCTGACTGACCAGATCAAAACCTCCGACGTTCTCTACGACAAGAGCGTGGACCAGGAAGAGTCGGTGGTGAACGAGTTCCATGCCGCGCAGAACTCCTATTGCCAGCGCAGCGACGCCAACAAGAGCAAATGCCCGAAGTGACCGGCTGACGCCCATGGCGAAGGGCGAGACGATCGATTTCGATTCCACGCGGCCGCCGTCGCCCTTCCTTCAGGAGACGCATCACGCCTGGCGGCGCGAATTGCGCCGCTTCATCGAGCGCGAGATCGTGCCCTTCGTGGAGGAGTGGGAAGAGGCGGGCGAGATTCCGCTGTCGCTCTACAAGACCGCGTCGGAATTCGGCCTCACCCGGATGGGCTATCCCGAACAGTATGGCGGCATCAGCGAAGGCCTCGACCGTTTCCACGGCATCGTCACCTCGGAGGAGATGTCGCGCATCGGCGCCGGCGGCATCGGCGCCAGCCTGATGGTGCACGGCATCGGCCTGCCGCCGATCCTGGCGGCCGGAACCGGCGAGATGAAGGCGCATATCGCCCCGCCGGTGCTGGCCGGCGACAAGCATATCAGCCTCGCCATCACCGAACCCTCCGGCGGCTCAGACGTGGCGCAGCTCAAGACCCGCGCGCGGCGCGACGGCGATCATTTCGTCGTCGACGGTTCCAAGATGTTCATCACTGGCGGCATGCGGGCGGACTATTTCACCACGGCCGTGCGCACCGGCGGCGAGGGGCTGGCGGGGATCTCGCTCATCCTCATCGAGGCCGATCGTCCCGGCGTCTCGCGCACCAGGCTCAAGAAGCAGGGCTGGTGGGCGTCCGACACCGCGGCGGTCTATTTCGACACCGTGCGCGTGCCGGCTGAAAATCTCATCGGCGGCGAGAACAACGGCTTCCTCGGCATCATGCACAATTTCAACGGCGAGCGGCTGGGCATGGCGGCGGGCGCCTGCGGTTCGGCGCGGGTGTGCCTGGAAGAGGCCGTGAAATGGGCGCAGGAGCGAACGACGTTCGGCAAGCGCCTCGCCGACCACCAGGTCATCCGCCACAAGATCGCGGAGATGCTGCGCCAGATCAACGCCACAACCGCCTATCTCGAAATGTGCGCCTGGCGGGTGATGCAGGGCGAGCGCCCGGCGGCCGACCTGGCCATGCTCAAGGTCCAGGCGACTCTGACGCTGGAATTCTGCGCACGGGAGGCGATGCAGATCCTGGGCGGCGCGGGCTATATGCGGGGCAGCCGGGTCGAGCGCA
>JBOHKI010000091.1:0-9432 GCA_050728855.1 Rhizomicrobium sp. | reverse complement strand
TGTTGCATATGTTAACCCGGGAACAGGGTACCCCGCCAAGCCAACCCGGCGGCGCCCGGCCCGCTCGCCACGGTTGCACGCGCCGGACAAGGCGGGCGCGGCCGGGACATGCAAATTGGCCGCGAGCATTGTGCGGCGACGCTGCACGCCCTAGCTTTCGGGTGCGGGACGGAGATTGAGCCATGGCCAACGTGAAGTGGGATGCCTTCAGCGGCGAACACGATTGGAATGACACGGCGAACTGGCTCGGCGGCTCGTTGCCAGGCTCCGGCGACACCGCGATCATCCACAGCCCCAACGCGTTTCAGGTCGACATCGACAGCGCCATCTCCGCGCGCATCGTCAGGATGGACGCATTCAGCGCGACGCTGATGGAAACGTCCGCCGGTTCGATCGCCGCACACACGCTCGATCTCATTTCCGGTACCGCGATATTCGACGCGTCGAACGCGATCACCGAAGTGGATATCGGAAATGCGCTGGTCGAACTTGGGGCTGACGGCGCCCTCGGCTCCCGGACCATACACTCCGGCGGCACGATCGAGGCGATGACGGATATCACGCTCTCTAATCCGATAGACTTTCTCGACTCCGGAATATTCGAAGCCGCGAGCGGCCACACGCTCGCCCTGCAAAACGTCCTGACGATCGCCGGGGATGCCGTCAGCGCGGAGGATGTCCCGATCCGCATCGGCGGCACCACGTCCGGGATCGCGGGCACCATCGTGCTGAAGGGCGCGTCCTTCGGCGGAACCGACTTGCCGTACAGCCTGGATATCGGCTTCGGGACGGTGACGACGGGTGCGAACACCCACGGCGCCGGCGCCGCCGCGCTGCTGTCGGGTGCCGATATCGTCAGCGTCGATGGCACCCTCGATCTGCGGCACGATTCGTCGGCCGTGACGCTCCACAACCTCTACGCCAATGGCACGGTGCTGGGCCTGACCAGTCAGACCTTCAGCGTCGTCGATCCCCAGTTCAGCGGAACGCTGTCCGGCAATTTCACGCTGGACGTGACGGGCAGCGGATATCTGAATGGCGCGCTCAACAAGTCCACGCTCTATCTCGGCCCCGGTACCGACGCCCTCAACATCGTCGGCGCGACCGGCAACGTCACGGTCACCACGGATAGCGCGGCGAACGCGACGATCAGCGTCGGCGAGGGCACGACGGTCCATATCACCAACTTCACCGACGGCCATCTGGCGGCGATCCTCTACGGCGACAATCTCCACTTTACATATGTCTCCTATGTGGGTGGGCTCGAGATGGGCGTCCATCCTCACAATGCCGGCGAGCAGGCTTATGACCTGTATTTCAACGGGATAGCGTCGTCATCGCAGCTTGCCATCGGCGGCGACGGGCACGGCCATTACGAAGTCACGCTGGCGCCGTCCGAGGCGGCTCCGCACCCGGCGGACGATGCCGCCCTGAACCATGCCGTCGAGGTCGCGAATCTGGCGGCAGCCGCGGCGGCGGGCACGCCGGATTATTTCTGATCCGGAACCATCGTTACGGTAACAACCCTCGATCATATCGTGTCTCGCACTGTGCATGGTGTCGATCCGATGGTAGCCTCCGGCGAACTGGCGGGAGTTTTCGATGGCGGCACCGGCACACAACAATTGGCTCGCGACCGACGGTGAGAACGACTGGAGCGTCGGCGCAAACTGGAGCCTCGGCGAGCCCGACGCGACGCAGAACGTCTATTTCGACGGCCACGATCCCTACCAGGTCGATGTTACCGGCGCGGTCAGCGCCTTCCGCCTGTTCTTCCGCGGCCATGAGGCCACGCTGCTCGAAACCAGCACCGGCTCGATGAGCATCCGCGCCGCGGAGTTCGATGCGGGTACGGCAATTCTCGACGGCACCAATTCGTTCGGCACGCTTCTCGTCCAGGCCGCGACGGTGGAGTACGGCGCGGCGGGCGCGCTCGGCAACGGCCAGGCGAGCATCGTGGACGGCGAGTTGCGCGCCATCGCCGACGTGACGGTCAAAAATGCGATTGCGATGGAGGGCGGCACGCTCGATGTCGCCAACGGGCACACCGCCACGCTCCAGGGCGCGCTCAGCTTCGTGGGCTCGACGCTTCTGCTTGGCAACGGCACGGATGCCGACGGCGCGATGGTCCTCGGCGCGAAATCCTTTTCGGGCAGCAATTACGAACTCCACATCCAGCTTGAGAGCCTTTCGTCGGGCACCGGCCTGCGCAGCGCGGGCTTCGCAGCCTTGCTGAGCGATGCCGCCGGCGTCAATCTCAACGTCGCGCTGGACCTGACCAATGCCGGCGGGACAGCCATCACGCTGCACAATCTCGGCGGCGGCGGGCTGATCTCCAGCACCAACGGCCACACCGACCTGACCATCGATCACGGCGTGACCAGCGCGGGCTTCGCCCTGAAGACGGCCGTGACCATCGAAGGTGGCGTCACCTTCGACAGCGGCGCGCTGGGCGATGTGTCGTTCCTCATGGCGTCCGGCAATCAGCATCTGACGCTCGACAATGCCTCGGGCGGGCGCGCCTTCATCGGCGCGGCGGCGGATTCCGACGCTGTCGTGCATCTGGGCACCGCCGGAAGCGTCATCGCCCATTTCACCGGCTTCGAGGCCGGCAACATCACCGTCGACACCGATTATTCCGTGGATGCCGTGACGAGCTGGACCGACGATGCCGGCCAGGTGAAGCTCACCATCCGCGCGCACGCGGGCGCGGCGGCCTACAACATCTTCTTTGCCGGCTTGAGCGACCACTCCGGCATCGCGCTCGGCAATGACGGCCACGGCCACCTGGAAATCACCTATCCCGGCGCGCCCGCCGAACTGGCCGCCAGCCACGACGCCGCCATCGCGCAAGCCGCGGCCGATGCCGCATTCGTGCATCTGCCACCGGACATCTTCTGAACGGAGCCGCCATGTCGGCGCCGCAAACCAAATGGCTCGCCACCACCGGCGAGCACGATTGGACGATCCCGCGAACTGGAGCGCCGGGCTGCCGGACGAGAACAACTTCGCCATCATCGGTCCCGGCACCTATCAGGTGGACACTACCGACGTGCAGACCTGTTTCGGCTTCCGGCAGACCGGCCGCACCGTGGTTGAGAGCGCCTCGGGTTCGCTCGCGTCGAAGATTTTGGAAGCGTTTGGCGGACTCACCGTGCTCAACGCCGCGAACACCTTCATCAACGGCGTCGACATCAACACCGGCTTCGTGAAGGCCGTGGTCCATCCCGGCCACGGCGATCTCGTGATCTCGCCCTACTTCTACGGCGTCACCTCGCCGCTGGAGATCACTGCGCAGAACGACGGCACCGGCCATCTGGAGTTGGTGGCGACGCCCGGCATGGCGCATGCCGTCAGCGACCACGACATGGCCGTCGCCGGCGCGGTTGCCGAGGCGAGCTTCGTGCACACGGTGCCGGACGTGTTCTAGGCCGCGTCCGCCGCGAGCTTCCAGCGATCGTGCGCGGTGGCGAGCCGCGTCTTGTGGTGCGGCTTGGGCGGTGCCACGTTCGCGGTGATCGCCGCAAGATACGCCACCGTCTCCGCTGGCAGGCCGCGCTTGCCCGCGACATGCTTGTCGAAATTTCCCGGCCCGTCATTGTAGGCCGCGAACAGGCGCGGGAAGCCATAGCGCTTGTAGAGCCAGCCGATATAGGCCGTGCCGGCGATGATGTTATCGTGGGGATCGTTGGCGTCGGCGCCGAGGTGACATTGCACACGCATCTCCGCGTAGGTGTCCGGCATCACCTGCATCAGCCCTTCGGCGCCCACCGATGACGTGATCGGCGCGTTCTGCGCCATCATGGTGCGTCCGCCGCTTTCGCGCTGCATCACCGCGCGGATCCACGACACCGGAACGGCGAATTTGTGCGACGCTTCCGTCATGTAAGGCGTCCACCGGTTCACGAGATCGCCGGGGCTCATCGCCGCCTCCATCTCGAATGCCGAGGGTTTCGCGGGCGCGGGGCGGGCGAAAAACCGCGTCAGCGGCGCGCGCGCGGCGTTCATCGCTGAGGGAATGCGCAGCAGCGAAACCGACATCATGGTGAGCATGCTGAACAGGGCGAATTTCGCAAACGTACTCCAGCCGAGCGCGCGCGTGCGCGCACGGGCAAACATCTGATTGGACAAGCGTCTGTACTCCGGCAGTCTTGGTTGTTGTCGTTCTGACGCCGCGTGCCCGCTTTGCGGAACTCCCGGTTCCGCTCTCCCTGTGGCGACGACCCTTCGAATTCGCCGCAGGCGGCAAATCGTGCCGCGCTTACATCACGAATGCGCGGACCATTTCAACCGCCCGGGCTTTGGTTCCATCGATTTGACGCGTGGAGCGCGGGAACTTCGATCACGTTTCGCGCGAAACCAACATTCGATGCAGGCGGAACTGTCGCGGGTTAAAATGGCGCGGTTCAGCGGATGAAGCTCTCGCTGCCGCTCAGGAACAGCGGCATGAGAAGCCCGCGCAGCACAGGCAGCCGCGCCAGGCGCAGCATGAAGTTGCGGATGAAGAGCTGGCGCCGGTTCACCGGCACCAGCGAGGATGCCGTCTGCCGGCCCGCCTTCTGCTTCTTCTTCAGTTCGCCTTTCAGCCGCTTCTCGTAGCGCACCAGCGCGTTGGCGATGCCGCCGCCCTTGCGCAATTCTTCCGCCAGGACATAGGCCATCGCCATGCCCATGGACGCGCCCTGGCCGGCGAGCAGCGAGACCGCCGCGCAGGAATCGCCCAGCAGCACCGCGCGGTCCTTCTGCCAGTGCGGCATCTCGATCTGCGCGACCTGGTCGTAGTAGATCGGCCCCTCGCCGGCATGCGCCAGCGCCGCCGGAATGCACCAGTTCATGCCGCCATAGATCTCGCGCAGCGCGCGCGCCGGATCGGCGGGGCGGGGATCCTCGCGGCCGGCATGGACGAAGAACGACGCCACCCGCCCATCGCGCAACGGGTAGAGGCCCACGGTCCGCCTGGGCTCGGAGACGAGCGGAAAATCGTCGCCCAGTTTCGGCACGATCGCAGGATCGTCGAAGATGTAGGCCGCCGTGCGGAAGCCGAGATCGCGCAGGAATTTCGATTCCGGCCCGAACACCATCTCGCGCACCGTGGAGTGCACGCCGTCGGCGCCGGCAAGCAGGTCGGCGAGGAGGATTCCGCCGTCGCTCAGCGCCACCGACACGCCGGAGCTCGTGTTGCGGATGCCGGAGATGGTGGTGCCGTAGAGGATCTTGACCTCGGGAGGCAGCGCCGCGAACAGCGTGCGCTCGATGTCGCCGCGCATCATGCTGAGCAGGCGGCCTTTCAGCACCGTGCGAAAATCGTCGTAGCTCAGCCGCGCCGCCGTGCGTCCCCGCTCGTCCATGAACGCGACGTCATGGACGGTATAGGCGACCTCGCGGAAGCGCGGCAGGATGCCCATGCGCTCGGCGGCGTCGAAGCCGGAGCCGAAGAAGTCGATCATGTAGCCTTCTTCGCGCGGACCCAGCGCGCGCTCCACGACCGTCACCTCCCAGCCGTCCCGCGCCAGCCACCAGGCCAGCGACAGCCCCGAAATTCCGGCCCCGCAAATGACGGCTTTCAAACGATCCTCCGCGTCCAATCCGGATTGCTACATCGCCACGCGATATATATGAGGAGCGGCCGCCGCTACAACTTGCCTTGGCTGGTGTCCGTCCAGCTCTGCTCCAGGATCTTCCAGCCGCCGCGGCGCTGGCGCGCGAACAGGAAGAGATAATTCCCGTGGCGGTGCAGCGACTTGCCGCCCCTGGTGGGCGACAGGATTTCGTCATAGGTGCCGCTGTCATAGGCGAGCGCCCCGGAGGCGCCGCTGACGGCGCTGGTCAGGGTGAGCCGGGGATCGAATTGCTTGAGCCCTTCCGCGAAATGCCGGCGGATCGCCGCGCCCCCCGCCCAGCGTTCGCCAGAATTGGCCAGGAACACCGGCTGCGGCGCGTAGAGCGTCATGATCTGCTTCAGGTTCTTCGCGTTCCAATACCCCGCCCACTCCTGGCTGATATCCCCCGCCGGCGCGGCGAGGGCGGGCGCGGCCAGCGCGAAGAACAGGGCTGCGGCGAGCAGGCGGATCGTGCGGCGCGATTTCATGGCGCGTAAATTCCGGGCGTTTCTATTTTCTCGGCACCGTAACGCCCGCGGTGAGGTCTGCAAACCCGATGCCCAAGGCGCGTGCCACATCGAACAGGGTCTTGACTTTGGGATTGCGCTCGCCGCGTTCCAGGAAGCCGATGCAATTGCGGTGCAGGCCCGCGCGATCCGCCAGTTCCTCGTGGCTGATTTTTTTTTTCGCCTTGCGATGGCGGCGGATTTCCCGTCCAAGCGCGAGGAGGTCTTTGCCGGTGCCCACGCGCCAAAGTCGCTTTTGTGGTGGAATCGGCAGTTTTCCGCCTGCCCCCGAGGATGGGCGCGGGCGTGCCCGGTGGAAACACGTCGAACGCGCTTGCTATGTGCAAGGGACGCACATTCGTGTATGCTTTTCCTATGACTGCCTTGCTTTCCCGCATCACGATACATCCCGAACAGTGCCATGGCCGGCCCTGTATCCGCGGAATGCGGCTTCGCGTGTCCGATGTCCTGGACATGCTCGCGAACGGAAGTTCCGCTTCCGAAATCCTCGCCGATTTTCCGGACCTCGAGGCGGACGATATCCGCGCGTGCCTGGCCTATGGCGCGGCGCTGGCGGGCCATCCTGTTGTAATTGCGGCCGAATAGGCTCCATGCGCTTTCTTGGTCGACGCTCAGCTTCCGCCGGCATTGGCGGATTGGTTGCGCGAAAAGGGACATATCGCCGATGCGGTTAGAGACATCGGCCTGCGCGACGCCGACGACAGCGAATTATGGACTTACGCCTGCCAGAATGGCGCCGTCATCGTTTCGAAGGATGAGGACTTCGCGTTGAGAGCGGGGGCGAACGAGCAGGCGGCGGTGCTCTGGATCCGCTTCGGTAACGTCGTCAATCGCGTGTTGTTCGCCAGGCTCGAACAGGCTTGGCCGGAGGTCGAGGGGCATTTTTCCATAGGCACAACCCTCGTCGAAGTTCGATAGCCCTCGGACGATGAGCTGGCTGGCCCTTGACGCCCCGCCTGCCGGGCACTATCTCCCGCATAACGGTTGGCACTCGCCTTAGGGGAGTGCTGCCGCTCGTGTCCAAGTACTTGATAAACCTAAGCTATTCAGGAGCTCAAGCCCCATGAAATTCCGTCCCCTCGGCGACCGCGTGGTCGTCCGCCGCCTCCAGGAGGATCAGAAGACCCCCGGCGGCATCATCATCCCCGACACCGCCCAGGAGAAGCCGCAGGAAGGCGAAGTCACCGCCGTCGGCCCCGGCGCGCTGGACGAAAACGGCAAGCGCATCGCCCCGGAAGTGAAGGTCGGCGACTTCGTGCTGTTCGGCAAATGGTCCGGCACCGAAGTGAAGGTCGATGGCAACGAGCTCCTCATCATGAAGGAGTCCGACATCATGGGCATCCTCGAGGGCCGTCCCGCCGCGAAGAAGAAGGCGGCCTGAAGGCCGCTCGCGAATAGCGAAATGGCGAATTGCGAATAGGGAAAGAACCATTCGCCATTCGCCATTCGCCTCTTAAAAAGCAAACAGAATTCAGGAGAGAACACACATGGCAGCCAAAGACGTTAAGTTCGGCGCCGACGCTCGCGAGAAGCTTCTGCGCGGCGTCGACATCCTGGCCGACGCAGTGCAGGTGACGCTGGGTCCCAAGGGCCGCAACGTCGTCATCGAGAAGAGCTTCGGCGCCCCGCGCAGCACCAAGGACGGTGTGACGGTGGCCAAGGAGATCGAGCTCGGCGACAAGTTCGAGAACATGGGCGCGCAGATGGTGCGCGAGGTCGCGTCGAAGACCAACGACGCCGCCGGCGACGGCACCACGACCGCCACGGTCCTTGCCCGCGCCATCGTGCGCGAGGGCTCCAAGGCGGTCGCGGCCGGCATGAATCCGATGGACCTGAAGCGCGGCATCGAGAAGGCGGTCGACGCGGTCGTCGGCGATCTCAAGCGCCGCTCCAAGAAGGTCAAGTCGAACGAGGAAATCGGCCAGGTCGGCACGATTTCGGCCAACGGCGACCATGAAGTCGGCAAGATGATCGCCGAAGCCATGGCCAAGGTCGGCAACGAGGGCGTGATCACGGTCGAAGAGGCCAAGACCGCTGAGACCGAACTGGAAGTGGTCGAGGGCATGCAGTTCGACCGCGGCTATATCAGCCCCTATTTCATCACCAACGCCGACAAGATGGTGGCCGAGCTCGACGAGCCCTACATCCTGATCCACGAGAAGAAGCTCGGCTCGCTGCAGCCGATGCTGCCGATTCTGGAATCGGTGGTGCAGGGCGGCCGTCCGCTCGTCATCATCGCCGAGGAGGTCGAGGGTGAGGCGCTGGCGACGCTGGTCGTCAACAAGCTGCGCGGCGGCTTGAAGGTCGCCGCCGTCAAGGCACCGGGCTTCGGCGATCGCCGCAAGGCCATGCTGGAAGACATCGCCATCGTCACCGGCGGCCAGGTGATCAGCGAGGATCTCGGCATCAAGCTCGAGAACGTCAAGCTGAACATGCTGGGCACGGCCAAGAAGGTCCGCATCGACAAGGACAACACCACGATCATCGACGGCGCCGGCAAGAAGAGCGAGATTCAGGCCCGGGTCGGCCAGATCAAGGCGCAGATCGAGGAGACGACGAGCGACTACGACAAGGAGAAGCTCCAGGAGCGCCTGGCGAAGCTGGCGGGCGGCGTGGCCGTCATCCGCGTCGGCGGCGCCACGGAAGTCGAGGTGAAGGAGAAGAAGGACCGCGTCGACGACGCGCTCAACGCCACCAAGGCGGCCGTGGAAGAGGGCATCGTGCCCGGCGGCGGCACGGCGCTTCTCTATGCCACCAAGGCGCTGCACGGCCTGACCGGCGACAACGAGGACCAGACCCAGGGCGTCGCCATCGTGCGCCGCGCGATCCAGTCCCCGATCCGCCAGATCGTGGAGAACTCCGGCACCGAAGCCTCCATCGTCGTCGGCAAGCTGCTCGAGCAGAAGTCCCACACCTATGGCTGGGACGCGCAGGCCGAGAAGTATTGCGACTTCATCGACGCCGGCATCGTCGACCCCACCAAGGTGGTGCGCATCGCGCTGCAGAACGCCTCCTCGGTCGCGGCGCTCCTGATCACCACCGAAGCCATGGTCGCCGACCGTCCGAAGAAGGACAGCGGCGCCGGCGGCATGCCCGGCGGCGGCATGGGCGGCGGCATGGGCGATATGGATTTCTGATTTCGCGGCAACGCGAAATCAGCCGCGGCGAAGCTCGGGCGTAAGCCCGAGCGAAGCCGGGCCGATCCAGCCCAATACAGACTACGAAAAGGCCCGGTGGAAACACCGGGCTTTTCTTCTTCTTGCGCGCCGGCCAGTCCACTTGCCCGCACCTAACGGAGCCTCAGG
>JBOHKI010000090.1:0-9630 GCA_050728855.1 Rhizomicrobium sp. | reverse complement strand
CTCGTCAGAGCCAACCTCATGCATCGAAGACCGATCCAGCGCCTTCTAGGCCCCGACACGCCGCATAACTCCCACTCAGACCAATTGGCCATACAATGGACCTGAAAATTAAACCGGACAGCAGTGGATCAAGCCCGGCCATGGCGGAATTCCGGGCCGGCGCCAAACGCGCATCTCCTTCGTGCCTCTGCATCTCCGTGTGAATCCGCTTTTTACAGTCTTGCCAGCCGGATCGCTTTTTCCGGGCACGCGGCGACGCACAATCCGCAGGAATGGCATTGATCGGCGTTCACGGCGAAGGCCTGCTTGCCGCCATGGACCATCACCTTGAGGCGGACGAAGAACGGGCGCGCGGCGCGCTCGTCATCGCTCAGCTTGCGCACCTCGAACACGCCATAGGGGCAGACGCGGACGCAGTCTTCCTTGCCTTCGCATTTGTTCGTGTCGATCACCGGCGCCACGACGCCGGCGGGCTGCTTGCAGTCGGTGCCGTCGCTCATCGCCCCTCGATCCCCATGCCGTGACGTCCCCGCAAGCTGGCCGCCGCCGGGGCCGGCCCGGCCTATTGATACACGCCTGGGGGGCCTTGCGTTTATCGATAAACGATGTATTGTTTATCGATAAATTTAGGAGCCATGCCCATGAAATCCACGGCTTTCCTGCCCCAATTGTTCGGCTGGGGGTTCACAATCCTGGAAGCGCTGACCGGGCTCGGCGCCCTGGTCATCCTCCTCACCATCCTGATCCACCCCGCTTTGCCGCCGAATGCCCATTTCGGGCCGATCCAGCGCGAAGTCGGTGGCCAGACCGCGACGTTCGCCATCGCGCCGCCACCGGACGGCGGCCCGTCCCAGGTCATCGTCCACGCCTTCAACGGCAACGCGACGATGACGGTGAAGCAGCCCGCGGGGCTGGTCGACCTCTTGATCGGACACGGCCTGCCGCTGGTCCTGACCTATGTGCTGTTCCTGGCCGTGCTGTTCGACCTGCTGCGCCGGCTGTTCCGCAATGTCGGACGCGGCGAAAGCTTCACGCCGCAAAGCGTGCGCCTGGTCCAGATCGTGGGCGGCGCGCTCATCGTCTTCGCCGTGGTCACGGGGGTCATCAAGGTCTGGTACACGCGCATGGTCTTTGCCTATCTGCTGCAACACACCGAGATCGCCATCTCCGGAACGCCCGTGCGCCTGCCGCATGTCGGTTCGGAGCCCATGCATCTGGGCCATTGGCTGCCCTTCGGCGACAGCGTGTTCTGGAGCGGCCTGCTGGTGCTGGCGCTGGCCGAAGTGTTCCGCCAGGGCCTGGCGCTGAAGCGCGACGCCGATCTGACGGTGTGAGCGCCATGCCGATCAAGCTCAACCTCGACCGCGTGATGGGCGAACGCCAGCTCACCCTCACCGAACTCGCCGACCGCATCGGCATCACGCTGGCCAATCTGTCGATCCTGAAGACCAACAAGGCCCGCGCCATCCGCTTCACCACGCTCGAAGCGCTCTGCCGCGCCCTCGCCTGCCAGCCGGGAGACCTGCTGGAATACGTCGCGGGATCGGAGGCGGGCGCAGGCGAAGGAAGCGAAATCTGACGCGGCCGGTTACGGGACGCGTCAAGCCGCGCTCATCGCGCGTCCCGCCACATCGGCCAGATCCTGGGGCCGCCCGGCACCTGCATCTCGCCCGTCAGCTTGAAGCCGAAGGACTGGTAGATGGGGATGTTCGTGTCTTTGCTGGATTCCAGGTAGCAGGGCATGTGCGCCGCATCCACCGCCGCCAGCCGGTCGCGCATGATCACGCCGCCATAGCCCTTGCCCTGAAATTGCGGATCGGTGCCGATGGTCTGCAGATACCAATGCGGCGTGTGCGGATGGACCTTCTCCATCATGTCCATGGTGGACAGCACCCGCCCCAACCCGGTGCCGAACACCGCAATCAGCGCCGGCCCGTTCAAGATGTAATCCAGCACCGAAACATGCCACCCATCCGGCGGCCGCCACAGCGTGACGGACTCATATCCTTCGGTGACGAAGCAAGCCTTATGCGGCAACCCGAGCCGGAAAATAATGCGCCACACCCGCACCAGCTTCGCCAGCCGCGTCGCATCGTCGGGGAGGAAGTGGGTGAACACCGGATCGTCGTAGAACGCGCGCGCGAGCGTGGCGCAGAGGGGGTCAGAATCGCCGCGCACGGCAACGCGGACGTTGGCTTTTTCCGACATGCTTCTTCGATGCCTCGTTGTCCGTTACTGGTAGCGGCCTATTTCATATGAAATATCGTTCTTATCCAATCTGACGCGAATATCCCCACAAGAAAAATTATTGTACCTGCGAATAAACTTATCACTAGACTCTTAACTGCATCCCATCGCCTCGCCTTCCCGATTGACAGCTCAATCTGATTTGCCAGCGCTTTCACTTGCTTGGCCGTGACTTCGGAAAGCGCGCTAAGTCTAGCGTGTTCACTTTGAAGGTGCGTGAGCTGGCTCGCTCGCTTTTGCACTTCCGATTCAAGTTTTGAAACCAAACTCGCCGATTTTTGCAACCCATTAACAGCCTCGGAAATTTCGTCATCTAACGCTCTTTGAGACCTAGTGATTGCAAGTGCCAAGTCAAAAAGCTCGGTGGTCGTCATTCCGAACGGAAGTATATGGAGGAAAGCTCGACTAATTCGGCGCCAAATTTCTTTTCTATCCATGCAGTTTTCTCAGCCTACCTATTCAACTCCCGCATCGCCGCGTCGAGGCCGCCGAGCGTGAGCGGGAACATGCGGTCGCCCAGAATCTGGCCGATGAGCCCGATCGACGGCGTGTATTCCCAGTGCTTGGCGGCGACGGGGTTCAGCCAGACGCAATGTTCGTAGATCTCGCTGACGCGGTCGAGCCAGAGCGCGCCCGGTTCCTCGTTCCAGTGCTCGACCGAGCCGCCGGGATAGGTGATCTCATAGGGGCTCATCGTCGCGTCGCCGACGAAGATGACTTTGTAGTCGTGCGGAAACTTATGAAGGATATCCCAGGTGTTGATCTTCTCGTTGTGGCGGCGGCGGTTGTCCTTCCACACGCTCTCGTACAGACAATTGTGGAAGTAGAAGAATTCCATGTGCTTGAATTCGGTCTTGGCCGCGCTGAACAATTCCTCGCAGAGCTTGATGTAGGCGTCCATCGAGCCGCCGATGTCGAAGAACAGCAGCACCTTCACCGTGTTGTGGCGCTCCGGGATCAGGCGCAGGTCGAGATAGCCCTTGTTGGCGGTGTCGTGGATCGTGCCGTCGATGTCGAGCTCGGTCTCCGCGCCCTGGCGCGCCCATTTGCGCAAGCGCCTGAGCGCCACCTTGATGTTGCGGGTGCCGAGCTCGACGGAATCGTCCAGGTTCTTGTATTCGCGCTTGTCCCAGACCTTGACGGCCTTGCCGTGGCGCGACTTGTCCTGGCCGATGCGCACGCCTTCGGGATTGTAGCCGGAATTGCCATAGGGCGAGGTGCCGCCCGAGCCGATCATTTTCGATCCGCCCTCGTGGCGCTTGTTCTGCTCCTCCAGCCGCTGCTTCAGCGTCTCCATGAGCTTGTCCCAGCCGCCCATGGCCTCGATCTGCTTCTTCTCTTCCTCGGTGAGGTATTTCTCGGTCAGCGCGCGCAGCCACTCCTCCGGCACCTGGGCGAGCAGCGAGGCGTCGATGCCCTCCAGCCCCTTGAAGACGTGGCCGAACACCTGGTCGAACTTGTCGAGGTTGCGCTCGTCCTTCACCAGCGCGGTGCGGGAGAGGTAGTAGAACTCGTCGATCTTGAGCGCGATGACGTTCTTGTCCAGCGCATCCATCAGCGCCAGATACTCCTTGAGCGTCACCGGAATGCGGGCGCTGCGCAACTCATCGAAGAACTGGAAGAACATGGGAATAGCCTTTCACGCAGAGGCTATTCCGGGCATTTGCCCCATTCAATGCCGGTGTCTTGAGTTTGTCCGGCAACGGGTACAAAATGGCAACAATGAGCGACGCCATCGACAACCTCATACTCGAACATCTCCGCCACATCCGCACGGCGGTGGATGAGATCCGGTTGGACGTCAAGGAACTGAAAACGCGCGTCAGCCTTCTCGAGCAGCAATACGCCGTGCTCTCCAACCGTGTCGACCGGATCGACGAGCGTCTGGAGCGCCTCGAGCGCCGCGTGGGGTTGATCGACGCCTGAGGCCCGTTTTCGGTCAGCGCGCTCCCGCCAGCAATTCCGGGCGGTATTCGAAATGCATGGTGTCGTAGTGGTACCAGCGGCCGCCCCAGATGAAGCCGTGTTTCTCGAAGATGCGCACGATCGCCTCCGGCATCCGGTTGGCCCAGCCGAAACGGCCCTTCTGCTTGTCCCACAGCCAGTATTGCGAGAAGGCGAGATTGAGGTCGATGGCGGCGCCATAGGCGTGCATCGAGGGCTGGCCTTGGTCGGCCACGCCGCGGCAGGCATAGGTGCCGGCGACGGGATAGGCCGCGCGTTTGATCTGTGGCGGCAATGCGTCGATCTCGGCGGACACCGCACGCAAGGCATCCGCGGCGCGCGGCGTGAATTGCACCGCATGGCCCCAGCTCTTCGGCAGCCAGACCACCGGGACCAGCGACTTCGCAACTTCGCCCTTGCGGCAATCGCCATAGAGGCGGTCGAAGAACGCCTTGTTGCGGAAGCGGCCGGGATCGAAATTCTCCGCGGGCGCGGCGAGCGGCGCGCCGGCCGGATAGGCGAGGCGGAACATGTCGCGCAGGCTCGCATGGGTGAGCGCTTCGTCGAACGTGCGGGCGGGATCGTTCGCGCCGAGCGGCTGGCGCGCGCCGCCGCGCCAGACGAGTTCGCTGAGCGTGTAACCGGCGACCCGGTCGGGATAAGCCGCGATCAGCGCATCGAACGTCTTGTTGGCGGGGTTGGCTCGCGCCTGTGCCGCCAGAAGCGCCAGCGCGGCACCCATGAGCACAAATCCCCGCCGCCCGCGCATGGTGTTCTCCCCGATCGCGTCAGATCGAAATCTGCGTGCCCAGTTCGACCACGCGGTTGGCCGGCAGATGGAAGAACCGCGCCGGCGAATAGGCGTTTGAGGCGAGCCAGGTGTAGAGCGCGATGCGCCACGGCTTCAGCACCGGCCGCGTCGCGGGCACCAGCGTCTCGCGTCCGACGAAGAAGGTGGCGAGATCGGGCTCGATGACCAGGCCCTGCGGCCTGGCTTCCGCCAGCGCCTCGGGCACGTTAGGCAGCTCGAAGAATCCGTAGTGCAGCTTGACCGCGTAGAAGCCCTTGCCGAGCTTCTCCACCTCCGCGCGCTTGGCCGCGGGCACCACCGGCACGTCCTCCACCGTCACGCTCACCAGCACCACGCGCTCATGCAGCAGGCGATAGTGCTTGAGGCTGTGCAGGAGCGGCCCGGGCGTGAGGTCGGTGCGCGGCGTCAGATAGATCGCGGTGCCGGCGATGCGCTGGGCGGATTTGTCGACGCTCTCCAGGAACAGCGAGATCGCGAGCGCGCCGTCGCGCTGGCGGTCCAGATGCAGCCTGCGCCCCACGCGCCAGGTGTCCATCACCACGAACACGCCGGCGGCCACGGCCAGCGGCAGCCAGCCGCCTTCCAGGATCTTGAGCGCATTGGCCGACAGGAAGGTGAGGTCGATCAGGCCTAGCAGGCCGAACAGCGCGATCACCCAGTGGAGCTTCCAGCGCCATTTGCGCAGCGCCACCACGGCCACCAGGAAGGTGGAGATCACCATCACGCCGGTCACCGCGATGCCGTAGGCCGAGGCCAGCGCGTCCGACGATTTGAAGATCAGCACGATCAGCGCCACGCCCACGCACAGCATGGCGTTGATGCGCGGCACGTAGATCTGGCCCTGCTCGGTGGCCGAGGTGTGGCGCACCTCCATGCGCGGCAACTGCCCCAGCTGCACCGCCTGCTGCGAGATCGAGAACACGCCCGAGATCACGGCCTGCGAGGCGATGATGGTGGCGATGGTGGCGAGCAGCACGAGGGGATAATGCGCCCAATGCGGCGCCAGCGCGTAGAACAGGTAGTCCGCCGAATGCGGGTTCACCAAGAGCATCGCGCCCTGGCCGAAATAGTTGAGCAAGAGCGCGGGGAGCGTGATGAACAGCCAGGCGTTGCGGATGGGCCCGCGTCCGAAATGGCCCATGTCGGCATAGAGCGCTTCGCAGCCGGTGACGGCCAGGACCACCGCGCCCAGCGCCACGAAGGCGATCCACGGCTCGTGCCGGAAGAGCGCGAGCCCATAGCCCGGATCGATGGCCGACAGGATGCGCGGCGCTTTCAGGATGGCGAGCACGCCGAGCGTCGCCAGCACGCTGAACCATACCAGCATGACGGGTCCGAACAGCGCGCCGATCCGCGCCGTGCCGTGGCGCTGGATGAGAAACAGACCGACCAGGATGGCGAGCGACAAGGGCATCACCCAGCCCGCGAAGGTCGCGCTCTCCGCGCCGATGCCTTCGACGGCGGAGAGCACCGAGATCGCCGGCGTCAGCATGCCGTCGCCGTAGAACAGCGCCAGCCCCATCAGCGCCACCAGGCCGATGGCCGTCTTGATCCGCCGGCTGAGGCCGCTGGTGCGGTGGGCGAGCGCCGCCAGCGCCAGCACGCCGCCTTCGCCGTCATTGTCGGCGCGCATGATGACAAAGACGTATTTGATCGTCACCACGATCAACAGCGACCAGAAGATCAGCGACAGCACGCCCATCACCGCCGCCATGTTGGGCGCGGCGCCGCCGGCGGCGATGGCGGACTGCTTCATGGCGTAGAGCGGACTGGTGCCGATGTCGCCGAAGACGATGCCGAGCGCGCCCAGCGTCAGCCCGGCCTCGCGTCGCCGTGCGGTGCCGGGGGAAGGGGCGAAAGGGATCGCGGTTGCGGTGGAAGCGAGACGCATCGGAGCACCTCTTAAGTGTCGCTTGGTCAGATTGTGACTTGGGTTCCCAACTCGACGACCCGGTTGGGCGGCAGGTGGTAGAAGCGCGCCGGCGACAGCGCCGACATCGCCATGCGCATGTAGAGCCATGTGCGCCAGCGCCCCAGCACGGGATGCTCGGCCGGTACCAGGGTTTCGTGGCCGATGAAGAAGGTCGCGGTCTCCTTGTCGACGGCGAGGCCGAAGCGGCGCGCGTCTTCCAGCGCGCGCGGCACGTCCGGGGTCTCGAAGAAACCGTGATGGATAAAGACGTTGTAGAAGCCCTTGCCGAGCTTCTCGACCTCGATGCGCTTGGCGGGCTGCACGACGGGCACGTCGTCGACCACGACATGGGCCAGGATCACGCGTTCGTGCAGCACGCGGTTGTGCTTGAGGTTGTGCAGCAGCGCGCCCGGCACCACGTCGCCGCGCGCCGACAGGAAGATGGCGGTGCCGGCCACGCGCATCGGCGTCTTGTCCTTCTCGATGAAGAGATCGAGCGGCATGGATTCGTTCTTGATGCGCTCCTGATGGGCCCTGCGTCCGCTGCGCCAGGTCTCCATCAGCGCGAACACGCCGAAGGCGATCACAAGCGGCAGCCAGCCGCCTTCGGGCACCTTCAGCATGTTGGCGGTGAGGAACAGGATGTCGATCGCGGCCAGAAGCCCGAACAGCGCCAGCACCAGCCGCACGTTCCAGCGCCATTGCCTTGCCGCGACGAGCGAGACGTTGAAGGTGTCGATCACCATCACGCCGGTCACCGCGATGCCATAGGCCGCGGCCAGCGCGCTGGAGGTCTTGAAGATCAGCACGATCAGCACCACGCCGACGCCGAGGACGGCATTCATCCGCGGCACGTAGATCTGTCCGTAATCGGTGGCCGAGGTGTGGCGGATCTCCATGCGCGGCAACTGGCCGAGCTGGATGGCCTGCTGCGCCACGGAGAAGACGCCGGAGATCACTGCCTGCGAGGCGATGATGGAGGCGACGGCCGACAGCGCCACCATCGGATAGTGCGCCCAGTGCGGCACAACGGAGAAGAACGCGGTGGAGGCTTGCGCCGGATCGCGCAGGATGGCCGCGGCCTGGCCGAAATATTCCAGCAGCAGCGCCGGCAGCGCCACCAGGAACCAGGCCCGCCGGATGGGCGCCTTCCCGAAATGGCCCATGTCGGCATAGAGCGCCTCGCAGCCGGTGACGGCCAGGACGACGGCGCCCAGCGAGACGAAGGCGGTCCACGGCGCGCGCACGAACAGCGCGATGCCGTACCACGGGTTCACCGCCTCCAGCACCCACGGCGTCTGGACGAGCGAGATCGCGCCCAAAACCGAAAGCGTGGCGAACCAGATGAGCATGAGCGGTCCGAACAGCCGCCCGATGCGCGCGGTGCCGCGGCTCTGGAACGCGAAGAGGCCGATCAGGATGATGAGCGTCAGCGGCATCACCAGCGGCTCGAAGGCCTTGCTGCCGATGCCGAGCCCTTCGACCGCGGAGAGCACCGAGATCGCCGGCGTCAGCATCCCGTCGCCGAAGAACAGGGCGAGCCCGATCACGGCGGCCACGCCGATGGTCAGCTTCACGCCGCGGCTCAGTCCGGGCGAGCGGTGCGCCAGCGAGGCCAGCGCCAGCGTGCCTCCTTCGCCGTCATTGTCGGCGCGCATGATGAGCACGACATATTTGAGCGTCACCACGATGAAGAGCGACCACACGATCAGCGACAGCGCGCCCAGCGTGGAGGCGTGATTGGGATAGGTGCCGCCGGTGGCCAGCACGGTTTCGCGCATGGCGTAGAGCGGGCTGGTGCCGATGTCGCCGAACACGACGCCCAGCGCGCCCAGCATCAGCATCCAGCCATGGCCGCGCGCGGCGATCTTGCTGTGCAGCGTGTCGGCGATGGACAGGCCGTCGTCCAGCGGCGACTCGGGCAGGATGGGAGGGATGTCGCTCACGGGCTTTCGGGCATGGGCATGGCAGGTCGGGCCGCTCGGGTCTGGCAGCGCGCCGGCGAAGCGCCGGGACCTTGTCCTTTCGAGGGCGCGGACCATAATCCCGTCCGCGCATAAGGCAACGGGGGCGGGCGGAAGCAGCGCGCCCACGGGTCGCCTCCACGCAAGTACCTGGATTGAATAGGAGATTTGCCAATGGCCAGGTTCGTTGCCGGTTCGCGGCCGTTCGACATGACGGCGTGGGATCTGACGGATTTCGGGGACGGGACGGTCACCAGCGACGGTACCAGCACGGTGGACGTGACCGGCGCGGGCGGGCAGTTCCACTACGTGCTCACGGGCAGCGGCTTCGGCGATTTCGACGGGGACGGCTTTCCCCAGTCCGGCACCGTCACCGGCTTCAGCATGGGCATCCCGGACCGCTCGCAGATGACCATCACCGGCATCTCGATGGATGCCGCGACGTTCATGAGCTATGTCGAAGGCAACGACTCAGCCGGGCTCGAAGCGACGCTGTTCGCCGGCGCCGACAGCTTCGTGGGCCGCGAACACGACGTGACGCTGCTGGGCTATGGCGGCGCCGACAATTTCAACATCTCCCGTGGCGGCGATGACATCATCCAGGGCGGCGACGGCAACGACATCGTCAATCCGGGCGCGGCCTTCACCGCCGCCGACAGCATCGACGGCGGGGCAGGCACCGACAAGCTGCACCTCGACGGCGACTATTCGGCGGGCGTCACGTTTGGCGCGGCGACGCTGACCAATGTCGA
>JBOHKI010000089.1:0-9793 GCA_050728855.1 Rhizomicrobium sp. | reverse complement strand
ACCATGGACTTCTCCGGCCACTACCCGATCCCCGCTCCGCCCGATGCTGTCTGGGCTGCCCTGAACGATCCGGAGGTTCTGAAGGCCTGCGTGCCCGGCTGCCAGGCCCTGACCAAGACCGGCGCCGACCATTTCGACGCCACGGCCACGCTCAAGATCGGTCCCGTCAAGGCGACGTTCAAAGCCGGCATCACGCTCACCGACACCGATCCGCCGCGGCGCTGCATCCTCAAAGGTGAGGGCCAGGGCGGCGTTGCCGGCTTCGCGCGGGGCGAGGCGGAGGTTCTGCTGGCACCCGATGGCGATGGCACGATGCTCACCTACACGGCCAAGGCGACGGTGGGCGGAAAGCTCGCCCAGATCGGCCAGCGCCTGATCGATGGCGCGGCCAGGCAGATCGCTGACGATTTCTTCACGCGCTTCGTCGCGCGCGTCGCGCCCGCGACCGCGATGGAAGCCAGCGAAGCCGAACGCATCGTCGCAGCGCCTGACGAAGCCATCGAAGGTGCGCCCGCCATGCCGCTGGACAGCGCACTGCCCGTCGCAACCGGCCGCCGCGAGGGCCTGGCGCCGGAAGTCTGGGTGATCGGCCTTATCGGCGTGATCGTGATTTTGCTGCTGCTTTTCGGGGTGACTCTCTAGCTGGAGATTTGGCGGGCGTCTTGGGCGCCGGCTTCTTCTCCGCCGGCCGCTCGGCCGGTTTGCGGAACAGCGCTTCCAGATCGTAGGCCATGGTTTCGGTCTTGCCGCGATCGCCTTGCAGCTCGCCGCCCTCGGCCCAGTTCTCCGGCGCATACTCCTCGATCAGCACCGCGATTGATGTGTGCGGCACGGCGAGCGCATCGGAGACGGCCGCCGTGACGGATTGCGCAAGCTTGCGCTTGGTCTCGCTTCCCGCGCCGCGAAGCATCCGGACCGTCACGACCGTCACGGGCATCTCCCTGCACAGATTGCGGGGATGCTACGCCGACCAGCCCTCGGCGCTCCATCCCCCGTGCGGTCCTGTCCGGGCCCTTGACCGGGACTTTGGGCCCGCCGAAACTTTGGCCAACCATCATTCATCACCGGAGTCCCCTATGACCGTCCTTTCCATGACGGTGAACGGAAAGCCTGTTTCCAAGGACGTCGAGGATCGCACGCTGCTCGTGCATTTTCTGCGTGAGGATCTGCGGCTGACCGGCACCCATATCGGCTGCGACACCAGCCAGTGCGGCGCCTGCGTGGTGCATGTGGACGGCCGGGCGGTGAAGGCCTGCTCGATCTTCGCCGTGCAATGCAACGCCGCGCAGGTGACGACCATCGAGGGCCTCGCCGTGGACGGCAAGCTCCACCCCGTGCAGGAGGCGTTTCGCGACAATCACGGCCTGCAATGCGGTTTCTGCACGCCCGGCATGATCATGACCGCGGTCGACATGATCCGGCGCAAGCCCGTGCTGGACCGCGAGACCATCCGGGAAGAGCTGGAAGGCAACATCTGCCGCTGCACCGGCTATCACAACATCGTCTCCTCCATCGAGGACGCGGCAAAGAAGATGGCGGCGCGATGATCACCTACCCCTTCACCTATCACCGCGCCAAATCGGTGGCCGACGCCGAGGCGATCCTGGCGCGGTCCGCCGACGCCAAGCTCCTGGCCGGGGGGCAGACGCTGATCGCGGCCATGAAGATGCGCCTGGCGCAGCCGTCGGACCTGGTCGACATTTCGGGGATCAGGGAATTGTCATTCGTGCGCCGCGATGGCGATGCATTGGTCATCGGTGCGGGCACGACGCACGCCGACGTCGCCGGCTCCGCGGATGTCGCCAAGGCGATTCCGGCGCTGGCCGCGGTGGCGGAGAGCATCGGCGATCCGGCCGTCCGCCACATGGGCACGCTGGGCGGCTCGCTCGCCAACAACGATCCGGCGGCCGACTATACCGCCGCCGCGCTGGCGCTGGCAGCCGCAATCAAGACCAACCGGCGCACCATCACCGTCGACGAATTCTTCACCGGCATGTTCGCGACCGCGCTCGAGGACGGCGAGATCGTCACCGAGGTGTCGTTTCCCGTTCCGCGGCGCGCGGGCTATGCGAAGTTTCCCAATCCGGCCTCGCGCTATGCCATGGCCGGCGTGTTCGTCGCCCAGGCGGCCGGCAGGGTACGCGTGGCGGTGACGGGTGCCGCGCCATGCGTGTTCCGCGTGCCCGAGATGGAAGCGGCGCTATCGGCGAACTTCGCGCCGGATGCGGTGGCCGGCATCGCCATCCCGGCGGATGACATGAATTCCGACATCCACGGCTCGGCCGGATATCGCGCCCATCTCGTCACCGTGATGGCCCGCCGCGCCGTCGAAGCGGCGGTGAAATGAGCGAGACCGGCGTCCTCGACACCGCGGCACAGTGGCTTGCGAGCGGTCACAAGGTGGCGCTGGGCACCGTGATCAAGACTTGGGGTTCGGCGCCGCGCCAGGCGGGAAGCCAGATCGCGGTGCGCGACGACGGGGCCTTCGTGGGCTCCGTGTCGGGCGGCTGCGTCGAGGGCGCGGTGATCGAAAGCGCGCGGGAGACGATGGCGGACGGAAAGGCGCGCCGCCTCGAATTCGGCGTCAGCGACGAGCAGGCATGGTCCGCCGGGCTCGCCTGCGGCGGCCATATCGAGATCTTCGTCGAGCCGGTGACGTGAGGCGGGATGCCCTGGCGACATTGAATGCCGCCCGGCGCGACGGGCGCGCCATCGTCCGCGCCAGCGACCCGGAAACCGGCGAAGACCGCCTGATCGATCCGTACGCGGATGAAACTCCTCTGGGGCTCGCGGCCCGCCAGGCCGCGCGCGACGATCGCAGCGGCCCGGTCGAACTCGACGGCCGCACCTGGTTCCTCACGGTCTACAATCCGCCGCTCGATCTGGCGATTGTCGGCGCGGTCCATATCGCGCAACCCCTGGCGCGCATGGCCTCCATGGCCGGCTACGGCGTCCGCGTCATCGATCCGCGAACCGCCTTTGCGACGGCGGAGCGCTTCCCGGATGTCGCGCTGGTCCACGCCTGGGCGGACGAGGCGCTGGCCGCTGCGCCGCTCGGGCCGCGCAGCGCAGTCGTGGCGCTCGCTCACGATCCCAAGCTCGACGATCCGGCGCTGATCGCGGCGCTCAAGTCCGATTGCTTCTACATCGGCGCGCTGGGCTCGAAGAAGACCCATGCGGGGCGACTTGCGCGCCTGAAAGACGCCGGTTTCACCGACGCGCAGCTGGCGCGCATCCATGGCCCCATCGGGCTCGACATCGGCGCCAAGTCGCCGGCCGAGATTGCCGTCGCCATCCTGGCGCAGATCACCCGGGACCTGCGCCAGGCGGGCGGACCGCGGTCATAGCGTGCGGTTCTGTCCGCGGCCATGCGGCGGCCCGCGCCGCGTCGATGCCAGTTCGTCGCCGGCGATCACGCCGTCGCCATTCTTGTCCAGCCGCGCGAAATACTTTTCCTCGCGCGCCGCGAACTCCGCCAGTGTGAACTTGCCTTTGCGGTCGCTGTCGGCACGCTCGAACATCTTGCTCGCCACGTCGCGATAGCGCGCCGCGAGGATGCCGTAGAACTGGTCGGGCGTCAGCGAAGCGCCATGCCCGGCCGCGGAATATTGCGTCGCCACCGCCTTGTCGAGCTCGCCGCGGGTGAGCGTGCCGTCCTGATTGAGGTCGTTCTTGGAGCAGAGACTGCCGCGCCCGCGGAAGCCGCCGAACCGGCGATGCCGCGCGCCGTCCTGTCCATCCGGGCCCGCCGCGCCCTCGTCCCACGCCGCCTTCTGCTTCACCGCGCAGCCGATCGAACCTGTGCCGTCACGGTCGGCAAGCTCGAAACGTGCCCGCGCCGGGGCGAGAAACTCGTCGAGCGACACGTGCCCGTCGCCGTTCCAGTCGAGCCGGCGGAACATGGCGTCGCTCTTCGCGCGCACCTCCTTCATGTGCGCCGCCAGGAACTGGTCCTCTGTGATGAAGCCCGCCTTGCCCGCGATCTGCGCGAAATGCGCGGCCAGCGTCCGGTTGAATTCGTCATGGGTGACCTTGCCGTCGTGGTTGAGGTCGAACTCGCCCAGGAAGCGGTCGGCGAGCCGTCCGGCGGGGCGTTCGTTCGGCCCGCCCGGCAGGTCGGGCGGCGGCGGGGCTTCCATCTGGGCCAGGGCGGCGCCAGCGCAGATCGCAAGGGCCGCGCCACCAAGCAGCACAAATCGGATCGGGTTTTTCATCGTGGTCTCCTCCAGACTATGGCGTCTGGATACGCGGCCAGCCGTCCGGGGGTTTGTCAGGTCCGTCCCGGGCGGTCGCAAATCAGCCCGCGCCCGGCCTTCGAGCGATATTTTGCGACAATTTTGTTTGCAGACTTCGCGCCAGCGCCGCATCTTCGGCCCATGACGAAGGAAGACAACAAGCCCCATGTCCTGATCGTCGAGGACGCGCGCGACATCCGCGAGCCTCTGGCGCGGTACCTGCGCGAGCACGGCTACCGCACGACGACGGCCGCGGATTCGCTTGGCGCGCGCAAGGCGATGAAGGGCGCGGCAATCGACCTGGTGGTGCTCGACATCATGATGCCGGGCGAGGACGGCTTGAGCCTGTGCCGCTCGATTCGCGAGACGTCGCAGATCCCGGTGATCCTTCTCACCGCCCGCAGCGAGGAGGTCGACCGAATCATCGGGCTGGAGATGGGCGCGGACGATTACATCGCCAAGCCGTTCTCGCCGCGAGAGCTGGTGGCGCGGGTCACCGCGGTGCTGCGCCGGACCCAGGCCTTGCCGCCGCGCCAGCAGCCGCCCGAGGCTGAGAAGATCCGCTTCGGCGACTGGACGCTGGACACCGCGCAGCGCGAACTCATCGGCACCGACGGCATGGCCACGGCGCTGTCGAGCGGCGAGTTCAGCCTGCTGCGCGCCTTCCTTGAGCGGCCGCGCCTCGCACTCACCCGCAACCAGCTGCTCGACCTGACGAAAGGACGCGATGCGGAGCTGTTCGACCGTTCGATCGACAATCACGTCAGCCGCCTGCGCAAGAAACTGGAGCCGGATCCCCGCAACCCGCGCTACATCAAGACGGTGTGGGGCGGCGGCTACATGTTCGCCGTCGATCCGGAGAGCGCATGAAGGCCGTGCCATGAAAGTCTGGCCGCGCACGCTCGGTGGGCAACTCATCGTCGTGACGGCGCTTGCCGTGCTGGTGTCGAACGCCGGCGTGGCCATGTGGTTTGCCGCCACCCGCGAGAACGAAACCGAGCGCGCGCAGATCGAACGCCGGCTCGACCGCGCTGTGTCGGTCGCAACGCTGCTGAGCGGCCTCCCCGCCAAGGAGCGCGAAGCGGCGACCCGGACGATGAGCGTGGGGCTTTGGCGGTTCAATCTGCACTTCGGCAAAATTGCGCCGGAGGCGATGACGCCGCGCGAGGCATCGATGGCGGACCGCGCCCGCGCGCTGCTGCCGGCGGACCGCGCGAAGCAGACCGTCACGGTGCATCTGCGGACGCTGCCGATACCGGACGAGCGCCTGGTCCGTCTGCGCGGCGGGCGGCGCGATGGGCCGGTGATGCAGATCACGCTGCCCGTCGTGCGCGGTACCGACCTCGTCGTCACCTATTTCATTCCCCCCCCGCCGCCCTGGCCATTCCAGATCGCCATCGCCGCGCTGGCCGCGATCTGTCTCACCGCGTTTGCCGCGGCGCTGGTCGCGAGCCGCATGACGCGGCCGCTGCGCGAACTGGCGGCCGCGGCCTCGGTCGCGGCGCGCGGCGGCTCGGCCCACCGCGTCTCGGAAGTGGGGCCGGAGGACATCCACCGCGCCGCGCGCGCCTTCAATGCCATGACCGACCAGGTCCGGCGCACGCTGGAAAGCCAGCGCCACCTGCTTTCCGCGGTGGGCCACGACCTGCGCACGCCGATCACCGCCATGCGCATCTCCACGGAGTTCGTCGAGGATGCCGAGGTCCGCGAGCGGCTGGAGAAGAACCTCACCGAACTCCAGGAACTGACCGAGGCGGTGCTCGATGCGTCGCGCGGCGCGGGCTGGGAGCAGATGCGCAAGATCGATCTCGCGGCGCTGATCGAGAGCCTTTGCGCCGATCTGGAGGAGATGGGCAAACCCGTGACCTGGACGCTCCACGCCGCCGCCCCGCTCACCTGCCGGCCCAACGAGATCCGCCGGGCCGTGCGCAACCTGATCGAGAACGCCATCGCCTATGGCAAGTCCGCCGACGTGCGGCTGCTCGCCTCGCCCGCGGCTTACGAGATCGTCGTAGAGGACAATGGTCCGGGTATTCCCGAGGCCGACACGGCGCGGGTCTTCGAGCCTTTCGTCCGGCTGGAGACATCGCGCAGCAGCGAGACCGGGGGCTCGGGCCTCGGGTTGACGCTGGTGAAGGCGATCGCGGAAGGCCATGGCGGCAACGTATCGCTCGAGAATCGCGCGGAAGGCGGATTGTGCGCCCGCCTGCATTTGCCTCGCGAAACCTGAGGGCCAAACGCGCTAGGTTGCGTCCATGCAATTCGGTTCCTGTCCCGTCGATCAGGCTTTGGGCACGATCCTCGCGCATTCGGTGCGCACGGGCGATACGCGCCTGCGCAAGGGGCGCGTGCTGTCGGCGGAGGATATTGCGCGGCTGGCCGATGCCGATATCGGCGAGGTGGTCGTGGCGCGGCTGGAGGCGGACGACGTGCCGGAGGACGAAGCCGCAGGCCGGCTTGCGCGCGCGTGCGCCGGACCTGATGTGCGGGTTGGCTCGGCGTTCACGGGTCGCGCAAATCTCTACGCGCAGTGCCATGGCCTTGCTATCGTAGATGCCGGCGCCGTGGCGGCCCTAAACGCCATCGACGAGGCGGTCACCCTGGCCACGCTGCCGCCTTTCGCGCGCGTCGAGCCCGGCTCGATGTTAGCCACGGTCAAGATCATCCCTTTCGCGGCACCGCGCCGCGCGCTCGAAGCGGCGGAAGGACTGCTTCGTGCGGCTCCGCTGCGCATCGCGCCGTTCAGGCCACATCGTGCCGGGCTCGTTTCCACGGCCTTCGACGACACCAGGCCCGCGCTCATGGACAAGACGCGCGCGGCGCTGGACACCCGGCTCTCCGGACTGGGCTCGCAGATCGCATGGGAGCGCCGCGTGGCCCATCGCACGGAGGACGTCGCCGCGGCGATCCGGGATCTGGGCGAAGCGGGCGCCGATCCGATCCTGGTGTTCGGGGCCAGCGCGATCACCGACGGGCGCGATGTCATCCCGGCTGCCATCGTGCGGGCCGGCGGCACGGTGGTGCATTTCGGGATGCCTGTGGACCCCGGCAACCTGCTCCTTCTCGGCATGCTGGATGGCACCACGGTGGTCGGCCTGCCCGGCTGCGCGCGCTCGCCCAAGCTCAACGGATTCGATTTTGTTCTCTGGCGCTTGCTGGCCGGTCTTCCCATCGCACGCGAAGATATTGCGGCGATGGGCGTGGGCGGATTGCTGGGGGAAATCGCGACCCGTCCCCAGCCCCGCGACGAACCGTTCGCCGGCACGCCGCGCGCACCGCGGATCGCCTCGGTCATCCTCGCCGCCGGTCTTTCCGCACGGATGGGCACGAACAAGCTGCTGGCATCGCTCGCGGGCAAGCCGCTGCTGCGCCATGCCGTGGAAGCGGCCGCCGCCAGCGCGGCTGAGCCGGTGATCGTCGTCACTGGGAACGCGGCGCAGGATGTCGAGCAGACGCTGGACGGCCTGCCGGTGCGATTTGTCCGCAACCCGGATTTCGCGGACGGGCTGTCGACCTCACTCAAGGCCGGCATCGCGGCGGTGCCCCAGACCTGCGACGGCGCGCTGGTGCAGCTGGGCGACATGCCCGGCGTCACCACGGCATTGCTCGACCGGCTCATCGCGGCGTTCGCGCCACAGGACGGACGCGCGATCTGCGTGGCGGCCCATGACGGCAAGCGCGGCAATCCGGTGTTGTGGGCGCGGCGGTTCTTCGCGGACATGCAGGCGCTGGCAGGCGACGCGGGCGCCAAGCATCTGATCGCCGCCAATGAGGAGCTTGTGTGCGACGTGGAAGCGGGCGACGATGCGCCGCTGGCCGATATCGACACGGCCGAAGCGCTCGCCGCCTACCGCTCACGCCGAAGCTGACATGACCGACAACACAGGCACCCCGCCCGGGGCCGCGCCGCAGGCTCCTTCACAGGAATGGCCGCGCACCATCGCCACGGTGTTCGGCATCGGCTTCGCGCGCGTCGCACCCGGCACCGTGGCGAGCATCGCCGCGCTCCCGGCCGCCTGGCTGATCGCGTACTTCGCCGGGCGCTGGTGGCTTCTGGTCGCGGCCATCGTGGTCGCGGCCATCGGCGCCTGGGCCTGCGAACTGTATTCGCGCGCCAAGATGGATCCCGATCCGTCGGAATGCGTGGTCGACGAGGTGGCCGGGCAATTGCTCGTCTGCGCCTTCTGCCCGTTTCCGCCGACGCTGATGGCGTATTTCCTCGCCTTCGTGCTGTTCCGCGTCTTCGACATCACCAAGCTGTGGCCGGTGAGCGAGGCGGAGAACCGCATCCCCGGCGGGCTGGGCATCATGGCCGACGACATCGTGGCGGCGCTGATGGCCAGTGTCATCATCGCGGTTCTGGCGCATCTGGGCATCGTGTGATGTTTCCCGCGCCGCTGCTATCGCTCGCCCAGATCATCCTCGCCGACGCGCGTGCGGCCAGGCTGCGCATCGCCACGGCGGAGAGCTGCACCGGCGGGCTGATCGCCGGGCTGCTCACTGAGATCCCGGGTTCCTCCGACGTTCTGGACCGCGGCTTCGTCGTCTATTCCAACCGCGCCAAGTCGGACATGCTGGGCGTCCCCGGCGACATGATCGCGGACATGGGCGCGGTGTCCGAAGCCGTCGCCCGCGCCATGGCCGAAGGCGCGGTCGAGAATTCCAACGCCCATATCGCGGTCGCGGTCACCGGCATCGCCGGACCCGGGGGCGGAACGGCGATGAAACCCATCGGCCTCGTCCATATCGCCGCGGCGCGCGAGCGCCGCTCGATCCTGCACGAAGCCCACCGCTTCGGCGACATCGGACGCGGCGAGGTGCGGATGAAGGCGGTGGAGGCGGCGTTGCTTCTGCTGCAGCGGATGCTGTGATGCGCAAATAACGAGAGCGCTCGCCGCGGTAACGGCATTCAGTTCCTGGAGTTACCCGGGCAGGGATGACATCCGCAGTTTCCGCGCCCGCTCCTCGAAGGCATGCGTCATACGGATGACGACGAGGGCGAAGGCGCCGCCGGCGATGGCGGCCAGCACGCGGCTCCGGAATTCGAAGTCGATGCGGAAGTCGATGCGGCAGCTCTCGCCTTCCGGGGTGAACCGCCAGTGGGTTTCGAGCTTGCGGAACATGCCGTCGACATTCTCGACGTCGATGCGCCGGTCGCGGGCGATCAGCGTGGCCCGGCTGGTGTAACGCTCGCGCAGCCCCTTGAACCCCACCACCGTCTCGCACAGCAGGATTTCGCGCGGGCCCACATCCTCGCGCTTGAGCACGCGCAGGCCCACGCACCACGGCACGAATTCCGGGTAGCGCTCCACATCGCAGACGATGCGGAACATCAGATCGGCCGTGTACGGAACGACGCGGGATTCGGAATGGGAAGGCATTGACAGGGATTCGGGTGACGTTCGGTCCCGACAATACCCGTCATGGCCGGGCTTGACCCACTGCTGTCCGGTTTAATTTTCAGGTCCATTGTATGGCCAATTGGTCTGAGTGGGAGTTATGCGGCGTGTCGGGGCCTAGAAGGCGCTGGATCGGTCTTCGATGCATGAGGTTGGCTC
>JBOHKI010000088.1:0-10306 GCA_050728855.1 Rhizomicrobium sp. | reverse complement strand
CCGCGTCTTCGTGCACCTGCACATGGGCGGCAATGAGGATTTCGGCGCGCAGCTTTCCGCGCTCCAGGAGGCCGGCCATCCCGTCATCCGCATCGGCATCGAGGACAGCTACCAGATCGGCCAGCTCTTCTATGTGTGGGAAGTGGCGATCGCGGCGGCCGGCGCGGTACTGGGCATCGATCCCTTCGACCAGCCGGACGTGGAAGCCGCCAAGGTCAAGGCGCGCGAACTGACCGACGCCTTCGAGAAGACCGGGGCGCTGCGCAAGGAAGCCCCCGCCTTCGCCACCGAGGACGTCAGCGTCTATGGCAACGGCGCGGCGCATGGCGGCAATTCGCTGCCGCAGATCCTGCGTGCCCATTTCGGGCGCGTGAAGGAGGGCGACTATGTCGCGCTGCTCGCCTATCTCGAACAGACCGCGGCGCATGAGCAGACGCTGCAGGCGATGCGGCTGAGGCTGCGCGACAAGACCCACGCCGCCACCTGCCTTGGCTTCGGGCCGCGCTTCCTGCATTCCACCGGCCAGCTCTACAAGGGCGGACCCAACACCGGCGTCTTCCTCGCCATCACCACCCATCACGACGACGACATCGCCATCCCCGGCCGCACCGCGAGTTTCGGCACGGTGGAGCTGGCCCAGGCGATGGGCGATTGCGCGGTGCTGGCCGAACGCGGCCGGCGCATCCTGCGCGTCCACCTGCACGACACCGAAAGGGGCCTGCGCGAATTGTCCGGCGCGCTCGGCGAGGCGCTGGCATGAAGCTCGCGGTCGTAGGCCTGGGACGCATGGGCGCCAACATCTCGCGCCGCCTGATGGCGAAAGGCCACGAGATCGTCGGCTTCGACCGCGATGCCAAGGCCGTCTCCGCGCTCGACCACGCCACGCCCGCCCGCTCGCTGGACGACCTGGCCACGCTGCTCGCGCCGCCGCGCACGGCGTGGATCATGCTGCCCAACGGCAAGCCCACGGAAGAGACCATCGCCGCGCTCGCCAAGGTGTTCGAGAAAGGCGACACGATCATCGACGGCGGCAACACCTTCTACAAGGACGACGTGCGCCGCGCGAAGGAGCTGGGCGAGAAGGGCATCCACTATGTCGATGTCGGTACCTCCGGCGGCGTGTGGGGGCTGGAGCGCGGCTATTGCATGATGATCGGCGGCGAAAAGGACGTCGTCTCCCGCCTCGATCCCATTTTCGACGCGCTGGCGCCGGGGCTGGGCAACATCGTGCGCACGCCGCATCGCGAAGACCTCGATCCCCGCGCCGAGAAGGGTTACATCCACGCCGGTCCTGCGGGCGCGGGCCACTTCGTCAAGATGGTCCATAACGGCATCGAATACGGGCTGATGCAGGCCTATGCCGAGGGCTTCGACATCCTGCGCGGCAAGAACCACGAGAAGCTGGACGAGCGCTACGATCTCGTTCTTCCCGACATCGCCGAGGTCTGGCGGCGCGGCAGCGTGATCTCGTCCTGGCTGCTCGACCTCAGCGCCATTGCGCTCGCCAAGAGCCCGAAGCTCGAGGAATTCACCGGCTATGTCGACGATTCCGGCGAGGGCCGCTGGACGGTGCATGCCGCGCTGGAGGAAGCTGTGAGCGCCAACGTGCTTTCCGCCGCGCTCTATGCCCGCTTCCGCTCGCGGCTGGAGCACAGTTTCGGGGAGAAGCTGCTGTCGGCCATGCGCAACGAGTTCGGCGGCCATGTCGAGGGACAGCTCGAAGGCGGCCTCGCGCCGAAATCCAAGGAATGACCTGCTGCGCAATGGTCCTGTTCGGGGCGAATGGCGATCTGACCAAGCGCCTGGTCGTGCCCGCGCTCTACAATCTCACCCGCACGGGACAGCTGCCCGAGCATTTCGCGCTCATCGGCGTCGACCACAACGACAAGACCGTGGCGCAGTGGCGCGACGGGCTGCACACGTTCCTGGAGCAGATGGTCGCCAAGGGCGGCAGCGAGCTTGAGGATACCAGCGTCGACGAAAAGGCGTGGAACACGCTCGCCGCGACGATGTCCTACATAGAGGGCGACTTCAAGGACAAGGAACTGTTCGGCCGCATCGCCGCGCATCTGGGCGAGCGCGACGCCAAGGAACATCTGGACGGCAACGCGCTGTTCTATTTCGCCACTGCCGACCGCTTCTTCGGGCCGCTGGTGGACTCGCTGGCCGAGGCCGGGCTGACCAAAGAGGATCCCGCACGGAAAGACGAAGGCTGGCGCCGCGTCGTCATCGAAAAGCCGTTCGGCCACGATCTGGAATCCGCCAAGGCGCTCAACGCGCGCATCCTGAGGAGCCTGCGCGAGGAACAGATATTCCGCATCGACCATTTCCTCGGCAAGGAAACGGTGCAGAACATCATGGCGCTGCGCTTCGCCAACGGACTGTTCGAGCCGATCTGGAACCGTGACCGCATCGACCACGTCCAGATCACCGTGGCGGAAACGGTGGGCGTGGAGCGCCGCGGAAATTTCTACGAGCAGACAGGGGCGCTGCGCGACATGGTGCCGAACCACCTGTTCCAGCTCGTCGCCATGACGGCGATGGAGCCGCCGTCGTCGTTCGACGCCGAGGAGGTCCGCGCCCGCAAGGCCGAGGTCTTCAAGGCGGTGCATCCGCTGTCGCCCGACAGCGCCGTGCGCGGGCAGTACGGCGCAGGCGAGATCGCGGGCGAGGCCGTGCAGGCCTATCGCAAGGAGCCCAATGTCGATCCCAAATCCGGCGTCGAGACGTTCGTGGCGCTGCGGCTGTGCATCGACAATTGGCGCTGGGCGGGCGTGCCGTTCTACTTGCGCACCGGCAAGCGGCTTTCCAAACGCACCACCGAAATCGCCATCCGCTTCCGCGACGCGCCGTTCATGCTGTTCAAGGACACGCCGATGGACGCGCTGGACGCCAACTGGCTGATCCTGCAGATCCAGCCCGATGAAGGCATCCGCCTGCGCTTCAACGCCAAGAAGCCGGGACAGGACGTCCGGCTGGAAAGCGTGGCGATGGATTTCAAATACTCCGACTGGTTCAAGGCCGCGCCGGCCGTGGGCTACGAGACGCTTCTGTACGACGTGTTCACCGGCGACGGAACGCTGTTCCAGCGCGCCGACCAGGTGGAGGCATCCTGGGCCGTGGTCGATCCGCTCCTCAAGGCCTGGGCGGCCGAGAAGCCGCAGGACTTTCCCAATTACAAATCCGGCAGCGCCGGGCCGGAGGCGGCGGATGCGCTGCTGACGCGCGACGGCCGCGCCTGGCGCGCGATCCGGTAGCGCGATGACGGACGGTGCCCAAATCGTCGAGGACAATCCGGCGGCGCTCGCCGCGCGCGCGGCGGAGTGGCTCGTCGCGCGCATGAGCGAGGGCAGTGGCGCGTTCCGACTGGCGCTGGCCGGCGGCGAGACGCCGCGGCTGCTCTATCGCCTGCTCGCCGAAGACCCATGGCGCGGCCGCGTGCCGTGGGACCGGCTGGAGCTGTTCTGGGGCGACGAGCGCTTCGTGCCGTGGACGGACGCGGACAGCAACTACAACATGGTGCGCGAGGCATGGCTGTCGCGCGTGAACGCTCCCCCCGCGCGCATTCATCCCATTCCCACCGATACGACGCCGCAGGATTGCGCCCGGCGCTACGAGACCGTGCTGCGCGCCATCGCCGACCGCCGCGGCCCGGGCTATTTCGACGTGGTGCTGCTGGGGCTGGGCGCGGACGGACACACCGCCTCGCTGCTGCCCGGCCAGCCGGTCCTCGACGAACGCGCCCATTGGGTGGCGCCGGTGATGAAAGGCCGCGACGAGCCGCGCATCACGCTGACCTATCCCGCGCTGGAATCCGCCGCGACCGTTGCCTTTCTCGTCACCGGCGCGGCCAAGCGCGACGCGGTGGCGCGGGTGCGCGGCGGCGACAGGAATCTTCCCGCGGCGCGGCTCGCGCCCAAGGGCGACATCGTGTGGTTCCTCGACCGCGCGGCGGCGGGCGCATGACGGGGCGCATCGAAGACTACGCAGTGATCGGCGACCTGCGCTCCGCCGCACTGGTGTGCCGCTCGGGCTCCATCGACTGGCTATGCCTGCCGCGCTTCGATTCGCCGGCCTGCTTCGCGGCGCTGCTGGGCGCGCCCAAGCACGGCCGCTGGCTGATCACGCCCAAACAGAGGGCCACGATCACGCGGCGCTATCGCGATGGCACGCTGATCCTGGAGACGCATTTCAAGACCAAATCGGGCGAGGCCACGCTGATCGATTTCATGCCGGTGGCCGACGATCATTGCGCCATCGTGCGCGTCGTGATGGGCGTGAAAGGCCGCGTGGAATTCGAGACCGATCTCGCCATCCGCTTCGACTATGGGATTTCCGTGCCCTGGGTAACGCGGGTGGACCAGGAAACGATCACCGCCATTGCCGGGCCGCACGCGCTGGCGCTGCGCACGCCCTCGCCCGTGAGTGGCCGGGACATGCGCACCGTCGGCACGTTCAGCGTGGCTGAGGGCGAGGCGGTGCCGTTTACCCTCACCTACTGGCCGTCGCATCTTCCGATGCCGCTTCCCACGGGCGTGGAAGTGGCGATGGCGGAGACCGAGAAATTCTGGCGCGACTGGTGCGGCAAATCCAACGTCAAAGGCCGCTGGAAGGACGTCATCCAGCGCTCGCTGATCACTCTGAAGGCGCTCTCCTACAAGCCGACCGGCGGGCTGGTGGCCGCCGTGACGACCTCGCTGCCCGAACAGATCGGCGGGCCGCGCAACTGGGACTACCGCTACTGCTGGCTCAGGGACGCGACCTTCGTGCTGCTCGCTTTCCTCAACGCCGGCTACACCGAGGAAGCCCATGACTGGCAGAACTGGCTGGTGCGCGCCATCGCCGGCTCGCCGGACCAGTTCCAGACCATGTATGGCGTGGCGGGCGAGCGCAGGCTCGACGAATGGACGATCCCGTGGCTGCCGGGCTTCGAGAATTCCGCCCCCGTGCGCATCGGCAACGCGGCGGCGCTGCAACTGCAGCTCGACATCTATGGCGAGCTGGCCGACGTGCTCACCCAGGGCGTGCGCGGCGGGCTGCCGCCGGTGGAGCGGCGCGCGGAGATGAGCGAGGTGTTCCTGTCGCACCTGGCCAAGGTGTGGAAGAAGCCGGACGAAGGCATCTGGGAGATCCGCGGGCCGCGGCGGCATTTCGTCCATTCCAAGATCATGGCCTGGGTCGCGTTCGACCGCGCCTGGCGCGCGTCCAAGGCGCGCAAGGACAAGGCCCGGACGTGGCGAAAGTGGAAGAAGATCGCCGACACGATCAAGGCCGACGTGCTCAAGCGCGGCCTCGACAAGAAGCGGCACTGCTTCGTGCAGTGCTACGGCTCCGACCATCTCGACGCGGCGCTGCTGATGATCCCCATCGTCGGCTTCCTGCCGGCGCGGGACCGGCGCGTGAAGGCGACCGTCAAGCAGATCGAGAAGCGGCTGATGCACAACGGGCTGGTGCAGCGCTATGGAACCTCCAGCGGCGTGGACGGGCTGCCGGCTGGGGAAGGCGCGTTCCTCGCCTGCTCGTTCTGGCTGGTGGACAATTACTGCCTCGCCGGACAGCGGCGCAAGGCGCTGAAGCTGTTCAATTCCCTGCTCAAGCTCGCCAACGATGTGGGCCTGCTGTCGGAGGAGTACGATCCGCGCGCCAGGCGCATGCTGGGCAATTTCCCGCAGGCTTTCAGCCATGTCGCGCTGGTCAATTCCGCTTTCAACCTGTTGACCAAGACGGGCCGCAAGAAGAAGCCTATCGTGGCCCGCCATGAAACCTGATCTCGACTTCGCGCGCGACGCCCTCGTCCTGGATATCGACGGGACGCTGATCGAGATCGCGCCGGCGCCGGAAGACGTGGTCGTGCCGCCGGACTTGGTGCGGACGCTCGCAGCGCTGCGCCCGCTCCTGGGCGGCGCGCTCGCCTTCTGCAGCGGACGCACGCTCCAAGCCGTCGACGCGCTGTTCGCGCCCTTGAAGCTCGCCGCCATCGGCGCCCATGGTGCGGAAATCCGCGTGGCGCCGGACGCTCCCATGAAAGTCGCCGCCAGGACCGTGCCCCAGGCCGCGAAGGACGCCTTCGCAGATGTGGAGCAGCGGTTTCCCGGCGTGCGGGTTGAGGACAAGACCTACACGCTGGCCTTCCACTTCCGCCAGGCGCCACGGGCCGAGGACGCTCTCGGCCGGCTGATCGGCGAGCGGCTGGCGCGGCTCAAATCCGATCTCACGGTGCTGCATGGCAAGGCGATCTTCGAGCTGAAGGAGCCCGGCTTCAACAAAGGCACCGGCTTCGAAGCGCTGATGGGCCATCCGCCGTTCCACGGGCGCAGGCCGGTGTTCCTCGGCGACGACCAGACCGACGAGGACGTGATGGCCGTGCTCGCGCGTTACGGCGGCGTGGGGATTTCCGTGGGCCGGCTGCTCAAGGGCGCGCAGGGCGAGTTCGCCGCGCCGGCCCAAGTGCGGGCCTGGCTGAGCCAGATGGCGACCGAGGAGGCCTGACTTGGATCTCGATCTCGCCGTCATCGGCAACGGGCGGATCGCGGCGCTGGTGGACCGCTGCGCGCGGCTGGTGTGGTGGTGCTTTCCCCGCTTCGACGGCGATCCGGTGTTCTGCCGGCTGTTGTCGGGCGAGGAGGAGAAGGGCTTCAGCGATGTGGTGCTCGACCGCTTCGCGCATTCGCAATCCGAATACCAGCGCAACACGCCCATCGTGACCACCGTGCTGACGGCGGAGGACGGCGCGGCCGTGCGCATCACCGATTTCGCGCCGCGCTTCCGCAATTTCGGCCGCATCACCCGCGGCCCCCAGCTCATCCGCATCATCGAGCCCGTCGCCGGGCTGCCGCGCATCACGCTGCGCTTCCGGCCGGCCTGCAACTATGGCGAGGAGATGGCGGGGCGCTCGCTCGGCTCCAACCACATCCGCTACTGGGGCGGTTCGACCGCGATCCGGCTCACCACCGACGCGCCGCTCTCCTATATCGAGCGCGAGGCGCCGTTCGTGCTGACGCGGCCGGTGCACATGGTGATCGGACCGGACGAGTCCTTCCCCTCCGAGCTCGAGACCACGGCGCGCGAATTCGTCGAGCGCACGCGCGACTACTGGCTGGAATGGGTGCGCCGGCTCTCCATCGGCTACGACTGGCAGGAGGCGGTGATCCGCGCGGCGATCACGCTCAAGCTCTGCGCCTATGAGGAGACCGGCGCGGTGGTGGCGGCGCTGACCACCTCGCTGCCGGAATCGGCTGGCTCCGGGCGTTGCTGGGATTACCGCTATTGCTGGATGCGCGACGCCTATTTCGTCGTCAAGGCGCTCAACCGCATCGGCGCGACCAAGGCGATGGAGGATTTCATCAACTACGTGCTGGGCATCGCCGCCGAGGACGTGGGCGAGCTGCGCCCGCTCTACGGCATCGTGCCCAACGATCCGCTCGCCGAGCGCATCGCCCCCGCGCTGGCCGGCTACAACAACAACGGCCCGGTGCGCGTCGGCAACCAGGCGGCCGAACAGGTGCAGCACGACGTCTATGGCAGCGTCATCCTCGCCGCGCTGCCGATGTTCTTCGATCGCAGGCTGCCCCGCCCGGCCAGCGAATCCCATTTCCGCCTGATGGAGCAGCTTGGCGGCAAGGCGGCGCAGCTGGCGCTCGAGCCGGACGCCGGCATCTGGGAATATCGCGGCCGCAAGCGCGTGCACACCCATTCCGCCGCGATGTGCTGGGCGGGCGTGAGCCGCGTCGGCGCGATCGCGGCGCGGCTCGGGCACGGCGAGCGCGCCCAGCACTGGAACCGCATCGCCGACATGATCCAGGCCACCATCCTGGAGCGCTCGTGGAACGCCAAGCGCAATGCCTTCACGGTGGCCGCGGACTCCGGCGATCTCGACGCCAGCGTGCTGCTGCTGCCCGAATTGGGGCTGGTCGAGGCCGGCGATCCGCGTTTTCTCTCGACGGTGGCCGCGATCGAGAAGGAGCTGGTGCGCGGCAATCACGTCATGCGCTACACCGGCGAGGACGATTTCGGCATGCCGGAGAGCGAATTCCTGGTGTGCCGCTTCTGGATGATCGACGCGTGGTGGCTGGCCGGACGCAAGCAGGACGCGCGCGACCTGCTCCAGGACGCCATCGGCGTGCGCAACCATTACGGCCTGCTCGCCGAGGATGTCGACCCGCGCAGCGGCGCCTTGTGGGGCAACTTCCCGCAGACCTATTCTATGGCCGGCCTCATCACCAGCGCGATGCGCCTGTCGCGCAGCTGGGAGGACCGCTACTGGCACGGGACTTCATAGGGCGTTCGCGCGAGCGGGGACGTCCCGGTTCAGACCAGCCTCCCGACAGGGCATTCAAACTTCGCGATTGGAACCTGAGCCCGCGAGTCCGCGTTTCATTTGATGAAATAGCGGGAGGCGCCCTTCATGCTTGGCACCATACTCATCATCATTCTGGTTTTGCTGCTGATCGGCGCGCTGCCGTCCTGGCCGTATTCGGGCGGCTGGGGCTATTACCCCTCCGGCGGCCTGGGCCTCATCCTGGTGATCATCCTGATCCTGGTGCTGATGGGACGGATGTAAGCGCACGCCACGCGCGCCTTCCTGAATCCGCCGACAAGGGGCGGGTGCGATTCACTTCGCCGCCACGGTCACCGGCTTGTCGCGGTACAGCGCGGGATAGATGCGCTTGAGGTTGGCGATCTTGGGCAGGTCGTTGATCTGGATGTAGCCATCATCGGGATGATGGATCAGATAATCCTGGTGATAGTCCTCCGCCGGATAGAAGGCGGTGAATCGGTCGACGCGCGTGACGATGGGATCGGAAAAGGCATGCGCCTTGCCGAGCTGGGCGATGTAGGCGCGCGCGATCTTCTCCTGCTCAGCATCGGTGAAGAAGATGTCGGAGCGGTAGTTGGCGCCGTCGTCCGGGCCCTGGCGGTTCAGCTCTGTGGGGTCGTGCGCCACGGAGAAGAAGATGCGCAGGATCTGGCCATAGCTCACCTGCCTGGGATCGAAGGCGATGCGCACGGTTTCGGCGTGTCCGGTGCCGCCGCCGCTGACTTCCTCGTAGCTCGGCGCGCCGGCGGTGCCGCCGGAATAGCCGGAGATGACTTTCGTCACGCCCTTCACATGCTCGAACACGCCCTGCATGCCCCAGAAGCAGCCGCCGGCGAGCACCGCGGTCTCGGTGCCGGACGCGGGATTGACCTCATCGACCACGGGCGCGGGCAGCGGGCGCGGCGCCTGGTCGGCACAGGCCGGCAGCGCCGCCAATGACAGCAGCGAAAGCGCGAAGAGGCTGGAACGCATGGCGTATCCTTTCGATCGGTTCAGGCGGTGGCGCGGGGCACGAATTTGAGCGCCGCGGAGTTCATGCAGTAGCGCAGGCCCGTGGGCTTCGGGCCGTCGTCGAAGACATGGCCGAGATGGGCGTTGCAGCGCGCGCAGGCAATCGCGGTGCGATCCATGAGGAAGCTGGTGTCGTGAATCTCCACCACGTTGCGCCTGGCGATGGGCTGCCAGAAGCTGGGCCAGCCGGTGCCGGAATCGAATTTGGTCCGCGAGTCGAACAGCGCGGTGTCGCAGCAGATGCAGCGGTAGAGTCCGTTGCCCGTGCTCTCGGCATAGATGCCGGTGAAGGCCTGCTCGGTGTCGGCGTGGCGCGTGACCTCGAACTGCTCGGGCTTGAGCAGCTTCTTCCATTCCGCTTCGGACTTGACGACCTTGGGCAGCTTCACGGCGCCCAGGTCCTTGCCCGCGGACGAGAACTGCTCGATCGCGACCATGGCGGGCATCATGGCGGCGGCGCGGGCGAATCTGGGCCGCAGCGCGACGGCGCCCATGCCGGCCAGCGCGGTGGCGGCGAGCAACACTTTGCGGCGGTCGATGGCGGCGGTTCTGGTCATCGCGTCTCTCCTGGTTCCCTGCAGCGATCCTAACCCGGAACCGGCTCAACCGGCATTCGCCGCGGAGGACGGGATTGTTACGCGCGGCGGGGAAAGCGGATCATTCGGTGAAATACCGGCTCATTGCTGCTTCCTCCCCCGCGAGAGCGGCCACCTGCGCCAAAGCTCCGGTGGCCGCGTGTGCGCTCACTCGCCTGCCGAAGCCTTGGCATAGGCAGGGGGAGGTGGCGCGCGCGACGGCAGTCGCGCGTGACGGAAGGGGGGCGTCCGCTAACGAAGATGTGACTTCGCCACCGCCGTCCCCCCTCCACCCGCCTACGCTTCGCTTCGGCGTGGCAGGTGACACTCACTTGGCACGCCGGAGCCTTGGCGAAGGCGGCCGGCTTCGCCGGTCCCCCTCCCCGCTCTCGCGGGGGGAGGA
>JBOHKI010000087.1:0-10559 GCA_050728855.1 Rhizomicrobium sp. | reverse complement strand
TTCTGGTGATGCTCGTTCACGCCGATGGCGTCGAAGCCGACGGTGCCCGCATATTCCAGCAGATCGAGATAGGTGTTGTAGACCTCGTGACTCTTCACCGGATCGAACAGGCGGGAGTCGATATCCACCCACACCGAATGATGCGTCTCCCGGAAATCGTCCGGCAGGTAGGGCCATGGCATCAGGTTGAACCAGGTGAACTTCATGGTGCGATCCCCAATGCGGTCCGCGCGAATTCGCTGGCGCTCTTGTAATCCGCCTTGCCGTTGGGCGCGCGCAGGTTCACTTCCGCGACGAGGATGCGCTTGGGCGTCTTGTAGCCGGCGAGCTGGGCGCGGACGTGCTCGCGCAGCGCGGCCTCGTCGAAGGCGCCGCCGTCCGCCAGCTTCACCACGCCGGTGATCGCCTGGCCCCATTTCTCGTCGGGCACGCCCAGCACCAGCGCGTCTTCGATGGCCGGATGGGTCTTCAGCGCCTCTTCCACTTCCTCGGGGAAGACCTTCTCGCCCGCGGTGTTGATGCAGTTCGAGCCGCGGCCCAGAAGCGTGATGGCGCCGTTCGCGTCCACCCGCGCCCAGTCGCCCGGGATCGAGTAACGGACGTTACCGATGGTGCGGAAGGTGCGCGCCGTCTTTTCCGCGTCCTTGTAGTAGCCCATGGGCAGCGGCCCGCCGAGCGCCACCATGCCGGCCTTGCCCGAGCCCGGCGGGATCGGTGCGTCGTTCTCGTCGATGACGATGGCGTTCTCGAGCAGCTGGAACGCGGCGGTCTGCGCCTCGCCATCCTTGGTCATGACGGAGGCGCCCATGCCCATCGCCTCGGTCGAAGCGAAGCTGTCCGCCAGCGAAAGCTGCGGAATGTGCTTGAGCAGCCCGCGCTTGACCTCCACGCTCCACATCGCACCCGACGACGTCATGGTCATCATGCTCGAGAGGTCGTAGCGCCCGGGCTCCTCGTCCAGCGCCTGGAGCAGCGGCCGCGCGAAGGGATCGCCGACGATGGAGATGCCCTGCACTTTGTTCTTCTCGACGGCGCTCCAGATCGCCTGCGCGTCGAGCGAGCGGTTGTCCACCGTCACGACCGTTCCACCGGAAAGCATGGCGGTCGAGGCGGAGACGAAGCCCGTGCCGTGCATCAGGGGACACGCCGGCAGCGACACCGGCCCCTGCCCCACCGCCTTGATACCGGCGGCGAAAGCCGCGAGCGTCGGCGGGCGGTAGTTCAGCGTGCGCTCAAGCCGGTTGTGCCACAGCGTGCACAGATCGCCGTGGCGCCACATCACGCCTTTCGGCATGCCCGTGGTGCCGCCAGTGTAGATGAACAACATGTCGTCCGGCGAGCGCTTGATGTCGAGCCGCGAGGCGTCGCCCTCCTCGGCAAGATCGGCATAGTCTTCCGCGAAGCCCGCGATGTCGCTGTCGCTCACCTCGATATAGGACTTGATGGCGGGAAGCTTGTCGCGGATCGCCGAGACGGTGTCGCGGAATTCACTGCCGTAGATCAGCGCCACCGCGTCGGAATTGTCGAGGATGTAGCGCACCTCCTCCGGCTTGTAGCGGTAGTTCACATTCACATGCACCAGCCGCGCGCGATAGCACGCGCCAAGCGCCTCGGTGTATTCCGTGCCGTTGCGCAGGTAGAACGCCACCTTGTCGCCGGGCCGGGCGCCGCGCGCGATCAGGCCGCGCGCCACGCGGTTCATCCGCTTGGTCGCGTCGCCCCAGGTGACGCGCGTCTCGCCATGCACGAAAGCCGGCGCATCCGGACGCACGGCGTCCGCGACGGCGTCGAGAATATCGCCGTAATTCCAAGGCATGTTCACTCCCGGTGTTCTTATAGCTTTTGCCGGCACTATCGGGCCAAAGCGCGACTTTGGCGAGTCGGAATCACGCGATCTCCGCCGTCATGCCCACCTGTCCGGCATCGTCCAGCGACCACAACCGCCCGCTGGTCCCGCAGAGGGTGAGCGCACGCCCCTCGAAGTGCGGCCGGCGCGCGCGGAAGGCGAAGCGGGCGGGTTTGGCGCCATGGCGCAGCGCCAGGTCCATCAGCAGCATCGCGGTGTAAGGCCCCTGCACGACGAGGCCGGGATAATGCTCGATGTCGCGTGTGTAATCCCGGTCGTAGTGGATGCGGTGGGCGTTGAAGGTGAGCGCGGAGAAGCGGAAGAGCTGCGTCGCATCGGGCGTGAGCGTGCGGGAGAACGCCGGCTCCGGCATGGCGAGCGTCGACGGCGGCGCCTCACCCGGCCCGCGATAGACGACATCGCGCGCCTCGCGCACGGCCAGCACGCCACCGCTGGTGATTTCATGCAACTCGGTCACGAACACCATCTCACCCGACGCGCCGGTCTTCTTCTCGGTGGCGAGGATGCGCGTGTGCTTCTCGATCTCCGCACCGACCGGAATCGGCGCGAGAAACTCGATCCGGCTCCCCGCCCACATGCGCCGCGGCGGCAGCGTGTCATCGCGTTTCGGATGCCCGTCCGGCCCAAGCGTGGATTGCGGCGCAGTGTTGAGGAAGTAGAGCCAATGCCCCAGCGGCGGAACGGAGTCGCCAACCGGCGCGTCGCGGTCGAGCAGCGCGGCGAGACCGGCAATGGGAACGGGAGAGGCAATTTCGCTCATTTCCTCACTCTAACTCGTCATGGCCGGGCTTGTCCCGGCCACCCATAACCTCGATCTCGCCAGGAATGACTCAGACGGAGGTTATGGGTCCCCGGCCCGGCGTGCTTCGCACGCCAATCGAAGGAATGCGCGGCAACGCCGCGCGGGCCCGGGGATGACGGTGGAAGGAGGTGTGGAACACCCTCACTCTCCGCGTCTCCGTGCGCGCTTCAGAACGACTTCGGCAGTCCCAGCACATGCGTGGCCACATGGCTCAAAATCAGATTCGTCGAGATCGGGGCCACCTGGTAGAGCCGCGCCTCGCGGAATTTGCGTTCGATGTCGAATTCTTCCGCGAAGCCGAAGCCGCCATGGGTCTGGATGCACATGTCGGCGGCGAACCACGAGGCTTCCGAGGCCAGCATCTTCGCCATATTGGCTTCGGTGCCGCAGGGCTCGCTCGCGTCGAACAAGCCCGCCGCTTTCTTCACCATCTCCGCCGCGGCCGACACGCTCACATAGGCCCGCGCGATGGGGAACTGCACGCCCTGGTTCTCGCCGATGGCGCGGCCGAACACTTCTCGTTCCTTCGCGTACGAAGATGCGCGGTCGATGAAGAAGCGTCCGTCGCCGATGCTTTCGCTCGCGATCAGGATGCGCTCGGCGTTCATGCCGTCGAGGATGTAACGGAAGCCCTTGCCCTCCTCGCCGATGAGGTTCGCGGCGGGTACGGCGAGATCGTCGAAGAACAGCTCGGTCGTCGCATGGTTGATCATGGTGCGGATGGGCCTGACCGTCAGTCCTTTGCCCACGCTGTCGCGCAGGTCGACCAGCAGCACGCTCATCCCGTCGGTCGGCTTCGCCACCTCTTCGCGCGGCGTGGTGCGGACCAGCAGCACCATCAGGTCGGAATGCTCGACGCGGCTGATCCAGATCTTCTGGCCGTTGACGATGTAACGGTCGCCCTCGCGCCGCGCCACGGTGCGGATGCGCGTGGTGTCGGTGCCGCTCGTGGGCTCGGTCACACCGAAGGCCTGCAACCGCAACTCGCCCTTCGCGATGGCGGGCAGGTATTTCGACTTCTGCGCAGAGGATCCGTGCCGCAGGATCGTGCCCATCGTATACATCTGCGCATGCGCCGCGCCGCCGTTGCAGCCGGAGCGGTGGATTTCCTCCAGCACCGCGCAGGCCGCGCCCAACCCCAGGCCCGAGCCGCCGAATTCCTCCGGGATCAGCACGCTGAGGAATCCCTCACGCGTCAGCGTCTGCACGAATTGCGTGGGATATTCGCGCGCGCGGTCGAGCGCCCGCCAATATTCGCCCGGGAATTGCGCACACAGTTTGCGCACGCTGGCGCGGATTTCGGGAAAGGTGGGATTGCGTTCTTCGATCATGGCGGCAGGATAGCGTCAAATGACATTCGAACCCAATCTCCCCTCGCTCAACGCCCACAAGGTCCCCGAATGGTACGAAGACGCGAAATTCGGCATCTTCGTCCATTGGGGCCTGTTCGCGATCCCCGCCTTCGCCAGCCGCTCCGGCTCGATCTCCGACGCCTTTCGCGACCATTACGACACGGCGGTCGCCCGCACGCCCTATACCGAATGGTACTGGAACGCGATCCGCGTGCCGGAGAGCGAGAGCGCGCGCCATCACCGCGAGGTGTGGAAGGACGCGCCCTACGAATCCTTTCGCGCGCCGTTCCTGAAGGGGGTGGAGCAGTGGAACCCCGCAGAATGGGCCGACCTCTTTGCCGCCTCCGGCGCGCGCTATCTGGTGCTCGTTACCAAGCATCATGACGGCTTCTGCCTCTGGCCCAGCGCCGTGCGCAATCCGCACCAGGCGGACTGGACCAGCCCGCGCGACATCGTGGGCGAGCTGGCGGACGCGGCGCGGGCGCGCGGCCTGAAGTTCGGCGTCTATTATTCCGGCGGTATCGACTGGACGTTCAACCGCGAGCCGATGCGCACGCTGGCCGATTTCATGGGCAGCGTGCCGGGGGGAGACTACCCCGCCTATGCCGAGGCCCAGACCCGCGAGCTGATCGCGCGCTACGAGCCCAGCGTGCTGTGGAACGACATTTCGTGGCCGGCGCGGCTGGGGCCGGAGCTGAAGCTCTTCGCCGACTATTACAACGCGATCCCCGAAGGCGTGGTGAACGACCGCTGGATGCCGGTGTCGTGGCGCACGCGCATGCTGCGCTTCAAGACGCTGCGCCGCCGCCTCGATGCCGCCATCAAGAAACGCATGCGGGGGCGCGACGCACCCAAGGGCATCACCCCGCCCATGCCGCCGCATTTCGATTTCCGCACGCCGGAATACACCACCTTTCCGGACATCCAGCGCCGCAAATGGGAAGCCACGAAAGGCATGAGCCATTCCTTCGGCTTCAACCACCGCGACACGGACGCGGACTATGAGAGCGTGGCCGCGCTTGTGCATGGCTTCATCGACACCGTCTCGAAGAACGGCAACCTGCTGCTCAATGTCGGCCCGCGCGGCGAGGATGCGCAGATCCCGCAAGAGCAGGTCACGCGGCTGCAGGGCTTCGGTGCGTGGCTCAAGGCCAATGGCGACGGCATCTACGGCACGCGGCCGTGGCTGCGGGCGGAAGGCGCGACGCGGGACGGGCGCCCGGTCCGCTTCACCGCCAGGCCCGGGGCGCTCTTCATCCACCTGCTGGAGGCGGGCCCCGGAACGGAGGTCGTCGTCGACGGCAACGATCTCCCCGCGCCCCGCGCCGCCACGCTGCTGGCGACGGGCGAAGCGGTCGCCTGTGCGCCGGTCGAGGGCGGACTGCGCTTCACCCTGCCCCACCCCCTCGCGGAGGCTCCCGCGCATGCCCTTCGGCTGGATTTGTGAATTTTCCTAATCGTGCACAAATTGAAACATTATTACTCCAATTTTTCCTAGAACTCCTTGACAGCGTCACGCTGGTCCGGTACTTTTCCCGCACTCTCGCAAATTGCGTCTGCATCCCAACCTGTCATCCCTGCCAAACGCTGCGTCAGCGGCGCGGGACCTGCCGTGACATCGTCGCGGCAGGTCCCGGCTCGCGCTTCGCCTGGCCGGGATGACAAGACGGGAGGCCCCGCTACAGTCCAACCAACGCTATCGGACTCTGCCCATGCTCAAGAAACTCCTGATCGCCAATCGCGGCGAGATTGCCATCCGCGTCGCCCGAACGGCGGCGGAGATGGGGATCGCGACCGTGGCCGTATTCTCCGAGGACGACGCGACCTCGCTGCACACCCGCAAGACCGACGAAGCGCGCGCGCTGGGCGGCAAGGGCGCCGCGGCCTATCTCGACATCGGCCAGATCGTGGCCGCGGCCTGCGAGGCGGGCTGCGACGCGGTGCATCCGGGCTACGGCTTCCTCAGCGAGAACGCGGATTTCGCGCGGGCTTGCGCGGATGCCGGCCTCATCTTCATCGGCTCCTCGCCCGAGACGCTGGCGCTGTTCGGCGACAAATCCCGCGCGCGCGCGCTGGCGGCGACGCACACGGTGCCGGTGCTGGCGGGCACCGGGATCGCCTCGCCCGCGGACGTCGCGAAATTCCAGTCCAGGCACGGCGCGATCATGCTGAAGGCGGTGGCCGGGGGCGGCGGGCGCGGCATGCGCGTGGTGCGCGCAGTGGACGAACTCGCGGCCGCCTATGAGCGCTGCCAGTCCGAAGCCATGGCCGCTTTCGGCAACGACGCGCTCTATGCCGAGGAGTATCTCGCCGGCGCGCGGCACGTCGAAGTCCAGATCGCGGGCGACGGCACCGGGGCGGTCTCGCATCTGTGGGACCGCGAATGCTCGCTCCAGCGCCGCCGCCAGAAGCTGATCGAGATCGCCCCCGTCACGGACGTGCCGGATGCCATGCGCGCGCAACTGTTCGACGCCGCGGTGAGACTGGCATCTGCCGCGAAGTACAAGGGCCTCGGCACCGTCGAGTTCCTGGTGTCGGGCGAGCGCTTCGCCTTCATCGAGGCGAATGCGCGGCTCCAGGTCGAGCACACCGTGACGGAAGAGATCACCGGCCTCGATCTGGTGCGCCTTCAGCTGGAAATCGCGGATGGCCGAACGCTCGCGCAGCTGCACCTCACGCAGAAGGACGTGCCCGCGCCGCGCGGCGTCGCGCTCCAGGCACGCATCAACATGGAGACCATGCTGGCAGACGGCACCGCCAAACCCGCGGGCGGCACGCTCGCGGCCTACGAGCCGCCGTCGGGCCGCGGCATCCGCGTCGACGGCTACGGGTACGCGGGCTACGGCACGAACGTCCGGTTCGACTCGCTGCTGGCAAAGCTGGTGGTGCACGCGGCCACGCTGGCGGAGGCCAAGAGCAAGGCCTATCGCGCGCTGTGCGAGTTCAAGATCGCGGGCGTGCCCACGAACATCGCGTTCCTGCAGAGCGTGCTGACGCAGCCGCTGCACGACGTGCACACCGGCTTCATCGAGGACAACATCGGCGTGCTGCTCAAGGGAGAACACCGCAAGCTCTATGTCGAGCGGTCCCCCGATTCCGGCCGCGGCACGCGCCAGGCCGGCGCGAAGCTGGAAACCGACGACCCGCTGGCGGTGCTGGCCCACGGCAAGGCGGCCAGCGAAGGCGTCGAACTGGCCGACGAGCTGGAAGCCCCCGATGGCACGGCTGCGTTGCGCGCGCCGCTGCAGGGCACGATCGTGACACTGTCGGTGAAGCCAGGAGACGCGGTGCGCGCGGGCGATCCGGTACTCGTCATGGAAGCGATGAAGATGGAGCACGTCATCGAAGCCGACCGCTCCGGCGTGCTGGCGGAATTCGCCGTGGCGGCGGGCGACACCGTGTTCGAAGGCGCGGCGCTGGCGTTCATCGCGGAGGCCGACGTGGCGGGCGGCGCGGCGGCGAAGGCCGAGGCGTTCGATCCCGATGCGATCCGCCCCGATCTCGCCGAATTGCAGAAACGCCGCGCCTATCTGGCGGACGAGAACCGTCCCGAAGCCACCGCCCGCCGCCGCAAGACCGGCCAGCGCACCGTGCGCGAGAACATTGCGGACCTCTGCGATCCGGACTCGTTCACCGAATACGCCTCGCTCGTCGTCGCCGGCCGCCTGCGCCGCAATTCGATGCAGGAGCTGATCGAGCGCACGCCGGGCGACGGGCTGGTGATGGGGCTGGGCCGCGTCAACGGCGATGTGTTCCCCGACGAGCAGTCGCGCATCGTGGCGATGGCCTACGACTATACCGTGCTCGCCGGCACGCAGGGCATGCGCAACCATCAGAAGAAGGACCGCCTCCTCACCATCGCCGAGAAATGGCGGCTGCCCATCGTGTTCTTCACCGAAGGCGGCGGCGGCAGGCCGGGCGACACCGACGGGATGAGCGCGGGCGGCCTCAACACCACCACCTTCATGCAGTTCGCGAAGCTGTCCGGCCTGGTGCCGCTGGTCGGCATCAATTCGGGCTATTGCTTCGCGGGCAACGCGGCGCTGCTCGGCTGCTGCGACGTGATCATCGCGACGAAGAACTCCTCCATCGGTATGGGCGGACCGGCGATGATCGAAGGCGGCGGGCTGGGCGTGTTCGCGCCGGGCGAAGTGGGGCCCGTGTCGGTGCAGGCGCCCAACGGCGTGATCGACGTCGTGGTGGAAGACGAAGCCGAAGGCGTCGCCACCGCGAAGAAGTACCTGTCCTATTTCCAGGGCACGCTGCCGTCATGGGACTGCGCCGATCAGCGGACCTTGCGCGGCGTCATCCCGGAGAACCGCCTGCGCGTCTACGACGTGCGCAGCGTGATCGATCTGATGGCCGATACCGGCAGCGTTCTGGAGTTGCGCAAGCAATTCGGCGTGGGCATGGTGACAGCCTTCGCCCGCATCGAGGGCCGGCCCATCGGCATCGTCGCCAACAACCCCAGGCATCTGGGCGGCGCCATCGACCGCGACGGCTCCGACAAGGCCGCGCGCTTCATGCAGCTCTGCGACGCCTACGACATCCCGATCGTCATGCTCTGCGACACGCCGGGCAACATGGTGGGGCCGGAAGCCGAAAAGACCGCGCTGGTGCGGCACAACAGCCGCCTGTTCGTCATCGGCGCCAACGTGTCGGTGCCGCTGTTCACGGTGATCCTGCGCAAAGGCTACGGCCTCGGCGCGCAGGGCATGGCGGGCGCGAGCTTCGTGGCGCCGTTCTTCTGCGTGTCGTGGCCCACGGGCGAATTCGGCGGCATGGGCCTGGAAGGCGCCGTCAAGCTCGGCTACCGCAACGAACTCGCCGCCATCGCCGATCCCGCCGAACGCAAAGCCAAGTTCGACCAGATGGTCGCCCAGATGTACGAACGCGGCAAAGCCATCAGCGCCGCGACATTGTTCGAGTTCGACGAGGTGATTGACCCCGCGGAAACGCGCAAATGGATCGCCGCCGGCCTGCGCGCCGTGCCCCCACCGCCGAAGCGGACGGGCAAGAAACTGGCATGGATCGACGCGTGGTAGCGACTTTTCCTCCCCCGCTCTCGCGGGGGAGGAAGATCACTGATGCCCCAGCACGCGGTGCGGCTGGTAATGCTTCGACAGCGCCTTTAGCTCGTCCGCATCGAGTTTGAGTTCGGCGGCGGCGACGGCATCGTCGAGATGGCTCATCTTGGATGCGCCGACGATCGGTGACGTCACGCCGGGCTGGTGCAGCAGCCACGCCAGCGCCACTTGCGCGTTGGGCACGCCGCGCGCTCTGGCGATCTCGGTCACGCGGTCGACGGTGTCGAAGTCGGTGTCCTGGTAGTACATGCGGTGGGCGAAGTCGTCGGACTTCGACCGCATCGTCTCACCCTTGTCCTGCTTGTGGCGGTTGCCGGCGAGGAAGCCGCGGGCGAGCGGGCTCCACGGGATGACGGCGATACCCTGGTCGCGGCAGAGGGGCATCATCTCACGCTCTTCTTCGCGGTAGACGAGGTTGTAGTGGTTCTGCATCGAGACGAACCGTGTCTTGCCGAGGCGGTCGGCCGTCAGCAGGTATTTGGCGAACTGCCACGCGTACATCGATGACGCGCCGATGTAGCGGGCCTTGCCGGCCTTCACCACGTCGTTGAGCGCGTCGATGGTTTCTTCAATCGGAGTCGAGGGATCGAAGCGATGGATCTGGTAGAGATCGACGTAGTCCATGCCCAGCCGCCTGAGCGAATTGTCAATGCCATGCATGATGTGCTTGCGCGACAGGCCGACCTCGTTGGGCGTCGGCCCCATCGGGCTGCACACCTTGGTGGCGACGATCGTCTGCTCGCGCGACGGCCCGAAATCCTTCAGCGCCCGGCCCAGCACTTCCTCGCTCGCGCCCAGCGAATAGACGTCCGCGGTGTCGAAGAAGTTGATGCCCTTCTCCAGCGCGGCCTTGATGAAGGGCCGGCTCCGCTCCTCGTCGAGTATCCAGTCGCGCCATTTCGGCGAGCCATAGGTCATGCAGCCGAGGCAGATCTTCGAGACTTTCAAGCCGGTATTGCCGAAGCGGACGAGTTCCATGAGTGTCTCCGATGTTAGGGCTGGCAAGAGCATAGGCCGATGCAAAAAAATGTCATCCCTGCCGAGCGCAGCGAGAGCCGGACCCATCGAGACAACGTCGCAATGGGTCCCGGCTTTGCGCGATGCTGAAGCATCGCTTAGCCGGGATGACAGTTTTGTCGCGTCAGAACCCGAACAGCTTGCCGATCAATGCCACGGCGGGGTTGCGGAATTTGAGGGGGGCGTCGCAAACGGCGAGCACGATGCAGTCCTCGCCCGCATCCGCCATCGGCTTGTGGTCGAGCGCGCCGTCCGCCGTCTGCAGATCGCCGCGGACATAGTGCCCGGTCTCGTCGGTGAAGCCGCCGGTGAGCACCAGCGTCAATTCCTCGCCGTGATGGGAGTGAAGGCCGACGCTGCGTCCGGGCCGGCTGCGGATCAGCCGCGCGCGCGTGCCGCCCAGGCGGAACAGATCGTGGAAGGAAATGCCGAAG
>JBOHKI010000086.1:0-10629 GCA_050728855.1 Rhizomicrobium sp. | reverse complement strand
GCTCAAGGCCGCCCATGACGGGGTGATGAGGGCGCTGGCGCAGTTGTGGAGAATGGAACAAAACTAGTACACCAGCGTCACGCTGTCAAGCAAAGTGCGGAAAAACGAGAGTAATAATCTTGCAGATTGTGCAGGCTTTGCGCAATCGGGTTTTGGCGGCGGAATGCGCCATTGGGGCTCGCCGGCCTTGGCTTTCCGCCGCTTGAAAGGGTGTGAGGGCTACTGACCGGGGAGCTTTACGACCCGGCGGTTGGCCATGGCGCACAGCACGGTCCAGACCCTGGCGTTGGCGGCGGCATCGGGTTCTACGGCTTCGTGCAAGGCGATGAGGAGGCTGCGCAACTCCGCGTTGGCGGCGTCGAGGGCGGAGATCCTCAGCGACGAATCCTTGCGCACCGAGGCGGCTTCGAGGCGCGCCCTGAGCGCACCATCGCGCAGGCGCGGCGCCAGTTCGGCGAACAGCGCGCGCATGTCCGCATTCTCCGCGGCGCGGATGTCAGCGGCGTTCTCGTAGTCCTGGGCGCAGAAGGTCAGCAGGAATCCGGTGAGCGAGGCCGAAGCTTGCGCATAGCCGGCGGGAAGCTGGGGCGCGATGGCGCCCATGAGCTGGGTCGCGGTGATGGCGAGAACATTGGCGGTGTCGAGCTTCATGCCGCGGCCTCCGCCAGCCGATCGGCCAGCACTTTGTTGTGGAAGGCCAGGCAATACCAGCCGGAGAAGGCGTTCACCGGATCGGAGTTGCGTGCCTCGGCATATTCGCGCGCGGCGGAGATCCAGATCGCCAGGCCCTTGAGGCTGGCAAAGATCTCCCACCAGTTGAGCGCCGCGCGATCCGCCTTGAGGCCGCTCGCGCGCTCCCACGCCGCCAGCGCCTCTTCCCGCGCGATGGTGCCGGCGGGGCGCGCGGGATCGCCATGGCTCCACAGCGGATCGAACGCCCATCCCAGATCCTCCAGCGGATCGCCCAGATGCGCCATCTCCCAGTCGAGGATGGCGCGGATCTCGCCTTGCGCGTCGTGCAGGAAATTGCCGGTGCGGTAGTCGCCATGCACCACCGCGATCTTCTGCGCCGGCGGCGGAGGATGGGCCCTGAGCCAGCGGATGGCGGCGCGCGCGATGGGCTGGGGCTCGCGCTCGTCCTCGTCGATCACGGCCTGCCAGCGCGCCAGTTCGTGGGCGGCGCAATCGCCGGCGTTTTTCGGTCCATCGAAATCCGAGAGCCCCAGCGCCGCCGGATCGGCGCCGGCGATGCGCCCCAGCACGGAAAAAAACTGCTCGCCGACCTTCTGGCGATGCTCGCCATAGGGGTCCGGCGCCAGGATCGAGCCCACCATGCAATTCTCGATCTCCTCCATGACGAAGAACGGCCGGTCCAGCGGACCCGCTTCCAATTCCAGCGCGATGGGTTCGGGCACGGGAAGGCCAAGCGCGTGGAAGGCGCCATAGGCGCGGAATTCGGTGGCGCGTTCGGTCTCGATCAGGCTGGCCGGCGGATCGCGGCGCAGGATGAGGCCGCGATCGCGCATCCGTCCATCCTGGGTATAGCGCGCGCGGAATCGATAGGTCTCCCGGCTGGCGCCGCCGGGAATGCGCGCGAGGCCCGCCACCTCGACGTCGGCGGCCAGCTTGTCGCTCAGATAGCGCGCGAGGCGCGGGGTGATGTCGTCGCTCATCGATGGGATCTCAGGGGGCGGGATCGAAGACGTCCTTGAAGCCGGAGGGCGCATGCGGGCCGATGATGAGCTGCTCGAGCACGCCCATGCCGTCGCGCGTCACGCCATTGGGCCCGCTGAGGCGCGCCCGGCTGATCGCCTGCACATGCAGGAAGCGTGGATCGCTCTCGTTGACCGACGCGGTCTCGTATTCGTCGTAACCCAGCGCGTTCTCGCCCTTGTAGTGGCCGTGGCCCCATTCCGGATTCATGTAGCCGATGCCGGACATGTAGAAATTGTATTGCGGCGCGAGCTCCACGCGCCATGTGGCGCCTTCCGGATCCACCGTCTCGATCACGGCCGCCTTCGCGTGGCGCGTGCCGGATTGGAAATCGAGCTTCGCCGCGCAGGACGCCATGTGGGTGGCGGGCCGTTCACCCGTCATGCCCATCACCGAGGCGGTGTTCCACGACTTGCCGCCGCCATCGGCATTGTCGTGATAGAGCATGAAGCGATCCTCGAAATTGAGCGGCGCCCACAGCCAGTAGAATTGCGGCATGCGCGGCGGCGCCACGCCCTGGGGGTCCTGCTGGCCCACGGGCCGCACGCCCCAGGAGCGGTCGCGCGTGCCGGTGAATCCGCCCGCATCGACGCGCTTGCCCTTGACCGAGACGTGGCCAAGATAGGAGCCGTTCTGCGTCAGCCGCGTGTAGTCGAGCACGGTGCGCGGGCCCTGGCGGTAGGTGAAGCGCGGTTCCTCCACCGCGGGCGCGCGATGCTGGAAGAGGAGGTCGGCCTCGATGCCGTGCTCGTTGGCGCCGACCTTCAGGCGCAGCGTCTTGAGCGGCTCGATGACTTCGATGGCGATGGGACCGACGGCGGTGTCCATCCGCTCCATGGCGAGCAGCCGCGAGGCATGGAGATTGCGCTGCACGCCCGCCTGGATCACCGAGAAGGCGGCGTCCATCACGTTCAGGTGCGGATAGACGCCCAGCGCGGCGGCGAAGAACGTCTCGCCGTCCGGCGAATAGCCGTTGAAGAAGTAGCGGTCGTAGAAATTCCGGTCCGTCCCCGCCGTGGCGATCGGTTCGGGCAGCTGGTGGATTGGAAAGTCATCGCCTTTGCTGAGCATAGGTCTCCATTCCTGCCTCCCCGCGCGGGGCGGCCGGGCCCGGGGCAGCGGCCCCCGCCCGAAAAATCCTTTCGCCATGCTCAAGGGTTTTTCGGTCGCCCCGCAAGGGGCCCGCAAGGGGGAAGTGGCGTTTTGCGCGAAGGCTGAGCGTTTCCGCTGCGGCAGTTTCAGCCCAGGCGCGCGGCTTTGCGGGCCGCCCGGCGGGCCCGGCCGCGCTCGGAGAACAGGGTGGCGGCGAAGGGCAGGCTGACGAGATAGACGATCAGCACGCCCGTCAGCGTCGACCACGGAAACACGATGGCCGTGGCCAGCATCAGCACGCCGGCCGCGATCACCAGTCCGCGGAACTGCGGCAGCACGTGGATGTGCTTCAGCGACAGCGTCGGGATGCGGCTCACCATCAGCGCGCTCATCATCGCGATGAGGGCGGCGCTGGTGAAGGGGCTGGAGAGCACCTGGTCGGAGAACTGGAACGCCAGCAGCATCGGCAGCAGGATCAGGCAGGCGGCCGCGGGCGTCGGCACGCCGCGGAAATAGGGCTCGGGCGGGGCCTCCGGATCGGGATCGACGCTTTCGACGTTGAAGCGCGCCAGCCGGATGGCGCAGCAGGCGCAGAACGCCAGCGTCAGCGCCCAGCCCGCACCATGCAGCTGCGACAGCGACCAGGTGTAGACGAGGATGGCGGGCGCTATGCCGAAGCTGACGAGGTCGGCCAGCGAATCCAGCTGCGCGCCGAAAGCCGAGGCCGCGCCGAACAGGCGCGCGACGCGGCCGTCCAGGAGGTCGAACACCGCGGCGCAGATGATGGCGATGACGGCGGTCTTGTCGTGGCCGGTCAGCGCGAAGCGGATCGCGGTGGCGCCGCAGCACAGGCCCAGGATCGTGAGCCCGCTGGGGATATAGCGCCGCATCGGGAAATCCTCGCGCAGCGCCTCGCCGGCGCGGTCGAGCCGGGCGCGGCTGACATCGGCCATCCTGGTCATGAGGCCAGGAATTCTGCCAGGACGGTCTCGCCAGCGTGGACGCTTTGGCCCGCGCTCACCGCCACCCGCGCGCTGTCCGGCAAATAGACGTCCACCCGGCTTCCGAAACGGATGATGCCAAAACGATTGCCGCGCCATACGCGCTGTCCTTCCTCGAGATCGCAGCCGATGCGCCGGGCGATCAGCCCCGCGATCTGCACGAACACCACATCGCCCGCACCGTCTCCGCCGCCCGTTCCATCCGGGCTGAGGCGGACCGACATGCGCTCGTTGTGGACGCTCGCCTTGTCGAAGCTCGCATTGAAGAACTTGCCGGGGCGATAGGCAAGCCTTGTGACGATTCCGTTACAGGGGATTCGGTTAACATGGACATTGAAAACGTTCATGAAAACCGAAAGCCGGAGCCGTTCCGCGCTCCCCAGGCCGAGTTCCGCGGGCGGAATGGCGCGCACCGAGGCGAGCAATTTTCCGTCAGCCGGGCAGATCACCAGGTTGGCGCCCGGCGGGGGCGTACGCTCCGGATCGCGAAAAAACGCCACGACCCAGAGGGTGACCGGGAGCAGCACGAGGCCCCACCAGCCGACAAGCGCAAACAGCGCCGCGTTGAGCGCCACGGCGATCGCGATGTACGGCCAGCCGTCGCGATGGATGGGGATCCGCAATGCCGGGGAGTCCTTGTCCAGGAGCGCGCCGGTGGTGGCGCCGCCAAAGGTGGCGCGGATTAGGGCCATTGGCGGGGCAGCGCAAGCAAATTCGCGGCGCCCGGCCTTTCGCGGTTGCGATGGCAGGGGTCCTCGCGTAGTTTCCGCCGCCCGGAGTGGCCGCCTTAGCTCAGCCGGTAGAGCACCGCATTCGTAATGCGGGGGTCGCGTGTTCGAGTCACGCAGGCGGCACCAGGACTTAGCTCCCCCTCACTATAACGTCGTCTCCGTATTGTCTCACCCCCTGTTTGGCGGGTGAGTCGATGTGCCGCTCGCGAACGGCACGGGCGAGAGGTTTGCGCGTGCATCAGAAGTATCGACTCAGCTTGAAGAGGACGCTGCTCCGCAGAGGCAGGCTACCGAAGTTGGAGCGGGGTTTGCCGAAATAGAGGTCCACCAGCCCACCCGCTGACCATGACGGCGAGAGATAGTAGTCCGCCGTGACCTGCGCGAGCCCCGAGCCGTCGTGCAGGTCGGTGTCAACGAAGCCGGTCAACGCGAGATTACGGACAAAGGCATTCTGCCAATCGATCCGCACGAACAGGCTATTGCGGGCCATCGGCTCCTGCTGGTCGTTTGCGTAGCCCCGGATGAACCATAACGCGCCGTGTAGATTGGGATCGACGCCGCCCGCGAACCAGTTGCGCCAGTCGACAGGTGCGAAGCCGGCCTGATGATAGTCATACTCCAGGTCGATATTGATCCCGAGCTTGGTTGCATAGGTTAGCCCAAGAGCGAGATCGTTCCGAAAGTGACGCGATCCGTCGACCGGAAGTGGCGGCGAGAACAGCACATGATTGCGGATACCGTCCATGACCGCGTCGTCGGCGAGGCTTGCGCGGCGTCCGCCGGACCATTCCAGATAAGCCACGACCGCTTGCCCGAAGCCCTTGGTCATGTTCAGGCCGAACCGGCTGTGTCCGGCTTCGCTATAGGCGAGAAGTTCGGGACTGATATCTTCCGCTAAGTGGAAACTTGCCTTGGCAAGGAGCCGCGTATGGGCGTTGGTTCGGTCGAGCATCGGGTTGAAGCTCGGCAGCTCGGCGTCGAGATAGGGCGGGCTGTCGCTCGCGAGCTTGGGCGCAATTGCGAGCGCGAAAGCCCCGCCTGTCCACACCATCTCCCCGAGCAGCATGGCCGTACCCAGGCGATCCTCGCGCAGCACTGTGGGATCGGCGGAGATCGCCTCGACCACCGTTCGCGTCTTGAAATAGTCGATGGGATTGAAGCCCTCCGCCACACCGTCGCGCAGGTTTATCCGTCCCAGTTCGAGGAACAGTCCGCTGCCGTTGTCCCAAGTGAAATAGGCCTCACGCAAATCGTTGCGGATGTTCTGATGGCCTGGAAAGGAAAGTCCGTCTTCCGCACGCAGGTTCAACCGCCCGCTGTAGGAGAAGCTCAGCGCGTCGTCGATGCGCCAAGCGATCCGCGAGTCGAGAAACAGCCGGGCTTCCCAGGCGGATGGCGGCGACGGCAGCGGCACGCTCAACCCGGCTCGCGGCGCGTTCAGCGTGAGGTCGCTCTGGAGATAGAAGTTGGCGGTGGCGGACGATGTGGGCTCGTTCACTGACGACGGAATGGCGGATGGGATGTCGTCGATGCCCGCACCGGCAAGCGCCGCATGCGACAGTAGACAGAGCACGGCGGTCGCGAGCGCGCGCGTCATTCGAGATTCAGATGAGGCAGGTAGTCGCGCTCGAACCAGATATCTGGAATGTCGCGGAATTGCGGATCGCCGAGATCGACGGTAGTGACGAGCCGGGGATCGACCGCGTCGATGATGACGGCCTGGCTCGGCCGCGCGCGGCCCTCTCGCGTCACGTAGTTCCGGTAGTACAGCGTTTTCAGCAGCGCGCCGCTGTCGGCATAGAATTTGGCCTTGATTGGATCGAAGCTCTGCCGCTCCACCCAATATTCGACCCGGTTATAGGTCGCCTGATCGTTCGCGGCCCTGAGTTGAAGGCGCCAGCAGTCGCGGCTCTGACCGCCTCCGTCGGTGATCGCCTCCGTACCCGCAATGGATGCGGTGTAGTCCACCGCCAAGTTCTCGGTCAGCACGTCGCCCGCCGATGCCTGCCCGGAAAGCTTCTCCTGCGGTGAAATCCGGATGCTGACGCGAGCGGCGGGATCGTAGAACCACAGGTTGGCGCCGTTGAGGAGCAGGACCTTGCCGGCGTCGCGGGGCGGCGCCGCATAGATCATCACGTCGCGAAACTGCCCCGTGGCGGGATCGAGCTTGGAGTAAACGCTATAGACGCTGCGATCGATCGGGTTGCCCGATTTGTAGTCGGTCAACGTCGCCGTGACATGGAACGGCTTGTCCGGATTGCGCACGGCGTCGGCGCTCGCCACGATCTCTTGCGCGTTTTGGGCCATGGCGCCTGCCGGCAATAAGACAGCAAGGGCAAGGAGCAGGTGTGCCAATTTAGACATGGCGTAACGCATCCACGATAGACATCCGCGCCGCGCGGTTGGCGGGAATGAGCGCTGCAACCGTTGAGACAAGAACCAAGGCCGCCCAGGCCGCAGCCATGACGTCGGCAGCTCCAAGCAAATAGAGCTTGAGCGGAATGGGATGGGCGTCGCCGGGCGGCGTCCAGCTCAGGCCGGCGCGGTTCACGGCCGCCGCCGCCACGAAGGCGAGCGCGACGCCGAGCGTGGCGCCGAGAATGCCCAGCATGGCGCCTTCCAGCAGGAACTGGCGCCGGATGCGGCCGCGACGTTCGCCCAGCGCGCGGGTGGTGCCGATCTCCTCGATGCGCTCCATGACGCTCATGCTCATGGTGTTCGATACCGTGAACAGCACGACCACGCCGATCAGGACGGCGATGAACGAGAACATCGAGCGGAAGAAGTTGATCGTCTGGCCGTAGTAATCGTTGATTTCGGTGTAGTCGCGCACTTCAAGGGCGAGGTGGTGCGCGGCGAAAATCTCCTGAAGTCGCGCCCGAGCCTTCGGGACATCCTCGGTGCGATGAAGCTGCAGGACGATGCCGGTCACCTTATGCTCTCCCCGGCCGTAAACGAGCTGCTGCGCGAGTGCGAGGTTCATGACCACATAACCGTCGTCCATTTCCTTCGCGCCCTGCTTCTCGACGCGGCCGATTTCCATGGAGACGATGTTTGGCGCGCCGCCGGCCGTCGCGGCCATGAGGTTGACACGCGGCGTGGTGTCCGTCGTCGTGCCGGTCTCCGCGATGCGCGAAAAGTCCTGTGGCGGCAGCGAAGATGCGTCTTTGCCGGCACGCGACGGCGCGTTGACGGGCGCGGACGGGCAATCGCGGAGATGTAACGCCGCGCAAAGCCCCAAATAGCGCGCGAAGCCGAAGCCGATCACGCCTTTGGAACTGTCGTCGCTCCGCAGATCGGTGTTTTCGAGGCCCGTGCCGATGCCATATTCGTTCCAGCCATGCATGTGCGCCTGATCGTTCGGAACGAAGCCGGTCGCAAAGAAGGTGCGCGAGCCGCCATTGGCGGGATTTTCCGCGATGCCGCCCAGGAACTGCACTGGCGTCACCACGGCCGCCATGCGCGCGATCTCGGGATCGGACGTGATAAGGCGCAGCACGCCCGAATAGTCGGCGATGCCCCAGATGGCGGGATCGCCAGACCCGAAATCGAAATAGCCTTTGGCGAATACCGTCAGGTGACCGCCGCGCTCAACCGCGGTCGTCTGCAGCACGTAGATATCGTAGAGCGCATACGCGGCGAAGACGAGCGCCGCGGAAAGTCCGACCGCGATGGTGAACAGGGTGGTGAGAGAGCGGCGTGCATTGCGGAAGATGCTGCGAAACGCGATCTTGAGCATCATGACGCTGCACTCCGGTCGAGTTCGCCATCCCGCATAGCGATGATCGTGTCGGCCTGCGAGATCAGGTTCGGATCGTGGGTGGCGAAGATGAAAGTGGTGTGGGACGCGGTCTGCATGGTACGCATGAGCGCCAAGATGGCCGCCCCGGTCTCGCTGTCGAGGTTGGCAGTCGGCTCATCGGCCAGCACCAGGGCGGGCTGCTTGACGAGCGCGCGGGCGATGGCGACGCGCTGCTTCTGGCCGCCGCTCATCTCGTTGGGCCGCCGGTGGCGTTGATCGGCCAACCCCACGGCCTCCAGCATCGCAAGCGTCTCGCGCCGCCGCGCGGCAGCCGCCATGCCCGTCAGCAAAAGCGGGTATTCTACATTCTCGAACGCCGAAAGGACGGGAATGAGGCTGAACCCCTGGAAGATGAAGCCGATGGTCCGGGCGCGGAAATCCGATAGCGCGTTGTCGCCGAGCCGGCCGATGGTTTGGCCCGCGACCTCCACGACGCCGGAGGTCGGGCTGTCGATGCAGCCGATCAGGTTGAGCAGGGTGGTCTTGCCGGCACCGGACGGCGCCACCAGCATGGTGAATTGCCGTGCGGCGATGGACAGCGTGATCCCACGCAGGGCGGGCACCTCGACCCGGCCCGCCTTGTAGCTCCTGGTCACATTCCGCAATTGCACGATCGGTTGCGCTTCCGCCATGGACAGACCCGGTCAAACCCCGGCCTCTGCTGACAGAAAAGGACGCCGACGGCTCCCCGGATTCTCCAGGGCGCTCCCCAATTCCTCGAATTGGGATCGTTATGCGGTTTGTGGTGAGGGTTTTCGGGGCGGGTCGGGCGCCCGGTCCATGGCGCGATAGGCCGAGGGCGTCATGTCCATGATCTCCCGGAAAGCCCGGTTGAATGTGTTGATGGATTGATAGCCGGTCGAAAGCGCGATGGTAAGGATAGGGACCCGTAGCGCGCCGGCGTCCCGCAATTGATCGCAAGCCTCGCGGATGCGGGACTCGTGCAGGAAGGCGTTGAAGTTGCGATAGCCGAGCTCTTCGTTGATGAGCTTGCGCAGCCGATATTCCGGCACGCCGGCCAATGTCGCCAAATCCTTCAGGCTCAAGTCCGGCCGGCGATAGACGTGCTCGACCTCCATGAGACGCGACAGCCGGGCCAGCGCTGCCGTGCTCTCCGACAGCGCCTGCGCCGACGCCGGTTTGACCGCGCGCTGTTCGGCCTCCACCGGCACGTCGAGGTCCTCGTCCGCCGCGAATATCAGAAGGAAGAGGACGATGGGCAGGTTGGCTGCGACCAACGCGAGATGGGCATAGTAGTTGGCGATGGTGTCCTGCGGAATGAGCACCCGCAGGAAAAGCGTTGCGCCGATCATGTTGAGACTGATCAGGACGACGGTTATGGCCCTGGCGCGGCGGCGGCCCTCCACGAGGTCGCTCGGCCAATTGGCGACGGTCCAGTAGAGCGCGAATCCGGCGAACAAGGTTTCGAGCATGGCCGGCGCGATCCGGAATAGAAGCGCCCCAACCGCCCCCTCGGCGGGCAGGAACCAGCGCGCCGGGACTTCCAGGAACATCTGTACGGCGAACAGCGCGAGCAGCCATTGCGGCAGGCGCTTGCTGTCCGCGAATATGCGGAAGCACAGCACCATGAAGAGACCCGGCGTCAGGTTGCGCGCGAGATTGAGCAGTGGAATCCAAGCCTGACCCAGCGGGAACCGGTAGGGCGGTTCGATCCGGGTCCCGTACTCATAGCGCGACAGCATGATATAGCAGATCGTGTTGATCGTGATCAGCGCGATGAGCTGCGCATTCTGCGAGCGTGGATGCCGGGCCAGAATACGGGCGCCAAGCAGAAAGCTGGCTAGGATGGATGCAGCATCAAGCGCAAAGAAGAGCTGCGACGTGTTCAAGAGCTCCTCCGACTTTGCAATGAGGAGGCCAGCGGTTCGATTCCGCTCAGCTCCACCAAGGTCTTAACCCGGCCTTGAAGGTACGCTTGTCGCGCTATTGTCTCAACCGTCTTTCGCGAGCTGAGTCAGGATGACTCAGCAATCGAAAGCGGTGGAAGGCCGGCCCGCTGCCACGGCTCGGCGAGCAAGCTCGGAAAGGGCCGGAGCAGGGCTTGTTCCGTTACGGCCTTGAACAGGAATGCCGGACTCCCGCCGAGCGCCGTGGCGTGCCGAAGCATTTCGCACAGTCGCCGTTCGCTGGTCGTGAGCGTCAGCACTAGAGCAAAATCCGGTCAGGTTGAAGCATAGCCGGCCTGCTTGAAGTAGCCTCGGCAGTGGATTGGTTTGCAGAGCGGGATGGCTTTTCCGATTTCGTCGATGATGTCGGGGATTGTGCGCTT
>JBOHKI010000085.1:0-10694 GCA_050728855.1 Rhizomicrobium sp. | reverse complement strand
TCGGCGGTGGAGAGGCCGTCGTTTTGCCCCCGCGCGGCGTCGCGGACTTCCTGGCTGATCTTCATGGAGCAGAATTTGGGGCCGCACATGGAGCAGAAATGCGCGACCTTGGCGCCATCGGCCGGAAGCGTTTCGTCGTGATAGGCCTGCGCGGTTTCGGGGTCGAGGGCGAGCGCGAACTGGTCGCGCCAGCGGAATTCGAAGCGCGCCTTGCTCATCGCATCGTCCCAGATGCGCGCCGCGGGATGGCCCTTGGCGAGATCGGCGGCGTGCGCGGCGATGCGGTAGGCGACGACGCCGGCCTTCACGTCGTCGCGGTCGGGCAGGCCGAGATGTTCCTTGGGCGTGACGTAGCAGAGCATCGCCGTGCCGAACCAGCCGATCATCGCCGCTCCGATGGCGGAGGTGATGTGATCGTAACCCGGCGCCACATCGGTCGTCAGCGGCCCCAGCGTATAGAACGGCGCCTCGTCGCAGGCGGCGAGCTGGCGGTCCATGTTCTCCTTGATCTTGTGCATCGGTACGTGGCCGGGACCTTCGATCATCACCTGCACGTCGTGCCGCTGCGCGATGCGGTTGAGTTCGCCCAGCGTGTCGAGCTCCGCGAATTGGGCTGCGTCATTGGCATCCGCGATGGAGCCGGGGCGCAAACCGTCGCCCAGCGATAACGACACGTCGTATTGCTTCAGCAGCTCGCAGATCTCCTCGAAATGCGTGTAGAGGAAATTCTCCTTGTGATGCGCGAGGCACCATTTGGCGAGGATCGAGCCGCCGCGCGACACGATACCGGTAACGCGGTCAGCGGTGAGTGGAATGTGCGCCAGCCGCACGCCGGCATGGACAGTGAAATAATCCACGCCCTGCTCGCATTGCTCGACGAGGGTGTCGCGGTAGATCTCCCAGGTCAGGTCCTCCGCCACGCCGCCGACCTTCTCCAGCGCCTGGTAGATCGGCACGGTGCCGATGGGCACCGGGGAATTGCGCACGATCCATTCGCGGATGGTGTGGATGTGGCGGCCGGTGGACAGGTCCATCACCGTGTCGGCGCCCCAGCGGATCGACCAGACGAGCTTTTCGACTTCCTCCGCCGCGCCCGAGGTGACGATGGAATTGCCGATGTTGGCGTTGACCTTGGTGAGGAAATTGCGGCCGATGATCATCGGCTCGATTTCGGGATGGTTGATATTCGCCGGAATGATCGCGCGGCCGCGCGCCACCTCGTCGCGCACGAATTCGGGCGTGATCTCATCGGGGATGGTCGCGCCGAAGCTGTTGCCGTCGCGCAGCGCCGAGCGCCCGAGGTTCTCGCGCGCCGCGATGAAGCGCATTTCTTCGGTGATGAGGCCCTGGCGCGCATAGTGAAGCTGGGTGACGTTGCGCCCGGCCTTCGCGCGTAGCGGCTTGCGCCCGGCGCGGTCGAATTGCGGGACGGAGAGCAGCTCGCCGCGCTTCAGCCCGTCGTCTTCCGGGCGGCGCGCCCGGCCCTCGTATGCTTCCACATCGCCGCGCGCGACAATCCCGTCGCGGCGGACGGACGCGAGGCCCTTCTCGATATCGATGGTTGCGCTATCATCCGTGTACGGACCGGAGGTGTCGTAGAGGCGCACGGCCGCCTCGCCGCCCGACAGCGCCACCTCGCGGAACGGCACGCCATCGACGACGAGCTTGCGCGAGCCGGGCAACGCGCCGCGCGTGATGGCAATGGATTTTGGACTCAGGATGGGTTTGTTCATTCGCCTCTCCCTACGCCGGCATGACCCGGATCAGGTTCAAAGGGACCCGCACGATCGCGATCTCAGTCCTCGGTAGCCTTGACGCAGGAGGACGCCCCTGGGATGGGCGGCACCATAGCCGGTAGGCGCCTCGAATCAAAGCCGGAACTCGAACTCAATTTCATGGAGGATGGGAATGCCGTCGGTGCCGGTGGTGGGGATTTGCGGCTTGATCCGACGTGCGGACATCACGGAGTCGCGGTAGAACCCGCTCATCGCCCAGCCGCGGCGCTGATAGAAGCGTGGCGCGCGGAAGTTGTCGTTGGTTGTAACGAGACAGAGGCGGAACGCGCGCTCGGCCCGCGCCAGCGCGACCGCGGCGTCGAGCAGCGCGGTGCCGATGCCCGCGTTTTCCCGCAAGCTGTCCAGCGTCACGACCTCAATTTCGTCTTCCACTTGCGCGAAGGTGAGCGCACCCATCAGAGCATCGCCATTCATGGCGACGAAGCCGGGCAGATCGAGCAGTTTGTGCAGGATATCCCGAGCCGCGACGGTGGGGGCATCGTAGCGTTCGGTCCAAATCGCGGCGAGCGCATCGCCATCGCCCGCCGCCTTGGAGCGGACGATCACGACGCCGCGAACTGGCGGAATTCGCCGATTACGGCTTTCACGGCCGCGTTCACGATCTTCTCGCCTGCGGCCACGCTGGCCTGCGAGGGGTCGGAGCCGATGCGTCCGTCCGGGAAGCGGCGGCGGTAGTCTTCGGCGTCGAGGATGGGGCCGGTGGGGGCGATGCGGGGCGACATCGCGACCTGCTTCTGCGCCTCGGGATAGCCGTAATAGGTGACGGAGACTTCGGATGGCGTGGCATGCATGCCCTCGCCCACCGGAAAGAGCTGGCGGCAGACATCGCCGACGCCGGGAAGCTCCCACCAGTTGCGCAGCATGCAGCGCAGCGGCGGGTGATTGTGCGTGCCGCGGTCGAAGCTGACGCCATGATAGATCTCCGAGAACGCGGCGTTGATGGTGTTGATGTTGCCGCCATGGCCGTTCAGCCAGTAGAGCCGCTCGAAGCCGTGGCGCGTGAGGCTCTGCGCCCAGTCCATCATCGCGGCGATCATGGTGGAGGGGCGTAGCGTGATCGTGCCGGAGAACGCCATGTGGTGCTGCGCTTGGCCCACGTTGAACGTCGGCCCCACGAGGATTCCGCTCTCGTCGCCCGCCCGCCGGCCGATGATCTCCGGGCACAACGCATCGGTGCCGAGCAGGCCGTTCGGCCCATGCTGCTCCATCGAGCCGATGGGGATGAGGATGGCCTTGGAGGTCTCCAGGTACTTGTCGATCTCGGGCCAGGAGGAAAGATGGAGTTGCATGGCGATCTTTCGCTATAGAATGCGAGGCAGGAGCGAGTATTGCATGATCCCGTGGGTTCTTCTCGATAAAGTTACGATTCAGGGCGGCGACGAATTGCGCCTGATGCGGCGCGGCGAGGAATTCTCGATCCTGTCGGGATCGGCCACGCTGATGAGCAGCCGCATGAGCGGATCGGAGAAAATGCTGGCGGATCTGGCCTGCGCGCGCATCGGCGGGCGCGCGAAATGCCATGTCCTGATCGGCGGGTTCGGCATGGGCTTCACGCTGCGCGTCGCCCTCGCCGGCCTTGGCGCCGATGCGCGCGTCACGGTCGCCGAGCTTGTGCCCGCGGTCGTGGCGTGGGCGCGCGGCCCGATGGCGCATCTGTCCGCCGGATGCCTCGACGATCCGCGCGTCACCATTCGCGAAGAAGATGTGCACAACACGATTGCAGGCGGGCGCTTCGACGCAATCCTGCTCGACGTGGACAACGGCCCAGATGGTCTCACCCAAGATGCAAACGACAGGCTCTACAATCCGGCTGGGTTGCATGCGACGCGCAAAGCGCTTCGCCCCCGCGGTGTGCTGGCGGTGTGGTCGGCGGCGCCAAGTCCGAAATTCACGCGGCGACTTCTAAGCGCCGGATTCACGGTGGAAGAAATCAAGACCCGCGCCAACAGCAACGGCCGCGGCCCCCGCCACATCATCTGGATGGCGACGGCGGGGTGAGGCCGGTCCAGAACACAGATGCGTTACGTCAAAAGCGCAGCCAGTTTTTCCATCGCCTTCTTCCACGCCGCGCGTTCTTTCTCGACGTCGGCTTCGGTTGGCAGCTTGCCGATCTCGAGTGCGATCTGCGACTTGGCATCGCCCTTGGCGGTGAAGCCGAATTCCAGCTTGCGGCCGGTCTTCCATTTGCCGCGCCAGTACTTGTCCTTGGTCCGGCTCGTTTCCTCGAACGCGCCGGGCGGGAACCATTTGGCCCGGGTCTTCTCGGCGGGTGCCGCCGCGAAGAGCTTGGCGAGGCTCGCGGGCATCACTTTGGTGACGTTCACCGCGTAGGTGCCGCCAGCGCGTTCGTTCCTCCTGCGCCCGCCGCGCGCCCGCTCATATTCCACGGCGATCATTTGCGCCCACCAGCCCGGCGCGCCGTGCTTTTCGTGCAGCCGCTTGGCGACCTCCTTGTGCGGAAGCTCCGTCGCCTTCATGTTGGTGAGGATCACAAACCAGCCCATCCAACCTTTGCCGGTGGCGGCCTTCACTTTGTCCTCGCCGATCGACTTGGGGGGCCATTCGCCTTCGGTTTTCGGCGCGGTTGCGGCCCTCGCCTTCGCTTGCCCCTTGGCCGCCATGCCGTAATCTCCCATCGACACGCCATTCTAGCCATCTCACGGAGTTCTTCCATGCCAGACAAGGCTCCCGGCCCGCTCGCCGGCGTCCGCGTTCTCGACCTGACGGAGTTCATCTTCGGGCCCTATGCCACCCAGGTCCTCGGCGACCTCGGCGCGGACGTGATCAAGGTGGAGAACCCGGGCGGCGACCGCCAGCGTCACGGCTCCAAGCACGCCAAGCACGACGACATGGGCGCCACGTTCCTGACGCTCAACCGCAACAAGCGCTCGGTGACGCTGGACCTGAAGACGGACACGGGTCGCGACAAGCTGCGCGCGCTGATCCCGACCGCCAACGTCTTCATCCACAACGTCCGCGCCGACGCGATGGCGAAGCTCGGCTTCTCCTATGACGAGGTGGCCAAGCTCAATCCGCACATCGTCTATGTCCATTGTGTGGGCTATGGCTCGGACGGCCCCTATGCCGGGCGCCAGGCCTTCGACGATCTGGTGCAGGCGGCCAGCGGCGCGGCCGATCTCCTGCCCCGTGTCGATGGCAACGAGGACCTGCGGCTGCTGCCGAGCTATGTGGCCGACAAGGTATCGAGCATGCATGCGCTGTGGGGCACGCTGGCGGCGCTCTATCACCAGAAGGCGACCGGCGAAGGCCAGTTCGTCGAAGTGCCGATGTTCGAGAGCTTCACCAGTTTCATGATGGCGGAGCATCTTTACGGCGAAACCTTCGTGCCCCCGGTCAGCCATGTCGGCCACACCCCGGCGCTGGCCAACGACCGCCGCCCGCTGAAGTGCAAGGACGGGCACATCTGCATCCAGCCGGTGAGCCGGGCGGCCTCCGCCAGGTTCCTGGATCTGGGCGGCATTCCCAACGCCTATGAGAGCGAGCGCTTCCTGTCCGCGCCCAAGGGCGGCCGCGTCGGCGTCTACTACGCGATGCAGCGCGAGGCCGCGATGGCGCACACGGTCGAGGAATGGATGAAGCTCGGCGACGAGAACCGCATTCCCATCATGCGCGCCAACACGCTGGACGAAGTGCTGGACGACCCGCACCTGAAGGCGGTGGATTTCTTTGAGCTGCGGGAACATCCGACGGAAGGAACGTGGCGCGCCATGAAGCCCCCGGTGAAGTTCTCGAAGACCCCGGCCACCATCCGCCGCGATCCACCGCGGCCGGGGCAGGACACAAAGGACATCGTTGGCGACTGACCTGCGGGCGTCAGAGATAGCTGAGAAACCAATCCTTGCGGCGTCGTTTCAGCCCCGCGTACCAGCGGCAGGCAGGATACAAGCTTACCACCACGAAGATCCACACCGCATAGACCATGGGCAGGCCGAGATCCCAGCCGGGCGGTTGCGTGAACGGAAAATGGGCTAGGTCCGACGACCGGAACATCTCGCTCACCTCATCGTAGCGCAGATAGCTCGCGCCGACGGCGAGCAGGTGAATCAGATAAAAATGCAAGACGAAGAAGAAGAGCGGCACCCGGCCGAATGTTAGCGCCGGACGTAGCGGCGCCGGCGTGCCGCCGTCGAACAGTCTCAGCAGCAGGATAGCCGGTCCCAGCGTCATCAGCAGAAACAGCAGCGATGGCGGATACTTGTTGGTGTTGACGAATGACATCGCCGTGAACAGCGCCGATTTTTCCGGAGTCCATGGCGCCGGATCGCCATACAAATTCGTGAACCGCAACGCGACAAAACCGGCGATCAGCCCGATGCCAAGCCATAGCAGCGTCGTGCGGCGCCGCTCCGGGCTCCAGTCATAGACCTGACCCAGCAGATACCCCATCGCCGTCACGCCCACCCACGGAATCAGCGCGTAGGAGACCAGCACGATGATGCGCGGCGTGTCGATGATGAGGCTGGGAACGTGCAGGATCGACCACAACGGCGCGAAGGCCCCGAACGACGCAGGCGCGATGTCGTCCAGCAGGTTATGGCCCGCTATCATCGCGATGGCGATCGCGGCGATGAGCCAGCGCGGCAGCCAGATCAAGCCCCCGAGCACGATCATGGCCCACCCCAAACCCCACAACACCGTGAGGATCGTCACCCGGTAGTCGAAATTGAATTGCAGCGCGAAACGCAAGACGACGACCTCCAGGACAATCAGCCAGAGTCCTCGGGTGATGAGAAAGCGCGACAGTGCGGCCTTCGTCATGCGCGCAAGCGTCAAATAGGCGCTGGTTCCGGCGAGAAGAAAAAACACCGGCGCGCAGATATGGGTGATCCAGCGCGTGAAGAACAGCGCCGCCGTGGTCGTGGCGAGATCGGTAGGTCTCGCCGCGAGATTGCCGAAGAAATCGTGGGAATGATCCAGGGCCATTATGACCATGATGATGCCGCGGACGAGATCGACGGCTTCGATACGCATCCGTCCGGGCGGCACGGCCGCAGCGCGTTGGCTCGTCATTACCGACATCTCTCCCGCATTCGGGCGCTCGCCCGCGCATTTGAAGCCGGAATGCCCGGCAGCTTCAAGGTCGCGAAGGGTCACTCTCGGCCCGGCCGGAGGCTCAGCCTCGGCAAATGGATCGCTCGGCTTGAAGCGCGCGGCGCTAGCGGCCACACTGCGCCATCACCGGAACCACCCTTGGAATCGCTATGTCCGATACGCTCATCCCCGTCCCGCCCGAATGGAAATCCCGCGCCCTCGTCGACCGCGCGAAGTATGACGCGATGTATGCGCGGTCGGTTTCCGATTCCAGCCGGTTCTGGGGTGACGAAGCGGCCCGGCTGGACTGGATGAAGTCGTTCACGAAGGTGAAGAACGTCTCCTGGGATCCGGACGACCTCCACATCAAGTGGTTCGAGGACGGGGCGCTGAACGTTTGCGCCAACTGCATCGACCGCCACCTGCCCAAGCGCGGCAAGCAGACCGCGATCATCTGGGAGGGCGACGACCCCAAGGACAGCCGCCACATCACCTATGAGGAGCTGCACCGCGAAGTTTGCACATTCGCCAATGTGCTGAAGGCCCATGGCGTCAAGAAAGGCGACCGCGTCACCATCTATCTGCCGATGATCCCGGATGCGGCCTATGCGATGCTGGCCTGCGCGCGCATCGGCGCGGTGCATTCGGTGATCTTTGCCGGCTTCTCGCCCGACAGCATCGCCGGGCGCATCCAGGACTGCGCCTCCACCATCGTGCTCACCGCCGACGAAGGCCTGCGCGGCGGCAAGCCGATCCCGCTCAAGAACAATGTCGACGAGGCGCTGACGAAGTGCCCGGACGTGACGGACGTCATCGTCGTGAAGCGCACCGGCGGCCCCGTTGCGATGAAGCCGGGCCGTGACGTCTGGTATCGCGAGGCCGCGGCCAAGGTCTCCGCCGATTGCCCCGCCGAGGCGATGGGCGCGGAGGATCCCCTGTTCATCCTCTACACCTCGGGCTCGACGGGCAAGCCCAAGGGCGTGCTGCACACCTCCGGCGGCTATCTGATGTACGCCGCGTTCACGCACCAATACGTGTTCGACTATCACGACGGCGACATCTACTGGTGCACCGCCGACGTCGGCTGGGTCACGGGCCACAGCTACATCGTCTACGGCCCGCTCGCCAACGGCGCGACCACGCTGATGTTCGAGGGTGTGCCGAACCATCCCACCACCTCGCGCTTCTGGGAGGTGATCGACAAACACAAGGTCAATACCTTCTACACCGCGCCGACGGCGATCCGCGCCCTGATGCGCGACGGCGAGGCGCCGGTGAAGAAGACCTCACGCGCGAGCTTGCGCCTGCTCGGCTCCGTCGGCGAACCGATCAATCCGGAAGCCTGGCTGTGGTACCACCGTGTGGTGGGCGACGGCCGCTGCCCCATCGTCGACACCTGGTGGCAGACGGAGACGGGCGGAATCCTGATCTCGCCCCTGCCCGGCGCCACCGATCTCAAGCCCGGCTCCGCCACCAAGCCGCTGTTCGGCATCGTGCCGCAAGTGGTGGACGCCGACGGCAAGGTGCTGGAAGGCGCGGCCAGCGGCAATCTCGTGCTGCTCGAATCCTGGCCGGGCCAGATGCGCACGGTCTATGGCGATCACCAGCGCTTCATCGACACCTACTTCAAGACCTATCGCGGCAAGTATTTCACCGGCGACGGCTGCCGCCGCGACGCGGACGGCTATTGGTGGATCACCGGGCGGGTGGACGACGTGATCAACGTCTCCGGCCACAGGCTGGGCACCGCGGAAGTGGAAAGCGCGCTGGTCGGCAATCACAATGTCGCCGAGGCGGCGGTGGTCGGCTTCCCGCACGACATCAAGGGCCAGGGCATATACGCCTATGTCACGCTGAAATCCGGCGTGGCGGCGAGCGACGCGCTCAACGCCGAGCTCAAGCAATGGGTGGGCAAGGAGATCGGGCCCATCGCGCGGCCCGACGTAATCCAGTTCGCGCCCGGCCTGCCCAAGACCCGCTCCGGCAAGATCATGCGCCGCATCCTGCGCAAGATCGCTGAAGGCGACACCTCCAACCTCGGCGACACGACGACGCTGGCCGATCCGGGCGTGGTGGACGATCTGGTGAAGAACGCGGCGAAGAAACAATGATGAACCGGGAGCGATAGGTGACAAGACTCGTCCAAACGCGCGCCGAGATAATAGCGAACGTAAAAACCTTGGCAGCCTATGCTTCAGGTTCGCCGCAGGAGCGGGAGTTTCATCGAGGGCGCATCAGCAACGGCCGCGTATTCATAGCCCATGTCAGAGGCGATAAGTACCTCTTTGCACCGAGCCGGTTTGCTGGATATGTCGACAACGGAATGCTTCGATTGCCGAAGCTGCGCGACGGTCGCGTCACGAATAAACAAATAATTGCGTTATTGGGGAAATTTCACGGCCCTTCCAGCCGGGAATATCCGGATATTGATCGAGCTTTTCAAGAATATTGCAAACGTTTCCGGATCGTGCCGTCTCGGTCAAAGCTGCCCAGGCGCTACTGGCTGGTTGGAAAAATGAAATCGTTCAGCGGCGCGCACTGGTTCCCATCGGACCAGCCCGACGGCGACACGGAACTGGACGAAGGCTTGAGGATCAAGGCTTGGGTGAATCGCTACGAACGTAGTCCGAAGGCGCGGGCCCGCTGCATCGCGCACTACGGTGCTCAATGTTCCGTATGCTATCTCAAATTCGAAGACCGATACGGAAAGCTTGGCAAAGGATACATCCATGTTCACCATTTGGCGCGAATTTCGTCGTTCAAAGCGCGTCACGGCATAGATCCGTTGGAGGATCTCAGGCCCGTCTGTCCCAACTGCCACCAAATGCTTCACCGTAGAGAGCCGCCGCTCTCGATACGCGAACTCCAGGACGCAATCGTTAAAGCCTCCAAACTTTTTGCCAAGACGGCTGCAAAATAGCGTTCACGCTACCCACCGCCACTGTACCAGGATCGCGATCACCACACCCAGCGTGCCGAACGAGCCCAGGGCGATGGGCAGGAACGCCGCGCGCTCCTGCCATTTCGCGGCCGTGTGTCCGGCGCCCGCGATCGGCAGCGACTTGCCCGTGCCCCAGGCGCCGCCGAGCAGGATGCCGGCCCAGACCACGTAGAGCGACGCCCAGAGGACATGCGCAAGCGGCACGCTCCAGCCGGCCCAGAATCCGAGATGCGGCCACAGAAAACCGAAGGCAATCAACGCGACCCCGCTCTGTGTGGCGGCGAGATGGGCGGAAAGGCCGATGCGTGGCGCCTTCAGCGCGGGGATGACGAAACCGGTCAGAAGGCCCAGCAGGAACAGCAGCACACCGATGAAGCAGAGGATCTCGGTCATTGCCCGGCCGCCATGTGTGCGAACCGAGCGCGCGCAACTTCGCTGGCCTTGCGCACCTCGGCGGGGTCGTAGCCGGCCTGCTCGCACAGTGTCAGCATGTCGTACCACAGCGTTTCGCCGGCCATGGCGCCGTCGCGGAATTCGATGCGTGCCACGAAGGGCAGCGCGATGCACCGTCCCGTCGGCTTGAGCCCGAGGAATGCGCCCCGGGCGGTGCCGTGCAGCGTGGCGGTGTGCATGAGCACGTCGCCCTCCACCACTTCGCTTTCGATCTCGAAGGTCTGGTCGGGAAAGTTCACATAGGACGCCGCGTATTGCAGCTTGACCTGGTCGCGGCCCTTGAAATGCAGCCCCGTCGGCATGTGGCGGTAATAGCCGCCGGCCAGATAGGTACTTGCGGCGCAGGCCGAGTCATGGGCCAATTCGGCGGCGATATGCTTCCGGTAAATGCTCATGATCTCGTCGCGCGTCACGGCCGTCTCCATAAACAGACTACGAGTCTGTATTTATAG
>JBOHKI010000084.1:0-10713 GCA_050728855.1 Rhizomicrobium sp. | reverse complement strand
CATCAAAGTCAAGGAGACGGCGCTCGATCCAGTGAAGGGCGAGCAGTTCCTGGCCTGGCTCGATGGCGCACTTGCCCTCAAAAGCTCTTTGCCACCCGATCCCCTCACCGTCAGGAGCGAGCTAGGGCAGGACTCGCTTGCCTATATGCGCGCGCGCGATCTGCTTGCGGCGTTGTGGGCCAAGGTCAAGGACGATCCCGCCGTTGCACTCAAGCGCCAGCTTTGGGCGCAGCTTCTCAAGCTCGTGTACGGGCGGGATATCGAGAACGACCAGCTGTTCTTCCAGCACACCTTCCTCGTGATCGTATCGAAGGCCATCGCTCTCGCTGTTCTCGGTCTGAGGGAGGATGAGCCGAAGCGGCTGCTCTCGGGCGCCGCATTCGAGTCCGCAGGCGTGTTCGGCGCATCGGAAAGCGATTTCTTCGACTGGGTGGTGGCCGATGCGGATGGAGAAGCGCTGGTGCGGCGTATCCTGACCCATGTCCGCCGCTTCAGGCTCGACCAAGTCGAAAGCGATGTACTGAAAGTGCTCTACGAATCGCTGATCGATCGCGAGGAACGGCACGGACTCGGCGAGTACTACACGCCGGATTGGCTGGCCGCGAAGATTGTCCGCCATGCCGTGGAACGGCCGCTGGAGCAAAAAGTCCTCGATCCGGCTTGCGGCTCCGGCACGTTTCTCTTCCATGCGATCCGGAATTTCCTGAAGGGCGCTGAGGAAGCGGGGCTCGATTCCAAGTTGCGCGCCCAGGAAGCCACAAATCATATCGCGGGGCTGGATATCCATCCCGTTGCCGTGATCATCGCGCGCGTGACCTACCTGTTGGCGTTGCAGCCTGCCATAGCCACGCGCGGCGGCGCAATTTCCATTCCAGTCTATCTTGGCGATGCGATGCAGCTTTCGACGTCGACCTGGATGGATGGCAAGGAACTGATCATCAATGTGCCGCCGCCGCCCGGCGCGAAGCCCATCGACAACGGTAAGCTGGGTGAGCACAGAACCGAACTGAAGTTCCCGGAAATCTTCTGCAAGGACATCGTGCTGTTCGACAAGCTGGTCGGGAAGATGCGTCAGGGCTCCGAGCAGAAGCTGAGCGAGCGGCAGATCGCGCCCGTCTTCGCGCTCGAAATCGAGCGCCACCATAAGCGCGACGTCACCAAGGCCGAAGCGGATGCCGTGAAGGAAATGACGGCAACCTATCGGGTCTACGACGATCTGGTGCGGCAGGGGCGCGATTCGGTCTGGACATACTATGCGCGCAACCTTTCGCGACCGCTCGCGCTCGCTTTCGGCGCTGGCTGGGCGAACGTGGTCGTGGGCAATCCGCCCTGGGTCGCCTATCGTCACATGAGTGCGGACCTGCAAAAGCGGTTTCGCGAGATCGCGCGCGGCGAGCGCGTGCATGTGGGGGGCAAATTCGGCACGCAGAGCGACCTCTCTGCACTGTTCGTCGTGCGCTGCGCCGCGTTCTATCTGCGGGCCAGTGGACGCATCGCTTTCGTCCTGCCGCTCGCAGCACTCACCCGCGGACAATTCGAGAAGCTGCGCGGCGGTTCGTTCTGGAGCGCGAAGATCGCGTGGGATGAAGCGTGGACGATGGATGACAGCTTGCAGCCGCTGTTTCCGGTGCCTTCCTGTGTGGTTTTCGGACGCCGGCAGGCCATGGCGAAGGCCATGCCCGATAAAGTGCGTGCCTATACCGGCCAGCTTCCCTTCCGCGACGCGCCGGAGGCGCTGGCGGACAAACATCTGATCGTCAATCAGAGCGCACCAAAGCCGGCCGAAGGCATCTTCACTGGCGGATCGGCCTATCGAAAGGCGTTCCGGCAAGGCGCAACACTGGTGCCGCGCATGCTGTGCCTGGTGGAGCGAAAGAGCACCAGCCGCCGCATCGGCGGCGATCCGTCGGCGCCTTTTGTGGTCAGCCGGCGCTCCACCCAGGAGAAGAAGCCGTGGAGGGACCTACCTGGCGTGGAGCACAGCGTCGAGGCCGAGTTCCTCCATCCCGTGCTGCTGGGTGAGAGCATCCTGCCCTATCGGGTGTTCAACCCATTCGAGGGCGTGGTTCCTGTCACGAAGAAAGGCGAAGTACTCGACGCCAAGCAGGCCGCCAATCGAGGATTTTCCGGAATGAATGGTTGGATGTCTGCAGCGGAAAAAATCTGGAATAAAGATCGCCCTTCGAATATCAGCTTGATCGAACAATTCGATTACTACGGCAAGCTAAGATCTCAATTTCCAGTAGCAAAGCTGCGTGTGGTCTATGCGGGTTCCGGAACGCTACCTGCAGCTTGCATGATTCGCGACTCATCAATCATTGAGCACGCTGTCTATTGGGCGCCAGTCGCCACTAAAGACGAGGGGTACTATCTGGTTGGCATTCTCAACAGCGAGACTTCTCGTTCGCGTGCAGCGCAATACCAATCGCGCGGCCAATGGGGCGCGCGTCATTTCGACAAGGTGATGTTCAACCTTCCCATTCCGCGCTTCGACGCCGACAACAAGCTCCATCGCGATCTGGCGGAGGCGGCGGCGAGGGCCGAAGTCATCGCTGCGAAGGTGACGCTGCCCGACGCGGTGAAATTCCAGCGCGCCCGCAAGCTTGTTCGCGACGCCCTGACCGAAGCGAAGATCGCGCCAAGGATCGATACGCTCGTCGCCAAGCTCCTGGATGCGAAGAAAGGCTGAAGAGGAGTTTTGCCGTGGGCTGACGACTACGCCGCGAGCTTGCCCGCGACGGCTTCGATGCGTTTGGCGGCGTTTTCGAGCACGCTTGCTGCGCTTTGCTCGCTGCGGCCAAGACGTTCGCTCATCTCGGCATGCGTGCCCGCGAGCTCTTCGGCTTTCTTCGCGTGGGCATCCAGCCGCGTGCGGGCGTCGAAGAATTCGTCGGTGATCAGCACGGCGGCCATCAGGAGCAGGCGCTGGTCGCCGACCTGGCCCACCGAGCCCAGAAGCTCGCGCACCTTGGAATCGACATGAGCGGCGAGTTCCTTCAGATGCTCCTCCTCGCCCTCGTCGCAGGCGATGGTGTAGGCGCGGCCGTTGACCATGACGTTGACCAGGGGCATGGGCGTGTCTCCTAGCGGGCGAGCGCGGTGCGGATTTCCACGATGGCGCCGTCGAGCCGGCTTTCGACTTCCCCGGTGAGGCCGGCGAGCGAGCGCGTCTCCTCTTCCAGATCGGCGATGCGCGCGAGAAGCCGTTCGCGCTCCTGGCTGAGGCGCGCGATCTCGGCTGCGTCGCGCTGGCTTTGCGCGCGCGCGTCCAGGAGCGGCGCGGCGGTCGATTCGAGCGCGTCGAGGGCAGCGGCAAGGCGCTGGGCGGTTTCGTCGAGTACGGTCATTTCACGCGAATCCGGCGACAAATCGCCCAGGACCATAGGCTTTGCACGGAAATCCGGTCAACGCCGGGCGTTACCGGTCTTGACGCATCGGGCTTGCGCTCGCTAAGGCCAAGGCCCCGCCGGAAAGGCCGAACATCGCATGAACACGGCTTCGCCAGAACTCGACATCCGCCGCCTCGCCAACGCGATCCGCGGGCTTTCCCTCGATGCCGTGGAGGCCGCGAAATCGGGCCATCCCGGCCTTCCGCTCGGCATGGCGGATGCGGCGACAGTGCTGTTCTCGCGCTTCCTCAAATACGATCCCGCCGATCCCGCCTGGCCCGACCGCGACCGCTTCGTGCTGTCGGCCGGCCACGGCTCGATGATGCTTTATTCACTGCTTTATCTCACCGGCTATCCCGGCATGACGCTGGACGACATCAAGCATTTCCGGAAGCTGGGCAGCCCCTGCGCCGGCCATCCCGAGCACGGCCACGCGCCCGGCATCGAGACGACGACCGGGCCGCTGGGCCAGGGCCTCGCCAACGCCGTCGGCATGGCGATCGCCGAGCGCCACATGAATGCCCGCTTCGGCGACGATCTGGTCAACCACAAGACCTATGTCGTGGCCAGCGACGGCGACCTGATGGAGGGCATCTCCCACGAAGCCATCGGGCTCGCGGGGCACCTGAAGCTCTCCAACCTGATCGTGCTCTACGACGACAACGACATCACCATCGACGGGCCGCGCACACTCTCCGACACCGGCAATGCCGACGAGCGCTTCGCCGCCGCCGGCTGGCGCACCGACGATTGCAACGGCCACGATCCGGAGGAAGTCGCGCGCTGCCTTGCCGAGGCGCAGCACTCCGACCGCCCGGTGATGATCAACTGCCGCACCATCATCGGCTTCGGCATGCCGACGCGCGCGGGAACCAGCAAGGCGCACAGCGACGCGCCGGGCGCCGAAGAAATCGCCGGCGCCAAGAAAGCGCTCGACCTGCCGCAGGAAGCCTTCGCGCTGGCCGATGGCGTGCTCGACGCCTGGCGCGAGATCGGCAGGCAGGGCGCCGGCAAGCACGCGGACTGGAAGGCGCGCAAGGCCAGATCCGCGCAAGCCAGGGAATTCGACGACGCGCTGGCCGGCCACATGCCGGCCTCGCTCCACGACGCGCTCGCCCGCTACAAGGCCAAGGCGATCGCGGAGAAGCCCGCCATCGCCACGCGCAAGGCGTCGGAAGCCGTGCTCGAAGTGGTGAACGCGGAAACCAAACTCACCATCGGCGGCTCGGCCGACCTCACGCCGTCCAACAACACCAGGACCAAGGGCTTCGAGGACATCAAGCCCGGCGAATATGGCGGACGCTACATCCGCTACGGCATCCGCGAGCACGGCATGGTGGCCGCGATGAACGGCATGGCGCTGCATGGCGGCGTGGTGCCCTATGGCGGCACGTTCCTGATCTTCTCCGACTATTGCAAGCCCGCGATCCGGCTCTCCGCGCTGATGAAGCAGCGGGTGATCTACGTCTTCACCCACGATTCCATCGGCGTGGGCGAGGACGGGCCAACGCACCAGCCCGTGGAACAGCTGGCCGGCCTGCGCGCCATTCCGGGCCTGCTGGTGCTGCGCCCCGCCGATCCGATCGAGACGGCGGAATGCTGGGAGATCGCGCTCAACCGCCATGACGGCCCGAGCCTTCTGGCGCTGACGCGGCAGAACCTGACCACGCTGCGCACCGAATCGACGGCCAAGAACCTCTGCGCGCGCGGCGCCTATGAGATCGCCGCGGATCTGGCGGCGAAGGTCAGCTTCCTCGCCACCGGCTCGGAAGTCGAAATGGCCTTCGCCGCCCGCGAAATCCTGGCCAGGGACGGCATCGCCGCGCGCATCGTCTCCATGCCGTGCTGGGAATTGTTCGAGCAACAGGACGAAACATATCGTGACGCCGTGCTCGGCCGCGGCACGGTAAGAGTGGGCATCGAGGCGGCGGACCGGCTGGGCTGGGACCGCTATATCGGCGAGAACGGCGCCTTCGTGGGCATGTCGAGCTTCGGCGCCAGCGCGCCCTACAAGGACGTGTACAAGCATTTCGGCATCACCGCGGAAGCCTGCGCCGCCGCGGCGAGGAATGCGTTGAATAAATAGGTGTCATGGCCCGCGACTGCGGGCCATCCAGTTGACACCTAGACAGTGTCGAAATCGCGATCGGTGGCTCTTGTCGCCCACGCGTCTTTCGATCACCTGGATGGCCCGCCCGCGCGCGTTGCGCGCAATGGTATGATTGGCGTGCTATGCACGCCGAGCGGGCCATGACACTGAGTGGGGATGAAAAGGTTTCGGAGGACTGACATGACCTTGCGTGTTGCGATCAACGGGTTCGGGCGTATCGGGCGGCTGGTGCTGCGCGCCATCGTGGAATCGAAGCGCGACGACATCGTCGTGGTCGGCGTGAACGATTTGGGCCCGGTGGAGACCAACGCCCATCTGCTGCGCTACGACAGCGTGCACGGCCGCTTTCCCGGCACGGTGACGGTCGATAGCGAGCACATGATCGTCGACGGCCACAAGATCAAGGTCACCGCGATCAAGAACCCCGCCGAGCTGCCGCACAAGGAACTGGGCGTCGAGATCGCGCTGGAATGCACCGGCATCTTCACGGCCAGGGACAAGGCCTCGCTGCACCTGATGGCCGGCGCCAAGCGCGTGCTGGTCTCGGCCCCCGCCGACGGCGCCGATCTGACCGTCGTCTATGGCGTCAACGACCACGCGCTGACCAGGGAGCACATCGTCGTCTCCAATGCGTCCTGCACCACCAACTGCCTGGTGCCGGTCGCCAAGGTGCTGCACGACACGATCGGCATCGAGCGCGGGATGATGACGACCATCCACTCCTACACCAACGACCAGCCGTCGCTGGACCAGATGCACAAGGACCTCTACCGCGCCCGCGCCGCGGCCCTGTCGATGATCCCGACCTCGACCGGCGCGGCGAAAGCCGTGGGCCTCGTCATGCCCGAGTTGAAGGGCAAGCTCGACGGCATCTCGGTGCGCGTGCCGACGCCCAACGTGTCGCTGGTCGATCTCAAGATCGTGTCCAGGCGCGCCACGACGGTGAAGGACGTCAACGACGCGATGATCGCGGCGGCGGCGTCCGGTCCGCTCAAGGGTATCCTCGCCATCGTGCACGACAAGCTGGTGAGCCACGATTTCAACCACGACCCGCATTCCTCCAGCTTCGCGCTCGACCAGACCAAGGTGATGGACGGCACGCTCGTCTCGGTCATGACCTGGTACGACAACGAATGGGGCTTCTCCAACCGCATGGCCGACACCGCGGTCGCCATGGGGAAGCTGCTGTAATCCGTTTCGTCATGGCCGGGCTTGTCCCGGCCATCCATATTCCAGAGTGCGAGCCGACTGGAACTCTGGAATATGGATGGCTGCCACGAGAGCCTGCACTCGGGCCGCATTTCGCGCGGTCCCGGGTGGCGGCCATGACGATTTGAATAGACGGAATGACCATGCCGAATTTCCGCACGCTCGACGATCTCACCGTGAAGGGCAAACGCGTGCTGGTGCGCGCGGATCTCAACGTGCCGATGAAGGACGGGCGCGTCACCGACACCTCGCGCATCGACCGCCAGGCGCCGACGCTGCGCGAATTGTCGGACAAGGGCGCCAAGGTGATCGTGCTCTCTCATTTCGAGCGGCCCAAGGGCAAGCGCGTGCCGTCCATGTCGCTCGCACCCATCGCGCCGGTGCTGGCCAAGGCGCTCGGCCGGCCGGTGGCCTTCGCGGATGACTGCATCGGCCCCGATGCCGAGGCCGCCGTCGCCAAGCTCAATGACGGCGACGTGCTGCTGCTCGAGAACACCCGCTTTCATGCCGGCGAGGAAGCCGACGATCCGGATTTCACCCGGCAGGTGGCCAGGCTCGGCGATCTCTTCGTCAACGACGCCTTCTCCGCCGCCCATCGCGCGCATGCGACGACCTCCGGTCTCGCCTATCTGCTGCCTTCCGCCGCCGGCCGCTCCATGCAGGCCGAGCTCGAACATCTCGACAAGGCGCTGGGCGATCCCAGGCGCCCGGTGATGGCGGTGGTCGGTGGCGCCAAGGTCTCCACCAAGATCGAATTGCTGGAGAACCTGCTCACCAAGGTCGACATGCTGTTCATCGCCGGCGCAATGGCCAACACCTTCTTCGCGGCCGAAAACTTCCAGGTCGGCAAGTCGCTGGTCGAGCGCGACCAGGTCGAAACCGCGCGGCGCATCGTCCACAAGGCGACCCAGACCGGCTGCGTGCTGCTCCTGCCCACCGATGTCGTGGTGGCCAAGGCGTTCAAGGCCAATGCCGAACACCGCACCGTGGAGATCGGCCACGTCCATCCCGACGAGATGATCCTGGACGTCGGCCCCGCCACCATCGCCGAATTCGAGCGCCGCCTGCGCGTCACCAAGACCGTGGTCTGGAACGGCCCGTTCGGCGCCTTCGAGACGCCGCCCTTCGACCGCGCCACGGTCGCGGCGGCCCGGGCGGTGGCGCGCGAGACCAAGGCCGGCACCCTGATCTCCGTGGCCGGCGGCGGCGACACGGTGGCGGCGCTGAACCATGCCGGCGTGGCGGGCGATTTCACCTATGTGTCCACGGCGGGCGGGGCGTTCCTGGAGTGGCTTGAAGGCAAGACATTGCCGGGGGTAGAAGCCCTCGCGCATTCGCCCGCGCAGGCATGACGCCGAAGCCGAAGCCAAAGTCAAAGCCGAAAGAACGCCAAGAGGAACCGCCATGAACGTCGAAGAGCTGAACGCGATCGCGCGCAAGATGACCGCCCGCGGCAAGGGCATCCTCGCGGCGGATGAATCCACCGGCACCATCCAGAAGCGCTTCGACAAGATCGGCGTCGCCAACACCGAGGACAACCGCCGCGACTATCGCGAGCTGATGTTCCGCGCGCATGATGGCATGAAGCACGTCTCCGGCGTCATCCTGTTCGACGAGACCATCCGCCAGAAGGCCAAGGACGGCACGCCGCTGGTCAAGATCATCGAGGCGGCCGGCGCGGTGCCCGGCATCAAGGTCGACAAGGGTGCCAAGCCGCTGGCGCTGACCAGGGGCGACACCATCACCGAGGGCCTGGACGGGTTGCGCGAGCGGCTTGTCGAGTATCACCAGCTGGGCGCGCGCTTCGCCAAATGGCGCGCGACCTACGATCCCACCGATGGCCGGCCATCCTATGACAGCATCCAGGCCAACGCGCATGCGCTCGCCCGCTATGCCGCGCTAGCCCAAGAGAACGGCATCGTTCCCATCGTCGAGCCCGAAGTGCTGATGGACGGCGACAATTCCATCGAAGCGTGCGAGGCGGTGACGGAATGGGTGCTGAAGGAAGTCTTCCAGCACCTCTACTTCGCCAATGTCGCGCTCGAAGGCATGGTGCTGAAGCCCAACATGGTGATCAGCGGCATGAAAGCGGCAACGCGCGCCGGCGTGGAGGAAGTGGCCGAGCGCACCGTGAAGATCCTCAAGCGCTGCGTGCCCGCCGCCGTGCCGGGCATCGCGTTCCTCTCCGGCGGCCAGTCCGACGAGGAAGCGACGGCGCACCTCAACGCCATGAACGCAGCCAACCCCAACCTGCCCTGGGCGCTCACCTTCTCCTACGGCCGCGCGCTGCAGGCCGCGCCGCAAAAGGCATGGAGCGGCAAGGAGAGCAACGTCTCCGCCGCCCAGGCCGCCTTCGCCCACCGCGCCAGGATGAACGGCCTTGCCTGCACCGGCGCATGGAAAAAGGACATGGAGAAGGCGGCCTAGCGACCATCCCCGATGCCATGCTAGAAATCTGAAGATGGAAAACGTGTCGCTTGCTGAGGTTCGGGACTATGCGCTGCAAATCGGGCGCACGACGTTCGGCGGGAAGCGGCTGAACAATGTCCTCGTGGAGGAAGAGTTCGATTCCTCCGGCGAGTTGAGCTTGAGCGTGACATTCGTCTTCAACCCGAAGCCTCGCCCCAAGCTATCCGGTGGAAAGCTGGGAAAGATCAGCCTTGACTTGGTCGATTTTCTTCACGCGCGAAAAGACGAACGATTTCCCTATACGCATTACGCCACCACGGACGAATTGAAACAGCTTTCCGTCGCGGAATGATCAATCACGACCATCTTCTGGAAGTAGCAGGCGAATTGGCTACGCAACGCGGCCAAGGCGCGCCGCGCCAAGCGCGCCTGCGCCGCTCGATATCGACATCCTACTACGCGGCCTTTCACCGGCTGGTCGCGGGCGCGACCGACCTTCTGATCGGTCAAGCAGAGAGAGGCAGCGAGCGGTACGCGTTGGTGTATCGCTCCTTCGAGCATCGCCACATGCTGGAAGCGTGCAAGAAAATCTCACCCGATGCCTCGCGTGGAGCGGAAATTCGTCGATGCGCTTCGCTGTTCAAGGAGCTGCAAAATGCAAGGCATGACGCCGACTACAATCCGGGGAAGCGGATCGCGATGTTGGACGCGCAATCGGCGCTGGCGAAGGCCCGCCAGGCGATTGACGCGATCGCGGCCGCACCCGATCAGGATCGCCGGTTCTTCCTGACATTTCTACTTGCAAAGAGTAGATCTGCACCTTGACCTGCCGCCTTTATCTCATCACGCCGCCGCGCTTCGAGCCGCGCGCTTTCGCGGATGACCTCAGGCGCGCGCTGGACGCGGGCGACGTGGCGTCGCTGCAGTTGCGGATGAAGGATGCGAGCGATCACGACATCCTGCGCGCGGGCGAGGCGCTGATGCCCATCGCGCAGAAGCGCGATGTCGCCTTCCTCGTCAACGACCGGCCCGATCTCGCCCGCATCCTGCGCGCCGACGGCGTGCATGTCGGCCAGGACGACGTGCCCTATGCCGAGGCGCGCGAGATCGTGGGCAAGGACGCCATCGTCGGCGTCACCTGCCACAACTCGCGCGACCTCGCCTTCGAGGCCGGCGAAGCGGGCGCGGACTATGTCGCCTTCGGCGCGTTCTTCCCCACCGCCACGAAAGAGGCCACGAGCCACGCCGATCTCGAACTGCTGCAATGGTGGGCGGAAACCATGACCGTGCCGGTCGTCGCCATCGGCGGCATCACGGTGGCGAACGCCAAGCCGCTGGTCGCCGCCGGCGCCGATTTCCTGGCGGTGTCGGCAGGCGTCTGGAACCACGCGGATGGCCCCGCCGCCGCGGTCAAGGCGTTCAACGCGCTGTTCTGAAGCTTCCTCCCCCTCGAGAGCGCACAAATCTAACCTCCCCCTTGTGGGGAGGTCGAAAAAGCTTCGAGCGCAGCGAGAAGGTTTTTCGGGTGGGGGCATGCCGTGATTTCGCCGACGCCCCCCACCCGAAAACGCTGCGCGTTTTCGACCTCCCCACAAG
>JBOHKI010000083.1:0-11676 GCA_050728855.1 Rhizomicrobium sp. | reverse complement strand
ATCCCACGGTCATGCGCGCTGCGGCGAGCTGCGCGTAATTCGCCGCGATGCCGCAGGCCATCGTCGCGCCGCGCGCCCGCGGCTCGCGCCGGCGCATGGGCCGTCCTGACGGTGCTGTGCTTCATCTATGTGCTGAATTTCCTCGACCGTTCCCTCCTGGAGATATTGGCCAAGCCCATCGAGGACACGTTGCGCATCTCGGACGGCCAGATCGGTCTGATCGGCGGTCTCTATTTTGCGATCTTCTACTGCTTCCTCGCGATCCCCGTCGGCTGGATCGCCGACAAGACGAACCGCGTCTGGGTCCTCACCGTCGCCTGCGCGATCTGGAGCGGCGCGACGATGGCCTGCGGCATCGCGGCGAATTACGCGCAGCTCGCCGCAGCGCGCATGACCGTGGGATTCGGCGAAGCGGGCGGTGTGCCGCCGTCCTACGCGATCATCTCGGACTACTTCCCGTCCGGCCGGCGCGGCACCGCGCTCGGCATCTACAATCTCGGGCCGCCCATCGGCGCCGCATTGGGGATCGCCTTCCGGCGCGCGTCACTTGCCGTGCCTCGGCTTGGCCTTGCGCTGGAGTTCGGCCTGCTTCTGCCGCGTGCGCTCGGCTTCGCGCAGCGCCTGCGCCGCGCCCGGCAGATATTGATTCGGCACCCAATGCGAGGTCACGCCGTACCAGGCGGCGGCACGCAGGGTGAAATAGGGATCGACCAGATGCGGCCGCGCCAGCGCAACCAGGTCTGCCCGGCGGCAGGCGATGATGGTGTTGACCTGTGACGGCTCGGTGATCGCGCCCACCGCCATCGTCTTGATGCGCGCGACGTTGCGGATGGTTTCCGCGAACTGCACCTGGTACATGCGGCCGTAGACCGGCTTCTGCTCCAGCACGGTCTGGCCCGACGAGGTGCTCACCAGATCGCAGCCCGCCGCCTCGAATGCCCGCACGGTGGCAAGCACGTCGTCCTCGCTGATGCCGCCCGGCGCCCAGTCGCTGGCGGAAATGCGGATCGACATGGGCTTGGCATCCGGCCACGCCGCGTGCATGGCGGCGAAGACTTCCAGCGGATAGCGCAGGCGATTCTCGATGGCGCCGCCATAGTCGTCGCGGCGCGTATTCGTCAGAGGTGACAGGAAGCTCGCGAACAGGTAGCCGTGCGCGCAATGCAGTTCCAGCATGTCGAATCCGGCGCGATCCGCGCGCCGCGCCGCCTGCACGAATTCCGCCGTGATGCGGTCCATCGCGGCGCGGTCCAGTTCCGCCGGAAGCTGGCTGACGCTTTGGTGGTAGGGGATCGCCGACGCCGAAACGAGGGGCCAGTTCGCCTCCGCATCCAGCAGCGGATGGTCGGCGTTTTCCCAGCCAAGCTGGGTGGAGCCCTTGCGGCCGGCATGGCCGAGCTGCATGCACATCTTCACCGGCGTTTGGGCATGGATGAAGTCGACGATGCGCTTCCAGCCCCGCTCCTGCTCGTCGTTCCACAGGCCTGTGCAGCCGGGTGAGATGCGCGAATCCGCCGACGGGCAGGTCATTTCCACATACAAGAGCCCCGGCCCGCCCATGGCACGCGACGTGTAGTGCGTGAAATGCCAGTCGTTCGGCACGCCGTCGATGGCCGAATACTGATCCATCGGCGAGACCACGACGCGATTGGCGAGCGTCATGCCGCGCAGCTTGAACGGCGTGAACATCGGCGTCGGGCGGCGCTTGCGGCAGTCGATGCCGGTTTCGTCGAAATAGGTCTGGTACCACTCGTCCTCGAAAGCGCGGACGAAGGCTTCGTCGCGGATCAGCAGATTGTCCCAGCCGATGCTCTTCGCGCGGCACATCACCACCATCGCAAATTGCATCGGCTTCATGTCGTTCGAGCGTTCCATGTGCTCGAACCAGGCCAGGCTGACATCGGCGTTGTGCTGGGTGATCTGGACTTCGGTGCGGCGCGCCTTGTCATAGGCGCGGAACGCGGCCTCGACGGACTGCCCGCCATGCGCAACGAGCGCGTCGGACAGCGCGATGGCGGATTCCATCGCCAGCTTGGTGCCGGAGCCGATGGAGAAATGCGCGGTCGCCTTGGCGTCGCCCAGCAGCACGATGTTCTTGTGCCACCAGCGTTCGCAGAAGATGCGGGGGAAGCTGCGCCACAGCGAGCGATTGGTGATGAGCGGATGGCCTTCCAGCTCGTCCGCGAAGATCGTCTCCAGCCGGCGTGCGCTTTCCTCCTCGCCGAGCTTGTCGAAACCGAGCGCCGCCCAGGTCTGGGGGCTCGTCTCGATCACCCAGGTCGAGCGGCCGGGTTCGTATTGATAGGTGTGGGCGCAGATCAGGCCATGCTCGGTCTGCTTGAAGAAGAAAGTGAAACCATCCAGCGGGCGCGTCGATCCGAGCCAGGTGAACTTGTTGGCCTTCAGCGACAGCGACGGCTGGAAGTGTTCCTTGAAGGTCTCGCGGATGCGGCTGTTGATGCCGTCGGCGCCCACGATCACATCGCAATCGTCGAAACGCGACAGATCGTCCACCGGCGCCTGGTAGTGGATCGCCACGCCCACCGCCTCGCAGCGTTGCTGCAGGATCTCCAGCAGCGCCAGGCGCGAGCAGCCGGCAAACCCGTTGCCGCCGCAGCGCGTCTCGCGGCCCTTGTAGCGGATGACGATGTCGTCCCAATAGGCAAAGGTGTCCTTGATCGCGGCACAGGATTCCGCGTCGCGGCTGAGGAATTCCTCGAGCGTCTCGTCGGAGAACACCACGCCGAAGCCGAACGTGTCGTCCGCCCGGTTCTGCTCGTAGACGTCGATCTGCCAGTCCGGCAGTGCCTTCTTCGTCAGCAGCGCCAGGTAGAGCCCGCCCGGCCCGCCGCCGACAACCGCGATCTTCAGGGGCTTCGCCATCAGTGTGGGACGACCGCAGTGGTTTCGATTTCGATCCTGGCGTCGGGTTCCACCAGCCCCGCCACGATGACAACCGCCATGGCGGGATAGTTGCGGCCGATCAGTTCCTTCCACGCCGCGCCGAGCTGCGCGAGCGACGCCATGTATTCGTCGCGGCTGGTGACGTACCAGGTCATGCGCGCGATGTGCTCCGGTCCGGCATTCGCCTCCTTCAGCACCGCGAGCGTGTTGAGCAGAGTCTGGCGGAACTGCGCCGCGAAATCGGTGGACCGGAAGACGCCGTGCTCGTCCCAGCCGATCTGGCCGGCGACGTAGATGATGCGTCCTTCAGCCTCGATGCCGTTGGAATATCCGCGCGGACGCGGCCAGCCTTCGGGTTGCAGCACGCGCATGGTCAATTCCCCTCGAACACCGGCTGCGTCCTGGCGACGAATGCGTCATAGGCGCGCTCGAAATCCCGGGTCTGCATGCAAATCGCTTGTGCCTGCGCCTCGGCCTCGATCGCCATGTCCAGGCTCATGCTCCATTCCTGATTGAGCTGGTTCTTGGTCATGCCATTGGCGAAGGACGGTCCCGCCGCGATGCGCGCCGCCCAATCCGCCGCTTCCGCGTCCAGATTCGCCGCCGGCACGACCTTGTTGAAGAACCCCCAGCGCTCGCCCTCCTCCGCGCTCATGTTGCGGCCGTAGAAGAGCAATTCCGAGGCGCGGCCGTGGCCGACGATGCGCGGCAGGATCGCGCATGCGCCCATGTCGCAGCCGGCGAGGCCGATGCGGTTGAAAAGAAACGCCGTCTTCGCTCCCTCCGCTGCGATGCGCATATCCGACGCCATCGCCATGATCGCGCCCGCGCCCGCGCAAACCCCGTTCACGGCGGCCACGATCGGCTGCGGGCAGCCGCGCATCGCCTTCACCAGATCGCCGGTCATGCGGGTGAAGTTCATCAGTCCGATCATGTCCATCTTCACCAGCGGCCCGATGATCTCGTGCACGTCACCGCCGGAGCAGAAATTGCCGCCCGCGCCGCGCAGGACGACCGCTTTCACGGCCGGCACTTGGACCAGCGCGCGGAACATGTCGCGCAGCTCGGCATAGGATTCGAAGGTCAGCGGATTCTTGCGCTCCGGACGGTTGAGCGTGACGGTGGCGACGCCGCCGTCGAAGGCCCACAGGAAATGCGCCGGCGCAAAGGCTTTGGGATCCATGCTGTGCTCGCGTTTGTTGCCCTGTGACAGGAGCTTAGACTAGTTTGCCGTGCAAGGGAGACGGCCGGAAGTGGCGCGAACCGGAAAACACGCATTGGTCACCGGCGGGGGCAGCGGAATCGGGCTGGCCATCGCGCGGGCGCTGGCCGGCGCGGGGTGGCGCGTCACCATCGCGGGGCGCAACAAAGACAAACTCGACGCCGCCGCCCAGGCAATAAGCGATTCGCATCGCGAGGTCTGCGATGTGACGGATGCCGGGTCGGTGGAGGCCGCCATGCGTGGCGCCGCGCGCGCGCACGGTCCGGTGCAGATGCTCGTCAACAATGCCGGCGGCGTTTCCTCAGCCGCATTCGAGAAGACGAGCCTCGATGCCTTCCGCCGCGCCATCGACCTCAACCTGATGGGCACGGTACACGCCATCCAGGCCGTGCTGCCGCAGATGAAACAGGGCGGCTGGGGCCGAATCGTGAATATCGCCAGCACCGCGGGGCTGACGGGCTATCGCTATGTCAGCGCCTATGTCGCCGCGAAACACGCGGTGGTGGGGCTGACAAAGGCGCTGGCGCTGGAACTGGCGAAAAGCGGCATCACCGTCAACGCCGTCTGCCCCGGCTACACCGACACCGATGTCATTGGCGCGGCGGTCAAGACGATCAGCGCAGCGAGCGGCCGGAGCCAAGCCGAAGCCCTTGCAACCTTCACCGCGGCCAACCCGCAGGGCCGCCTGGTGAAACCGGAAGAAGTCGCCGCCGCTGTGCTGTGGCTGGCCTCCGACGATGCCGCGGCGGTCAACGGCATCGCGCTGCCCATCGCCGGCGGCGAAGTCTCCTAGGGGTTCCCGATGTCCGCGCCGAACTTCCCCGACGCTTTCAACATGGCGGACTATTTCGTCTTCTCCAACATCGCGGCCGGACGCGGCGGCAAGCCCGCCATCCTGTTCGAGGGAGAGACGATCCCCTATCGCGCCGTCGCCGATGCCGTCATGCGGGCCGCGAAAAATCTCGTGAGCGATGGGCTTCTGCCGGAACAGCGCGTGCTGCTCTGCATGCAGGACAGGCCGGAATTCGCCTATGCGTGGTTCGGGGCGATCAAGGCGGGCGGCGTGGTGAGCCAGATCAACCCGCTGCTGACGGCCAAGGACTACGCATATTATCTCGACTATGTGCGGCCGCAATTCGTCTTCCTCGACGAGCAGAGCCTGCCCGAGTTCGAGAAAGCGCTGAAGGACACCCGCCATTGCGGGCGCAGCCTCGGCCAGGACAATGTGATCGTCGCGGGCCCCGATGCGGGCGGCCACAAGAGTTTCGATGCCTGGCTGAGCGATGCGCCGAAGCCCGGCGCCGAGCCGTGGCCGACGCGCAAGGACGATCCCGCCGTCTGGCTCTTCACCAGCGGCACGACCGGCCAGAGCAAGGGCGCCGTCCACACCCATGCGCATTTTCCCTTCAACACCGAGGTCTATGCCAAAGCCTTCATCGGCATGCGCGAGAGCGACGTCACAATTTCGGTGTCGCGCCTGTTCTTCGGATACGCAACGGGCACCAACCTCATGTTCCCGTTCGCGGTGGGCGCGACGACGGCGCTGTTCCGCGAACAGCCCACGCCGGAGCTGCTGTTCGGCCTGATCGCGAAGCACAAGGCCACCGTGCTCACCGGCGTCCCGACCTTCATCGGCAAGGCGCTCCAGTCGCCCGAAGCGGGGCGCAGCGACATTTCCAGCCTGCGATTCATGTGGAGCGCGGGCGAAGCGCTGCCGCGCGAGCTGCACAAACGCTGGAACCGCGCCTTCGGCGTGCCGATCATCGACGGCATCGGCAGCGCCGAGAGCTTCCATATCTATATCAGCAACCGCCCCGGCGACGTGCGGCCGGGCAGCCTGGGCCGGCTGGTGCCCGGCTATGACGCCAAGCTGGTCGACGATGACGGCAATCCCGTCGCGCAAGGCGACGTGGGAACGCTGTGGGTGCGCGGAGAGTCCGCGGCGCTCTATTATCATTCGGCCTACGCGAAATCGACGGAGCGTCTGCGCGGCGGCTGGATCGTGAGCGGCGACAAGTTCCGCGAGGATGCGGACGGGTATTGGTACTACGAAGGCCGCGGCGACGACCTGCTGAAAAGCGGCGGCATCTATGTCAGCCCGCTGGAAGTGGAGAACTGCCTGATCCAGCACGAAGCCGTGCGCGAATGCTGCGTCGTCGGCAGGAAGGATGAACATGGCCTGGAAAAGCCGCTGGCCCTGGTGGTGCTCAAACCCGGCTTCGCGCCCTCGCCTTCACTGGAGGCCGGCATCATCGCCTTCGCGAAGGTCAGGCTCGCGCGCTACAAGGCGCCGCATTGGGTGAATTTCATCGCCGACCCGCTGCCGCGCAACGACCGCGACAAGGTGGACCGCAAGCGGCTGAAAGCCGCGCACGCATGAAGCCCCTCTTCGCCGAGAATGCGTGGACGACGGTGCGCGATGCGCTGCAAGCCGGAAAAACGGCGGTGGCCATCCTGCCCTGCGGCGCGACCGAAGCCCATGGGCCGCACCTGCCGCTGAACACCGACGTCATCATCAGCCAGACCATGGCGACGCGCGCCCTGCCCGCACTGGCGCTGCGAGGCTATGCGGCCGCCGTCCTGCCGCCGCTCGCCTATATGCCGGCCGAATACGCACAAGCCTTTCCCGGCACGATCACCGTGAGCGCCGCGACCGCGAAAGCATTGCTGGTCGATATCGCGATGAGCCTGAAGGCGCAGGGCTTCGCCTGCCTGGCGCTCGCCAACAGCCATTTCGATCCGGCCAATGTCGCGGTGCTGCGCGAAGCCGCGGACGCAATCCGCGGCCAAGGCCTGCCCGTCGCCTTCCCCGACTTCACGCGCCGCAAGCTGGCGCAGATGCTGACGGCGGAATTCCAGTCCGGCGCCTGCCACGCGGGGCAATTCGAAACCAGCCTCATCATGGCCGCGCGCCCCGACCTTGTGGACGAAAGCGGACGGCTGGCGCTCACGGACAATCCCGCCAGCCTGACGGAGGCCTTTGCGAAGGGCGCGCGCAGCTTCGCCGAGGCCGGCGGCCCAGACGCGTATTTCGGCTACCCCCGCCGCGCCAGCGCCGCGGAGGGCGAAGAAAGCTTCCGGATCATGGCCGCGGCTCTCGCCGCCGCGGTCGACGCCGCGCTGTCCGGCGGAAATTAGCGGATCGACCGCAGGAGTCCGAACGCTGCGGGACGGCCCTATCCGTAAGTGAGGTCCGGCTTGCTCTGTCCGACCTCGATGATATAGCCGTCGGGATCGCGGATGTAGCAGCGTGTTTCGCCGTATTTGTCGATTGGCGCAGTGATGAAGGTGGCGCCCCGGCTCTTCCAAAGTTCGTAACAGGCGTGGATGTCGGCGACGCGGATGTTCATGAAGCTGCTGATCCTGTCCGGATCGGCGAGGACGCTGAGCGTCACCGTCGGCTTGTCGGGCGTCGGCCCGCCTCCGACGTTGACGATGAGCCAGGTGTTCGCGATCTGGATATACCCCGGCGCGCCCTTGCTATCGCCCCGGCTCAGGACGCGGCCGCCGAACACCGTTTCATAGAAGCGCATCGACCGGCCGATGTCGGCGACGGTGAGAAAATGCGCGATGGTAAACCCCTCCCGCGGCGGCATCTCGTAGATTTTCTCTCCGACCTGCACGCTGCTCATCGGCGCCTCCATTTTCGATTGGGCGCGCATCCGGCCATCGAACGCTCACATGCGCCGCCTGTCGAGAACGCGGGATTGGGGCGAATGGTTCGGGCTGCGACCGGAACGATGTCTAGCAGGCGCCAGCCGGCTCGGGCAAAGCGCCGTGCGCGCGGCGGAGGCTGGTACAGCGCGCATCGTGCGCGAAATATGCTCCCGTCTCGCGCGACGAATTGGAGCACAGAACAACCGGGTCGTGGCCAACGGTTTGGCGGCCAGAGTATCGGCCGCCTGACAAAGGCGGCTCCCGGTATCACCCGCCCGGTGGCTGGGCGGCAGGTTGCTGGGATTGTTGCTGCTGCTCGATCTGCTGTTCCTGGATTTCGCTGGGTTGAAGCGGTGTCCCGGACGTCGGCGTTGTCGCGGCATTCTGATCGGCCGGCATCTGCGAATCGCTGCCAGACGAATTGCCCTGTTGGCCCATCGCCGGCTGCATGGCCATCAGAGCTAATGCGAAAATCGCAGAGCCTCCTAGAAGTTCAGCACGAGTACGCATAAGCGGGGCTCCTCAATGGTTGCCTCGAGAGCACATTACGGCATCTCGGGTGGCGAAGTAAGTCTCCGACAAGTCACGATGGGATAATAAATCACAGCTCGCCTTCATCTCGACACGATCCTGCATACGCTGACTTGCGCGGCGCTTTGTTTCAGCCTTAGCGTCGCGTCGAACCGGGCGGGAGCCTGATATGGGGCAAACGGGACGCGGCGGATATTTCTCCGCCGGAAGCATTGCAGCGCTGATTGCTTCGGGCCTCGCGCTCATCGGCGCGGCATCGGCGGCGAACGCGCCGGCGATGATCGTGCCGGGCCAGTTCAATGTGGGGGCGACCGGCGCATTCACCTATACGATTCCGATCGCGGTCCCGCCGGGAACCGCCGGCATGGTTCCGGCTCTGTCGCTCGACTATTCGAGCCAGGGCGGGGATGGCCTCGAAGGCTTGGGCTGGTCGCTTTCCGGGCTGCCGTCGATCAGCCGGTGTCCGCGCACGCTCGCACAGAATGGAGTTCATGGCGGGGTGAACTTCGATGGCAACGACAAGTTCTGCCTGGAAGGTCAGCAACTCATCGTCGTCAACAATGGAAACTATGGCGCAGACGGGACGGAATATCGCACCGAGATCGACGGCTTCAGTCGTATCGTCAGTCACGGTGTCGCCGGCACAGGCCCAGCCTGGTTCGAGGTGTGGACAAAGTCCGGCCAGCACATGGAGTTCGGCCATACGCTGGACTCGCAGGCGCCCGAGCTGACCCCGGGTGAATCCGACGACGGCGGCGGCGATCAGGGCGGCGGCGGCCATACGGGTGGCGGGGGAAACACGCTTGGTGTCTCCGGCGGATCCGTGACCAATCCGGTCGTGCAGCAGACGGTCCGCGCGTGGGCAGTGGACAAGATATCGGATACGGTCGGAAACTATCTGACGGTCACCTACGACAACGGCACGCAGGACACCGCGACAGGACAGGTTTATCCAACGCGGATCGACTATACTGGCAATGCCAATGCCGGGGGGCAGCAACCGTACAATTCCGTCCAGTTCGTCTACACGCAACGCAACGATACTTCGATCGGCTTCCAGGCCGGCGCCTTCGTCGTAAACACGTTGCTGCTCACGCATGTGAAGACCTTTGCGGGCGCGACGATCGTCACGGATTACCGGCTGGCGTACAACTTCGCCAGTTTCAGCGATGAGCACGACGAGCTCAATCAGATCACCCAATGCGACAGCGACCAGCCTGGCGCCCATTGCCTGGCGCCCACATCGTTCACCTGGCAGGGTTCGCGCGATGCGCTTACCTATACCGTGAAGCCGAACCAGCTCCTGCAGAGCTGGACCACGGCAAAGCCGAACCATTTCATCGCCGACTTCAACGGCGACGGCATCAGCGACCTCGTCCTGCTCGTGCAGCAGACCACGAACTGTCCCTATGCACCCGGATCGATCTTCACCGGCTTGGGCGACGGATACTCATTCCAATCCATGAACGCCACCGTCGGCTACAATCCCGCGTATAGTCCGGGCGTGCCGGCGGATTGCAGCGGCCCCGCGACGCTTTATGGGGGCCTGACCGAACTGTTCGATTTCAACGCCGACGGCATCACCGACATTCTCGAACAAGATCACGACGACAATGCGGAAAACCAGTACTACGTGTTGTCCCAGGACTCCGCCGCGCATTTCAGCACTGTCAATCCGGTGCCGGGGCAAAGGCTGTTTGCCGGCGGCTCCGGCGGGCAGGTGCTTGTCGGAGATTTCAACGGCGACGGCCGCGACGACCTTCTGGACAAGCAGGACCCTCAATTCGGCGGCGCGGCGACACAATTCCTCAGCAACGGATTGGTGGCCGGTAGGTTTTCTTTCACCATCGGCATCACCTATGGCGCCGATGTCAGCGACGACGACAGCATACCCTACACCGGCGATTTCGACGGCGACGGTTGCACGGATCTCCTGATACAGAACAAGAATTTCAACGCCCGCAACGAGATCGTCTATTCGGCCTGCAACGCCACGGCCCCAACGTATCCCTTGGCGTTCGGGGACTGGATCAAGGACGCCAATCACACAATCACGACCGGCGATTTCAATGGCGACGGCAAGACCGACCTGCTGCTGACGACGAGCATCGGCTCGACCGCCTATGTCGAGCTTTCAACCGGGACCGGATTTCTGGAAACACCGTTTGCGTTCATGCATGGCACGAATTTCCTGGACATGACGCAATATTCGATCGTCACCGGCGACTTCAACGGCGACGGCAAGACCGACATCGCGCTGATCCCGCACAACGGCGGCGCCACCTATCCCCAGATCATGGTCTATCTGTCGACGGGCGCCGGGTTCGTGCAGGTCCTGTCGCAAGGCGTGTCGACCCAGGATACCGGCATAGTCGCAACGGCCGCAGACTGGAACAACGACGGCGCGACGGATCTGTGGGTGCAGAACTCTGGCGGCGGCCAGGACGATTTCGAAATGCTCTTCAACTACGTGCCCGAGGTGATCAGCGGCGTTTCCAACGGCCTCGGCATCGGCACCTATGTGACCTACGACCGGCTCAACCGGAACGGATCGCTCTACGTCAAATGCCCGAGCAACCCGGCCACCTACCAGTGCGGCGACGCCTGGCCAACACAGGACATCGACGGACCGCTATACGTCGTGGCCCGCGTGGATTCCAGCAACGGAATCAACTCCTGCTCGGCGCCGAACAACGCCAATTGCTACAGCTCGTCCTACAGCTATGCCGGAGCGCGCGCCGATCTCTCCGGCCGCGGTTTCGAAGGCTTCTCCAGCATGACGGTGACGGACCTGGAGACCGGCGTGGTGCAGACCACCAATTACGCCACGCAGTTCCCTTTCACCGGCATGGTGCTGTCGCAGACCAAGACGGCCAACGGAGCGCAGATCAGCGTCACCACCAACACGTTCTCGAACGGCACGGGCAGCGATTGCAGCGCGCAGCCCACCGGTCCGGTCTATCGCGTGTTCCTGTGCAGCACCGTGGTGCAAAGCTGGGAGTTGGGAACGGGCGGGACGCAGGGGCCGCAGCTTCCCACCATCCAGACCGATTACCGCGCCTACGACACCTACGGAAATGTCGGCACCGTCATGGTCTCGACCACGCCACCGGGCGGCTCCTCGCCCGACGTCACCAAGGTGACCACCAACACCTGGGCCAACATCGTGGATGGGAGCCACTGGCTGCTGGGCCGCCTCATGGAAGCCGATGTCAGCTCCAGCTACGCCGGCAAGCCGACGCTGACGCGCCATTCGGGCTACTTCTACGACACCAGCACGGGCCTGCTCACGAATGAAATCGTCGAGCCCGGGATGGCGGACACTTCGCAATGGCTCGAAACCGATTACGGCTACGACGTCT
>JBOHKI010000082.1:0-11952 GCA_050728855.1 Rhizomicrobium sp. | reverse complement strand
GGGGAAGGGCCCCGGCACCAGCGCGTTCACCCGGATGCCTTCGGGACCCAATTCCGCGGCCAAATGGCGCGTCAGCTGGAGCAGCGCCGCCTTTGCGGGGCCGTAATGAAAGGGGCTCGCCTGGTCGGGGCGGGAGTAGATGCGCTTGTCCGGCGACACTGCCGCGTACATCGAGGCGATGTTGACGACGCTGGCCTCGCCGGAGAGAGCCGCCGCGCGGCGCAGGGCAAGACGCGCGGCGCGCACGGCTTCAAAGGAAGCCGTCACGCTGCTGGCATAGGTCTGGGCGAAATCCTCCGCCGCGAGATCGGCGAATGGCCGGGGCGTCATCGAGATTGCGTTGTTGACCAGGATGTCGAGGCGGTCGAGGCCGGAGAAGAACGTGCGTGTCGCCTCGGCGTCCGAGACGTCGAACACGGCGCGCGCGGCCGAATGTCCGCTGGATCCGAGTTCGTTTTCGAATGCCGCCAGGCGCGCTTCGTTGCGGCCATTGACGATCACCGACGCGCCGGCCTCGGCCAGCGCGAGCGTCATGGCGCGGCCGAGATGCCCCGCGGCGCCGGAGATGAATGCGACGCGGCCGTCGAGGCGGAACCGGGCGAGCGCGGATGCGTGCGGGGACATCACGGTCATGTCCTGGGCCACAGTGCCGGGTTGAGAAGCTGAATCGGGACGAGCGGAATGCGCGCCGCGATCGCCGCACAATCGTCCACGGACAGCGGCGGGCGCACGAACAGGCGCAGATTGTCGTCCAGTTGCGCCTCGGTCTCCATGCCGACCACGACGCCGTCGATCCAGTCCTGGCCGCGGACATAGGCGAGGCAGAGATCGGCGATGCTCTCGCGGCCGAAATCCTCCGCGATGCGGGCGAGTTCATTCAGAATCCCCGCCGCGTCCACGCCATCAACGGCCGGCCACACCGATGCGTCCTCCGCCGCCAAGATGCCTTGCAGGAACACGCTGCGCGCATGCACGGTCACGTGCGGGCGTTCGAGGATGTCATCGATCACGCCGGCTTCCCGCCAGCGCCGGTCGAGCACATTGAACGGAAGCTGGATGTGGCGCATGTCGGCGCGCGACAGGGCGGCGAAGGCTTCCTCCGGCGACTGCACGGAGACGCCAAGCGACAGCACAGTGCCCTCTTCCAGCATCTCGACAAGCCGGTCCCAGACGGCGCCGCCATGCGAGGTCATGTGCGCGGCGCGGTGGAGCAGCAGGCAGTCGATCCGCTCGCGGCGGAGTGCGGCCAGCGACTGGCTTACGCTGGCGTCGACCGCGGCGCGAACCGCGTCGCGCGCACTGTCTTCCGCGAGTTCCGTCAGCGGGCTCAACTTGGTGATCGTGCGCACGGCCTTGCGGCCGCCCAGCGCTTCGCCAAGGCGTTCCTCGCTGTCGCCATAGGCGCGCGCAGTGTCGAACTTGGTGATGCCGGAATCCGCGGCGCGGCGCACCAGCTTGAGCGCCGCCTTACGCGACGGCTTGCCGGTGCGGTTGGCCGCGCCATAGGCGAGGCCCAACTGGACCGAGCCCAGCACAAGTTCCGCCGGATTTGCCATGCCTATCGAGCCCTATGCCCCACGGCAGGCTCGCACGGCATGGTAAACAAGGGATTACCTGACCGCCCACAGAAGGCGGCCCGCTAGGCGCCCAGCAGCTTCCACACACTGGTGACGGCGAAGACGGTTTCGCCGTTCACCTGGAAATCGCCGCGCATGAAGACCAGGCTGCGGGTCTTGCGCACCAGCTGGGGCTCGACCGCGATCAGGTCGCCGCGGCGCGCGGGCTTCAGGAACTGGGACTGCATGTTCAGCGTGACCGACGGCGCACGGTCGGTGACGTCCCATACCGCCTGGCCGAGCGCGGCATCGGCGAAGGTCATGAGCATGCCGCCATGGATGATGTCGCGCATGTTGACGTGGCGCGCATCGACGAGCAGTGCGAACGTCCGCGACGGCGCCTCGCCCTTCTCCCACACCGGCCCGATGTAGCGCTCGAACGGATCGACCAGCGCGGTCTCGCGGAAACCTTCCGGCGCGGCTGCCGGCGCGCTCACGATCTGGCCGCGATCTTCCAAAGGCCCGTCGCCACCAGCAGCGTGCGGTCCCCCGACTTCAATTCGGCCGAGAGGAACACCATGGTGCGCGCCTTGCGCGTCACGCTCACGCGGGCCTCGATCATGTCGCCCAGTTTGCCCGGCCCCACGAAATCGCAATTGAGCGCCACCGTGTTCACGCCCCGGGCGCCGGTGACCAGCCGCGTGGTGCGGCTCATCGCCGTGTCGGCGAAGCCCATCAGCATGCCGCCATGGACGGTGCCGGCGCTGTTCATGTGCTTGTCCTCGGCCACGAAGGCGAAGCGCTTGATCGCGCCGTCGCCCGTGCCCTGGTCGGGCAGGCGCCACAGCGGCCCCACATACTTGTTGAAGCCGCCGGTTGAAGCGAGTTCGGCCTCGGGCGGAATGCCTTTGGGGCGGTCAGACATGCGCGGGTCACGGAAAATTGCGTCGGACAAGCCGCTTAAGCACTTTCCGGTTGCGGCGCAATATGCTGTGGCTTCCCTGCCGCTTGGAAAACACGGAACCGGCACATTAAACTGGGCGTCTTTCCCGAGGGCTGTTCTGGCCTGCCCGACCCTGAAGAGGACTTGAACACAATGAAGCGTTTCGCACTGGCCGCGCTCGCGGCGTCCCTGCTCGCCGCCACAGCCACATCCGCCCTCGCGATGGGCCCGACGCCGCACTCCACCGAGAGCCGTTCGGGCGCGACCAGTTCCTCCGGCGGCAAGCTCACCAAGGACGTGGCGACCGCGATCATGGCGGCGCAGAAGGCGGCGCAAGGCGGCGACATGCCGGGCGCCCTGGTCCAGATCAAGGTGGCGCAAGCCGTTCCCGACCGCACGCCGCACGACGATTTCGTGATCAACCAGTTCCTGTCGGTGGTCGCGGCGAATCTGCACGACTACCCGACCTCGATGACGTCCTACGAAGCGATGTTCGCCTCGCCCGATTTCGACACGCTCGACAAGGATTCCCAGAAGGGTGCGTACTACAACGCCGTGATCGTCGCCGACAATCTCCAGCAGTGGCAGAAGGCGATCAATTTCGGCATCAAGCTCGAAACCTATGCCGGCAATGACGAGAGCACCTACACGGTGATGGCGATCTCCTACTACAGCCTGAATGACAAGGCGAACGCGACAGTCTACGCACAGAAGGCGGTCGACTTCGCCAAGGCGCATGGCAAGAACGCGCCGGAGCAGTCGCTGCAGCTGGTTGCGAACGCGGAAGCCGCGAGCAATCCCGCCGCCGCGCTAGCGACGATCGAGAGCCTTGCCGTCGAGCACAACGATCCCGACGTCTGGCACCGGCTGATCCAGCACGCGCTGGGCGACCGCAACGTCAAGGAAATCGATGCGCTCTACATGTACCGCCTGCAATACATGGCCGGCGCGATGCAGCAGGGCGACGATTTCACGGTGATGGCGCAGCTTTGCGGCCAGCTCGGCTATCCGACCGAGGAAGTGAAGGTCTACGAGCAGGGTATGGCGTCCGGCAAGCTGTCCGCGGGCCAGGCGGGCGGCTTGTCGAAAGCGCGCAAGGATGCCGCCGGCGACGAACGCATCCTGGGATCGCTCGCGGCATCGGCTGACAAGAGCAAGACCGGAGAGCTGGCGGTCAAGCTGGCGGAGGACTATTGGGGCTACGGTCGCTATGCCGACGCCGAGACCGAAGCCAACGCGGCAATCGCCAAGGGCGGCATGAAGGACGCGAGCGAGGGCCTGATGATCCTGGGCCAGGCCCAGGTCGCGCAGGGCAAGTTCGACGACGCCGTGGCGACCTTCGCCAAGGTGACGGGCGGCCCCTCGCGGATGGCGACGGCGCATCTGTGGTCGCTCTATGCGCAGGCGAGAAAGAAGCAGGGCCACTGATGGGTGAGCGCGCTCGCTAGCGCGCCGCTCCCATGGGCGTGCTGATCGGCTTCATTCCGTTCATCGTCTTCGCGCTGCTGGCGGGCGTCTCGATGAGCCTGGCGCTGTGGGCCGGACTCGCCGCGGCGTTCGTCGTCGGCATCCGCGACTTCCTGCACAGCAAGGCGCTCAGGCTGCTCGACGTGGGTGGAATGACGTTGTTCTTCCTGATGGCGCTGTTCATCGGCTTCGTCGAGCCGACCCTGAAGAACGCCACGACGCGCCTGGTCGTCGATTGCGGCTTCCTGCTGATGGCGGGCTTCTCGCTGGCGCGCCGCGATCCCGTCTCGCTGGGCTACGCACGCGAATTCGCGCCGAAGGAGGTCTGGAGCGACGCCGTTTTCCTGCGGGCCAACTACGTCGTCACGGGGGTGTGGACGGCAGCGTTCGCCGTCGCCGCGACGTTCGACGGAATCGCCAATTTCGATCACGATTTCTCCCAGACAATCGAGATATCCGCGGGCCTGGCGGCGCTGGCCCTTGCGATCGGGTTCACGGCGCGCTATCGCGCGCTGGCGCCGGCGCCGATCCGCCGTCCCGCGGCGCTGCACTGGTAGGCGCCGCAAGCCGACTGAGAGGTGAGTCATGAACTTCTGGCTGAAGCCGTTCACGTCCCATCCCCGTTCGGTCGGCGAGAGCTATTGGCAGCACATGGGGAGCGCGCTGTCCTTCGGCACGCGCATGATCGCGGCCGGATGCGCCTGTATCGTCCACGGCTTCCTGCCCTTCCTCTGCGTCACCACAGGCAGCCAGACGGTGCGCCACCTTCACGATCGCATGATCACCCACCGCAGCCGCACCCGCGCCGCCCCGGAATGGACCGACATGGGCGCGTATATCTGATGTCCGCCTCTCCCTTGCGGGGAGGCCAAAAACCTTCGGAGCCAAGCGGAGAGATCGTTCGGGTGGCGGCCGCGCCGCCGCCCCGGAGCGCGCCCGCCCGAAACGTGCTCGGCATTTTTCGCCCCCCTACAAGGGAGAGGTGGTTTGTGTGCGTTCAGCGCGATAGGGTTGTCCGGCTTGATCTATCGGAGGATGCCATGAGGGAAGCCGTCATCGTTTCGACTGCGCGCACGGGGCTCGGGAAATCCGTCCGCGGCGGGTTCAACATCACCCATGGCGCGGTCATGGGCGGCCATGCCGTCAAGCACGCCATCTCCAAGGCGGGCATCGATCCCAAGGATGTCGAAGACGTCTATATGGGCTGCGCCCAGCCCGAAGGCGCCACCGGCATGAACATCGCGCGGCTCTCCGCCATCTGGGCCGGCTGCCCGGTGACGACAGGCGGCACCACGATCAACCGCTTCTGCTCCTCCGGGCTCCAGGCCATCGCCATGGCGGCGCAGCAGGTGATCACGGAGAAGACGCCGGTCGCCATCGGTTCGGGCGTTGAATCGATCAGCCTTGTGCAGATGGGCGGGATGAACACCCGCAACATCACCGAAGAGCATCTGTTGCAGGTCAAGCCCGCGCTGTGGATGAGCATGATCGAGACCGCCGAGGTCGTCGCCGAGCGCTACCAAATCAGCCGCGAGCGCCAGGACGCCTATGCGCTGGAGAGCCAGCGCCGCACAGCCGCGGCCCAGCAGGCGCAGAAGTTCAAGGACGAGATCGTCCCGCTCAAGACCAAGATGAAGAAGACCGACAAGGCGACGGGACAGGAATCGATCGTCGACGTCACGGTCGATCACGACGAGTGCAACCGCCCCGACACGACGCTGGAAGGCCTGCAATCGCTCAAGCCGGTGTTTCAGGGTGGGCAAGAGATCAAGGTCGGCAAATACATCACCGCCGGCAACGCCTCGCAGTTTTCCGACGGTGCGTCGGCCGCGGTGGTGATGGAGGCCAGCGAAGCGGCGAAACGCGGCATCAAGCCGCTCGGCATCTTCCGCGGCTTCGCCACCTGCGGCTGCGAGCCGGACGAGATGGGCATCGGCCCGGTCTTCGCGGTGCCGCGCCTGCTCGAACGCCACGGCTTGAAGCCGGACGACATCGACATCTGGGAGCTGAACGAGGCGTTCGCGAGCCAGGTTCTGTATTGCGCCGACCGCATCGGAATCCCGCACGACAAGCTCAATGTCGACGGCGGCGCGATCTCCATCGGCCATCCCTACGGCATGTCGGGCGCGCGCATGACGGGGCATCTGCTCATCGAAGGCCGCCGCCGCAAGGCCAAGCTCGGCGTCGTCACCATGTGCATCGGCGGCGGCATGGGCGCCGCCGGACTGTTCGAGATCGTGAATTGACAAACGCCTTCTCGCAACCCTCGACCTCCCCCTTGCGGGGAGGTCGAAAACGCGAAGCGTTTTCGGGTGGGGGCTTCTCAGCGCGGGCTCCGTCCCCCACCCGAAAAGTGCTTCGGATTTTTCGACCTCCCCGCAAGGGAGAGGTGATTTTCTGCTTCGTCGCCACCCTCCTCCTCTCCGCCTGCGCGTCGCAGGACAGGACGGCATACACGCCGCCGCCCCCACCGCGGGATCCGCATACGCAGATGGTGGCGCTGGAGACGCGGATCTTCGAACTCGTCCAGGACGAGCGCCGCAAGCTCGATCCCGCGGCCAAGACGCTAGCGATGGATTCCGAGCTGGTCGGGGTCGCGCGCAAGCGCAGCGCCGACATGGCGGCGAAGGACTACATGCAGCATGCCGGCCCGGACGGCACGACATCGACCACGCTGATCATGGATCAGGATGCCGACTTCCAGGGTCTGCTCGGCGAAAACATCGCGGCGCAATACTACACACCCCGGCTCGGCGTCGACGTCGATGCGTTCGCCAAAAAGTTCGTCGCCATCTGGGAGGCGAGCCCGGACAACCGCGCGATGTTCACAACACCGCAATACGACCGCTCGGGCGTCGGCGCAGCGGTCAACGACAACGAGGTGTTCGTGGTGCAGCTGTTCGCGACCAATCTCGGCCTGCCGCCGCCGCCGCACGATCCGCACGCGCCGCCCGGCACGCCCGTGCCGCAACCGCGTCCGGAGCATCCGTAGGAGAGCAGGCCATGGCCGGGAAGATCGCGACCTATGCGGAGTTCTGGCCCTATTACCTGCGCGAGCATTCCAGGCCCGAAACCCGGGCCATCCATTATCTCGGCACCGGACTGTCGACGGCGTGCATCGTCGCGCTGATCGCCACGGGCAATGGCTGGCTGTTCCCGATCGCGCTGGTCGCGGGATACGCGCCGGCCTGGATCGGGCACTTCTTCATCGAGCACAACCATCCCGCGACTTTCACCTATCCGCTGTGGTCGCTGGCCTCCGACTACCGCATGGCGTTCGCCTGGATCACGGGGCGGCTGGGTGGCGAATTGGCGCGTGCCGGCGTGGCACAGCGCTAACCCCGAATTAACGCTCCGGCGCAAAGATAATTGTTAGGAAAGTGGCACGCCGCCCGCCTCCTTCCTGTTGGCGCAAGATCGTTTCTTTACACAACATCTTGTCGCCGTTACCGTTCTTGGTGGTGCGGCAGTTGGCGAATCAGATGCAGCCTGAACTCCCGTGGAATGTGGCCGGAATTCCGCCCGAGGCGCGTGAGGCGGCTCGCGCAGCCGCGCGCCGCGAAGGACTCTCCGTCGGCGAATGGCTGACGCGGCGCATCCTCAGAAGCTTCGGCGACCTGGGGAGCGACACGGGCGACATGCAGCGCGAATCCTGGCGCAGCGCCGCCCAGCCCTACCGCGTGGCGACCGCCGACGCGATCGGCGGTTCCAGCAAGGACACCGAGGAGATGCTGGGCCGGGTCTCCCGCGCCGAATCCGAATCCCAGGACGTCTATCGGCGCATCGAGGAACAGATGCGCGCGCTGACCCGCCGCCTCGACGCCACCGAGCGCGGCCAGTCCGAGAACAGCCGCGCCATGAGCAAGGCCGCGGCCGAGATCAACGTCGCCGCACGCGAGCAGGCGCAGGCCTTCGACCAGCTGGGCGGACACGTCGTCGGCCTGACCGAGCGGCTCGCCCGCGTCGAGCGCAGCGCTGCCAGCGACGGCATCCGCGACGCCGTGAAGGCGCTGCATCAGGGATTGTCGCGCCTGGCCGACCAGATTTCGGACACCGCGAACAAGTCGGCCACGCAGATCGCGTCGCTGGCGCACAATGTGGATTCCGTCGCCGGCCGCGTCGACGACGCGCGCGGCGAAGCCGAACACACCTCCCATTCGCTGGAGCAGCGCATCGCCGCCATCGACGATCGCGTGCGCGCCGTGGAACGCGCGGCACACGCCTCGGCCAACGCGCTGGAGAAGACGCTCGAGAACATCGAAGCGTCGCAGGGCGCCAAGGCCGGCGAACTGGCCGAGATCCAGCGCCAGGCCTCCGCGCTCGCCCAGATCGGCGAGACCATCGACAAGCTGGGCACGCGGCTCAACGCCAGCGAGGCGCAAACCGCCGGCGCCATGGCGCGTCTGGAGGAAAGCGTCGCCAAGCTGGAAGTGCGCAATGTCGAGAACGGCCTCGACCGCAGGCTCTCCGGCATCGAGCAGTCGCTGGGCGACATCGCCAGCCGCCTGGAGCACACCGAACAGAAAAGCGTCGGCGCGGATTTCGTGGAAGAAAACCTCCGCAGCCTCGCGAGCCGCGTCGACGCTGCCGACAAGCGCCACCGCGATGCGCTCTCCGAACTGCGCGCGGCGGTCAACGAAGCCAACGGAACGCTCGGCCCGCAGGCCGCGCCCGCACCGCTGGCCGTGCCACAGCATCAGGCGGCGGCGCCGCAGCAGGCCGCGCCGCCGCCATTTGCCGGCACCGGTTTCGATCTGCCGCCGTTTCCCGATCAGGCGCCGTCCACATTCCAGCAGCCCTCGGATCCGTTCACGCCGCCGCCGGTCGCGAGTTTCGACACCAACCCGCAATTCGACGCCGGCAGCGCGCACAGCTTCGGCGCCGACGCCTTCGCAGCCAACGCGGCCGCGCAGGCCGGCGCCGCGGGCAATGAGAATTTCCTCGCCGCCGCGCGCCGCTCCGCCCGGGCCGCCGCGGCCGCGCAGGCCGAACAGACGCAGCGCTCGCCCTTCTCCGGCTTCAGTTGGGGCCAGACCGCCAAGCCGGCCGCGGCACCGGAGAAATCGAGCAACGCCACGCGCTTTCTTCTCATCGGCGGCATCGCGCTGATCGTGATGATCGCCATGATCGCGGGCGTGATGCTGAGCCACGGCGTTTCAGGTTCGCACAAATCCGTGACGCTGCCGCCGATCCTGCCGCCGCATCCGGCCGCGGAGCAGCAGTCGACCGCCGCACCGCCGCAGGCCGCGCCGTCCTCCGGCGAAGACGCCGAAACGCCGCCTGCCGCGACCACCAGCGCAACGCCCGCGCCGTCATCCGCCACGGCGGCGCTGAAGCCCGCGCCGGCGCAGCAGAGCGCGGCGCCGAAGCCGGCGAAACCCTTGCCGCCGCCGACCACCATCACGCCCATGCAACGGCTGGCCGCGCTGGCCAATGGCGGCAACCCGAAAGCGGAGCTGCTTCTCGGCCTGGACTATCTCGACGGCCAGGGCACGGCGGTGAACGAAGCCGAAGCGGCGCGCTGGCTGGAACGCGCGGCGAGCCAGGGCGAGGCGCTGGCACAGTATCGGCTGGGCACGCTTTACGAACGCGGCCGCGGCGTGCCGGCAGACATCGCCCGGGCGACGCAGCTCTATGCCGCCGCCGCCAAGCTCGGCAACAAGAAGGCGATGCACAATCTCGCCGTGGCCTATGCCGAAGGCAACGGCACCAAGAAGGATCCGGCGCAGGCGGCGCAGTGGTTCACCCGCGCCGCCAATCTCGGCCTGTCGGATTCGCAGTTCAACCTGGCAGTGCTCTATGAGCGCGGCATGGGCGTGCCGCAGAGCCTGGTCGAGGCCTACAAGTGGTACGCGATCGCCGCGGCCCAGGGCGATTCCGAATCCAAGTCGCGCGTCGATGTGCTGGCGACGCAGCTGAGCGCGCCGGACAAGGCCACCGCCGCCAAGGCCGCCGCCGCATTCAAGCCGCAAGCGCCGGACCGCGCCGCGAACACGCCACCCGATCTCTCCGCCGTGCTCGGCGGCTGACGCCCGGTTGACCCCACCGTTTGGGGAGCCGAAACTCCGCGCGCCCGTCCGCTGAATCGCGGAATTCCTGCCTCACGCGCGAGTCCGATGGAAATCTATCTTCCCATCGCCGAGATGTCCGTCCATTGGCTGGTCATCATGGCGCTCGGCGCGGCGGTGGGTTTGCTCTCGGGCATGTTCGGCGTGTCGGGGGGCTTCCTGCTGACGCCGGTGCTGATCTTCTACGGCATCCCCTCCCCCGTCGCGGTCGCCACCACCGCGAGCCACATGACGGCCGCCTCGACCTCGGGCGCCATCGCGCAATGGCGCCGCGGCGGCATCGATTTCAAGATGGCCGGCGTGATGCTGGGCGGCGGATTGACCGGCACGGTCGCCGGCGTCGCGCTGTTCGCGCTGATGCGCGCCAAGGGCCAGACCGATCTCGTCGTCTCGGTGAGCTATGTCGTGCTGCTCGGCGTCATCGGCGGCATGATGCTCAACGAAAGCATCCGCGCGCTCAGGGCCGCGCGGGCCGGGACCGCGCCGCCCGCGCGCCGCGCCGGGCAGCACACCCGCCTGCAGCGCCTGCCGCTGAAGATGCGGTTCCAGGAATCGCGGCTCTACATCAGCATCGTTCCGCCCATCGGGCTGGGCTTCCTGGTCGGCATGCTGTCGGCGGTGATGGGCGTGGGCGGCGGCTTCATGCTGGTGCCGGCGATGATCTACCTGCTGCGCATGCCGGCCAACATGGTGGTGGGCACGTCGCTGGTGCAGATCCTGTGCGTGACGGCGGCGACCACGGTGCTCCAGGCCGCCAGCAACTACAATGTCGACATCGTGCTGGCGCTGCTGCTGATCGTGGGCGGCGTGCTGGGCGCGCAGTTCGGCACGCGGCTGGCGACGCGGATGCGCGGCGAGCATCTGCGGCTGCTGCTCGCGCTCATCATCGTGGCGGTGGCGCTGCGGCTGTTCTGGGGCCTGGTGGCCGTGCCGGGCGATCTCTACACGCTGCAGATCGCCTCGCCATGAAAGCGCTGGCGGCCGGTCTCGCGTTGTTGCTCGCCGCCACGGCCGCGAAGGCGGAGAACCTCGTATCGGGCCTGTCGCAGGACCAGATCCAGATCACCTCGAGCTACACCGGGACCGAGCTGATCGTGTTCGGCGCCATCGAGGCCGGCGCCGGCGAACAGCCGCGGGGCGCGCGCGACGTCGTGGTCGTCATGCGCGGACCCGGCGCCGACATGACGGTGCGGCGCAAGGTGCGGGTGGCCGGCGTCTGGATCAATCGCGACGCGATGACGCTCTACGGCATGCCGGCCTACTACTTCGTCGCCAGCACGCGGCCGCTCGGCGACGTCACCACGCAGGAGACGCGCCAGCGCTACCAGCTCGGCCTCGACGAGGTGCAGCCCCAAGGCGAGAGCACGCATTCGCCGCCGAAAGCCGAGCCGTTCCGGCTGGCCGCGATCCGGGCGCGAGCGCGCGACGGGCTGTTCCGCGAGGATCCGCAAGGCGTGGAGTTCCTCAGCTATTCGCTGTTCCGCGTCCATGTCCCGGTGCCGGCTTCGGTGCCGCGCGGGCAATACACCGCCGAGGTCTATCTCTTCCGCGACGGGCTGGTGATGGGCGCGCAGACCACGCCGCTCTACGTCGAACAGGCCGGCATCGAACGCGGACTGTTCGCCTTCGCGCACAAGGACGCGGTGACCTACGGCCTGCTCGCGGTGGCGATGGCCGTCCTGCTCGGCTGGCTGTCGTCGGTGGTGTTCCGGAGAACATGAACAACCTCCCCCTTGCGGGGAGGTCGAAATCGCGGAACGCGATTTCGGGCGGGGGTTCTCTCCGCCAGCGCGTTCCCCCCACCCGAAAAATCTCTGCGCTTCGCTTCGAGATTTTTCGTTGGCACGCTGTCGCTACCAACCCCCGCAAGGGGGAGGTTATCTCCGCTTCCTCCCCCGCGAGAGCGGGGGAGGTGGAT
>JBOHKI010000081.1:0-12077 GCA_050728855.1 Rhizomicrobium sp. | reverse complement strand
CGCCATCGCCATCGGCACTGCGCACACGGGCGAACCTGGCGGCGCGCGCGGCAGCCGCGGTTTGCCGGCCGACCGCGAACAGCGCCACGTCGCGGCGCGGCGTGCGCCGGGCGATGGCGCGCACACCGTTGGCGCTGGTGGCAAGGATCGCCTGCACGCCGTCCAGCGCGATTTCGCCGCCGTCGCGAAACTGGATGTCGATCAACGGCGCTAGGATCGGGTCGTGGCCCAGCGCTTTGAGTTTCTCCGCTGTCGCTTCGCCATCGCCGGCCGGCCGTGTCACGAGCACGCGCATATCAGGCCGCGAGCCAGGCTTGCGCGCGGGGCTTGAGCGCAAGTCCCGCCTCTCGCCCGGCTTCCGCCGCCTCGCGCACCGGATCGCCGCCGAGCCGGAATTCGAATGCCGTGTCCGCATGGCCGCTGCCGTCCGGCGCCAGGACTTCGCCGCGGAATCCGAGCGTGCCGTTCGCGAGCGTGGCGAGGCCGCCGATGGGCGTGCGGCAGGTGCCGTCCAGCGCGTACTGGAACGCGCGTTCGCAGGCGAGCGCGATTTCCGTGTCGCGATGATTGAGTGTCGCGACCGCTGAGCGCGCCACGCCATCGCCGTCGCGAATTTCGATTCCGATCGCGCCCTGTGCCAGTGCCGGCAGCCAATCCTTCGCGTCCAGCAGCATCGTAGCGCGCCCGGCGAGCTCCAGCCGCTTCAGTCCGGCCAGCGCCAGCAGCATGGCGTCGAATTGTCCGGCATCGAGCTTGCCGAGCCGTGTGTCGACATTGCCGCGCAAGAGCGCCGTTTCGAGATCCGGCCGGGCGCGCAGTACTTGCGCCTGCCTGCGCACCGAGCTTGTACCGACCCGCGCGCCTTTCGGGAGATCGGCGAGCGATTTCGCCGTCCGCGACACGAAGGCATCGCGCGGATCCTCGCGCGGAAGAAGGGCCGCGATGCAAAGCCCTTGCGGAAGCGCCGTGGGAACGTCCTTCATGGAATGCACGGCGAGGTCGATGTTGCCCCGCAGCAGCGCGTCTTCCAGCTCCTTGGTGAAGAGGCCTTTGCCGCCGGCATCGGCCAGACTCTTGTCCTGGATGCGGTCGCCGGACGTTGTCAGCGGCACGAGCGCACAGTCCACGCCTACGCCCGCAAGCGATGTCTTCACCATTTCGGCCTGCACCAGCGCGAGGCGCGAGGCGCGTGTACCGAGGCGGAGGGGTGTCGCCATGGCGTCTTTCGTGGGGACCTTTCGTGCCCGTGACAAAGCCAATAGAACCGGGCCGCGTGATAGCACGGACGATCTTTCTTTGCGCGCATTGACGGTTCTGGGCCTGGAGACGAGCTGCGACGAAACCGCCGCTTCCGTGGTGCGCGGATCCGCGCCGGGGCCGGGCACGATCCTGTCCAACATCGTGCTCAGCCAGCTCGACGCGCACGCCCCGTATGGCGGCGTGGTGCCGGAGATCGCGGCGCGCGCCCATATCGAGGCGCTGGACGGCATCGTGGCGCGCGCGATGGCGGAGGCCGGCGTGGGATTTTCCGATCTCGACGCCATCGCGGCGACGGCGGGGCCGGGGCTGATCGGCGGGGTGATGGTGGGGCTGACCACCGCCAAGGCGCTGGCGCTGGCATCGGGCAAGCCGCTCATCGCCGTCAATCACCTGGAGGCGCACGCGCTGACGGTGCGGCTGACGGAGGGCGCGCGCTTTCCCTTCCTTCTGCTGCTGATCTCCGGCGGGCATTGCCAGCTGCTGGCGGTGGAAGGCGTGGGCCGCTTCCATCTCTACGGCACCACCATCGACGATGCGCTGGGTGAGGCATTCGACAAGGCGGCCAAGATGATGGGTCTGCCCTATCCGGGCGGCCCGGAGGTGGAGCGGCTGGCGCGTTCGGGCAATCCCCGGCGCTATGCATTGCCCCGCCCGATGCTGGGGCGCGCGGGTGCGGACTTTTCCTTCTCCGGCCTCAAGACGGCGCTGCGCCAGATCGTCCGCGGCGGCGCATACGGCGATGCCGACGCCGCCGATCTCGCCGCGTCCTTCCAGCAGGCCGCGATCGACACGCTGGGCGATCGCGTGACCGCGGCGATGCGGCGCTTCAGGGCGGAATTTCCCGATGGCCGCGAATTCGTCGTCGCCGGCGGCGTGGCCGCGAATGCCGCGATCCGCGCGGCGCTCATCGCGCTCGCGTCGCGCGAAGGGTTTGCGACAAAAATACCCCCGCCCAGGCTTTGCACGGACAACGCCGCGATGGTCGCCTGGGCGGGGGTTGAACATGGCCAGCTGGGCCACTTCGCGAGCCTGGGAGAAGGCCCGAAAGCCCGCTGGCCGCTTCCTGGCGCGGATGCTGGGGGGAGCCAGAGGGCGCCCGCGCCGGGGAAGTCCGTCAGGCCCGAAAGCCCTTAGGCCAGGAACGCGCCCAGCGAGACCGCGCCCAGAACCAGAACCACCGCGCCCGAAAAGAGCGTGATGATGGCGCTGTTGATGCGCGAGCCGATGGCGGGGGCCGAAGCCGAAATGTGTGTCATGGTGCCTCTCCTTGGTTGGCCGGAGGGAGGGGTCCTTCCGGCCGGAATTCGCTGACCGGGTCCACCGGCCTTCGCAGAGGGACATAGGAGGCCGCCCGCTGCGGTTCAATGAATGATATTCGAAATATTTAGTGTTTATCGTTCGGAAATCACGCCCAAATCCCATCTAACACCTTGGCATGTCAGCCATATTTCGCATGATTAGGAATGGCTTGCACGAATCGCATGGGAGGAATGCCTGAAACTCGTCACCTGGAACATCAACTCCGTCCGCCTCCGCAAGGGCCTCGTCCGCCGCCTGCTGCGCCAGGAACAGCCCGACGTCGTGGCGCTGCAGGAGATCAAGGTCGTCAACGACCTCTTCCCCGCCCGGGCCTTCGCGGAGCTGGGCTATGTCCACCAGGCGGTCCACGGCCAGAAGGGCTATCACGGCGTGGCGATCCTCTCGCGCCTGGCCTTCCGCGAGCAGCGCGCCACCCAATTCTGCGGCAAGGACGATTGCCGCCACATGCGCGTGGTGCTCCAGAACAGCGTCGAGCTGCACAATTTCTACGTCCCCGCCGGCGGCGACATCCCCGACCCGGCGAAGAACCCCAAATTCGCCCACAAGCTCGCCTTCCTGGGCGAGATGCGCGCGATGTTCGAGGCCCGCGACCGCGCCGCGCCCGTCATCCTGGTGGGCGACCTCAATGTGGCGCCGCTCCAGAACGACGTCTGGAGCCACGCCCGGCTCCTGGGCGTCGTCAGCCACACGCCGGTGGAGACCGCGCTGCTGGGCGAGGTCAAGGCCGCCTTCGACTGGACCGACGTGACGCGCCAATTCGTGGACGCGGAGGAGAAGATCTATTCGTGGTGGAGCTACCGCGCCGGCGACTGGCGCAAATCCGATCGCGGCCGCAGGCTCGATCATATCTGGACGAGCCCCGGCCTGAAGGGCGCGGCCCGCGCGCACCGCATCCTCAAGAACCTCCGCGGCTGGAAACAGGCCTCCGACCACGTGCCGGTGGTGGCGGAGTTCGACGTGACCTGACCCTCCCGCCGTGGCGAGGCCGCCCCTTCGCAACCTCCCCCGCGTGGGGAGGCCGAAAAATGCGCAAAGCATTTTTCGGGTTGGGGGGCCGCAACCCAGGCTCTCCGTTTGCCGATCGCCGTGGCGGCGCCGCAAACCTCGAACCTCGACCGCGAGGCCGGGCGCCGGGGCAGCCGCCACCGTCCGCAACATCGCGTGGTCCGCCGGAGCCCACATCTCGCCCCCGCCATCTGCGCCCCACCAAGCCATTGATCATTGTTTCACCGCGCGACGCTCCCCCCCGGGGGGGCGTGGGGCAGCGCCGGCCTGCCAAACCCCGCGCCCCATTCGAACCTCCAGAAACACACGGGGGGAGGGGATAACCCCCTGGAAGTCCTGGGGCCGGCCAACATCTTGTGGTTGCCGCGCGCCGAGCCCATTCGTTTTCCAATTTCTACACCCCCTCCCGTCTCTCCATCGTCACTCGCTCCATTTCTCGCCGAAAATTGCCATCCGCCCGGACAACAGCTCCCGCTCGGCGCAGGCCCATCCCGCAGCGCGTTTCACCCATAAGTTGCCGAATGAACGTAGAACAAATAAGGAACAAGTCAAGTCGGACGGCGGGGCTTTGCTGGCCCTTTGCGGAGGGGTGTCGATGACGTCGCTACGGCTTTCAAGGCACGTATTATATGTATAATATTGATTATATATGGAGAACCAAAATGCCACCCGATGACCTTCTCACCGTAAGCGCGGCGGAATTCCAGCGCCACATGGGTCTCTATCAGGACAAGGCGCTGACCCGGCCCGTCGCCATCACGAAGAACGGCCGCGAGCGGACAGTGCTGCTCTCCGCCGAGGAATATCACCGGCTGAAGCGCCGTGACCGCGGGGTTGTCGGCTTGGGCGAACTCTCCGAGCGACAGATCGCAGCAATTGCCGCGTCCGAGGTCGATCCCAAACACGCTCACCGCGACGACGAGCTCAAAGACTGGAAGCCGTGACGCTGCCGCCGCCGGAGCCGGGCCTCGTCATCCGCTATTCATATTTGTGGCGCGCAGAGCACCTTCGCGGCCGCGAGGAAGGGACCAAGGACCGGCCGTGCGCCATCGTCATGTCCGTGGCGGACGAAGTTGGCGAACAGGAGGTCGTCGTGCTTCCCATCACGCACACCGCGCCGACGAGTGCGGCGGACGCCATCGAAATACCGGCGGAAACGAAGGCGCGTCTCAAACTCGATTCCGACAGGTCCTGGATTGTAATCACGGAAGCCAACGTCTTTGTGTGGCCCGGCCCGGATCTTCGGCCTGTGACCGGCCGCGACTTGTCATCCATCGCCTACGGCGTTCTGCCCCCACGCTTCTTCGCGCACGTTCGTGACAAGTATTTGGAGCGCGAGCGGCGCGCCAAATCGATTCGGTTGAGACGCACGGAGTAGTGCTTTTTTAGTGGTTCAACTCGCAAAGCGCAAAACGATGAAAACTGACCTAGAAATGGACTTCAAGTCGTTCGGTTGCACATTCTTCCGTCAATGCACTGAAGGTGGTCAATGCCGCCTACGAGAACATCTAAATCGCCTCTGAGCGCCATTTCATAAAGCGACTGAAGACTATATTCGTCTCGAGAAAATTTGCCGACCGGGCCGCGAAGTGCAAGAGCAGGCCATGAACATGCTACAATGGAACTTCCACATTCATCATGCCGAAAGCGAGCAGAATCGGGAGAACAATCCGCGCAGACGATTCCGCATGCTCCGAGAACGCCGCCATCGCGTGGCACATACACGAAACCACCGCTCATTCCCGGTTCGGCAGGGATCGTGGTCGTGAAACACGGCCAATTATACTGCCGATGGCCTTGAGGATATACGCCCGTCACTAAGCCGACCCTGATCGAAACCCGCCAATCAATGAGTATCTGTTGCCCGATTCCGGATCGATCAACTGGTGGCGCAACTTCTGTCGAATCGAGTCCATACATAGAAACCATGTGGACGACGCTTCCGACATCAGGAACCGCCGTTTCAATCGGTACGGACGCGGGAGCGAAAATGCCAACCTCTCCTTCCTGAATTGTCACGAGACACAAGGCGATGTCCAACTCATCATTGTATTCGCCGTATAGCACGTTGAGCGCTGTCGAATGCTCAGGCCCTCCCCATACGACCCTCAAGGCGTTCGGATCGGCAGAGGGCGTCGTTGTTTTCTGCGTTGTAAAATAATTCGGAGCTGCCGTTACAGTTTCTGGCCTTTGAATTCGCGTGACGCCCTCTTGCAAGACGTGTTTAGCAGTAAGTACGAGGGCGAAGTCTTTGTTCCCCCAAATCACAAACCCTGATCCCGCAAATCGCGCTTCGCGCCCGCGATTGAACGCTAGAAATCCAACAATCGCGGATCGGAACTTCCTGACCCAATCTGGATTGGCGTCCGCCGACTCAACCCAAAAGCGCTTCTCCGGATCGTGAGGTATCTGAGGCAAAGCTAACCTTTAAAAGCACTCGCTAAAGAGCAAACTAACCGAATTGATGCAACCATCCCGCCCGCCAAAACAGCCCAGTCTTCTCGAACTTCTTCCGCTGCTTCTTCGCACCTTCTCACTTCGGGGAGGGCATCGTCGGGGATGGCGATGCCGTGGTCGCGGCGCCAGGCGAGGATGCCGCGAATGGCCTCCTTGGCATTGGCGAGGGCTTCGCTCTCGGTGTCGCTCTCGGTCACCACTTCCGGCAGCGCCGGGACGAGCACGGTGTAGCCGCCGCCTTCCTGCGGCTCCAAGACGACGGAAAACTCGTAGCTGACGGCCATGCCGATGATCCCATGCGGGCGCGTGGAGATCGTAGCAGATGCACGGTGCCCGCGCCATTCATGGCGCCTTATCTCGACCGGCTCCCAGACGTCTTCACCACGTTCGGCCCCTGCCCCTAACCCGCCACCTGCCAAAACGCCTTCGTCTTTTCGAACTTCTTCCACTTCTTCTTCGCGCCTTCCCACATGTGTTCGGCGCGGTCGTGGTGCCAGCCGTAGACGACGCCGGCGGCGAAGGAGAGGGCGGGCGTGCCCGTGCCGCTTTTGGGGCCCGCCAGTCTGGCGAGGGTTTCGCGCGCCACGGCCACGTCGTTCAGCGCGCCCAGCACGTCCTGCATCTTCGACAGCGGGCGCAGGAAGTCGCGCGCGCTGCCGTCGGCGAACAGGGGCGCGAAGAACTCCGAGGTGTAGCGCAGCTTCTTGAGCGCGATGCGAAGCGCGTGGCGCTTGCGCGGGGAGAGCTTCTTGAGATGGCGGGCCTTCTTGCGCGCCACCTTCAGGCGATGGTCGAGCATGCGGGCGGCAAGGTCGGCCGCCTTCATCTCGAAGGCCATGTGGCCGCTGGCGGCATGGGCGCGTCCCGCCGCCTCGAACCAGATGCGCCGGTCGATGGCGTCGCCCAGATCGCGCAGGAACGCCTCGAAGCCCGGGCTGCGCACATGGTTCATGGCGTAGTCCCAGGCGATGCGGCGCGCTTCGTTGGCGCGCTCGCGCAGCGGCTCGAAGCCGTCGATGTCGCCATTGGCCTCGGCGGCGGCGCAAAGCAGGCTCTCGACGAAGACGTCCAGGTCGCGCGCGGGCGCGAGCTTCTCCGACAGGCGCTGGGCGCGGGCGCGCAGCTGCTCCAGCGCGGGCGTGCGGAAGTCGCCGCCGAAGGAGGTCAGCGCCACGCGCAGGCGGCGGAAGCCGACACGCATCTGGTGGATGCCCTCGACCTCGTGTCCGTCGAGCACGGCGGCGATGTTGGAGGCGATGTGCCACTTGCATTGCAGCAGGGTGAGGCGGAAGGCGTCCTCGGCGGGGACGTCGCGCGGCAGGATCGCGGGGGTGGCCTTGACCGGCGCCGGGCGCGCGCCCGGGGGTGCTGCTTCCAGCACGATGGGCAGGAATCCCTGCGGCAGCCGCCTCAGAGCCCGCTCACCCAGTTTGAATTCGAATTGCTGACCCATCGTCGCGAAAATCTTCGGCGCGGTCCCGGGCTCACGGGCGGCGCTCGCCTTTCTGGCCCACCGGAACCGCGATTGAGGCACGAATCCGCGCGCGCCATCAATCGCGCGTCACGAAATTGTCGCCGTACCGTCGCGGCTCAGGCCGGGCGGACGGGAATTCCGGCTGTGGATAGTTTTTCCTTGGCCTCTCCGATACTTGCCTCGCCGAAGTGGAAGATCGAGGCGGCCAGGACCGCACTGGCATGGCCGTCCAGCACCCCTGCGACAAGATCGTCCAGCGAGCCCACCCCGCCCGAGGCCACCACCGGAACGCGAACCGCGTCCGCCACGGCCCGGGTCAGCGCCAGGTCGTAGCCGGCGCGGGTGCCGTCGCGGTCCATCGAGGTGAGCAGGATCTCGCCCGCGCCGTATTCGACGAGGCGCCTGGCGTGTTCGATGGCGTCGAGCCCCGTGGCGTTGCGCCCGCCATGCGTGAAGACCTCGAATCGGGTCGCACGGCCGGACGGCGAACCGGTGCCCGCTTCGCCTGGCCGATGCTCCCGGACGGATTTCGCGTCGATGGCGGCGACGATGCACTGGCTGCCGAATTTCTCCGCCGCCTCGCGCACGAATTGCGGGCGGCGCACCGCTTCGGTGTTGACCGCGACCTTGTCGGCGCCGGCCAGCAGCAGCGCGCGGATGTCGTCGAGCGTGCGCACGCCGCCGCCCACGGTGAGCGGCATGAAGCAGACTTCCGCGGTCCGCCGCACCACGTCGAGCAGGATGGCGCGCTTTTCATGGCTGGCGGCGATGTCGAGGAAGCACAATTCGTCCGCGCCGGCGGCGTCGTAGATCATCGCCTGCTCGACGGGATCGCCCGCGTCGCGCAGGCCGACGAAGTTGACCCCCTTCACGACGCGCCCGTCCTTCACATCGAGACAGGGAATGATGCGGACCTTCAACATCGGCGCGCTCCCGCTTCCTCCCCCGCCGTTGCGGGGGAGGTGGCGCGCGCAACACTTCGTTGCGCGTGACGGAGGGGGGGTGAGGAACGGCGCAATGCCTGCGCCGCTGCACACCCCCCCGCCACCGCCTTCGGCGGTCCCCCTCCCCCGCAACGGCGGGGGAGGAAGAAGATGATGCCGGCGCTCATCGTTGCCGCGCCATCGCGGCGATGTTGAAGAGGGTGCGGCCGAGGGCGGCTTCGGAGGGGATGGCGGTGGTCTTGCACAGGGCCTCGGCCTCGAGCAGCGCGTCGAGCGCCTCGCCGAGCCTGTCCGCGCTCCAGCGCGCGACCTGGGCCTTGAAGCTGGCGGTGCGGGAGAAATGCACCGGCGGCCACATCTTCTTCATCACCGCATCCACGCTCTCGCGGCGTTCCACCGCCGCCTTCGCCGCCAGCAGGCGCTGGAAATGCGTCATCGCCACCCGCGCCACCATCACCGGCGACTCGTCCGCCGCCCACAGCCGCGCCAGAGTGAGGTCGAGGCGCGCCATGTCGCCTTCGCCCGCGGCGTCGCAGGCCTCTTCCGCGCGCAGCTCGGATTCGTCGCCCATCACCGCGCGCACATCGGCGAGGCCGACGCTTCTGCCGCCATGGGCATAGAGCACGAGCTTCTCCAGCTCGCGCCTCGTGATGCCGCGGTCGGAGCCGAGCCGCGCCGCGGCTTCGTGCAGCGCGTCGTCGGCGATGGCCAGGCCCTCGGCTTTCAGCGCGGCGCGGATCACGTCGGGCAGGTCGCGCTCGCTGTCGGGATAGCAGGCGATGGCCGCGCCGGTGTCCGCGCTCTCGAACGCCTTGCGCAGGGCGGAGGATTTGGCGAGGTCGCCGGCTTCGACGACGACGAGCGCGTCGCCCCTCGGATCGTCCAGGAAATCCTCGAACAGCTTTGCAAGCCCGTTGCCCGCGCCGCGCACGCGCACCACGCGCCGCCCGCCCAGCATCGACAGCGCGGCGGCCTCGTCGGCCAGGCGCGCGGGATCGGCGGAGAGCCCGGCGTCGTCGAGCTCGGAAACGCGGAAGGCGTCATTGAGATCGGGGACGACGGTCCTGGCCATCGCCTCGGCGCGCTCGCGCACCAGGCCCAGATCGGGGCCGAAGATCAATGTCGCGGCGACGCCGGCCGGCGGCTTGGCCAGGAAGCGCGCGATCTCGCCCGCCTTCACGATCATGGATGCTTGGCGAAGAACACGCCCAGGTCGATGCGGACGTGCTCGGCCACGCTCTGCGCGGCGCGGCGGCGGGTGTCCTGGAGCGACACTTCTGTGGCGTAAGGCGAGGCCGCCACGTCGTAGCCCGCGCGCACCTGCTCCTCGCCCTTGGTGATTTCCTTGTTCGTCTTGATGTCGGCCAGCGTGTAATCGGCCTCCATGGTGTAGCCGTAGCGGGTGATGGTGGCGTTGTCGGACGCGATGGCGACGCCCTCGCGAACTTCCTTCAGGTGCACGGTCAGCTTGTAGCGCATGCCCTCCAGCCGGTCGCTGCCGCGCAGCGAGGAGATCAGAGAATTGCGCAGTTCGTAGCCCGACACTTCGTTGGCGATGGGCTCGACATAGATCGCCGAGAATTCCGCCTGCGCCCCGGGACTGCCCGGCAGCGAGCCGTAGAGCGGATGGAAGCCGCAGGCGGAGAGGAGGGACGCTGCGAGCACCACGGCCCACCTCCCCCTCGCGGGAAGGTCGAAAACGCGAAGCGTTTTCGGGTGGGGGCCCCCCGCCCGAAAAATCCTGCGCTGCGCTGCGGATTTTTCGACCTCCCCGCGATGGGGAGGTGGATCCTTGTGCATTTCCATCACACCACGATGTTCACGATGCGCTCGCGCACGACGATAACACGTTTCGGCGTCTTGCCGTCGAGCGCGCGGGTGACGGGGTCGAGGCCCAGCGCGGCGGCCTCGACGGTGCCGTTGGCCGTGCCCTGCGCCACCTGGACGGTGCCGCGCAGCTTGCCGTTGACCTGCACGGCATAGGTCACCGTGTCGGAGCGCGTCAGGGCGGCGTCGGGCTTGGGCCACGCCGTATCGACCAGCATGGTGGCATGGCCCAGCGCCTGCCAGCAGGTCTCCGCCAGATGCGGCATCATGGGCGCCGCGAGCATCACCAGTGTTTCCAGCGCCTCGCGCCGCGCCGCGCCGTCGGCGTCCGCTTCCGCGCCGATGGCGTTGGCCAGCGAATAGATCTGCGCCACCGCGCGGTTGAAGCGCAGATTTTCCAGATCGTCGGTGACGGCGGCGATGGCGCGGTGGGTGGCGCGGCGCAACTCGCCCGCGCCCTCGGCCTTCGCGCCCGGAAGCGGCAGCGCGCCCGCCTCGTCGATCAGGCGCCAGACGCGCTGGACGAAGCGCCAGCTGCCTTCGGCGCCGTCATTGGTCCATTCGATGTCGCGTTCGGGTGGGGTGTCGGAGAGCATGAACCAGCGGATGGTGTCGGCGCCGTAGATGTCGATGATGGATTCCGGCGCGATGCCGTTCTTCCTGGATTTCGACATCGCTTCGGAGCGGCCGACCGTCACCTCGGTGTCGGTGCCCTTGAAATAGGCCTTGCCGCCGCGCTTCTCGACATCTTCGACCGCGATCCATTCGCCGTTGTGGCCCTTGTAGGTCTCGTGGCAGACCATGCCTTGGGTGAACAGTCCCGCGAACGGCTCGTCGACCGCGACATAGCCCAGCTTGTGCAGGCCGCGGTTGACGAAGCGGGCATAGAGCAGGTGCAGGATCGCGTGCTCGATGCCGCCGATATACTGGTCGACCGGCAGCCAGTAGGCCGCCGCCGTCGCATCCACCGGCGCGTCGGATTTGGGATTGCAGAAGCGCGCGAAGTACCACGACGAATCCACGAAGGTGTCCAGCGTGTCGGTATCGCGCAGCGCCGCGCCGCCGCAGGCGGGGCAGGTGGTGTGCTTCCAGGTGGGATGCGCGTCGAGCGGGCTGCCCGCCACGTCGAAGCGCACATCCATCGGCAGCTCGACGGGCAGCTGGTCCCGGGGAACCGGAACGATGCCGCAGGACGGGCAATGGATCATGGGGATCGGGCAGCCCCAATAGCGCTGGCGCGACACCAGCCAGTCGCGCAGGCGATAGTTCACCGTGCGCTCGCCCTTGCCGGCCGCCTCCATGCGCCTTGCGACTTCGGCCTTGGCGGCGTCGACGTCCAGCCCGTCCAGGAAGCGCGAATTGGCGAGCTTGCCCGGGCCGGTATAGGCCTCGTCGCCCACCGCGAAGGTCTTGGGATCGGCGCCCTCGGGCACCACCACGGGCAGCACCGGCAGCCTGTACTTGCGGGCGAAATCCAGATCGCGCTGGTCGTGCGCCGGGCAGCCGAAGATGGCGCCGGTGCCGTAGCCCATCAGCACGAAATTGGCGATGTAGACCGGCAGCTTCCACGCCGGATCGAAAGGATGGGACGCGGTGATGCCGGTGTCGTAGCCCATCTTCTCCGCGGTCTCGATCGCGGCCTCGGTGGTGCCGATGCGCCGGCATTCGGCGATGAAGGACGCGACCTTGGCGTCGTTTTCCGCCAGCGCCTCGCTCAAGGGATGGTCGGGCGAGATCGCGGCGAAGCTGGCGCCGAACAGGGTGTCGGGCCGCGTGGTGAAGGTAGGCAG
>JBOHKI010000080.1:0-12134 GCA_050728855.1 Rhizomicrobium sp. | reverse complement strand
CTCATCCGTCAGCCACAGCGTGCTGGGCCAGCCGTCGACGCTGGTCACCGGCTGGCCGGAGCCCGGGCCGGCGAGGTTTTCGATCACGTAATCCTGGATGATGCCGTGCTTCTGGCCTTCGTAGAACAGGCCGGCCACGCCGTGCAGGCGCCAGCTCGTCGGCGTCGCCAGCCGCAACTCCTGGCTTTCCTTCGTGAAATGATCGGTGCCGAGGATGCGCTGGGTCGGATCGATCTGGTTGCCGGCATTGTCGGTGAAGTAGACGTAGTAGGAATTGTACTGGTCGTACCAGTAGGTGTAGTCGGTGTAGTCCGCCGCGGATTTGACCTGGCGATCCATGTAGGCGCCGGCATAGGTGAGATCGAGATCGCCGATCTTGCCCTGCACCGTCAGCGCCGCCTGCCACCAATTGTCATGGACATATTCGGGCAGGAAGTGCTGCACCTTGAGGTCGCCGGCGAATTTCGGATCGAACGCGAACACGCCGTTGCTGTCCTCGCCCTGCACCATGATGCTGGGCGTGATCGTCCAGCTGTCGTTGAGCTCGATGCCGAGCGCGGCGCGCGCGCCGGTCTTGTTGATGGTGTTGTAGTTGTTCTTGGTGTGGCCGGCGTTGCTGATCGTGATCGGCGTGCCCGGCACGGCGGGATTGGCGTTGGTGAAGTCGTAGGTGCGGGTGCCCAGAACGTTGTCGATGTAGCCGGCGTCGTGCTCGCTCCACGCCACGATGCGGATGGCGGCATGCTCGCCCAGCGGCTGGTTGATCATGCCGTGCATCTCGGCGCCGACGCTGCCGTGGTCGACGGCGTCGATACCGGCCTCGAAATCGGCCGCGAAGCCCGTGGGATCTGGCTTGTTGGAGATGATGCGGATGACGCCCGATTCCGCGGACGCGCCGTAAAGCGTGCCTTGCGGGCCGGACAGCGCCTCGACGCGGGAGATGTCGTAGGCCGGAACGTCGAGCGTGCCGTTGATGGTGGTGATCGGCTGTTCGTCGAAATAGACGCCCACCGTCGGCTCGGGGCCGGAATGGTTGCCGTTCTGGTCGCTGGCGATGCCGCGCATCGTGATGTTCTGGAAGCCGGGACCGCCGTTGGAGCCCTGGCCGCTTTCGGCATAGGTCACATTCGGAAGGTAGCGCGCGAAATCGGTCATGCTGGTGAGGTGCAGGTCTTCCAGCTTCTGGCTGGTGAGCGCATTCACCGTCATCGGGACCTTCTGGACGTCCTCCGAGCGCTTCTGCGCCGTGACGACGACCGTCTCGAGGCCGCCGCTCTGCTGGGCGAAGGCCGGCAGGCCCGCCAGCATCGTTGTGGCCAACAGCGCCGACCCGATCGAAACCTTCTGCATTGGATTGCCCCCTGCGACCCGCACGCCGGAGCGCCGCCCGCCCCGGATTCTCTCATACACTTATATGACACCGCCCTTCGCAATTGCGTCAATGGTGCGAAACCCACCGCCGGCAACGCAATTTTGTTGTGTGCTCAAAATGTCGGCACGGCCGGATACTCGGCAAGCACTTGACCGAGCGCGGCTTTGAGGGCGCCGAGCCACGGCTCGAAATTCTGCCAATGCTCGACCGCGTCGGCGAAGATGGGCCGGCGAACCTGTTCCGAACTTGCGGTACGGACGGCGCGGGCGTTCTCGTAGAACCGCAGGCAGGATTCCTCGAACGGCAGGCCGCAGAATTCGAGCAGGCGGCGCGTCTCGGCTTCGGGATCGGCGACCATGTCCTCGTAGAACACGCGATGGACGAAGCCGGGCAGCACTGTGTCGTAGTGCGCCATGAGCGCGACATAATCTGCATAGTAGCGGCCGGTGTCCTCCAGCCCATAGGTGAAGGACTGGCCACGGGCGAAATGCTGCTTGAAACAGGACAGGCAGCAACCCAGCGGATGGCGCCGTGTGTCGACGATCCTGGCGTTGGGCAGGATCAGGCGGATGAAGCCGGCATGGAGGAAGTTGTTGGGCATCTTGTCGACGAAGCGCGCGCGGCCGAGCTTGCGGTGAACGCGGGTGCGCGCGAGGTATTCCTCGCCCAGCTCGCGCAGGCGTTCGCCCGGCAGGCTGGCGAACGCCTCGGGATAGGACGCCTCGCCGTCCTTCTTCGCCCACAATCCCACGCCGCGCGCCAGCTGGCCGATGTCGTGCAGCTCCATCGTGCCTTCGACCTGGCTGTGACTGGAAAGGATCTGCTCGATCAGCGTCGAGCCCGAGCGCGGCAGGCCGACGATGAAGATGGGATCGGGCGCGAGCGAGCCGGAGCCCAGCCGCGCGGCGAACAGGTCCGGCGTGAAGGCCGCTTTCAGGCGCTGCGAAAACGCATGCGTTTGCTCCGGGCCGTAGGGCAGCGATTTCCTCCGCAACGCGTTGCCGCTCATATAGTGGGCGAACGACTCTTCGTACCGTCCGGCATCTTCCAGCGCCTTGGCCAGCGCGAATTCGAAATGGAAGCGGTCGTCTTCCGCCAGATCGCCGCGCGCGAGCTGGGCGCGCAGGGTTTCGATCTCTTCCGGCGTGAAGCGGAATGTCTTGAGGTTGGCGAGGCTCCACCACGCTTCGCCCAGGGCAGGCTGACGTGCGATGGCCTGGCGATAGGCTTCGATCCCGTCCGCCGTGCGTCCCAGCGTCTTGAGCGAATGGCCATAGCTCATCCAGCCCTTGGGCTGATCGGGATATTGCGCCAGCAGCTTGCCATAGACCCCGGACGCCTTTTCGTATTCGCCAAGCTGGCTCAACACGGCCGCATGGAGCGCGCGATAGCTGGGGTTCCTGGCGTCGCGCGCGATCAGGATTTCCGCCTGAGCCAGCGCCTCCGCCGGCTTGTTGGCGCGATTGAGCACGCCGGCATAATTGTGCCGTGCCGCGTCGAAATCGGGCGCCAGTTCGAGGCAGCGGGCCAGCAATTTCTCCGCGTCGTCGTAGCGGCCCAGGCGCGCCGCCACTTCGGCCAGCATGCGGATCGCGGCGACGTCGGTCGGGTTCTCGCCGAGGAATTTGCGCAGCAGACGTTCCGCCACCGCGAGCCGGTTCTCGCACAGTGCCGACGCGGCCTCGATCAGCCGCGGATCGTTGACGGATGCCTTGATGTGCTGGGCGTAGGCCGTTTCGGCGCCCGGGGTGTCGCCGGCCAGGCTCTTCTCGTCGCCCAGTGCACGCCAGGCCTGGGCATGCTTGCCGTTGAGCAGGGTGGTGCGGGTGAAGGCGGCGATGGCATCGCGCGTGGCGCCGCACGCAGCGAAGGCGAGGCCCAGTTCGAACTGCACGTCCGGCAGAGCGGGGTGCGCCGCGGCCAGCGGCTCCAGATAATTGAGCGCGTCGAGCGGCCGGCCCTGCAGGCGCAGCGCGGTCGCAAGAAGAAGCTCCGCCCGCGACTCGCCCGCAACCACGCGCAGGATTTCGCGGGCCTGCGCCTCGGCGAGATCGGGGCGCGCGGCCAGCATCTTCGCCCCCTGGGCGAGCGCCGTGGCAAGCTGGTCGGACAAGGCGGTGCCTCCTTGCATCCCGTATAACCGTCGTTGACAGGGGCCGAAAGCGGCAGACAATCCCGCCAGGAAGCCGTTTTGCGGGATTTGCCATGGATCGCGAAGCCACGGACCTGCTCGCCGCCGCCGAGGCGCACGCCTGGTCGATGCCCATCGAGGACGTCGAGGTCGGCAATCCCGAACTCTTCCGCACCGATACGATGTGGCCCTATTTCGCGCGCCTGCGGAAGGACGATCCCATCCACCATTCGGTGCATCCCGAGCACGGGCCCTACTGGTCGGTCACCCGGTACAACGACATCATGGCGGTGGACACGAACCACCAGGTGTTCTCGTCGGAGGGCGGCATCACGATCGTGGATGGCAAGGAAGACTTCAAGCTTCCCATGTTCATCGCCATGGATCCGCCCAAGCACGATGCGCAGAGGAAGACGGTGAGCCCGATCGTCTCCGGCCCCAATCTGGACGCGCTGGAACCCGTCATCCGCGAACGCGCCGGCAAGATCCTCGACGATCTGCCCGTGGGCGAGATCTTCGACTGGGTGGACACCGTGTCGGTCGAACTCACCACCATGACGCTGGCCACATTGTTCGACTTTCCGTGGGAAGACCGGCGCAAGCTGACCCGCTGGTCGGACGTGGCCACCGCCAACCCAAAATCCGGCATCGTGGAGTCCGAGGAACAGCGCCGCGCCGAGCTGTTCGAATGCGTGCAGTATTTCACGCGGCTGTGGAACGAGCGCGTCAACGCCCCGCCCAGGGGCGACCTGATCTCCATGCTGGCGCATGGCGAGTCGACGCGGAACATGGACCAGATGGAATATCTGGGAAACCTGATCCTGCTGATCGTGGGCGGCAACGACACCACGCGCAACACGATCTCGGGCTCGGTGCTGGCGCTGAACCAGAATCCCGACCAGTACGCCAAGCTCCGCGCCAACCGCGATCTGATCCCCAGCATGGTGTGCGAAACCGTGCGCTGGCAGACGCCGCTCGCTCACATGCGCAGGCGCGCGCTGTCGGACTTCGAACTCGGCGGCAAGACGATCAAGAAGGGCGACAAGGTGGTGATGTGGTACGTCTCCGGCAACCGCGATGAAGCGGCGATCGAGAACCCCAACGCCTACATCATCGACCGGCCCAACGTGCGCCGCCACCTGGCCTTCGGATTCGGCATCCACCGCTGCGTCGGCAACCGGCTCGCCGAGCTTCAGCTGAAGATCATCTGGGAGGAGATCCTGAAGCGCTTCTCCAACATCGAGCTGATGGGAGAGCCCCGGCGCGTGCTTTCGGCCTTCGTCAAGGGCTACGAATCCATGCCCGTGCGCATCACAGCCTGACGTGGTCGCTCCCGGCTACGACTTTCTCGACAATCTGAGCGGCGCGGGCGCGGTGTTTCTCGGCGCCGCGCTGGCAACCATCGGCGGCCTCGCGGCGACGCAGATGGAATGGTATTTCGAGCGCCGCCGCCGCGGCCAGCAGGCCGCGGTGTTCTTCGGCGAAGTGCTGACCACGCTGCACATCATCCTGGACATCGCCCACCGCACCCACGGACGCGGCGACCCGTTCGGCCCCATCACCATGCGCATGCTGCGCTCGGCCAAGGGCGAGATCGCCGTCTATGACCGCAATCGCGAAACGCTGTTCGACCTCGGCGACGCCAAGATGCGCTCGCGCATCCACACGCTGATCCTGCGGCTCAACGCGTCGCTCGAAGGCGTGTTCGATGCCGGCGACGAAATCCGCAATGTCGAGTTCCGCCTGAAGTCCGCCGACCTGACGCCGGCCCAGCGCGAAGATCTCGAGGCGCGACTCATCGGCCTGATCGCCAACCGCGAAGGCGGCTACGAATTCACCATGGAGAATGCCGAGCAATTGCTCGACACCGTGCGGGCGCTGGAGCCGATGGCCAGACATGCCTTCGACATCGGCGAACGCGCCGCCGCCGAGGCCGCCGCGGTCACCGGCGGAACTATTCCCCCCGCCTGAGCATTCATTTGATGGTCTGAGCGGCAACGCGGTTTGGCGCCCGTTCACAGCCGGACGGGGAACCGCGTCCTTTCCGTCAGTGCAGAACCGCATCGCGATCGCCACCCGGCTTCGCAAGACAGGAGAATGCCATGTCGCTCGTCAGCCTGATCATCGTCCTCATTCTCGTCGGCCTGCTGCTGTGGCTGGTCAACAACTACATTCCGATGGACGCCAAGATCAAACAGATCCTGAACGTGGTCGTCGTCATCGTCGTCATCCTCTGGCTGCTCCAGGCATTTGGAATCCTTGGCGATATCGGCAGCGTCCACATCGGGCGATGACGGGGAGGCGCCCGGCCACATGAACGCGGTTTCACGCGGTGGCCCCAATGCCGCCACGAAGGTGAAACCGAATGCGGTTCTGCTCTGTTGAAGAGGACGGATCGGAGCTTCCATGACGGCACTCTACTCCCATGCCGGCGACGCCTTGCGCTGGATCTACGACCGCCGCATCGACGCGCCGCCGGTGCTGGACATGGCGCGCGACTTCCCCAATGGCGCGCGCTTCGCCGGCGCGTGGCGGGAGTTGCGCGACGAGGCGCTCGCCATCCGCATGGAACAGATCCCCCGCTTCCACGACATCATGCGCGAGCAGGTCGCGATCTCGGCGAATGACGGCCGCGACTGGCGGATGTTCGTGATGAAGGCCTATGGCGCGACGATGGAAGAGAACCTCGCGCGATGCCCAACGGCCGCGCGGCTGCTCCAGGAATGTCCCGAGGTCCTGTCCGCCACGTTTTCCTATCTGGCGCCGGGCAAGCACATTCCCGTCCACCGCGGACCGTTCCGCGGCATCATGCGCTTCCATGTCGGCCTCGCCATGCCGCGCGACGCGCAAGGCGAGCTGGGCGCGATCCTGTGGGTCGACGGCGTGCCCCACCGGCTCGACAATGGCGGCTGCATGCTGTGGGACGACACCTATCCCCATGAGGTTCTGAATACGACAGATTCGGTCCGCGTGGCGCTGCTGCTGGATGTGTGGCGGCCGCGCCAGCCGGTGGACATGGCGGCCTTGTCCTCCATGATCGTCGGCACGGCGCGGGCGTTCGCCAAGCGCCGGCCCGAGGCCTTTGTCGGTTGACGCAAGCCCGCCCGCGCGCGGATGCAAGCGCGAAAACTAGCCTTTCACACAGGAAATTGAAGCCGGGCATAATCTGCGCGCGCGCCCTGCCCTTGCCGCGCGCGCGGCCGGGGCTTAGCTGTTCGGGGTCCCGCCCAAACGTCATCCATGGAGATTCCCGTGCTCGATCGTCGCAAGCTTCTGTTGTCCGGCGCCGCCCTCAGCTGCGCCGCAATTGGCGATTCGCTCGCCAAGCCGATGATGGCGGCGGGCGGCGGCGGTGCCGTGGCGCTCAACGCGCTGTTCGACCGGATCATGAGCGAGAATCTCGACATCTCGCCGATCTTCACGACATCGCTGGGCCTGGACACCGGGGCGCGTGCGCACGAACGCGCCGAGATCGACGACAATTCGCTGGCCGGCATCGCCAAGGGAAAGGCGCTGGTCTCCAGCCAGTACGCCGCGCTGAGCGCCTTCGACCGCAACTCCGTCACCGGCCAGGACCGGCTCAATTACGACGTGGTGATGTTCGCGACGAAGAACAACGACGAGGCCGACAAGCGCTATGATTTCGGCGGCGGCGGCGCGGGCTCGCCCTACATCCTGAGCCAGCTTACGGGCTTCTACAACCAGTTCGCCGACTTCCTCGACAGCCAGCAGCCGGTCGAGACCAAGCAGGACGCCGACGATTACATCGCCCGGCTCTCCGAATGCTCGCTGGCGCTGGACCGCGACAGCGAAGTGACGCGCCACGACGTGGCGCTGGGCGTGCTGCCGCCGGATTTCGCGCTGGACAAGACGATCACGCAGATGTCGGCGCTGCGCAAACCGGCGGCCGCGGAGTCCGTGATGGTGACCTCGCTCGCCAAGCGCGCCAAAGCCAGGAACATCGCGGGCGACTGGGCGGCCAATGCCACCAGGATCGTGTCCGACAAGATCTATCCCGCGCTCGACCGCCAGATCGCGCTGGTGAAGGAACTGCGCGCCAAGGCCACGCATGACGCGGGCGTGTGGAAGCTGCCCAACGGCGCGCAGTACTATAAGGATTGCATCCTGTTCTGGACGACATCGACCCAGGCGCCGGCCGAGATCCACCAGATGGGCCTCGACGTCGTCGCCGACTACACGAGCCGCATCGACGCCGACATGAAGAAGCTGGGCCTGACCAGGGGCACGGTCGGCCAGCGCCTGCGCCAGATGTACGACGATCCCAAATTCCGCTACCCCAACACCGACGCGGGCAAGCAGAAGCTGCTCGCCGATCTGAACGTGAAGGTGCAGAAGATCCGCGCCAGGCTGCCGGAATATTTCGCGGTGCTGCCCAAGGCCGATCTCGTCATCAAGCGCATCCCGCCCTACACCGAGGCCGGCGCGCCGGGCGGCTACTACAACAACGGCTCGCTCGATGGAAAGCGGCCCGGCATGTACTACATCAACCTGCGCGACACCGCCGAGGTGCCGAGCTGGACGCTCTCGACCCTCACCTATCACGAGGGCATTCCCGGCCATCACCTGCAGCTCTCCATCCAGCAGGAAGCCGCGCTGCCGCTCATCCGCAAGGTGTCGTTCTTCTCGTCCTACATCGAGGGCTGGGCGCTCTATGCCGAGCAGCTGGCCGACGAGATGGGCATGTACGCCGACGATCCGTGGGGCCGCATCGGCTACATGCACGACGCGATGTTCCGCGGCGTGCGCCTGGTCGTCGACACCGGCATGCATGCGATGAAGTGGCCGCGCGAGCAGGCGCTCAAATACTACATCGACGCGCTGGGCGACCAGGACGCCTCGGCCATAACAGAGATCGAGCGCTACTGCGTGCAGCCGGGCCAGGCCTGCGCCTACATGCTGGGCAAGCTCACGATTCTCAGGCTGCGCGACAAGGCGAAAAAGGCGCTGGGCGCGAAATTCGACATCCGCACGTTCCACGCCGCGGTCCTCACCGGCGGCGCGGTGCCGCTCTCGGTGCTGGAGACCGTGGTCGACAACTACATCGCGGCCCACAAATAGAGCCTCGCCGGCGCGCCGGCGGCGGATCCACTGCCGCCGGACCGTGCGCGACCGGCGAATCGCCAGCGCCTCGTAGGACTATTTTAATATGCCCTTTTCGCGGGACGGCGTGCGATCGCCGGGGCCTCCGGTGTCGCTTTCATTAAATTCCGGAGAAGTGCCGGTAATCTTGCGCGGGCTCAAGGCAAAGCGAAATCCAGATGGTGTGCGCCAAGGCGCCGAAAAGGACAGCATCTGCGAAGTTTGTGTTAAATCCCTGATTTTCCATCAGTTTGACTTCGACCGGTTGCCTTGCATAGTGCCCGTCTTCGGTTCTGCCCAAGCAACATTTCGAAATATCGCGCGCCGTCACAAATGGACCATCTTGTTTCAGTCTTCTGCCCGCGAAACCGGCGATGAACCAGCTGGCTCGCATGGATATGCACGAAGAGCTGATCCCCGATGGGGTGGATTGGGACGATTTTCGTGTGTTTCTCGAAGTTGTCCGGTCGGGCAGTTTCAACCGCGCCGCCAACAAGCTGAAGATGACCCAGCCGACCGTGAGCCGCAGGCTGCAGCGGCTGGAGAAGGCCATCGGGGTGCGCCTGTTCGACCGCGACCGCCGCGGCCCGCGCCTCACCCATGACGGTCAGCGCATCTTCAATGACGCCAACGCCGCCCAGCTCGCCCTGAGCCGCGCCGCCACCTTGGTGACCGGACCGGCCTCGCGCGTCGCCGGCGAATGCACCCTCCACATGGGCGACGGTCTCGCCACCTATTGGATGACCCGGTTCCTGGCGCCCTACTACGCCCGCTATCCCAACATCGAGCTCAAGATGTTCGGCGCCTACGAAACCGCGGCGGACAAGCGCGAGCTGTTCGACCTGCAAGTCCACTATTTCGAGCCGCAGGAACCGGATCCCGTGGCGGTCCGGCTTGGTACGATGCACTTCCTGCCATTCGCCAGCCGCGATTACCTGCGTGCTCACGGCGTGCCGAAAACCATCGACGATCTGCGCTCCCACCGGCTGCTCGATCTTGCCGCCTATTTCGCCGATATGGGCGCCTGGGCGGCATGGTCGCGCGAGGACACGGAACAGCGTACGGCGCTGTTCACCAATCTCAGCGCCTGCCTCGCCGAAGCCGTGCGCTTCGGCGCCGGCATCGCGCTGCTGCCGACCTATGCGCCGCTGGTCGACGAGAACATGGTCGCGCTCGACATCGCGGTGCGTTTCCAGGCGCCGATCTTCGTGTCGTACAAGCGCGAGGCGGCGAAGAAGTGGCCGGTGCGCGCGACGCTGGAGTTCCTGCGCAATCAGGTCTTCGACAAGAAGACGATGCCGTGGTTCCGCGACCCGCCGGCAATGCCGGACGAGGGCTGGCGCGAGATTTTCGACCGCGCGATCGGGCGCGCGGCGCAGCCGGACGACAGCGACGCGCCGGTGGGCGATTCGATCCCCGTGCAGAACCGGCGCGTGAAGCTTCCGGAATAGCGCCTAGGGGCCGGTCACCTTGCGGGCGACGGTCAGGCCCAGCACCAGCATCACCCCGAAAATCGCGATGAACAGGAAGAACAGGAATTTCGCGATTCCGATGGATGCGCCGACGATCGAGGTGAAGCCCAGCGCGGCCGCGACCAGCCCGAGAATGAGAAAGATAAGAGCCCAGCGCAGCATCGCGGCAGTCCTTTCCTGAATGGGCTTTCGCCCGATCGGAAAAGGGAATGCACGCCCGCGGTGAAGGTTCCCGGCGGGAACCCGCCCCGCCTCACATCCCGTTCTCCCAGTCGAGCGCCGTGTAGGGCGTGCCGGAGATACCGCCATCGACCGGCAGCACCGTGGCGGTCACATAGGACGACGCCTTGGAGCAGTAGAAGATCGCCGCCCCGATCATGTCGTCGTCCGTGCCGATGCGCCCGCGCGGCACGCCCGCCTCCATGGCCTTGCGCGACACCGCCAGAACCGGCGCCAGCATCTTGGTCTCGAAAGGGCCCGGCGCGATGGCGTTGACGTTGATGTTGTCGCGCGCCAGATGCTTGGCCATGTTGCGCGTCAGGTGGTGCACCGCGGCCTTGCTGGCGGAATAAGCGTAGGTCTCCAGCGACGGCGCCAGGATGCCGTCGATGGAGCCGATGTTGACGACGCGCGCCGGATCCTCCGCCGTGCCGGCCGCCTTCAGCAGCGGATAAAGCGCCTGGGTGAGCAGGAACGTGGCCTTGAGATTGATGGCCATCAGCTTGTCCCAGCCTTTTTCGGAATATTTCTCGAACGGCTCGGCCCAGGCGGCGCCCGCGTTGTTGATCAGGATGTCGAGCCGGCTCTCGCGCGCCTTGATCTCATCGGCCAGCTTGTGGACTTCGTCGGTCCGGCCCAGATCGTGCGGGAACGCGATGCAGGATGGGCCCAGCTGTTCGGCTGCTTCCGCGCAGGCCTTGGCATCGCGCGACGAGATATAGACCTTCACACCGGCCTCCACGAAACCGCGCGCGATCATCAGCCCGATGCCGCGCGAACCGCCCGTGATGAGCCCGGTCTTGCCGGAAATATCGAAGAGAGAAGAGAGGGGCATTCTGAGTCTCCTTCCGCCCTCCCCTTGAGAGAGGGCCGACAATTTGCATGAGCGTAGCGAAGCAAATTTCGGGGAGGGGTCAAGCCTCTGGAAGCGGAGTTAGGACCCCCACCCGAAAAATCCTGCGGATTTTTCAACCTCCCTCAAGGAGGAGATGGTTGGTTGTGTGCGTCCCCCGGTTTGTAATCCGCCTCGATGTGCCCTTTGAGCTGGTCGCGGGTGAACAGCACGGGCTTCAGCTTCATGGCCACGAACATCGGCACCTGATCGTCGTAGTGCTTCGAGCTCTTGTCCAGCGTCGCCGAGCCGAACTGGTGGATCGACTGCGAGGACAGCTTGCCGTTCTTGTCCCAGGTCACGAACATGATGAAGGTGTCGCCATCCACGGCGGTGAAGGTGCCGTCCGGCTGTTCCTTGCCATAGACCGCGCGATAGACATCCGGCCCGCCATCGATGGGCACATCGTAGCGGCCGCGCCGGAAGCGGTTCACCTGTCCCCATTCCGGGTCGAGCCGGCCGAAATGCCGCTTGAGGTCCGCCATCGCCTCGCGTAGCGCCGGCAGCGGCTGTTCCTTGCGCGGCCCATCCATCTCCACCGGCGCGACCTTCAAGCCCATCTCGATGGCCAGCGCGGCGCCGCGATTGTGGGCGCCGGTCTTGCGGTTCCAGCCGCGCAGGACCGCCTGCGCCTGACTCAGCTCGGTATCCTTGCCGGGATCGATCGCGGTAACTTCCGCGATCTCCTTCGCGATATCGGAATGGACGCTATAGGACAGATCGAATTTGTAGTCGTGGAATTCCTGGGCGGTGATCGAATCGTCCGCGCCGAACGTCTCCTCCGCGCGCCAGGCGCGGTTGGTCATGTTGGTCTGGATGCCCATCCAGCCGGGAAAATCCGATGGCTTGAGATTGTCGGAAGGATCACTCGCCTGGAACGGCGTGTTGTTGGAATTGAAGACGAGGCCCGATTGCGGTTTCCAGAGTTGCGGCTCCCTGTCGAACGGC
>JBOHKI010000079.1:0-12220 GCA_050728855.1 Rhizomicrobium sp. | reverse complement strand
GATGACACCGTCCGCGGCGATGGCAGCATCCCGGGCTTCCGCCAGGCGGTCGAGACGGACAAGCGCGAAGCCGCGCCTGCCGTAAGCCGATGCGATCTCGCCGATTTCGCGGTCCCCCGCCTTGAGCGGCGTGCCGGGCGCGGGCAGCACGGCATCGGCGGCCACTGTCAGCAGCCGCTTGCGCGCGGTGCCGCGATGCTTCATCCGCGCCGTCAATTCCTGGCCGACATAGCAGCCCTTGGTGAACGACACGGCGTGCAGCTCGTCCAGCCCCGCATCGAGCGCGAAGATCTTGTCGGACCCGAAATCGCCGCCTTCCGGAATGCCGAGGTCGAGGCGATGGGCATGATAGCTGTCCGCCGCGCCCACATCCGCCGGCATCTCGGCTCGGGCGCCAATGCTGCGCCGTCCCAGCGCGGGATGGCGGGGGTCGGCGAAGGTCACGCCCGCGCGCGGCACCAGCCCTTCGGAGTCCCACAACACCTCAAGCTGGTCGCGCGCCTCGATCTCCACATTGGCGCGCAGCCGGTACATCGTCAGCCGCTTGAGCAGGGCGTCGCGGGCGGCGGCCGCGCAATCCAGCAGGATCGCGCCGTCGCCTTCGGCCAGGAGAAAGTCGAACAGGATCTTGCCCTGCGGCGTCAGCAGCGCCGCGTAGAGCGCCTTGCCCGGCGCGAGCTGCTCGATGTCGTTGGTGATGAGGCCCTGGAGGAAGCCGCGCGTTTCGGGCCCCGCAAGGGCGATGACGGCGCGGTCGTCGAGCCTGCAAACCATTGCGAGGTTTTGCTCCAATCACGCGCGCTTGTCATCCCGGCGGAGCTGAGCGGCAGCCACGGGCCAGCGGCGCGATGGGTCCCGGGCGCGCCACTCCGAAGCGTCTCGTGGCCGGGATGGATTGTTGCCAATATTGCGCGTCCATCGTATGGCAGCGCCATGTCCCTCCGCGTCATGACCGTGGCCGCGGGCGCCGAATTCGGCGGCTCGGAGACGTTCTTCGTCTCGCTCACGCTGGCGCTGAAGCGCGCGGGCGTGGACGTGCGCGCCGCGATGAAGCCGTTCCCCATCCGCGAGCAGGCCTTCGATGCCGCCGGCATCCCCGCCACCGCCGCGCCGTTCTTCTATCCGCCGCTCGATTTCTACACGCCCTGGCGCATCCGCCGCGCTGCGCGCGCGTTCCGGCCCGACTGCGTGCTCACCTTCACGGGCCGCGGCGGCGCCATGACGCCACCGGGCGACTATGCGCTGATCGGCCGGCTCGGCGGCTATTACCGCATCGAATATTTCCGCCGCTGCGACTACCTCGTCTGCATCACGCCCGATCTGGTGCGCCATGTGACCGAAGGCGGCTTCTCCAAGGACAAGGTGTTCTTCATCCCGAATTTTCCGGTGATCCAGGATGCGCCCGCCATCGCCCGCGGCACGTTCGATACGCCGGAGGGCGCGCCCCTGGCGCTGGCGCTGGGCCGGTTGCACAAGGCCAAGGCGCTGGATGTGCTGCTCAAGTCCGTCGCTCAGGTGCCGGGCCTGTGGTTGTGGATCGCCGGCGAGGGGCCGGACCGCACCGAACTCGTGCGGCTCGCGGGCGACCTCGGCATCGCCGATCGCGTGCGCTTTCTCGGCTGGCGCACCGACCGTTCGGCGCTGCTGCGCGCGACCGATCTGTGCGTCTTTCCTTCGCGCTACGAGCCCAACGGCACGGTGGTGGTCGAGGCCTGGGCCCATGGCGTGCCGCTGGTGACGGCGGCGAGCGCCGGTCCCGCCTGGATCGCGCGCGACGGCGAGGACGCACTGATCGCGCCCGTCGACGACGTGGACGGACTGGCCGCGCGCATCCATGCCGTGCTGGGCTCGAAAGACCTTGCCGCGAAGCTGGTCGCGAACGGGCAAAAGCGCATCGACGAAGAGTTTTCTGAGAAAGCCGTCGTTGGACGCTATATTCAGATGTTCGATGCCGTTCGGCCAAAGCGATGACTCTTTCTTCCAATCATCCTCTAGTCGTCATGGCCGGGCTTGTCCCGGCCATCCATACGCTCCCTGCGAGATGGAAGTTATGGATGGCCGCCACGGGGGCGGCCATGACGGTTTTGGGGATTTGTGAGTACGGCCCACTACCGGAGCACTTCTGATGTGCGGCATCGCCGGGATGATGATGGCGGAGGGGGCGACGGCGTCCACCGGGGCCGTCACCACGATGCTCACGGCACTGCGGCATCGCGGGCCCGACGGTCACGGACGTTACGAAGCGCCGGGCATCGCGCTGGCCCAGGCGCGCCTGGCGATCATCGACCTTCAGACCGGCGACCAGCCGCTGTTCGGGCCGGGCGGCTCGGTGCTGGTGGCGAATGGCGAGATCTACAACTACATCGAGCTGCGCGAGGAATACGCCGGGGCCAATTTCGCCACCAAGGGCGATTGCGAGTTGGTGCTCTACGCGCAGCAACGCGACGGCGCGCGCTTCGCGCACGATTTGCGCGGCATGTACGGCATCGGCCTGCATGCGGACGGCACGAACTATCTCACGCGCGATCCTTTCGGCATCAAGCCGCTCTATTATGCGCAGCTCCCGCAGGGCGTGATCTTCGCCTCCGAGCCGCAGGCGATCCTGAAGACCGGGCTCGTCGCGCGCAGCATTCGCAACGCGGCGGCGACCGAACTGCTCCAGCTCCAGTTCACCACCGGGCGGTCCACAATCTTCGAAGGTATCGAACGTGTCCTGCCCGGCGAGACCATCGCGATCCGCGACGGCAGGCCCGCCGGGCGCACGGTCGAACCCGCGCTGCCGGACGGTCCGCTGCTCGACATCTCCGAGGATGAGGCGCTCGATCGCCTCGACGCCGCGCTGATGGACAGCGTGATGGTGCATCAGCGGTCGGACGTGCCCTACGGCCTGTTCTTCTCCGGCGGCATCGACTCCACCGCCATCCTCGCCTGCATGGCCAGGCTCAACGACCGGCCCGTGCGCTGCTTCACCGCGCGCTTCCCCGGGACCTCCAGGAGCGAGGAGGCGAGCCATGCCCGCGATCTCGCCGAAGGCGTCGGCGCCGAGGCGATGGAAGTCGAGGTCACGGAGGAAAAATTCTGGGCGCAGCTACCGGCCATTGCGCGTGCGATGGACGATCCCACCTCGGACTACGCCATCGTGCCGACCTACATGCTGGCCGGACAGGCCGGACGCGAGATGAAGGTCGTGCTGTGCGGCGAGGGTGGCGACGAGCTGTTCGGCGGCTACGGACGTTACCGCAGCGCTATCCGTCCCGCCTGGCTGGGAGGAAAGAAGCTCCGTGCGCGCGGCTTTCTCGATGGCACGGGCGTGCTGCGCGATGCGTCCGGAACGTGGCGCGACGGCATCGCGGCGGCGGAGAACCAGCGCCAGGCCCATGACAAGCTCCAGGCCGCGCAGGCGCTGGACTGCGCCGACTGGCTGCCGCACGACCTGCTCGTCAAGCTCGACCGTTGCCTGATGGCGCATTCGTTGGAAGGCCGCACGCCGATGCTCGATCCGGTGGTGGCCGATCTTGCCTATCGGCTCCCGATCAAGTTCAAGATCCGCAACGGCCTCGGCAAATACCTGCTGCGCAAATGGCTCGAGCGCGTCATGCCGCAGGCCCATCCCTTCGCGCCCAAGCGCGGCTTCACCGTACCGGTGGAGGAATGGATCGCCGGGCGCGCGAGCCGGCTTGCGCCGCTGGTCGCGCGGCAGGAGGGGATCGCGGCGGTGTGCTATCCTGAGGCCGTGGAACGTCTCTTCCGCTCCTATTCCGGCGGCGACAAGCGGCACGGAATCGCGTGCTGGCAGTTGCTGTTTTATGCCCTGTGGCACCGCATCCATGCCGAGGGCGCCAACGCGGAAGGAGACGTATTCGCGTGCCTGACATGAGTTTCGACCTGCTGATCGCGGGCGGCCTCACCGCCACGCCCAGCGGTATCGCCCAGGCCGATGTCGGCGTGAAGGGCGGCCGCATCGCGGCCATCGGCGCGCTCGGCGGCGCCAGGGCCGCCGAGACGTTCGACGCGCGGGGGCTTCACGTGCTGCCCGGCGTGATCGACACCCAGGTCCATTTCCGCGAGCCGGGCAACGCGCACAAGGAGGATCTGGAGACCGGCAGCCGTGCCGCGGTGCTGGGCGGCGTCACCGCCGTGTTCGAAATGCCCAACACCTTTCCACCCACGACCACGCGCGCCGCCATCGAAGACAAACTCGCTCGCGCGAAGAATCGCATGCATTGCGACTACGCCTTCTATGCCGGTGCCACGCCGCAGAATATCGGCGCGCTGGCGGAGCTGGAGCGCATGCCCGGCGTATGCGGCGTGAAGGCGTTCCTCGGCTCCTCCACTGGCACGCTGCTGCTGAGCCATCCCGATGACATCCTGGCCGCGCTCAAAAGTGGCACGCGTCGCGTCGCCGTGCATTCGGAGGACGAGGACCGGCTGGAGGCGCGCAAGGGCCTGCGCGTGAAGGGTGACGTTCGTTCCCATCCGGTGTGGCGCGACGTCGAAACCGCCACGCACTCCACCGAACGCGTGATACGCCTGGCGCGCGAAGCCGGGCGGCGGCTGCATGTGCTGCATGTGACGACGGCGGAGGAGTTGCCGCTGCTGGCGGACGCGCACGATTTCGTTACGGTGGAGACGACGCCGCAGCATCTCACGCTCGCCGCGCCGGAATGCTACGAGCGGCTCGGCGCCTATGCCCAGATGAACCCGCCGATCCGCGATGCCCGCCATCGCGACGCCTTGTGGAAAGCGGTGGGCGAGGGGCTGATCGACGTCATCGGCTCCGACCACGCCCCCCACACGCGCGCGGAAAAGGACAAGACCTATCCCGACACGCCGTCGGGCATGCCCGGCGTGCAGACCTTGGCCACGATCCTGCTCGATCACGTCAATGCCGGGCGGATGAGCCTCGAACGTTTCGTCGATCTCACCGCGTCGAGCGCCGCGCGCATCTTCGGCATCGCCGGCAAGGGCCGCATCGCGCTCGGCTACGACGCGGACTTCACAATCATCGACCTGAAGAAAAAGCGGAAGATCGAGAACAGCTGGATCGCGTCGCGCTGCGGCTGGACGCCCTTCGACGGCATGACCACCCAGGGTTGGCCCATCGCCACGATCATCCGTGGACGGACGGTCATGCGGGACCACGCGCTGACGCAGGCTTCAGTGGGCGAGGCGATCCGGTTCGTCGAGACGCTGACTCCGGCCTGACCTGCCGCCGCCGTCAATGCAGCGTGAATTCGCCCGCGTGCATCTTCAGCTCCGCGTCGGAGATCAGCCCCCGCGCCGCGACGCGCACCGAGTGGAGCTGGCCCTCGATGTCGCGCATCCAGAAATTCAGGAAGCGGTTCAGCACCGGGAATTTCGGCGCGATGTCGAGCTCCTGCCAGATGAAGCTCTGAAGCACCGCCGGATGGTCCGGCATGTGGTAGAGGATTTCAGCCGTGGTCAGACGATAACCACGCAACGCCAGTTCGAACTTGCTCATCCCGACACCCAACGCAACCCCGGAACCGATCATCCTCCCAGCCCGTAAAAAAATAGTCTGCGGCGGGGGCGCGATTGTGGCGAGACTTGACAGGCGGCAAACGGGCCGATTCCGCCAAGGCCTTGACGGCTTTGCCGTTTTCCTGTGGTTTTGAGGTCCCACACGCCGCGTCCTGCGGCAGCACTCTCTATCCGGCAGTGCCAGATGAAAGACCGCTTCAAAGCCGTCCTGCTCAGCAAGGAGGGCGCCACCCAGAAGGCCGAGGACGTCGAGCTCGGGCTCGCCGACCTGATGGAGGGCGACGTCGTCGTCGCGGTCAGCCATTCCACCGTGAACTACAAGGACGGGCTGGCGCTGACCGGCCGCTCGCCGGTGGTGCGCAAATTCCCGATGATCCCCGGCATCGACCTGGCGGGCACGGTGGAGACCTCGTCTCATCCCGGCTTCAAACCCGGCGATGCGGTGCTGCTCAACGGCTACGGCCTCTCCGAATCCCACTACGGCGGCTATTCGCAAATCGCCCGCGTGAAGGGCGACTGGCTGGTGAAGCTGCCCTCCGCCTTCACGCCGGCGGAAGCCATGGCCATCGGCACCGCCGGCTACACGTCGATGCTGTCGGTGCTGGCGCTGGAAGATGCGCATGTCACGCCGGATCGCGGCCCGGTGGTCGTGACCGGCGCATCGGGCGGCGTCGGCTCGGTCGCGGTCGCGATCCTGGCCAAGCTCGGCTACCGCGTGATCGCCTCGACCGGCCGCACCGAGGAAGAAGCGTACCTGAAGGATCTGGGCGCGGCCGAAATCCTTCCGCGTGCGGAGCTTGCCGGCGAGCCGCGCATGCTGGGCAAGGAACGTTGGGCCGGCGCGGTGGACAGTGTGGGTTCGAAGACTCTCGCCAATGTGATCGCCTCCACGCAGTATGGCGGTGCCGTCGCGGCCTGCGGGCTCGCGCAGGGCCTCGACCTGCCGACCACGGTTGCGCCCTTCATCCTGCGCGGCGTGTCGCTGCTCGGCATCGAATCCGTGTACATGCCGATGGCGCGGCGCAAGCAGGCCTGGGACCGGCTGGCGCGCGACCTGGACGTGAACAAGCTGGCGGCGATGACGCGGACGATCGGATTGAGCGATGTGCGCCAGGCGGCGGAGGACATCCTCGCCGGCAAGGTGCGCGGCCGCCTGGTGGTCGACCTCGCGCGATGACGTATATCCTGCTGATCCTCTCCGGGTTCGTCATCGGCCTCATCGCGGCCGTCCCCATCGGCCCCGTCAATCTCCTCTGCGTGCGACGGACCTTCGCCTACGGTTCGCTCTACGGATTCCTCTCCGGCCTCGGCGCGGCGCTGGCCGACGGAGTCTTCGCCTGCATCGTCGGCTTCGGCTTCACCTATGTCGCCCAGCTCATCAAGAGCCACTCCACGCCCATCGAGGTCGTCGGCGGCGTGCTGCTGATCGGCTTCGGCGTGCACACCTTCCTCGCGCATCCGCAATTGCGCCTGGACGAAAGCCTCAAGGCCAAGGAACAGACGCGCGGCTCGCTGGCGCGCGCCATGGCCACAACCTTCGCGCTCGCCATCACCAACCCGGCCACCTTGCTTGCCTTCACCGCGATGTTCGCGGGCGTGGCCGGCCTTGTCGGCACCGAGGCGAGCTTCTTCGGCGCCTTCCTGCTGGTTTGCGGCGTGCTGGCGGGCTCGACCAGCTGGTGGTTCACGCTCACCACCATCGCCGGGCTGTTCCACGCCAAGATCGACGAGCGCATCATGGAGCTGATCAACCGCATCTCCGGCGCCGTGATCACCACATTCGGCCTGGTCGTCTTCGGCCACCTGATCTGGCGGCTGGTCTAGCGTCCGCCTCTAGGACAGTGCGGTGGACCGGCCCGTGGCGCGGAGCGCGAGAAAGTACCCCGCGCCGAGCACGAGCCAGCACGCTCCCGCGAGCTTGGCGTTGGCCTCCGCGTTCCACAGCACGAAGCCCGTGATCGCGAAGCCCAGCGCGGGCGAGACGACATGGGCGAGCCATTGGCGCGCGGGATCGTGCCAGAAGCGGAAGATGACCGAGGCGTTGACCAGCAGGAACCCGATCAGCGCTCCGAAGCAGACCATCGACGTCAGGAGCTCGAACTGGCTCACCAGCAGCAGGCCCAGCGCCAGCGTGATCGCGGCGACGAGGAACACTGCGCCCTCGGGCACCTTGCGGTCCGGATTCACATGCGCGAGGAACGCCGGCAGCCTGCCGTCGCGCGCCATGCCGAAGAGCAGGCGCGCGGTCGCGGTCTGCGCGGACAGCGTGCTGGCGATGGCGCCGAACAGGACGCCCGGCACCGCCACCAGGAACATCAGCCAGTAACCGCCGATGGTCTGCGAGATGGCATAGAACGCGCCGTTGGCCGCGTCGCCCTCCGCGAAGCCCGGCGAATTCAGCACGAACAGCGAGGCGAGCCATGTCTGCGCCACGAACAGCGTTGCCGCCACGCATAGCGACAGGATCGTCGCGCGCCCGACGCTCCGCACGCCGTCGCGGGCTTCTTCCGACAGCGTGGAGATCGCATCGAAGCCCAGGAAGCTCAGCACCCCCAGCGACACCGCGCTGAAGATGATGCCGGCGCTGATCACGCGCGGATTGTAGAACGGCAAAAGCGTGACATGGGCGCCCGCGGTGCCGTGCATCAGCCCCAGCACCGCGACGGCCATGAATATCGCCAGGATGGTGAGCTGGAGGATGAGCAGCAGGATGTTGGCGCGCGCCGTCGTCTCGATGCCGAAATAGTTCACCCCCGTCGCGAGCGCGATCAGCGTCACCACCCAGACCCATTCCGGAACGCCGGGCAGGATCGCATGCACGGCGATGGCGGCGGCGATGATGCCGAGCGCCGGTATGAGCAGATAGTCGAGCAGGATCGCCCAGCCGGTGAAGAAGCCCACCACCGGCCCGATGGCGCGCGAGGTGTAGCTGTAGACCGAGCCCGCCACCGGATAGACCTGGCTCATGGTCATGTAGCTGAAGCCGGTGAACAGCATCGCCACCAGCCCCACGATGAAGACCAGCGGCACCATGCCATGCGAGAGATTGAACACGATGCCGAACACCGCGATGGGCGCGGTCGGGCTGATGAAGACAAGGCCGTAGACCAGAAGGTCGGCCAGGCTGAGTGAGCGCTTCAGCTCCTGGGTATAGCCGAAATCCTCGACGCGTCCGCCGTCCTGCATGCCACCGCCCCCGCGACTCGCGGGCAGGTTATGGCGTGGTGGGCACAAGGACCAGATGCGCGTCCGTGACCTCGGCGGAGGTGGGCCGGTGCGCGGCGCCCACGCCGACGACTGTCAGGCGGACTTGCGCATGGCCTCCCACGATCAGGGATTGCGGCAGCGGGACGAGGGCGGATGAACCGTCCGTTCCGGCATGGCCTCCGAATGTGGTCACCAGCTCGATGATCGATCCATCCGGCGCATCGACGCGGACGCCCGCGCCGTGCGGAAGCGCGCCGGTGGTCAGCGACAGCCAGACCTTCTCATTGGAAGCCGGCGCGCGCGGGAGCGTCAGCGTCATGAGCGCGGGGGAGGCGGCGAGCGCCGGAAGGCCGATGAGACCCGCCAGCGCCATGACCGCCATCCCGCGCATGCTACTGGGACACGATGTCGACGGAGACGAGCCTGGCGCCGTTGCCTACCCCGTTACCGCCCTGCGTTGCCATGGCATTGCCGCCCTTGAGCTTGCGGTTGCTGCCAACCGAAGCAACACCTTCCTGCACGACCGACAGCGTCTGCTCCTTGCCCGCCGCCATGAGCGCGCGTGCGCCCGCAGCCTGCTTGCCGCGCAAGGGCACCACCACGGAGATCTGGCCGCTCATCATGTCGTGGCCGAAGAAGCTGATCATCTCCACGAAGTGCGGATTGCCGGGACCGATGTTCGCGGTGTCCGCGGGCGCGTTGAGCAGGATCTTGTAGGTCGAACTGAACCCGCCAGGCGGAATGTCGATCACCACCTTGGCGAACAGCGGCGCTTCGCTCGGCGTGGCGGATGTGAGCGCGAACTTTGCGCTCGCTGGCGCCATGCCGCCGAGCATGCTGGACGTGACGCGGCCCTGCGTCGATACCGGCGCCTCGTTCGCGGCGACCGCCACCGGCGCTTTCGGAACGACCTCTTCGCCCGTGCCGGGTTCGTAGTCGTAGTCGAACTTTCCGATATCCACGAACTCCCTGGCGTAGCGCGGCTTGATCGTCCCGCCGGCGTCGGCGAAGAAGAGGAACGGTTCGGCCTCCCAGGCATCCTTGTCCGTGCCCGTCGGGGTCGTGGGCTTGCCATAGGCGATCTGCTTGCGCGTCCACACGTCCCACAGCCGGTCCATGTTGGAGTGGTGCAGGAAGAAGATGGGGTCGGTGGGCGAAAGGTTGGCCTGCATGAAGCCGCCATTGTCTTTTATCTTCTGGCCGGAGATGTCGTAGACGATGCCGCCCACGCAATTGTGGATCTTGTTGTGCGGGAACATCTCCAGCGGACCGAAGCCCGCCATGTCGGAGTGGTGCGCAGCCTTCGGGCTGCCGAAGGTGATGAAATCAGCCGGCGACAGGCTGAGGATGATCTGCGTCCGCGACGCCGACAGCGCTGTGAATTCGTCGAGCTTCGGGGCGTCGCTCTTGAGCCCGCGCGCGCGGCCGATGTCGAAGAACATAGGACCGTTCGGCGGCTCCTTGATGTCCTTCCACATGTCTTCCGGCGTGGTGTAGTTGCGGACTTTCAGCTGCGCCAGCTGATCGCCGCTGAACTCCTTGTGGTACATGATGTCGAGCTGCTTCGCGAAGGTGTCGTAGAACTTGTCGAATGTGGGGATGAAGCCCGGCGTCATCGGCGTCAGCCAGGGCAGGTACATGATTTCGGGCACCTGCTGCACCGCGGACCAGTCCCAATAGGGGATGGCGAATTCCTTGACGCCCGTCACCTCGCGGCAGATCTGCTCGAAATAGCCCATATAGCCGCGATGCCACGGCAGGAACCACCAATTGCCGTGCGGGCAATCCATCGTGTGGGTCATCGCCTGGCGGTACATGTTGAGCGGGTCTGCGGCCTTCTTGTCATGCAGCATCCGGATCGCGAGCTGCATGACTTTCATCATGTCGCGCCCCTTGGTGCTCATGACGTTCCAGCGCCGCCACGTCGCCGACTTGCCCTGCGCGACGGCGGAGCCAAGCGGGAGCATCGTCACGGTCGTGGCCGCGAGCGTGGTCTCCATGAAATGACGGCGGGTGAACCCGGAATTCTGTTTGCGCATATCTGCCCCCAGCAAAAGACTTGTAAAGCATAGCGCAGTATTGCGGGGATAGTAACAAGAAGAGTGGCAATGCTGCGGTGCAACCCAACCTCCCCGCAAGGGGAATTGTGCACTTAACAAAGCCGATTCTTGCTGACAGCAAAAGGCCCTGAAATCGCTCGCGCGACTCAGGGCCTTGCACCCGGGTCTTTCCGGGTTCGGGTGCGCCAGTCGGCCCCGTCTTCTGGGGCGGGGCCGACACCTCATCTTTGACCGTTCGCCTTAAGCCCGGCAAAATTCCGATTTGTGGCGTAGAGTTGCAATGCGTGGCGCTCGAAATGATTCACAGGTTTCTTGATGAAAAAGCCTGACGCTGACCGGCTTCCCGCCGCAGAGATCGACGCGCGCGAGCACCGCGTACTCACGCATTTCCTGACGGCTGCGCCGGAAGAACACAAGCCGTTGGGCAAGAACTCGCAGGCGCGCCGCAGGGCGCGGGAGCGGCGTGAGGCCAAGAAGGCGGGCTGATTGGCCCCTGTGGGCAGTTTCAGCTAGGATCGCTCTAGGCCGGGACCTGTCCCGGCTCGGGGCTTGATAACCCCTCAGATCGGCGGCGCAAGTGCCGCCGCAAACGCACTCTCCGACCATGAGGTCGGGGAGGCCGTCGCGTATGTCCGAGGATCGAAAGGTCTAAAGGCGACGGCGACCTTGCCGATCTGAGGTTTATCAACTCCCCGATCACCAGGGGGGCGAATATGCTCGTATTTGAGATCGCGGCGGGGATTGTCCTTGCGGTCGTCATACTGGCGAACTTGGAAACGGTGATCGTCGGTGCGGTCGTCATCGGGCGCTGGGCGATAGGGCTTGGCGCGTTGGTAGCGTTTCTGCTCTGGCTGAGAGCGGACCCATCAGAAAATCTTGGCATTATCGCCTTCGTTGGCGGGTTCATGACATTGGCATGGGTGTTTGTCTGGGTCACTAGTGATCCAGAAGATGCAGGTAGAACGCTGCGCCGGACTTGGAACAAGATGCGAGGCCGACGCCGCGACGTTTAATATCGAGGTCGTTAATCATGCCCCAATGTACGCGGAACGAACTGCGCCATATTCTGCGTTGCCTAGGTCACCATGATCTGCAAGATCGCTCCTACGTGCCTACTGCCGACCAAATGGAGGAGTTGAGGTTGATAGCGCGGCGGAAATACGGTCTTGAAGAATCGTCAGAGAGTTGCGCGGCAGAGTGACAGAGATACCCTCTTCTGGGTTCACGATGGTGAGCATTGCTCTTGTCCCATCGCTGGTCATATGCACATCGATTTGAGCAGCGTGGAATGCCTCGCTGGGCCACTTTCCCATAACCTTCTCCTGGTTGGGTTGCGCCATTAGGCTAGCGGGCGACAGGGGCGGGAGTCATTCTGGCCTCCGCCTCTCGCGCCATCTCAGAAAATCACGCGCTCGCTGCTTCGCCGTCAATGGCTTTGTTAATCCGCCGAT
>JBOHKI010000078.1:0-12873 GCA_050728855.1 Rhizomicrobium sp. | reverse complement strand
CCGCGGCCATGAACGGCGCGGTGCAAGGCGCGGCGACGGCGACGGCCAGCACGCCGGTGAAGAACGAGCCGATCCAGCCCGCGCGCCGGGTGAGCGCGTCGCCCGCCACGATGCCGCCGGGCAGCTCGTAGACGCCGGAGAGGTTGAGGCCGACGGCGAAGACGAGCAGCGCGAAACCGGCGACGGCGGCGGGTTCCTGCAACTGGAATCCCCAGCCCACTTCCGCGCCGCCCGCGCGCAGCAGCACGACGGCCAGGCCGAGCGCCGCGAAGCTCAGCACCGCGCCGGCGCCATAGGCGAGCCCCTGCCCGGCCGCATCGCCGCGCTCGGCATGGGCATGGCCGGCGACGGCCAGCGCCTTCATGGCGAGGATCGGCAGCACGCAGGGCATCAGGTTCAGGATCAGACCGCCCAGCAGGGCGAACAGGATCGACAGCGCAAGGCCGGTCTCGACGCCTTCGACGAACCGCGCGGGTGGCACCGCGCCGGGCTTTGCCGAAACGGCGAGCGCCTGCACCGAACCGTCGGACGAGGTCAGCACCAGAACGCCGTCCAGCGCCGCCGGCGGCTTGGCGCGCTTGGCGGGCTCGAGATGCAGCACGATCCCGCCGTCCGCCTTGCCGAGGGTCTGCGGCGCCATGCCGGCGATGACGCCGTCTTGCGCCGGGAAGAACGACACGTCGGTCAGCGGAACGCCCGCCAGCGACGGCGCGGCGACGAAGAGATCGATCCCGTCGCCCCAATGAAACCGCACCGGCCAGGGCGACGGTGTGGGGATCTTCGCGCGCCACGCGGCGAATTCATCCTCGGTGGTCGCGTAAGGCGCGTGCGGCGTTGCCGTCACCGAAATGGGAATGCTCAGCGTCTGGTCTTCCGGGATGCAGACGTTCTGGCATACCAGCCAGCTCGCATGCGCCTTCAATGTCACGATCGTTCCGGGCTCGGCTGTGGCGGGCACGGCGATGCGGCTGAGCAGCCAGACCTTGCCCTCGTAGCCGTAATTCATCAGCGGCCCGACCGGCAGGCGCTTGGGCGCGGGCCACTGGATCGCACCGGCCGTCCAGCCGGAGGGCAGCGTCCAGTCGATGGTGGTGGGCAGGCCCGCTTCGCCGGGATTGCTCCAATAGGTGTGCCAGCCCGGACGGATGACCTCTTCCAGCGCGATGGTGACGGCGCCGCCGGGCGCGGCTTCGGCGGTCTCCGCGACGAGCCGCGCCCGCACATGGGGCGCGTCGTCGATCTGCGCGGCCGCGGGTGCGGCGAGCAGTCCGATCAGCGCGGCAAGGGCGGCAAGGCGCATGGTCCGCCGCTATACAGGCCCGGCGCGGGCGAGGCCAGCGCCGCGCTGTCGCTCGCCCGCGTGCGGCGGTAGGATCGCGGCCATGCGGATCGTGGGCGGCGCTCTTGGCGGACGGGTCTTGCACGCGCCGGAGGATTCGCGCGTGCGGCCGACGTCGGACAAGGTGCGCCAGGCGATCTTCAACGTGCTTGCGCATGGGGCAGCCGCGCTCGACCTGGACGGCATCCGCGTCATCGACCTGTTCGCCGGGACCGGCGCGCTGGGCATCGAGGCGATCTCGCGCGGGGCGGCCTTCGCGCTGTTCGTGGACGATTCCGCAGAAAGCCGCGCCCTCATCCGCCGCAATGTCGAGGCCTTCGCGCTCACCGGCGCGAGCAAGATCTGGCGGCGCGACGCAACCGATCTGGGTCCGATGGCGGCGGGCGCGGGCGGCCCGTTCGGCCTCGCCTTCCTCGATCCGCCATACCGCAAGGGACTGGCCGGGTCCGCGCTTGGCGCGCTGCGCGGCGGCGGCTGGCTCGCGCCGGACGCCATCGCCGTGGCCGAGATCGCGGCGGACGAAGATGTTCCGTCCACGGATGGATTTGCGCTGCTCGATTCGCGCACATATGGCGAGACGCAGGTGTGCTTCCTGCGCGCCAGCTGACGGGCGAGCCGGAGCTCGGCCAGGTATAGCCGCGCTTCCGCCATTTCGTGCTGCGCCCTCCGGACCAAGGCACGGCACTCGGCGCGGCGGGCCTTTGCCACCTTGGTGAAGTTGCCGTGTTTGAGCGCGTTGCTGTTGCCGTCCGGCGCCCCGGTGCGCCAATTCTGGCGAAAATCCCGGTTTTCCGCCGACGTTGAATTCGCGTTTTCGCGTTTTCGCGTCAAAGCCCCTGTATGTTTCAGGGGTATCTTCGCAGAATGCGGCACGCCAGACGATGCAAATTCCTCGCGCATAAAGAACATAATAGGTACATATAAGACCGTGGTCAACTACAAGTTGACTGCGCCTCCCCCGTGGCGGCCTATACTCGGCCATCCGGGGGAGAAGCCTCGCGTGAAGCTGGCGAACGCGCTCACGATCACTTTGATGTTGCTGGCCCCGCCGTTCGCGGCTCAGGCACAGGGCAATGCGCCAGCCGCGCCCAACAGCAATGCCATCACGAACGCGCCGGCGCGGCAGCAGCCGGTTCCCGCGCCCGACCTCACCGCACCGGCCGGCATCGGCCTGCCGCACGTCTGCTGGCAGGACATGTTCTATCCGCTGCTCGAAATCCGTCTCGGCATCCAGGGCTCGGTCGACCTGAGTTATGTCGTGACCGCGGACGGCTCCACGAAAGACCTCGCCGTCGCCAAGACGAGCGGCGACGACGAACTCGACCAGGCGGCGCTCAGCTGTGTGGCGGCGTTCCGCTACAGGCCGGCGATGAAGAACGGCGTGGCGATCGATTTCCCCTGGAAATCGCGGGTGATTTGGAAAATCAGCGACACCACCACGCCACTGCCTGTGCTCAGCGCCGCCTCGCCGCGCAGCTGTCCGCTGGAGCGACAGGATTCCAGCCGCGCCGCGCCGCCCTATCCCGTCACGCTCATCGTGAAGACGGGCAGCGATGGGACCGTCACGGGCGAGGACATCGCGGAGTCGAGCGGCGACGACATCTTCGACAACTACGTGCTCGATTGCGTGAAGCATTGGACCTACGATCCGCCGCTGGTGAACGGCGCGCCGGTGGCGTCGCAGACCGTCGCCATCGTGACGTGGCTGGGCCAGCCGCTCAGGCCCGATCCGCAGCCCGCGCCGATCGGCAATGCCGGCGCCTGCAACGATCGTCCTGAACAGGCCGCGGCTGCCGCAAGCAAGCCGATCGTGGGCTTCACGGTGGAGCTGAACGGCAGCGTGGACAGCGCTTCGATCCGGCGCAGCAGCGGCGACCCGGATTACGACGACTATGTTCTTTCGTGCGTCCGGCGCTGGAGCTACCGGCCCGGCACCCATCTGGGCCGCCCGGCCGTGGTGCATATGCGCGTCCAGATCGGATAGACGCGCCAGCCGGACGCGGCACCGGGCGGATCGCAGGCGGATTTGACGGGAATTGTGCGGTATTGTGCGGCGTGGATCGAGAGGTAATTCGATGCATCGGCTGGTGACAATTCTCGCGGGCGCGGCGCTTCTGGCATGCGTGGGCGGGCTGGCCGCGACGGCGGAGCCGCCGCCTGCGTCGTCCGATCCCGCACCGGCAGGCCCGGCGCATTACTGCGATCCGGCCAAATATTATTCGCAGACCGAGCGCGACCAGAACATCGAAGGCGTGACGACGCTGAGCCTCCGCGTGACGGCGGACGGCACGGTGGAGAATCCCGCGGTGAAGGAATCCAGCGGCGATGCGGTCCTCGACCAGGCCGCCATGCGCTGCGTCGCGACATGGCGCTACAAAGCTGCGACGAAGGACGGCGCGCCGGTCGCGGCGCCCTGGACGGTGCAGGTGTCGTGGGTGCTGGGCGCCCCGCTGCGCCAGCCCGACGGCAGCCTGATCGTTCCGCGCAACGCCGGCGCGCCGCATTCCTGCGCGCTGGATTCCACCCTCTATGCGGACGCCGGCATCGAATTCCGGATCGAGGCCGATGGCAGCGTGACCGGCGTCACCCTCAAGCACGCCAGCGGCGATGCCGATTTCGACCGCAAGGCGCAGGCCTGCGTCGCGGCGTGGCGCTTCGAGCCGCCGCTGGTGAACGGCAAGCCGGCCGCGATCCAGTGGCGGGCGAACATCGTGCCGCCCGGTGTCTTCGTCGGGCCCACCGCGTCGGTCGAGCGCCACATGTGCCCCGATGCCCTCTATCCCACCAGCGCCTGGACGAACGGCATCGAAGGCCGGACGCTGCTCAAACTCTTCATCAAGCCCGACGGCTCGGTCGAGAACATCACGGTGCTGAAGACCAGCGGCTCGCCGGATCTCGACACCGCCTCGATCGCCTGCGCCACGCCCTGGAAATACAAGCCCGCGACGCTGAACGGCGTGCCCGTCGAGTCGCCATGGGTCACCCGCGTGAGTTGGGGCATCGATCTGGGACCCAATGCCGGGCGGGCGCCGCGCGCCATCGGCGCCGCGCATCGCTGCGCGGAGCGGCCGCGCGATGCGGCCTCGAGCGCCACGCCGGGCAAGGCCGTGCTCGATTTCGGCGTCGATACGGACGGCAAGGTCGTCAATGTGTCGGTGTCGCAATCCAGCGGCGACAAGACCTTCGATGCCTATGCGGTGACGTGCGTCTCGGCCTGGCACTTCGATCCCACCGACATCAACGGCGTGCCGATCCGCGTCTATGAGCAGGCGGGGTTCGACTGGAGCACGAACACCACCGAAATCGCCGACGCGCCGCCGGGCATCATCCCCGGCGCCAACGACATGCAGGCGGTCTGCCCCAACAACGGAAGCTTCTACCCGCCGGAGGCCGTGCGGCAGCATCTCGAAGGCCAGGCCACCGTGGATTTCCGGATCAAGACCGACGGTACGGTGGGCGACCCCACGATCGAGAAAACATCGGGCAGCGACATACTGGACCGCCAGGCCCTGCTCTGCGTGGCGCATTTCCACTACAGGCCGGCCACGCACAACGGCCAGCCGATCGAGGCGCCATGGCACGTGACGCTGAACTGGAAGATCAATGGCTGAGGCCGCGATCCCGGTCCGCCCCGCGACGCGCGATGACGGCGCGTTCCTGGCCTGGGTGATCTTCACCGCGAGCCGCGGGCATCTGCCGCGCGGCTGGTTCGACATCATCCTGGAGAAGCCCGAGCCCTATTGCCTGGATTTCTGCCGGCGGCTGGTGCTGGCCGAGGCCGTGTCGTGGTGGCACTGGTCGCTCTTCGCCGTAGCGGAGATCGAAGGCGAGCCCGCGGGTGCGGCCTGCGGCTTTCTCGACGAGCGCGTCTATGCCCGCTCGTCGGACGCCATGCGCGAGGCGGCGGACGGCATCGCCATGCCGCGCGCGGAACGCGCCGCGCTGTGGCCGCGCGGCAGCTTCATCATGAGCACCGTGAGCAGCGAGGCCGGCGCCTGGACGGTGGAGAACGTGGCGGTGAAGCCGGCGCATCGCGGACAGGGCGTCACCGGCGCGCTGCTCGCGGACTCCTTCGATCGCGCCCGCGCCGCCGGCGCGCGCCGCGCCCAGATCAGCTTCCTCATCGGCAACACCCCCGCCGAACGCGCCTACGCCAAGGCAGGCTTCACCTTCGCCGAGGACAAGCGCGACGCGGGCTTCGAAGCCGCCATGAAAAGCCCGGGGACGCGGCGGTTCGTGCGGGATATTTGAGGGCTTGCGAGATATACGCCATCGGCGTATATCTCGGGTATGCGAATCGTTCGCACATCCCGCTACCTGCGAGACCTGAAGAAACTGAAAGCTTCCGCCGGCGACGTAGCAGATATGGAACGAACGTTAGCAATCCAGCCTCTGGCCGGCGCCATGATTCAAGGATTGCGGGGCGTCCGCAAAGTTCGGTTTCGTATCGGCAATCGGGGAAAAAGCGGCGGCGGGCGGGCGATCTACTACGCCATGACAGGCGACGGAGTCATCGTGATGATCGCGGCTTACGCCAAGGCCGAAAAAGAAGAACTTTCGCCGGACGATCGCAAGGCGATCCTGCGGGTGCTGGAGGAGTTGAAGAAACCATGACGAGAACGGCTTTGGGACGCGCTATCGAGGAAGGCCTGCGCGAGGCCGCGGCCTGGAAACGCGGCGAGATCGAGCTGGATGTGCGCGTCGTCGACCCGATGGGGCCCGCGCGGGTGAAGGCGATCCGCAAGTCGGTGGCGAAGAGCCCGCGCGAGTTCGAGCGGCGCTTCGGCGTGCCGGCGCGCACTGTCGAGGGCTGGGAACAGGGCAAAAAGGTCGACGTGGCGGCCCGCGTCCTGCTCACGGTGATCGAAAAGGAGCCGGAAGCCGTGGCGCGTGCGCTTGCCAGGGACGGCGTGCAATGAACGTTGCTCTTAGACAGTCCGCTTGAACCCCAAATGCGTAACTTCAATGTGCGGTTCAACAAAGTACCCAGCACACTTCGTCAATCGCCCTCAGAATATCCTGCTTCGATATACACAATTCGCAAAACTTCTTTGGTTTGCGGTCTTCAGACATGTCTTCATCTTCGCCCGAACAGCCGCTCGATGTCGGCGAGCTTGAGTTCCACATAGGTCGGGCGGCCGTGGTTGCATTGGCCGGAGTGGGGGGTGGCTTCCATTTCGCGCAGCAGCGCATTCATCTCCTCGGCGTTGAGGCGGCGGCCGGCGCGGACGGAGGTGTGGCAGGCGAGCGTGCCGGCGACCTCCTCCAGCCGCTCCTTCAGCGACAGCGCCGCGCCGCTCTCCGCGATGTCGTCGGCGAGGTCGCGCAGCAATCCGCGGGCGTCGATCCTGTCCAGCATCGCCGGCGTCTCGCGCACCAGCACGGCATCCGGCCCGAACGGCTCGATGACCAGGCCGAGCTCGGCGAGTTCATGGGCGCGGTCCGTCACCCGCGCGGCATCGGCGGGATCGAGGTCGACGATCTCGGGGATGAGCAGCGGCTGGCGCGCGATGCCGCCATCGGCCAGCGCGCGCTTCATGCGCTCATAGACCAGCCGCTCATGCGCGGCATGCTGGTCGACGATGACGATGCCGTCGCCCGTCTGCGCCACGATGTAGGTCTCGTGCAATTGCGCGCGGGCGACGCCGAGCGGAAGCTCCGGCTGCACCGGACCGGTCTCTTCGACGCGCGCCGACGCCATCGCGCCTGGCGCATCGAACAGGCGCGCGGTCTCCGCGGCCGCGGATTGCGCGCGGTAGGGCATCGTCACGAACGTGCCGGCGCCCTGTGCCGCGCCCTCTGCCGCGCCCTGGCCTTGCGGCCGGAATGCCGACAGCGCCGAGCCCGCGACCGTGGTGGAGGCGCGGTGGCCGGCATCGGCCAGGGCATGCTTCAGCGACGACACGATCAGCCCGCGCACCAGGCCCGCGTCGCGGAAGCGCACTTCCGTCTTGGCGGGATGGACGTTGACGTCGACGAAGGCCGGATCGCAATCCAGGAAGAGCGCCAGCGCGGGATGGCGGTCGCGCGCCAGGAAATCCGCATAGGCGCCGCGCACCGCGCCGATCAGCAGCTTGTCGCGCACCGGCCGGCCGTTCACGAACAGGAACTGCATCGCGCTGTTGGCGCGGTTGTAGGTGGGCAGGCCCGCGAAACCGGAAAGCCGCACGCCGTCGCGCGCGCTTTGCACCGGCGCGGCGTTGTCGCCGAAGTCGCGGCCCATGATGCGGGCGAGCCGGTGCAGGCGATCGCCCTCCGGCTGAAGCTCGAGGCTCCGCCGTCCGTCCAGCGTGAGCGAGAACGCAACATCGGGGCGCGCCATGGCGAGGCGCTTGACGACATCGGCGATCGCCAGATCCTCCGAGCGCGCGGATTTGAGGAATTTGAGGCGCGCGGGCGTGGCGTAGAACAGCTCGCGCACGTCGACCCGCGTGCCGGACTGGCCGCGGGCGCGGAACGCGGCGGGCGCGGGGCTCGAGACCGCGCCGCCCTCGACGCGGATCGCATGCGCCTCGCCCGTCTGCGTGCGGCTGGAGATCGCAAGCCGCGCCACCGCGCCGATGGAGGGCAGCGCTTCGCCGCGGAAGCCCATGGTCACGATGCGCGAGAGGTTGTCGTCCGGAAGTTTCGAGGTGGCGTGGCGCTCGACCGAGAGGGCGAGATCGTCCGCCGCCATGCCCTCGCCGTCATCCTCGACCAGGATCAGGTCGGCGCCGCCATTGGAGGCGGCGATTTCGATGCGCCGCGCGCCGGCGTCGAGCGCGTTCTCGACCAGCTCCTTGACCGCGCTGGCCGGACGCTCGACCACCTCGCCCGCCGCGATGCGGTTGACGGCGCCTTCGCTGAGACGGCGAATCCTCATGGCCCGACCGTAGCAAACCCGTCACGTCCGTGCCGCCCGGAGCTTGCGCAAATGAAGTGGACAATCGACCTCCCCGCAAGGCGGAGATCGGGCATTACTTCTTCGCCGCCGGCGGGAGGGAGCCGGCCACGACGACGGTCATGCGGGCGGGGTTGAACAGGCGCCTGGAGACGCGGCGGACGTCGTCGGCGGTGACGGCGTTGATGAGCGCGTTGCGCCTGGCGAGATAGTCGACCGGCAGGCCCGCGCGCTGGAAGGCGTTGAGCTGGCCCGCGATGCCGACATTGGAGGTGAAGGCGAGCGGGAACGAGCCGGTGAGATAGGTCTTGGCGTCGGACAGTTCCTTGTCGGTCGGCCCGCCGGAGACGAAATCGCCCATCGTCTGGCGCACCACGTCCAGCGTCTGGCGCATGCCGTCGGCACGCGTCGCCACCTGGCCCACGAACAGGCCGGCGCGGGCATAGGTGTTGAGCGACGTGCTCACGTCATAGGTGAGGCCGCGCTTGACGCGCACTTCGTCGGTCAGCCGCGAGGAGAAGCCGCCGCCGCCCAGGATCTGGTTGGCGACGTAGGCCGGAATGAAGTCGCGGTCGTTGCGCATCAGGCCCGGCAGCCCGAACACCGCGACCGGCTGCGGCACCGGCATCGGCACGATGACGACGTTGCCGGCCCCGGTGCGCCCGACCGGCGGGATGCGCGGCGCCGCGCGCAGCGGCAGCGAGCCGAAGGCGAGATTGAGCAGCGTGGCCAGCGTCTTCTGGTCGACGTCGCCCGAGACCGAAATCCGCATGTCGCCGCGCACCCAGTGGCTCGCGGCGAAGGCCTTGAGATCGCCCGCGCCGATGGCGCGGATGCCGTCGATCGTGCCGGACTCCGGATGGCCGTAGGGATGGTCGTGATAGAACGCCGAGAAGAACGTCTTGGCGGCCACGGTCTGCGGTTCTTCCTGGTCCTGCGTCAGGTTGGAGAGGATCTGCGCGCGCACGCGGTTGATCGCCTCGGCGTCGAAGCGCGGATGGGCGAGCGCGGTGCCCAGCAGCTGGAACGCGTCATGCGCGTTGTCGGTCAGCGTGATGAGCGACACTACCATCCAGTCGCGCTCGGTGGCGACGTTGAGGCGGATGGCGCGGTTGGAGAGCGCGGTCTGGAAGGCTTGCGAGTTGAGCCGGCCCGCGCCTTCGTCCAGCAGGCTGGCGGCGAAGGAGGCCGTGCCCGGCTTGGCCGCGGGGTCGTAGGCCGAGCCGGCCGGGAACGACACCGTCATCGCGATCATCGGCAGCGTATGATCCTCGACGAACCACAGCTGCTCGCCTTTCGCCACCTTGGGCGTCAGAACGGTGACGGCTTGCGCGGGGACGGAGAGACCGAACAGCAGCGTGACGATCAACGCTCCGATGATCCTGCCCTTGCGGGACGGTCGAAAGCGCGCCAATCCGGACATCCCGCTCATCGCGGCTCTCCCGGCAGGAGCCAGCCGGTGGCGGCTTCGCGCTTGGTGAGGGACTGGGCGGCGTTGACGACGGCGTCGGCGCTGACGGCGCGGATGCGCTGCGGCCACTCCTCGACGTCGTCGGCGGTCAGCCCGATGACGAGGTCCTGGCCGTAGGCCGAGGCGAGTTCGTACTGGCTGTCGCGGCGGTAGGTGGCCGAGGCGACGAGTTGCGTCTTGGCGCGTTCGAGATCGGCCATGTTGGGCGCCGAGCGGGCATAGGCCGCGATGATCTGGTCGGCGGCGTGCTCCAGCACGTCCAGCCGCACGCCGGGGCGCGGGATGGCATAGATCAGGAACTCGCCGGAATCGCGCGCCTGGCCGTCATAGGCAGCACCCGCGTCGGAGGCGAGGCGGCGCTTGACCACCAGTTCGCGATAGAATGTGGAGGTGGGATCGCCGCCCATCGCCTGCGCCAGCACGTCCAGCGCCTCGGCCCCGCCCGGCCGCGCGCCGGCATAGCTCGACACACGATAGGCGCGGATGAACACCGGCACCTTCACGTCGGGGCGGTAGATGGTCAGCCGCGTTTCGCCCAGCCGCTGCGGCTCGGCGAATTCGGCGCGCGGGGTGAGCGTGCGGGCCGGCACCTTGCCGTAGGCGGCCTCGGCGTCGGCGCGGACTTCCTCCGGCGTCACGTCGCCGGCCACGACCAGGATCGCGTTGTTGGGCGCATAGTGATGGAGATAGAAGTCGCGGGCCTCGGCGCGGCCGATGTGGCGGATCTCCTCCGGCCAGCCGATCACCGGGCGTCCATAGGGATGCGACAGGTGCAGCGCCGCCTCGAGCTGCTCGCGCATGAGGGCCTGGGGATCGTTGTCGGTGCGCATGCGGCGCTCTTCCAGCACCACCTTGCGCTCGGTGGCGACGTTGGAATCGGAAAGGTCGAGATTGACCATGCGGTCGGCGTCCAGCGCCATCACCAGCGGCAGGCGATCCTTGGCGATCTGCTCGTAGAAGCAGGTGTAGTCGTGGGTGGTGAAGGCGTTGTCCTCGCCGCCATTGCGCGCGACGATCTGGGAGAACTGCTCGCCCGGATATTTCGCCGTGCCGCGGAACATCATGTGCTCGAAGAAATGCGCCATGCCGGAAAGCCCGGGCGGATCGTCCACCGAGCCGACGCGATACCACAGCATCTGCGTCACCACCGGCGCGCGATGATCGGGCACCACCACGACCTGCATGCCGTTCTGCAGCGCGAACTGGAAGATCTTGGTGTCCTGCGCGCGGGCGGGGAGGAGCGTGACAAGCAGGGAGAAGGCAACCGCACCAATCAACCTCCCCCTTGCGGGGAGGTCGAAAAATCTGGCGCGCAGCGACGGATTTTTCGGGTGGGGGGCGCGGCGGAGACGGCGAGGCAGGTCCCCCACCCGAAAAATGCTTCGCATTTTTCGACCTCCCCGCAAGGGGGAGGTTGTGCCGGATAGCGTCTTCAAGGTCTCAAAGCCCGAGCCAGCTGAACCAGCCGTCGTCGTCTTTCCTCGGCTGTTCGGGTTGGGGGGCGGGGGTGGCGGCGGGCGGGGCGGGCTGCGCCGCGGGCGTGCCGGGATTTCCGGGCGTGTTGGCGGTGCTCTGCGCGTCGGCGTTCACCGGCTTGTCGCTGGTGTCGCTTCCGCCGCCGAACAGGACCTTGTCGGTGAAGCTGCTGTCGGCGCCCTGCATCGAGCGCTGGTCGGACACGATCTCCTGACGGATCGAATGATCGACATTGCTGGCGCCGGCCTGGGCGAGGAGGTTCTTCTCGCCGTCGCTATAGGTGCCGCCGCCCGAGGGCTGCGGCGCGGCGCCGGAGGAATCGTCGCTCGGGAACAGCGCGGCTTCGGCCGCGCCGGTGGGCGACTGCGTGTTGGTGGGAACGGCGCCGGGCTTGGGTGGACGCAGATTGTAATCCGGCGGGATCACCAGCGGCGCCTTGGTCACCACCGCGAACTCGTCCGGCGTCTGCTTGGTGACGCCCGCGGCCTGGCGGATCGACTGGCAACCCGACAACGCGGCCGCCGCCGCCAATACGACCATGCACGCTGCCGCGCGACTGTTGAACGTCATTCTTCTGCTCCAGCTTGTCGGTTCGCGTCCGGGCCGGCTTCCGGCCTGAAGAACGCGTCGTACACCAGCGCCGCCACGCCCAGGGTAATAGCGCAGTCCGCGAGGTTGAACACATACCAATGGTAACCCATGGCATGAAAGTCAAAAAAGTCGGCAACCTTTCCGTAGATGACGCGGTCGATAAGGTTCCCGAGCGCCCCGCCGATCACCAGGCCCAGCCCCACCGCCAGCCCCAGACGCCAGGAATTCCACAGCCACAGGCCCAAACCGAGGATCGCCGCCACCGAAAGCGCCGCCAGGATGGCCGTTCCCGCGAGCCCGTGGGCCGGAAAGAAGCCGAAACTGATGCCCGGGTTGCGGTGCATGGTAAGGTTAAAGAACGGCAATAGACGCAGCGAGTAGCCGTCATCGCGGTCGTGGAAGCCCAGCCCGTAGAGAATGGCGAGCTTGGCGGTCTGGTCGGCGAACAGCGCCCCGGCCGCCGCGGTCAATCCCCATTCGCGCGGCGTGAGCCGGTTCATCCCGCGCCCGCGCCCTGCTGCACGCCGCTGTCCACGACGCTGTCGTAGATGAGCAGCAGCACGCCGGCGGAGATGAAGATGTCGGCGGGATTGCAGGCGAAGAAGTTCCAGCCGAATGCATGCAGGAAGAAGAAGTCCGCCACCCAGCCATGGATGAAGCGGTCGGCCAGGTTGCCCAGCGCGCCGCCGATGACAAGGCCGAGGCCGATGGTGATGGGCTTGCGCGCCGCATTCCACATCCAGGCGCCGAGCGCGGCCACCACCATCAATTCCACGGTGATGAGCCCGGCGATCCCGGCGGGCGAATTCGACGAGAACCAGCCGAAGCTGATGCCGGCGTTCTTCCACATCACCAGGTCGAACACCGGCAGCACGAAGATGCGCACGTCCCGCGCCATGTCGGCGAAGCCGAAGCCATAAAGCATCACACCCTTGACCGCCTGGTCGAGCACCAGCGCGCCCAGGGCCGTGGCAACACCGAGCTGGCGGGGTGTCATGTTCCACCTTCCTCCCCCGCGAGAGCGGCCACCTGCGCTGAAGCTCCGGTGGCCGGGTGTGCGCTCACTCGCCTGCCGAAGCCTTGGCGTAGGCAGGGGGAGGTGGATCGCACGACGAC
>JBOHKI010000077.1:0-13016 GCA_050728855.1 Rhizomicrobium sp. | reverse complement strand
TGTGTCCAACTCGCCATCGTTCGAGGACAAGGCCGCGATGGATTTCTTCCAGGCCGCGGGCCGCAATATCGCCGCCGCGGAGGCAGCCGCCGGAATCCAGCACCATCTCGCCTTGTCCGTGGTCGGCACCGACCGTTTGCAGGACAGCGGCTACTTCCGCGCCAAGCTGGCGCAAGAGGCCCTCATCAAGGATTCGCACATCCCCTACACGCTGGTTCATGCGACGCAGTTCTACGAATTCATCCGCGCGATCGCCCAGATCTCGACCGATGGCGGCAAGGTCCGGCTGCCGCCGGTGCTGTTCCAGCCGATGGCGGCGGAGGATGTCGCCAGTGCGCTTGCGCAAGCCGCGCTGGCCAAGCCCGTGAACGGCATGTTCGAGATAGCCGGCCCGGAGACCTTCACGCTCGACGAGGCGGTTCGCAAAGTGCTCGCCCATGACGGCGATCCGCGCGAGGTGATCGCCGATCCGTCGGCGCCCTATTACGGAGTCAAGGTCAGCGAACGAACGCTCGTCCCCGGCCGCGGCGCGCGCCTGGGTTCCATGACGCTGGACTGGTGGATGACCCACGTTCCCCCGCCCCCGAAGCGTGGGTGAACGTTTGGATTGCGACGCCTTCGGGTTGGTGGCGGAGCCGGAGGGATTCGAACCCTCGATACGTCTTTACAACGTATAACGGTTTAGCAAACCGCCGCCTTCAGCCTCTCGGCCACAGCTCCGTGGGAGGCTTCCTTATATAGAAGCGTTGGCTGCCTCAAGACCTTGCCGGGCGCGCGCTCAGGCGCCGCCGCCGCGGGCGCGGATCAGGCTGCGGACCTTGGCCAGCGGCTCCTTCACGGCCTGGCGGGTGCGGCCGATCGTGATCACCGCCTGCACGCCGGTAGGGTATTCGCCGGGAAATGCGGCGCGCACGGAGACGGCGGCCCCGGCGTCGATCCACACCGGCGTGCCGTCGGGCCGCGTGAGCCTGAGGTTGCCGTGGCCGGGCGTGGGCGTGCCCGGCGTGCCTTCCAGCTTCGCGGTGATGAAGCCGACATAGTTGCGTGTCTCCTCCGGCAGCAAGCCGCCGGCGCGCATGCGGTCTTCCAGATGTCCGGGCCCGTCATTGTAGGCGGCGAACATCTGCGGATAGCCGTATTTGCCGCGCAGGAAGCGCAGATAGGCGGCGCCCGCGATGATGTTGTCGTGCGGATCGTAGGGGTCCTGCCCGAGGCGGTAGGCGCGGCGCATGTCGTCATAGGTCTCCGGCATCAGCTGCATCAGCCCCATCGCGCCTTCGGTGGAGGTGATCGGCAGGTTCTCGGCCAGCATGGTGCGGCCGCCGCTTTCGGCCTGCATCACCGCGCGGATCCAGGCCACCGGCACGCCGAAGCGCCGCGCGCCTTCCAACGTGTATTTGTCCCAGCGCTTCATCAATTGCGCATGGCTCATCGCCTGTTCGATCTCGAACGCGGTGGGCGCCTGCGGGACGGGCGCGGGCTTCGGAATCGTGGCGACTTTGGGCAGCAGGGGACGCGCGGGGGGGCGCATCGCTTCCACCTTCACGATGGGCGGCGGCGCGGGCGGGCGCGGGCGCAGCGCGAAATATCCGGCTCCGGCGGCGGCCAGCGCGGCGATGCCCGCGAGGGCGTAGAGCGCTGGGCGCGGAAGAACCATGCCGGTGGAAATCCCTGGAATGCCGCCCCAGACTATCATCTGACAGTATCAAACGCTCCTGACGCGCCGGGGCTGCGTGGGGCAGTATCCTCGGCGCACCATGATCAGGCCCGAATCCGTCCTATGCCCCAGTCCCGCCGGGCTTTATTGCCCGCCGGGGGATTTCTACATCGATCCGACGCGGCCGGTGGATCGCGCCGTCGTCACCCACGGCCATACCGACCATGCGCGCAGCGGCCACGGCACGGTGCTCGCCACGGCGGAGACGCTGGCCATCATGGCGGCGCGCTACGGCGCGGGCTTCGCGGGCGCGACGGAGGCGGTGGGCTACGGCCAGAGCGTGTCGCGCGACGGCGTCAGCGTCACGTTCGTGCCGGCGGGGCACATATTGGGCTCCGCCCAGATCGTGGTGCGCGCCAAGGGACTGACCATCGTGGTGTCGGGCGATTACAAGCGCAGGCGCGATCCCACCTGTCTCCCATTCGAGCCGGTGGCCTGCGACGTGTTCGTGAGCGAGGCGACCTTCGGCCTGCCGGTCTATTGCTTCCCGCCCGACACCGATGAGATCGCGCGCCTGCTCAAATCCGTCGCGCAGTTTCCCGAACGCACGCATCTAGTCGGCGCCTACGCGCTGGGAAAGGCGCAACGCATCGTCATGCTGCTGCGCGAAGCGGGCTACGCGGAGACGATCTACATGCATGGCGCGATGGAGGAGATGAACGCGCTCTATCGCCGCTTCGGGATCGATCTGGGCCGGCTTGCGCCTGTGGCGGGCGAGCGGAAAGCCGATTTCGCCGGCGCCATCGTCATCGCGCCGCCGTCCGACATCGCGGATCGCTGGGCGCGGCGCTTCGCCGATCCGCTGCCCGCCTTCGCCAGCGGCTGGATGCGGGTGCGCGCCCGTGCGCGCCAGCGCGGCGTGGAGCTGCCGCTGGTGATCTCCGACCACGCCGGCTGGGACGAGCTCACCCAGACGGTGAAGGAGGTCTCGCCCGGCGAGCTCTGGATCACCCATGGCAACGAGGAGGCACTGCTGCGCTGGTGCGTCCAGAACGGCCAGAAGGCGCGCGCGCTCGCCCTTGTCGGCTATGATGGCGAGGCGGATTGAGGGCAAGGCCATGGACGACACCGCCTACCAGCTCGACGGCGGCCGGATCGAGGACACGCTGATGCGCCTGGCCGCGCGCATCGGCGAGCGCTTCCCGGATTCCGGCCTCCTGGGGATGTGCGAGACGCTGGTGGCCGTGGCGCAGGCGACGCGCGAGCGCGCTCTCGCCACCGCGCGGCCCAATCTCGGTTTGCGGGCCATGAGCGGCGCGGTGCTTGTGATCGTGATCGCAATCGCGCTCTACCTGACACGCCTGCTCGACTGGGGCTCGCTGGAAGGCAAGGCCAACGTTTACAATTTCATGCAGGGCATCGACGCGGCGGTGAACCTGCTGATCCTCACCGCCGGCGGCATCTGGTTCTTCCTCACGCTGGAGACGCGGCTGAAGCGGCGGCGCGTGCAGCGCGCGCTGTTCGAACTGCGCTCCTATGCGCACGTCATCGACATGCGCCAGCTGACCAAGGATCCCACCGTGATCCTCAATCCGGGCTTGGCCACCTCGTCGTCGCCGCGGCGCGCCATGACGCGCTTCGAGCTCACGCGCTATCTGGAATATTGCGCCGAGATGCTGTCGCTGGTCGCCAAGCTCGCCGCGCTCTATGCCGGCGCCACGACGGATTCCGAAATCCTCGCCTCCGTCAACGAAGTCGAGCAGCTCACCAACAATCTCGGCCGCAAGATCTGGCAGAAGATCATGATCCTGGGCCAGCTGGACGAGGGCGGGGCTGGCTGATGCCGCGACTACGGCGCCGCCGCCAGGAAGCGTCCGGCCACCGCGCCGGCGGCCAAGATCTGAATCGCAACGATGGTCCAGAAGACGATTTGAAAATGACGCCTTCGTGTCTTGTGGCGGAATACGCGTTGCGCCGCATAGGCGCCGATGCTGCCGCCGATCAGTCCGGCCAGCAGCAGCGTGCTGTTGCGGATGCGCCATTCGCCGGCGCGCGCGCGATCCTTGTCGACGCCATAGAGACCGAACGCCATCACATTGACGGCGACGAGATAGAGCGCGACGTAGAGGACCATATCCATGGCATCACCTCCGGCCAGTCTGCCGCCGCGCGGTTAGCGAACCCCTACTGGCGGCCTCTGAATTGAATGCGCGCGTTCGCCGCCCTGCTTGACCGGCTTGCCTTCACGCCCGCGCGCAACGGCAAGCTGGTGCTGGTGCGCGATTTCCTCCGCAGCCAGCCCGATCCGGAGCGCGGCTGGGCGCTTGCCTCGCTGACCGGGGCGCTATCGTTCCAGGCGGCAAAACCGGGCTTCATCCGCAAGGCGGTGGAATCGCGGATGGACCCGCGGCTGTTCGCGCTGTCCTACGATCACGTCGGCGATCTGGCGGAGACGGTGGCGCTGGTGTGGCCGGCACATCCGGGCGCCAACCGCGAACCCGATCTGTCCGAAGTGGTGGAACGGCTGCGCGGCGCCACGCGCGGCGAGGTGCAGACGCTTCTCGAAACCTGGCTCGACGCGCTGGACGCGGACGGTCGCTGGGCGCTGCTCAAGCTTCTGACCGGCGCCTTGCGCGTCGGCGTCTCCGCGCGCCTGGCCAAGCAGGCCTGCGCCGACATGGGCGGCGTCGCGGTCGTCGACATCGAGGAAGTCTGGCACGGCCTGGCGCCGCCCTATGAAGACCTCTTCGCCTGGCTCGAGAAGAAGAGCGCCAAACCGTCCGCGGATGCGCCGGGACGCTTCCGCCCGGTGATGCTCGCCCAGGCGCTCGACGTGGACAAGGATTTCGCGGCCTACGCGGCATCGGACTACGCTGCCGAATGGAAATGGGACGGCATTCGCGTGCAGGCGGTGAACGAGCGCGGCGCGCGCCGCTTGTTCAGCCGCAGCGGCGACGACATCGGTGCGAGCTTTCCCGACGTGCTGGATGCATTGACCCAGCAAGGCGTGCTGGACAGCGAGTTGCTGATCATGCGCGGCGGCCGTATCGGAAGTTTCGCAGAGCTGCAGCAACGGCTGAACCGCAAGACCGTCGATCTCGCGCTGCTGGCGGATTACCCCGCCGGTATCCGCGCCTATGACATCCTGCTCGACGGCGAGGAGGATCTGCGCGCGCTCCCGTTCCGCGAACGGCGCGCGCGGCTGGAAGCGTTCGTGGCGCGGGAGGCATCGGGCCGCATCGACCTGTCGCCGCTGCAGCCGTTCGAAAGCTGGGAAGACCTCGCGGGCTTGCGCGCGCATCCGCCCGCGGGCGATCCGAGCGCCGCCGAAGGGTTGATGCTCAAGCGCTGGGATTCGCGCTACGAGGCCGGCCGGCCGAAAGGGCCGTGGTTCAAATGGAAGCGCGATCCGCATCTCATCGACGCGGTGCTGATGTATGCCCAGCGCGGCCATGGCAAGCGATCCGGGTTCTATTCGGATTACACGTTCGGTGTCTGGCGCGAGGACGCCAACGGGGACCGCGTGCTCACGCCCATCGGCAAGGCCTATTTCGGTTTCACCGACGAGGAGCTGAAGCAGATCGACAAATTCGTCCGCGACAACACCGTCGACCGCTTCGGGCCGGTGCGCTCGGTGCGCGCAAACGCGGATTTCGGGCTTGTGCTGGAAGTCGCCTTCGATGGCATCCAGCGTTCCAGGCGCCACAAATCCGGCATCGCCCTGCGCTTCCCACGTATCGCCCGCATCCGCTGGGACAAGCCGGCGCGCGAGGCCGACCGCCTGGCGATGCTGGAGACGATGGTGGAGGCAAAGCCGCCCTCCCTTTGAGGAGAGGGCGGTCTGTCACTTCGGCACCTGGACGAAGGGCACCGCGCCGCCCGGCACCATGGTGGTGGGCAGGACGCCATTCCACTTTTCCGCCGCGGTCAGCGACACCAGATCGGGGTTGGCGCGCAACGCGTCGGCGCGGGCCTTGATCGCGGTGGCTTGCGCGTTGCCTTGCACCTCGATGGCATGGGCCTGGGCGTCGGCGGCGGCCTTCACTTCGTAGGCGGCCGCGTCGGCATTGGTGATGCGCTTGGCCTTCTCCGCTTCGGCCTGGTATTGCAGCACGATCGATTTCATGCGGTTCTCGACGGCGGTCTCGTAGACGTCGGAAAACGCCACGTCTTCCACCTGCACCGAGACGATGTGGATGCCGCGCCCGTCCAGCGCATGCTCGAGCGAACGCTGGACCTCGAGGCCGAGCTTGGTGCGGTCCTGGATCATGTTCTGCGCCGAGAAGATGCCGAACACTTCCTTCAGCCGCTGCGGCAGCTGGGTGTCGATCAGGATCGAGGGGTAGTCCGTGCCGTAGCGGGTGTAGACGTTCATCACTTCGTCCTCGGTGAGCCGGTAGTTGACGCTCACCTGCACCGTCGCGGGCTGCTGATCCTGCGAATAGGCCTGGGTCTTGAACTCTTCCTTCTGCTCGCGCACGCTCATCTTCACCACTTCCTCGATGAACGGCAGCTTGAAGTGCAGGCCGGGCCCTTCGACGTCGACCGCCTGGCCCCAGCGCAGCAGCACGGCGCGTTCGCCCTGGTCGACCGTGTACCAGGTGCCGTTGATCCCGAATAAGAGAAAGAGCACGGCGACCGCGATGGCGCCGAGCACGAGCGTGTTGACCTGTCTCATTGTTCCCTCCGACTGTCCCAGCAAAAGATGGTGTTCCGTCCCAAGGCTTCAATGGGCGGGGATTCGCCTCCTTTCGCAAGCGCGGTAACCGGCATATTTACCGAGTCGCAGGCTTGCCAGGCCGCGGGGGGAGGCGCAGCATTCCATCCTGACGCGGGGCTCCAAGCGCCCCGCCGCGAAGTGCCGCGAGACGCCGGGCGGGACAGGCAGAAGGCGCCTCCACAAGAGATGACAGCGGCGAGGACGTCCGGGCCCTTCGGTTTTCGAAGGAGGACACGACCATGCTTGTCAGACACATTCTGCGCGACAAAGGCCGCGACGTCGTCACGGTGTCGTGCGAGGCCACGCTGTCGGAGGCCGCGCGCCTGCTTGCGCGCAAGCGCATCGGCGCGGTCGTGGTGCGCGGCACGGACGGCACGCTGAAAGGCATCCTGTCGGAACGCGACATCGTCCACGCCGTGGCCGAGGCAAGCGTGACGGCGCTGGCGCAGCCGGTGTCTCGCTACATGACGGCCGCGATCGAGACCTGCGTGGAATCGGATTCGGTCGACGACCTGATGGAACTGATGACTCATCGCCGCTTCCGCCACGTGCCGGTGATGGATGGCGAGCACCTGGCCGGCATCGTCTCCATCGGCGACATCGTCAAGACGCGCATCGCCGAGACCGAGCAGGAGGCCCGGGATCTCCGGCAATACATCGCCGCCAGCTGACGCGTTCGCGATCCGGTTTTTCGCGGAACCGGCAATGACGGCGAAACCTCGCCGCAGCGCGGGCGTTACTCCTGTGCCGCGGCCCGCGGCGGGGGCTGTGCAGGAGCATGGTCATGAGACTCGCAGTCCCGCTCGCCGCGGCGGCGGCGCTTTGCCTCGCAATTCCCGCCTTCGCAGCGCCGGGCGCAAGCGCCGGTGCCACCGCGCCTGCCGCCGCCCAGCCGCCATCCGGAACGACACAGCCGAACGCGGCGCAACCGCCGTCAGGCACGATGGAACCGAAAGCCGCGCAGCCGCCTTCGGGAACCGTGGAACCCAAGGCCGCGCAGCCGCCTGCGGGAACGGCGCCCGCGGATTCCGGTCCGTCGTGCACGCAGAACATCGCGCCGGGTCAGCCGCCGGGATGTCCGCCCGTACCGCCGCCGCAGCCGGAACCCGGGACTTCGCCGAAATAGGCCCGCGGCCAAATAAGCAAAGGTGAATTATTCGCGCGCGACGGGGAACGGGCGGGGTTAACGCCCGTTCCCAACTCGCCGCCCTGCGGCCTGGGGGCATCAAGGAGAACGGTCATGAAGTTTCGCAATTCCATCCTTGGCGGCGCGGCCGTGCTGGCGCTGGCAAGTGCCATGACGCTCGCATCCCCGGCCCTCGCCAAGACGACGACGCATCACCACCATCACATGAGCAGCAAGAGCGCCGCGTCCTCGGACAACAGCCAGGAAGATCAGACGACGCAGCAATTGAACGAGCAGCAGCTGACCAATCCGGGCGCCGTGCCATCGGCGGGAATGAGCGGCGGAGCCAACGGCACGTCCGGCGGCGCCAGCACCTCGATGGGCAACGGCACGGCCAACGGCATGCAGACCGGCTCCGGCATGAGCGGCAATTCGGAAACCGGTTCGCCCAAGCAGCCGTCCACGATGCCCAACGCGGATCCGGCCGCGAAACCGGCCGCCACCACGCCGGGCACCGACAACAGCCCTTCGAACGGCGCGACGCCGCAGAACGGCGCGACACCGCACTGATCCCTTGCGCGGCTCCTCGGCGAATGGCCCGGTTTGGTCCGGGCCATTTGTCATTTGATGGAGCGCGCGATTGGTTCCCGCGCGGCCGCAAGTATTGCGCGGAACTGGCGGTTAACCGCCGCGTTTTTCATCCGATCACGACGAGGCCCACGCGACAATCGGGTGCCGCCCGCCGCCATATGAGGAGACAGAAATGAGAATGCGAACACTCGTCTTGGGAAGCGCGGCCGGTCTGTCGCTGATCGGCGCGCTGACGATTGCCACCCCCAGCTTCGCGCAGGACGCCGGCAATCCGCCGCAGGTTTCCACCCCGTCGGAGAAGCAGGAAACCCGCCAGCTCAACGACCAGGGCACGGACGGCACGACCGCCAATCCCGCGCAGCTCAACGGCAATGCGTCCGCGCCATCGGCGTCGCCCAGCCAGGTCCAGTACGACCAGAACAAGCAGCGCTACGACCAGCAGCAGGACCAGTACCGGCACGACCAGGACCGCTATCGCAACGAGCACGCGCGCTACGACCGCGAGAACCGCCGCTATGACGTGCGCGAATATGCGTGGGACTATCCGCATCGCGTCTACGTCTATCACTACGCCGATACGCCCGATCTGCAGCGTCTCTATCTGATTGCGCAGCCCGAGCAGCAGCTCGCTTCGGTGCCGATCGAAGGCCCGAACGGGCAGTGGGTTGGCCGCGTGCGCAACATCGAGACCGGCGTGGACGGCCGTCCGTTCCGCGTCGAGGTGGCGCTGAACCGCCGCGTGTCGGTGTGGGTCCCGGCCGGCGATTTCCGCTACGATCCGGAAGACCGCATCCTGTTCACCGACATGAACCGCGACCAGTTGTGGGACATGCCCGGCGCCACGGTGGAGAGCAACGCCTACTACGCACCGTAGGGTTGGATTCGCAGCACGACAGAAAGCCGGCGCCGAGCGTGCGTCGGCTTTCGTCTTGTTGTAGAGTGGGGACTCCAATTCCTTGGGGTAGGGGCACATGAAACGGTTTTCGATGGCGGCCTGCGCGGCCGCGGCGGTTTTTCTCGCGGGGCAGGGGGCGGCGGCGCAAGGCGCCAGGTCCGATCCGCACATGGGCGTGTTCGGGCTTCTCAATCCGGACGGCACGTTCAAGCCGCTGACGACGCCGCAATTCGCACCGGCGGCTTTGTCCGCCAAGACCTGGAATGGCACGCTCACCGCCACGATCACCATTTCAGTCGCCTCGACGCTGCCGTCGGGCACGACCGTGCATTGCGGGCTGAACGCGTCGGTGGGCGGGGTCGCCCCGAACGGTGCGGTCGATTCTGTCTATGAGAACGACCAGGTCACCGCCACCGGATCGGGTTCGACGCTCACCTGCCACTTGTCGATCCCGTACCAATGGCTGCTGTTCGCCAGCACGGCCGCGGCCGAACTGCGCGACACCGTCCAGGTCGGCTATCAGGTGATCGCGGTCAACGCGTCCGGCGACGGGCGGCTGACCACGGCCTCGATCGCGACCCTCTCGCTTCCCGCGCCGGGCGTCACCACGAATTTCACGGTCAGCGCGCGGATCTGACGCCGCTCAAAGGCTCGATGCCGCCACGAAGGCCAGCGCGCCGGCGAGCGCGATGTCCTTGGCGAACTGCGTGCGCTCCGCGCGTTCGGCGAAGTTGCGGTGGAACACGATCGCGGTGGCCAGGCAAAACAGCGCCAGCGCGGCCGCGGCCATGCCGGTGTTCCAGCCGATGAGCAGGGCCCCGCCGGCGCCGATCTCGAACGCGATCACGGCGGGAAACAGTACCGTGGGCACATGCTCCGCGCGCATGTGGTCGAGCACCGGCCTAGCGCCCGCGATCTTGCTCAATCCCGCGAGCACGAAGAGCAGGGCAAGCAGCGCGCGGCCGCCGATCGCGACATAAGCGGACAGGGGCATGGGGTCCTCCATGAGTGATATTGATATCACAAATGATCCCATTCCGCCCCGTTTGGCAAGTCTCGCCGCGGGTCCTATAAGGCGTTCGGTTAAGTGATTTAGGTATCACATGAAACGCCGCGCCCCGCGCAAGGCACGCGCTCCCAAGGCCCGTGGTCAGAAGGTCGGTGGTCCCAGGATGCGCGATCCGCGAACCACGGCGTCGGCGTTGCTGGACGCGGCGGAGGCGGAGTTCAACGCGGCGGGCTTCGAGGGCACGGACACCAACCGCATCGCGCGCCGCGCCGGCTATGCGCCGCAGACCTTCTATCGCCACTTCGACGACAAGATCGCGATCTTCGTGGCCGTCTACGAGCGCTGGTGGACGCAGGAATCGGACGCGCTGACCGCGCTGCTTCGCGCGCCCCGCCCCGATCTCTCCAAGGTCGGCGATGCGATGATCGCCTTCCATGCGAAATGGCGCGGGTTCCGGCGCTCGCTGCGTCATCTGGCAACCGCGAATCCGCGCGTGCGCGCCGCCCGGGCAAGAGCACGAAAGGCGCAGATCGCCGGCGCGCGCCTGTTCATGCCGGGACAAGGCGACGGCGAGATCGCGGCGGCGCTGCTGGTCTTCGAGCGGCTGTGCGATGCGGTCGCGGAGAACGAGTTCGCCGATATGGGGCTGCCGCGCGCCGCCGGCCGCGCCGCGGTGATGGCGGCGATCGCTTCGGCGCTGACGCCCGCGCGCTAGCGCGCCGCCGCGGCCCAGCCGCGGATGGTGGCGTCCCAGCCGCTGCTGTCCCAATCGCGGATGGCGTGCATCGCCACGATGCCGTGGCCGCCGCCATCGATGAAGGTGTGCTCCGGCAGCAGGAAGCCATCGGCGTGTTTGGAGAGATTGATGTCGGCCATATCGCGCCCGGCGGGATCCTTCACTGTCGCCAGTTCGAAATCGAGACCGAGCTCTTTTGCCGTGCGCCGGTCGGCGTCCCAGTAACGCGGCTGCGAAAACAGTACGATGCGAAGCTTGTCGCGGCCGACGCGATCCTGGAGCGCTTTCATCGCGGGAAATTCCATGCGGCACGGCACGCACCAGTTCGCCCATGCGTTGACCCACACGACGGTGTGCGGCGCTGTGTTGAGCGAAAGTGGTCTTCCGTCTTCGCCCACGAGATGCGCGCGCCTCAGCGCCGCGACCTGGCGGATCAACTGTGCCTGGGGAATCGGCGGATTGAGATCGGCATGTTCGGAGACGACATAGACGACGCCGTAGCGCACATCTTCCGACAGCCACATCGCGCCGGCGAGCGCCAGGATGGCGACGAGCACCGCGCCCACCGTGCCCGCGGTCCAGACGAGGAATTTCCGCACAATTCGAGCCCCGGAGCGTCGAAAATTATCGTAATGCAATAATTTTCGGCTGGAAAGGCCCCGGCGCTGTCTCCAGCCATTGCAATGCCAATTGCACCGCAATCCCTTGTGGTGCCGGCGTCGCGTACCCATATAAAAGATGGTGCCGGGAATGCGGCGCCAATGTGGCGGCGAAGCTGTCCACAGGCCCCTGAAAAATTCCTGAAATTCGGGCGTTTTTTTCGGTTGACGCGCCAAGAGTGCGCGCCTATACACCGCGCCCACGCCGCTCGCGAGCGTATGGCTTGCGAGCGGTGTTTCGTCTGTACGATACTGAAAGTTCGTCCCGGCGGCGCTGTTTGACATTGTGATTCAAGGAAGGGGAACGTGGGTGGCGGCTCGATCGCCAGCACGCGGGTCAAACCGTGTGCAGCTCGTGAGAAATCACGGGTACTGAATCGAGCATCCGAACGCTCGCGTTCTTCTAGCAAGACAACACATGAAATGAAGTTCGATGTGCCGGAACCTTGACGGGAACCGGGGCATCTGACCTCGTCAAATGGACAGTTTTGCGGACAACGTGAGCGTTTCGCGACCAGCTCAGGATCATAACTTGAGAGTTTGATCCTGGCTCAGAACGAACGCTGGCGGCAGGCTTAACACATGCAAGTCGAGCGCCCAGCAATGGGAGCGGCGGACGGGTGCGTAACGCGTGGGAATATGCCTTTCGGTACGGAACAACTCAGGGAAACTTGAGCTAATACCGTATACGCCCTTACGGGGAAAGATTTATCGCCGAAAGATTAGCCCGCGTAGGATTAGCTTGTTGGTGAGGTAATGGCTCACCAAGGCGACGATCCTTAGCTGGTTTGAGAGAACGACCAGCCACACTGGGACTGAGACACGGCCCAGACTCCTACGGGAGGCAGCAGTGGGGAATCTTGGACAATGGGGGAAACCCTGATCCAGCCATGCCGCGTGAGTGATGAAGGCCTTCGGGTTGTAAAACTCTTTCGACGGGGACGATAATGACGGTACCCGTAGAAGAAGCTCCGGCTAACTTCGTGCCAGCAGCCGCGGTAATACGAAGGGGGCTAGCGTTGTTCGGAATTACTGGGCGTAAAGCGCGCGCAGGCGGTTCTTCAAGTCAGGGGTGAAAGCCCAGAGCTCAACTCTGGAAATGCCTTTGAAACTGTAGAACTTGAGTACGAGAGAGGTGAGTGGAATTCCCAGTGTAGAGGTGAAATTCGTAGATATTGGGAAGAACACCGGTGGCGAAGGCGGCTCACTGGCTCGTAACTGACGCTCAGGCGCGACAGCGTGGGGATCAAACAGGATTAGATACCCTGGTAGTCCACGCCGTAAACGATGAACGCTAGCCGTTGGGTAGCTTGCTACTCAGTGGCGCAGCTAACGCATTAAGCGTTCCGCCTGGGGAGTACGGCCGCAAGGTTGAAACTCAAAGGAATTGACGGGGGCCCGCACAAGCGGTGGAGCATGTGGTTTAATTCGACGCAACGCGCAGAACCTTACCAGGGTTTGACATCCCGAGACCGCCGATGAAAGTCGGTTTCCCGCAAGGGCTCGGAGACAGGTGCTGCATGGCTGTCGTCAGCTCGTGTCGTGAGATGTTGGGTTAAGTCCCGCAACGAGCGCAACCCTCGCCTTTAGTTGCCATCATTCAGTTGGGCACTCTAGAGGGAC
>JBOHKI010000076.1:0-13807 GCA_050728855.1 Rhizomicrobium sp. | reverse complement strand
GGGGAAACCCACAAGGTCAACCTCACCTGGAACGTGACGGACGACAAGCTCGTCTATGCCACCTATTCGACGGGCTTCCGTCCCGGCGGCGCCAACCGCGTCACCGATCCCTCGACCGGCCATCCCTTCGCGCCGTACGGCGCCGACGGCCTTGACAATTACGAGGTCGGCTTCAAGACGACGTGGGACGACGGCCGCCTGCGCTTCAACGGCGCGGTCTACTGGGAAGACTGGAAGAACTTCCAGTTCCCGTTCCTCGGCCCGAACTCGGTCACCATCGTGGCCAATGGCGGTCAGGCGCGCGTGAAAGGCTTCGAATGGGAGGCGACATGGCTTCCGATCGACAACCTGACGCTCTCCACCTCCGGCGCCTACAACGACGGCGGCCTGACCAAGCCGTTCTGCCGCGACTCCACGATCGTCTGCACGAACGGCATCGCCAACGCGCCGTCGGGCACGCAGCTGCCGATCACCCCCTTGTGGAAGGTGAACGGTTCTGCGCGCTACGAGTGGAGCGTATGGGGCAACTACACCGCCCATCTCCAGGGCTCGTTCGTGCATGAGAGCGGCACGTGGTCGGACCTTCGCATCTTCGAGCGCAGCCTGCTCGGCAAGAACAAGGCTTTCACCACCGTCGACTTCACCACGGGCATCGGCCAGGACGACTGGATGCTGGAGCTCTATGTGCAGAACGCGACCGACGAGCGCGCCGAACTCGGCCGTTACGCCGAGTGCACGCCGGGCACCTGCGGCTTCGAGCCGTACATCCTGACTGCGCAGCCCCGCACCATCGGGCTGTCGTTCAGCCGGAAATTCTGAGTTTCCTCCCCCGTTTACGGGGGAGGAGGCGCGCCCGCGCGCCGGAGGGGGACTGTCGACCGGAGTCCCTCTTCGCCGGGCTTTGCGCGGCCCTTCCCCATGAACGGGGGAGAGACTCTATCCAAACGGAACGATCATATTGTCCGCGTCGTGGCCGATGTCGGCGCGGCCGAGCCAGGGGATGCCCGACACCGCGCACCAGTGACGCGCGATCTCGTCCTCGCTCTGTAGGAACGGCGGATCGTTCTCGGGAATCGCGCTGAAGCGCCCCAGCCTGAGCCCCGCGAGCGCGCGCATGTGTGGAACGGACGTGACGTGGAACAGCGCGCGGTCGATGCGGTAGTGATGCTCCGCCACGTCTTCCACCATCAGCACATGGCCGGACAGGTCCGGCATGTACGGCGTGCCGATGAGATGGCTGAGGATCGTGAGGTTGAACGCGGCGCAGGGCCGCTGGACATGCGGCTCCAGCGTGTCCGGCGCGCGCTCGACGAGATAGCGCAGCGCCCGCGTCACCGCCGCCTCGCCGCCCTCGCGGGTGAGGTCCGCCGGAATCGGGCCGTGCGCGACGGCGCAGCCTTCCCGATAGAGCGCGCCCAGCAGGAAGCCCGCGTCGCTGTAGCCGAGATAGAGCTTCTCCCGCGCCGCGCCGTTCAAGCCCGCCATCGCCTGTGGCAGGATGCGGTTGGAGCCATAGCCGCCGCGCGCCGGCCACACCGCATCGAAGGCCGCATCGTTGGCGAACTCCAGGAAGGCCTCGGCGCGCGCGGAATCCGTTCCCGCAAAATGGCCGTGGCTCATGAAGCATTGCGGATGGAAGGCGATCTCGACGCGACCGGTATAGAGCGACGCCGCCAGCGCCGTCACCCGTTCGGCGAGCGCGGGCTCGATGCGCGATGCGGGCGCCACGACGCCGATGCGGAATTTGCTGTCACCCATGATACGGCTTATAGCGTCCGGCGATGAATAAATCCTATTTCTTCTGCGGAATCGGCGGCAGCGGGATGCTGCCGCTGGCGTTGATCCTGCGCGGTCACGGCGCCGTCGTGGCGGGCTCGGACCGCGCGCTCGACCAGGGCCGTCTCGCGCCGAAATTCGACTATCTGCGCAGCCGCGGCATCGCGCTGTTTCCCCAGGACGGTTCCGGCGTCACCGATGCGGGGCAGACCGTGGTGATCTCCGCCGCCGTCGAGGACACCGTGCCCGACGTGAAGGCCGCGCGCGCGCTGGGCGCGCCGCTGCTGACCCGGGCCGAGCTGCTGTCGCGCCTCTTCAACGCCGCGCCCATGAGCATCGGCGTGGCCGGCACCAGCGGAAAATCCACGACCACCGGCATGATCGGCTGGATCCTGTCGGACACGGGGCGCGATCCCACCGTGATGAACGGCGCGGTGATGAAGAATTTCGCCGGCGCCGCCGCGCCGTTCGCCAGCGCGCTGGTGGGCGCGGGCGATCTCTTCGTCAGCGAGGTCGACGAGAGCGATGGCTCCATCGCCCGCTATGTTCCCCATGTCGCGGTGGTCAACAACATCGCGCTCGACCACAAATCGATAGACGAGCTGCGCGCCCTGTTCGCCGATTTCGTGGCCAAGGCCCGGATCGCCGTGCTGAACCTCGACAACGCCGGGACCGCGGCGCTCGCGGAGAAACTGGCGGCGGAAAAAACCGTCACCTTCGGCATCGCGAACCTCCGCGCGCAACTGCGGGGGGAGAACCTCGAGCCGGCGCAGGACGGGATTTCCTTCGACGTCGTCGATACCCGAACGCCCGCGCATACGCGGCTCCGCGTCGCGCTTCCCGTTCCCGGGCATCACAACGCCGCCAACGCACTGGCGGCGCTGGCCGCGGCCACCTGCGTGGGCGTGCCGCTGCTGGATGCCGTGCGGGCATTGGAGCGCTTCCGCGGCGTGCGCCGGCGGCTCGAAATCGTGGGAACGGCGGGCGGCATCGTCATCATCGACGATTTCGCCCACAACCCCGACAAGATCACCGCGACGCTCGCCACGCTGCACGATTTTCCCGGCCGGCTGCTGGTGATGTTCCAGCCCCATGGCTTCGGGCCGCTGAAAAAGATGAAAGCCGAATTCATCGAGACTTTCGCGCACCACCTGGCGCGCGGCGACGTGCTCATCATGCCCGAACCGGTCTATTATGGCGGCACCACGGACCGCAGCGTTTCCAGCGAAGACATCGTGGCCGGAGTCGTGGCGGCCGGACGGGAGGCCCACGTCTTCCCAACCCGCGAGGCGTGCGGCGGCTGGCTGGCGGGGAACGCGCGCGCGGGCGATCGCATTGTCGTCATGGGCGCGCGCGACGACACGCTTTCGGTTTTCGCATCCGATCTGCTTTCACGCCTAGGGAGAGACTCATGAACACCGTCAAGGAAGGTTTCGACGTGGTGCTGCACGACGGCGAGGTCGTGGTGGGCGCCGTGCGCAGGGTGGTGAAGGACGGCTTCCTCGTCTATGTCGAGAACGCCGGCGATTTCGTCGTCCAGAACGGCGCGGTCAGGGAAGTCGTGGACGGCCGCGTGGTGCTCGACAGCGCCCGCATCGGGCCTGAGATGCGCAAGGCCATCGCCCACGCCCACGACCGCGAGGACCCCAACGTCGCGGACGAGACATGAGGCTTGCCACGTTCAACGCCGGCGGCGCCGACCGGCTCGGTGCGGTCGTGGGTGAGCGTGTGGTCCCGCTTCCCGACATCGCGCACGACATGACCGGCCTCATCGCGCGCTGGGGCGATCTGGAAGCGGCGGTGCGGCGCATGGCGCCTGATGCGGCGCGCGCGATCCCGCTGGCCGAGGTGACGCTGAAGGCGCCCGTCCCGCGTCCGGGCAAGATCCTCGCCATCGGCCTCAACTATGCCGACCACATTGCCGAGACCGGCGCGCAGAAGCCCGAGCACCAGACCTGGTTCGCCAAGATGGCCAATGCGGTGAACGGCCCCCATGACGGCATCGTCATCCCGCGCCTGGCGAAGGCCGTTGACTACGAGGCCGAACTGGTGGTGGTGATCGGCGCCGGCGGCAAGCACATTTCGAGGGCGGACGCGCCGCGCGCCGTGTTCGGCTATTGCTGCGGCAACGACGTGACGGAACGCGAGTGGCAGCGCCGCACCTCGCAATGGATCGTCGGCAAATCCTGCGACACCCACGCGCCGATGGGCCCGTGGATCACCACCGCCGATGAGATCCCCGATCCGCACAGGCTCGGCATCCGCTGCATGGTCAATGGCGAGACGCGGCAGTCCTCCGATACCGGCAAGCTGATCTTCGACGTCTGGGACCAGATCGCCTTTCTCTCCGAAGCGATGACGCTCGCGCCCGGCGACTGCCTGTTCACCGGCACGCCGCACGGCGTCGGCATGGCGATGAAGCCGCCGCGCTTCCTCGCGCCCGGGGACGGCGTGCGGGTGGAGATCGATGGGCTGGGCGCCATCGAAGCCTCCTGCGTGGCGGAATAACCGGATATTTCGCGAATACCTGCGAATACTTCCCCCGTGCTATGGTTATGGCATCGAATCCCGGAGCGCGCCCAATGTACGCCGAACGGGTATCCAAGCCGGGGCCACATCCGGCGATGCGCGATGTGGCGCGCGTGCTGGAACGGCAGGGCCGTCCGCTGACGCCGGCGCAGCGCGTCCCCGCCGAGCGCCAGTTCAGCGCCGATCTCTCCCATGTGCGGGTGCATGACGATGCGCCGGCGCGCAACTCCGCCGCCGACCTCGGCGCGCGCGGCTACGCCTGGGGCGAGCATGTCGTGCTGGGCGCGAACAGCCGTCCCGACACGCTCACCCACGAACTCGCCCATGTCGTGCAGCAGGGTGCGGCGCCCGGGCAGGGCGCGCCCAGGCTTGGCGCCCGGGGCGATGCGCTGGAGCGCGATGCCCATGCGGCCGCCGATGGCGCGCGCCCGCCGTCGCTGCGCGCGGCCGAGCGCTCCGTGCAGATGCAGCCCGACGATCCCAATCATGCGCGGCTGCACATGCCGCAATCGCATTCCGGATTCCAGCGCCCGCCGCTCAGTCTTGGCGCGGGCCAGCTCGAGCTGCACATGATGCCCGAGGACAGCCGCCGCATCGACAGCTACCTCGCCGAGCATCGTTTCGATCTGCGCCAGTTCAACCCCGCGCTGGACGGCGAGGCGACCTCCATCGACGCCATCGTCGAGCGCGTGCGGCCCTTGCTCACGCCGCATGCGGCGACCTCGGAGATTCGGCGCTACATCGAGGGAAGGTTCAGCGCGTTGCGCACGCGCGCGCTGCTGCATCCCGGTCTCGGCGCGGCGGCGGGTTCCGCGCCCGGCCCGCGAGCCGATGTCCCCTCGCAACTGTTCCTTCCGGCGTCGAGCCTGCCGCGGCGCAGTGGCGGCGGCAGCGCGCAGGCGCAGCCGATCCAGGGCTGGCAATGGGTGCTGCAGCTGGCGACGCAGGTGGCCGCGCATCAGGATATCAGCGGCCGCTCGAACCCGCCCACCGACGTCACCATGCAGTTCCAGGCGGCGCGCAGCTTCGCCGGTCATGCCGACAACGAACAGGGCTCGGAAATGCAGGGCATGGTCCAGTTCGGATACAACGTCACCACCGGCCAGGTCACGGTGATGGCGGGCGCGCAGTACACCGAGGTGTTCTATCTGTTCAATGGCCACCTTCAGTTAGGCGGCTTCGCGCAGATCATGGCCGGCGTGGCGGCGGGCGGCGGTCCGGTGTCGGCGCAGATCCAGCCTTCGGTCGGCGCGCAGGCCGTGGTGCAGATCGCCAAGCCCCGCATCGGCGGCCGCGAGGTGTCGCTTGCCGCCTCGGCACAGGTATTCCGCGGCCTCACATTCACGCCGGGTGGCACCAGCACGCAGGACACCGGCGGCGGGATCGGATTTCAGGCCAGCTTCTGAACGCCCTCCCGTCTAGAATGGCGGGCAAGATGGATTCGTCCGCTCTGCCCGCAACGTCGCATCTGCGCACCAATCTGCTCACCGGCGAGCGCGTGCTGGTCAGCGCGCGGCGCGGCGCCCGTCCGCAAGCGGAGGACGACAAGGCGCGGCCCTACGCCGCCGTCCTCACCTACGATCCCGCCTGCTATCTCTGTCCCGGAAACGCGCGCGCGGGCGGGCGCAACCCTGCCTATGCGGGGGTCTATGCCTTCGACAACGATTTCCCCGCGCTGTCGCGCGACGCGTCCGGTCCGTCGTCCGCGCCGGACGCGCTGCTGCAATTCCGTCCCGAGCGCGGCATCTGCCGCGTGATGTGCTACTCGCCGCGCCACGACCTGCCGCCGGCACTGCTGCCGCTGCCCGCCCTGCGTGCCGCCGTGGACGCCTGGGTCGCGGAATACCGCACGCTGGGTGCGATCGGCTGGATCGGCCATGTGCAGATCTTCGAGAACCATGGCGCGCTGGGCGGCGCCAGCAGCCGCCATCCCCACAGCCAGATCTGGGCGAGCGCGGACGTGCCCGCGCAGCCGGCCGCGGAGCAGCACCATCAGTCGGCCTATGCCAGGGCGCATGGCGGCTGCCTGCTGTGCGACTATCTCAAGCTGGAGACCGCGCTGGGCGAGCGCATCGTCTGCGGGAATGAAGGGTTCGTGGCGCTGGTGCCGTTCTGGGCGGTGTGGCCGTTCGAGACTATCATCGTCGCCACGCGGCACTTCGCCGCCATCGACGGCATGACGAAGCCGGAGCGCGGCCTCTACGCCGATATCGTCAAGCGCCTGACCACGCGCTACGACAATCTGTTCCGCGCCCCGTTTCCCCATTCCATGGCGATGCACCAGGCGCCCACCGATGGCGGCGCCCATCCCGAATGGCATTTCCATGCGCACTACTATTCGCCGATGCGCGCGGCGGGTGTTCAGAAGATCATGGCCGGCTACGAACTCGCCGCCGGCCGCGAGCGCGACGACCTCCCCGAAGACGCCGCCGCCCGCCTGCGCGCGGCGGGCGAGGTGCATTACACCCAACGCTAGAGCGCGCGCGCCGGGACGTCCCGGAGCACCGGAAAGGCGATGGACAATATGCGCTTGCGCCCCGAGGCGGAGGTAAGTTGGTATGTTGGCGCAAACGCCACAAGAAATCCACCGGCCCGCGCCCTAGCTTATACGGATGGCCGAACCGATTGTCATTCTGGCGCTCCGCCGAAGGCGTGACCGCATCTGCGGGGTGATTGCCGAATATGAGCGGAAAATCCGCGAGGCTGAGCATGACCTCGCCCACATCAACGCCTCGCTCCGGCTATTCGAGCTGACGGGCGATCCCTCCGAATTTCCGGCCTACATCGACCTCAACAGGCTCCTATGGCGGGGGGAGACAACCCGGCTTTGCCTTGCCACCCTTGCCGAGGAAGGCCCGCTGGATACCCGTGAACTGGCCCAGCGCGTCATGCGGGCCAAGGGCTTGAACGATGGCGACAAAGTGTTGGGACACGCTATCGCGCTCCGGATCGTGCAAACCCTTCGGCTGAAACGGATGCGAGTTGACGGCTCGGAACGTCGAAAAGGTGTTTGTCTGTGGCGCTTGAAATAAAAGAATCGTTGACTTGATCTCGAAACAGAGTCCTTGACCGCCGAATCTTTCTCTGACTCTATATGGCACATAAAAAGACGGGGGCCGAAGCCCCCGCCAAGTTGCTCAAAATCACGTCCTAGCTACTTCGGCCAGGAACGGTAGTGCTGGGAAACACGCTCCCACTTGCCGTACCTGCGCCGAAGATAGGCGCAAACGTGCACGGACTTTGGATTGGTGATGTTCAAAGAACTCACCCCTTTCCTCCGATTTGACGGGTAGAACCCGCCTCCCCAAGAGCGCCGGATGCGCTCAAGCTCTACATCACCCAACCTGGGAGGTCGTCAGAATCATTGTCCGTGTAGGGACAGTGCGGCAACGAGCTAAAACGTCAAGCGATATGACGCTGGTAGTAGCCCGCGAAGTCAATCGATGGTCCGCGCTTCAACGCCAGTTCCGCAACGCGACGAATTTGTGAACCGTTGTCAACGCGACGCGCATCTTCGCGCCACGCACTTTCCTGCGCATAGCGAAGCAAGTACGGGCCAGAAACGTGATGATGATGGCCCATTTCGGCGCGGCGAAGGCGCGAGAAATACGATTCGGCTTGATTGGTGCACGCGCCGTCCAGTGAATACGCTTCTTGATGATTGATCCGGCGCATTTCATATTTGGAATGCAGATCGTTCCAGCCGGGCGCTTCGTCGGCATTGACCAGCGTCCCGGCTTCAACGCGCGACTTGATCCATGCGAGCGCAGCACCTTCCGAACGGAACACCGCAGGGAGTGAGCGGCCGTTGCGTTCGCGGACGATAATAACCGACTGGCGCTTGCCCGATTGGTTTTCGAGACGGCGACGATCAATGCGGTCCTCTTTCAGATTTGCGGGGCGGACATAGCCGCCGAAGTAAGCGCCATCCACTTCCGCGACCTTACCAGTCCCGCCAACCTTGCGGCCCCGGAATTCTTCGGCCATCGCCTCGCGCACCTTGTGAAGCAGAACCCAGCACGCCTTGTGCGACATGCCGAGATCGCGGGAGAGGGCCAACGCGTTCTTGCCTTTGACTTCGTTCATGAACACCGCGATAGCGGCCAGGTACGCGCGTAGCGGAGCCTTGTGGGCGGCAAAGAGCGTTCCGCTGGTGATCGTGAAGTCCTTAGCGCACGCCTTGCAGCGGAAGCGCAGGAGGCCGGAGGGGCGACGGGCGTTGTAAGCGTCCAGTCCGCCGCAGGAGGGGCATACCGGCGCGCCGTCCGTCGAATGCCAGCGGATTTTGCGGAAGGCCGTTTCGGCTTCCCCGTCCGTCATCCGGAACACTTGAGCGAGGCTCAAGGTCCGTGCGGCTTTGGACTGGAGGAAGTGGACTGTCATGGCCGTCGCCCTGTCGTTTCTGACAGCTATCAGATACGACAGGGGTTGCCATGTCAAGCGCGATATGGCATAAATGACAGCCGTTGAAAATGACAGGATGTCACCAATGCCAAGCGCCAAATCCGAGGAAGAATGGGCCGAGCGGGTCCGGGTCTATCTCAAGGCCGAACTGAAAAAGGCCGAGGTGGGGTATGTGGAGCTAGCCAAGCGCCTCAAGAAACATGGCTTCAGGGAGGAAACGGAAGCCTCCATAACGGCAAAGCTGAAACGTGGCACTTTTACCGCTTCGTTCCTGTTAGCGGCTCTGGCGGCTCTGGAAAGCGACGGTGTACGCTTGGAGGATGTTTAGGGGCCTAATTCTTCTTTCGATGTTAGCAGCCGGAGCACCAGCTCAGGGCAGCGGTCACGACCCCGGACGCCAGACCGCCGCCCATCACGCACAGACCAACCCAAAATACGACTTTCAGCCAAGCCCTCTTATCCCCGTCCAAGACAGCATCAATCGCGTTGCCAGCGCGATAGAAACTGCAAATAATAAGCGCCCCACCCAAGAGGATCGTGACAACACCCGCCGCAATCTCGAAGCCCAAGAAAAGATTGCCAAATGGGCTCCGGCGGTTTTTTGGGTTGCCCTGGCCGAACTGTTCATTACGGCTTTGGGCATAATTCTCATTGGATTGACGCTCAAATGGACGCGCAAGGCTGTCATAGACAACGGCAGGCAACACGCGCTCACCGAACGCGCGAACATCGTCCCCGGCATCTTTAATCGAGAATTGTCCACGGGGGCCGATGAACTCAGCAAACACCTTAAAAGCGCGCTCCCACCGCCCCGCACCATCGCTCAAGCAGAGCTTGACGTAACGTATTTTGCCGTTCAGCCGGTCTGGGTGAACACCGGCAGCACCACAACAGAAAAGATGAAAATTCGCGTCGATTGGTGTGACGATGATGAACGCCCTATCGGGAGCTACCGATACGCGTGGCAGACATTTTTCGTGGCTCCAAATTCCGTTGAGCCAAGCGAGTTTATTGAAATGCCCGGTCTCAACGCGCTTATCCAAAATGGGTTCGCCGGAACCGTGACTCATCCAGCTCCGCGTCGGTTGATTTGGGGAACCGCTGAATACAACGATATTTTTGGTACGAAACATTGGCTTCGCTGGTGCTACCGCATTCGAGCCAGCAGACCGAACCCCGGGCAAGGGCTCAAAATAAGCCTCATCCAGTGGGGCGATTACAACGCCGCAAGCGATAAGGCTGACTAACGCGGCCACCGCCGCTCGCGCCAACAAGGCACGTCACTCCAAGTCCACCTCACTCATGTGGTGAGCCCTCCGCGCGGGAGCGTATCCCGCCGCGTCCCGGCAAATCCCGGCGTTTCCCGGCTCCGGGCTGGTTTGTGGCTCTTGCGCCAATAGACCGGGTAAGTTGGTTGGGGGACTAGGATTCGAACCTAGACAGGCAGAGTCAGAGTCTGCAGTCCTACCGTTAGACGATCCCCCAACGGACCCGGAAACGGGAGGGCTCCTTTAGACCAGCGCCCCGGGGCTTTCAAGCGGAGCGCGATCACGGAAGGCGGGGCCGGGGCGTCCTCTCCCAGGGGCGCCCGAAGGCCAGATCCGGCCATGATCGACAACAGTCCGCGCATCTTCTCGACCCGGAACGGGCATTTTCCGCCCAGCCGCTACTATGTCTACGCCAACGGCCTCATCCGGCTGAAGCTGGCGGTGCGGGCGCTGAGCGTTTCGCCGGGCAAGAACATCTGTTTTGTCGACGATTGGGCCAAGACCGGCTGGGTTCCAAAATTCTTCGAGCAGCATGTCGAGCTCGACCAGATCTATACCTATTTCGACCTGATGCATCCGGAATCCGAGCACCAGAATGCCGGCCAAGGCCAGCGGCCGCTCGACTTCTATCTGACCGATCTCGGCGCGCTGGGGCCGCATCAGGGCCGCCGTCATCGCGGGCATCCGATCGTCGAAGGCTTCGACGCCACCATCGGCCACAGGCCCGTTCAGGTCGCCCAGCTCGACGAATACATCCAGAAGAAGTTCGGTTATGTCGAATACGGAATGAATCCCGTCGAGGCGGGCAACCGCGGGATGTCCAGGAAAATGCTGCAGAAGATCACCTGACGCGCGGTTGCGTGTTAATCTGCCGCCATGGTTTCCAAGTCCAAGGGCGATTCGGGTCGCGGCGGCGTGCGCGTGCGGGTGAAGTCGACGCGCGGGCGCAAGGATTCCTCGCGCCGCTGGCTGGAGCGCCAGCTCAACGATCCCTATGTGCGCGCGGCGAAGACCAAGGGCTATCGCAGCCGCGCCGCCTTCAAGCTCGTCGAGCTGGACGAGAAGTTCCGTTTCCTGAAACCGGGCGCGCGCATCCTCGATCTGGGCGCGGCGCCGGGCGGCTGGACGCAGGTCGCCGTCGCGCGCGCGGGCAGCGCGGGCATCGTGGTCGGCGCCGACATCCTTGAGATGGAGCCGCTTGCCGGCGCGAAGCTGTTCCGGGCCGACCTGCTCGATCCGGCTACGCCGGCGCTGCTCAAGCAGGCGCTGGGCGGGGACGCCGACGTCGTGCTCACCGACATGGCGGCGCCCACCACCGGCCACCGCGCCACCGATCATTTGCGCACCACCGCGCTCTTCGAGGCGGCACTCGACGTCGCGGAGGACGTGTTGCGCCCGGGCGGCACCTTCGTGGGCAAGGTCTTCCGCGGCGGCACCGAAGGCGCGGTTCTGGCGCGCATCAAGAAGCGCTTCGCCGACGTCCGGCACGTCAAGCCGCCGGCGAGCCGCGCGGAATCGGTGGAGCTCTATCTGGTGGCGACGGGATTTCGGAAGGCATGACGGCCGTGGACTTCGAGAAAGGCATCGTGTGGATCAAATGGATCGGTTCGCACCAGAGCGGATCACGAACGCGCGCTCGCGGAGATCGAACGCCTGCGGAAGTCTTGATCCGCGCGCCGTCTGGCCGGAAGGCCGCGTAGCCGGGCATGACACCCTTCGACTATCTCTCCGTGCTGCTTTCCATCGTGCTGGGCCTCGCGATCACGCAATTGCTGGCGGGATTTGCCGGCCTCGTGCGGGCGCGCGACCGCGCCATCATGTACTGGCCGCTGCCGGTCCAGATGGCGGCGGTGTTCATCATCAGCGTGCAGATGTGGTGGTCGCTGTTCGGGCTGCACGATGCGCGGCGCTGGACCTTCGCGATGTTCCTGATCGTGCTGATGCAGCCGGTGGGCGTCTATCTGATGGCGGCGTTCATCACGCCGGACACGTCGGGCGAGCGCGCGCTCGATCTGCGCGCGATCTATTTCCGCGAGCGGGCGTGGTTCTTCGGGGCGTCGCTGTTCTCGCTGTTCGTGAGTCTCGCCAAGAATTTCATCGTCAACCCCGGCGCGCCGAACGGCATGGACATGGCCGGGCACGCGATCTTCGGCGCGTTGGGGCTGGCCGGCCTCGTCTCGCGGCGCGACCTCGTGCACAAGATCGTGGCGCCGGGAACCTTGCTCTTCTTCTGCGCCTACATCGCGCTGCTGTTCGCGCGGCTCCCGGGTTAGTCCTGCGTCTGCTGCTTGATTTCCTCGAGCTGGATGCCGAGCTTCTGGATCATCGCCATCAGCATCTCGTTCTGGCGCTCCAGATGATGCAGCACCACCTCGATCTCCTTCTCGGCCTTGATGTTGACCTCCAGATCGTGCTCGGCGCGCGCTTCCGAGGCGCGGCCCTGGATGTTCTGGCCCACCATGATGAGCGGCATCAACAGGATCTGGATCATGTTGGAGATGAACAGCCAGAACACGAAGCCCATCGGCGCGTCGAACTGGTATTGGGGCGGCGCCAGGAAATTCCAGCCCAGCCAGAGCGTCGTCCAGATCACGATGATGAGGAAGAAGCCCATCGTGCCGACATGGTTGGTGATAAACACCGCCAGCCGGTCGAGCGGCGAGAGCCTGTCGATCGTCTCCTGATAGGTGTTGCGGTGCTTGAACTTGGCCCGGATTTCGGCGAGCAGGTGCGCGGCGGGCATGTGCATGGCGAATCCCCCAATTTCCAGCGCCAGATTATCGCCGATTCGCGCCCAGAGCGTTTACTCCATTTCACCAAATCCGCCATCGCCCGGGCCGGATGCGTCCGGCCGATTCGATTTGGCAACGGGCAAATGGGCCACCCGAATTGCCCACCGGCGAACTGGATGACGGGTTTGTTTCATTTGGCGAAAGGGACAGGAGCCCGAGGGATCACGGTTCGTGCGCGACCGGCCGCCGCTGCTGAGCCGGCCGCCCGCGCCTAGCCGTGTCCTGCGAAGATGAATGTGAAGTCGCGGCTGGTTGCGGTGCCGCTTCCGTCGCCGGTTTTGATCTTCACTTGACCGACCGTAAGATCCACGACGATGGCGTTGTCGAGTGTGCTTCCGCCGTTGCCGCCGCTGCCGCCATAGGCCTGCGTGGCCGAGCCGCCGAAGAGAAATTCAAAGGGCGTATCGAAAGTCACGACATAAAGGCCGGTTTGTGTCTGCACGACGCTGAACCCCGAACCGCCAGCGATATCACCGTTCGAATATACCGAGCCCGCGAGGATTCTGGTGACTTTGGACTTGTCCGTACTCGCCGGCGGCACTTTCGTATCGATCGATTTCTCCATTGGAATTCTCTCAAAAAAATGCGTGGAAACACTGTAGCATGCAGGGTGGCAAAGCCAACCGGTTGCGGCGCCGGCACGATCGCTACGGTGGGTTCGAACGTTTCCACGGCGCCCTTGCGCAATCGCCACGTTGCTGATAGACGCCCGCATGGAACTCCGCGCCCCGATCCGCGAGGCACTGACCTTCGACGATGTGTTGCTGGTCCCTGGCGCCTCCGAAGTCCTTCCCGCCCAAGTCGATACGCGAACCCGGCTCACAAGAACGGTCGAGCTCGGCATCCCCCTCATCTCCGCCGCCATGGACACCGTGACCGAAGCCGGCCTCGCCATCGCCATGGCCCAGGCCGGCGGCATGGGCGTGATCCACAGGAATCTGACGATCGAGGAGCAGGCCGAACAGGTCCGCCGGGTGAAGAAGTTCGAAAGCGGCATGGTGGTGAACCCCGTCACCATCGCGCCGGGCGCCACGCTGG
>JBOHKI010000075.1:0-13906 GCA_050728855.1 Rhizomicrobium sp. | reverse complement strand
GAGTTCGGAAGGAACTTCGAGATCGCTCACCATCGCGGCGCGCCAGCCCTTGAGCGCGCAGCGAATGGAGAGATCGAGATCCTCGGTCAGCGTGTCGCCGGTCCAGCCGCCGCCATTGTCGATGGCCGCGCGCGACCACACGCCCGCCGTGCCGTTGAAGGAGAAGGGTATGCCGGCGCGGAAGCGCGCTTCCTGCTCCACCGCGAAATGGGCATCGAGCAGGAAGGCCTGCGCGCGCGTCAGCCAGTTGCGGTTGCGGTTGGCGTGTCCCCAGCGCGCCTGCACATAGGCAAGGCCGCGGTCGCAGACCAGCGCCGGCACCGTGCGGCGCAGGAAATCCGGCGGCGGCACGAAATCCGCGTCGAACACGGCGACATAGGGCGCATCGCAATGCCTGAGGCCGAAGGCGAGGTTGCCGGCCTTGAAGCCTTCGCGCACGCCGCGGCGCAGGATCTGAAGATCGATCCCGGGCGGCGTCAGCTCGCGCAGCGCCGCCACCAGATTGGCATGCTTCTCGGCGGGACCGTCGTCCAGCACCTGGATCTCGAGCCTGTCCGCTGGCCAGTCGAGCTGGACCGCGGCGGCGGCCACGCGCAGCGCCAGCGCGCCCTCGTCGCAGACCGGCAGCTGCACCAGCACGCGGGGCAGGTTGGCATCGGCGATCAATGGGCGGCGAACGGCGCGGGCGGGAAAAAAGACGCGCACGAAGGCAAGCGACGCCAGCTGCACCGAGGCCAGTGCCAGGCAGACCAGGACGACCGCCAGAAGGCTCTGGAGGATCAAGGACATACCCAGCATGACCGGACCCCCACCGGAGAGCCGCCTTGGGCGGCGTTGTTGGCGAAACGCGCGAGACTTGGATTAGGCTTATGGCCGAATTTGGTTCGGGCGACAATTCTTAAGGAGAGCTCGAAGCAGAACCTGTAAGAATATGCGGCAGCTCCTCGTTCAAGTGGAGCTTGCGCTGAAAAAGGAGCAAAGCTATATCCGCATCTATCCCACGTTTAGTTCTTTAATTGTTCTGAAGAATTACGAGCACATCCGAATTTGCGATAGGCTTTCTTAATGGTCGCCCAAAAAACCAAAGCCCGGTGGGACCGCGTGCCCAAACAACCCGTGCGGCAATACGACAAGGGGGAACGTCGGTTCAAGCATGTCGGAACGAGTTCGCAACCGGAAATTCAGTTTACGCCCGACGAGCCCAAACGATGGATCGGAAAGTGCCCGAACACCCTATTGACGGCCGATCATGCTCGGTTGCTCAATGAAGCCATCTCGGGTGATCAGGGGGATCGCGAGATTGGCTTCGTCAAGCATTTATATGCCGTTAACGATGGAGCAATCTACCGGGGTGACACTACCGATCGCGGGAAGTCCTATCATGGCTACCCTTACCGCGGTAGGCTCACCAAGGGGCTTCTAGATAGATTGCGGACAATGGCGGTCGCAAAGAACTGCGAAAGAAAATTCGACGACTGGGTCGATCGCCACATCACGGTGCACGGTTCATGACGATTCCGACGGGAACGATCGAGTTCGTGTTGCGCCCATTGGGTGCGGCGGAGCGGCCGATGACCTGTTGGTTGTCGATTGCGATCGGCCAGGATGTCATCTGGCCTGTGCGGGGAGAAGCATCCATCGGAGTAGAGGTTCAGATCGACGACCTGCTTTCCTATCTCACCGAATTTTGGAAGCCGTTGATGCTTCGTCAAGTCTATCCTCTGCCGGTGCATCCTTCGCGCCCATCCGATTTTCGAAGATTGGCGGAACAGCGCTGGACGGAGCTTCCCTCGCAGCTGGTAGAGAGGGAGGAACACATCGTCAGCGCCTTCGAAGAGGCGCACGACCTTTCTTTAGCGTTCGGAGGACAATATGGGCTTCCGAATTTCTGGATGATGCGCTCGGGCGAACACATGGTCGTGGAGACTTCCGGACGCGTATGGAAGATTCCGTTCAATACTGCGCGGAAAAGCTTGAGGGTGGTGGGAGATCAGATTTATAGCCGTTTGAGAGAAATCAATGGTGACAAGTGGGACCTGGCTCTTCGAGCTTGGTCCGATCGCGATAGATCAGACGACGCACATCTTCTCGCATGGTCGACGGGCATTCCTACGGAGCTCGCGCGAACACTGATCGACAACAGAGATCTGAAAGCGCCGCGAGATTTCGACGACGCCATAAATGACAATGATGAGCTTCGTATCGCGGCGCGAATAGCTGGGGCGCTTCCTCTCACACAAATTCGCACCATCTTGGCGATCGCCCGTACGTTTCAGAAGCTTCAAGCAGATGCCTTGAAGGAGTTGATGGAAAGCTGTGTTGCTCATATTGAAAATCATTTCGCTCACAGTATTCCATTCAAGCAAGGCGAGGCAGCGGCACTATTCGTTCGCGAAAGGCTTTCGATATCGAATGATGGAAAGGTCGATGTCGCATCTCTCGTCAAGAACCTCGGCGTGAATGTCCGCATAGAAGCCGCCGGTCCCCCAACATTCGACGGGCTTGCGATTTGGGGCGAAGCGTTCGGCCCAGGGGTGTTTCTCAATCAAAACAGTCAACGAGTCATCGCTCAAGATTATTTCGGCCCCATCAATGAGAATAATTCTATACGCGTCACATTGGCCCATGAGCTGTGTCATCTGCTTCTGGACAGCGAACATGCTTTCTCGGCGGTTGAGGTTTTGAATGCGCGGATGCCGCCCGGTGTAGAGGCCCGTGCCAAGTCATTCGCCGGCCAATTCTTGCTTCCAACGCACGCTGCCGCACGTGTTTGGGAAGGCGCAAATCGTCCGAGAGATTATGAACCGCTCAAAAATCTAGTGAGCGAGTTGTCCAAGGAATTCGGTGTCACCAGGAGTGTCGCTGCCTGGAAGTTGGAGCACGGTGCGAACAGCCACAACGTCGATTTGGGTTGCGTATTGGACTTGGTCGCCCCCTACCGTTGACAAGCTTCTCAATCCAGGGTCCGCCTGAACCGTGCCAGGGCGATGGCCGACACCACGAACATAAAAAGAATGAGCGGCCACACGTCGGGCCAGATCTCGGTCACGCCGTTGCCCTTGAGCAGGATGCCGCGGACGATCCGCAGGAAATGCGTGGCGGGCAGGATCTCGCCGATCCAGCGCGCCCATTGCGGCATGCCCTGGAAGGGGAAAGCGAAGCCGGAGAGCAGGATGGCGGGCAGGAAGAAGAAGACCGTCATCTGCATGGCCTGGAGCTGGTTCTCGGCGATGGTGGAGAACGTGTAGCCGACCGCGAGATTGGCCGTGATGTAGAAGGCCAGCGCCACGGCCAAGAGCCACAGCGAGCCGATCATCGGCACGCCGAAAACGAATTTCGCCACCAGCAGGATGATCGCGCTCTGGATGGCGCCGATGATGATGTTGGGCCCGATCTTGCCCATCATGATCTCGACGGGCGTCGCCGGCATGGCGAGCAGGTTCTCATAGGTGCCGCGCTCGCGCTCGCGGGTGAGCGCAAGACACGTCATCAACACCATCGTCATGGTCAGGATGATGGCGAGCAGGCCCGGCACGATGGAATATTGTGTGATCGAATCCGGATTGTAGAGAAGATGGGACACGGTGTTGAACGGCGGCGGACCCGCCGCGCGCGCGGCGAGCGGGCCCTTCAGGTCGTCGCGCAGCGCGGTGCTGGCGATGCCCGACAGCGCGGCCAGGGCGTAGGAACTGGCGGCGGGATCGGTCGCGTCCGATTCCACCAGCAGGTCGGGCTGCTTGCCGCGCACGATGTCGCGGGTGAAATTCTCCGGGATCTCCACCACGAAGAGCACCTTGCCCTCGGCCAGAAGCCGTCGCGCTTTGGTGGGCGAATTGGTCTGCGACACGATCTTGAAATAGTCGGTGTTCTGCAGCGCCGTCACCACCGAGCGGCCGAGGCGGCCGGGGTCGTCCATGGCGATGGCGGTGGGCAGGTCGTGCGGATTGAAGTTGATGGCGAAGCCGAACAGGAAAAGCTGCATGATCGGGATGCCCACGATCATGCCCATGGTCAAGCGGTCGCGGCGCATCTGCAGCAATTCCTTGGTCAGGATCGCCGTCACGCGCGCGAGCGAGAAGCGCGCGCTCATTGCGCCTGCTCCTGGAGCAGGATGAACACGTCCTCGAGATTGGGCTTGGTCTCCACGATGCTGACGCCGGGTTCGTCGCGGTAGCGCGCCAGTGTGCGTTCGAGCGCCGCGCGGTCATGCCCGCTCACATGCAGCGCCGCGCCGAAGAAGGCGGCGTACTCCACGCCCGGCGCGCCTTGCAGGCGCGGCAGCAGGTGGCGGACGTTGTCGCCTTCGATGACAAAGGTGATGAGGCCGGATTGGGCGATCACCTCGGCGACCGAGCCGCGCGCCACCAGCTTGCCGTTGAGGATGTAGACGATGCGGTCGCAGCGCTCGGCCTCGTCCATGTAGTGGGTCGAGACCAGAACGGTGAGGCCTTCCTCGGAGAGGCGGTGGATCTCGTCCCAGAAATCGCGCCGCGCCTTGGGATCGACGCCGGCCGTGGGTTCGTCGAGCAGGAGCAGTTTCGGCTGATGCAGCATGCAGGCCGCCAGCGCCATGCGCTGCTTCCAGCCGCCGGAAAGTTCGGCCGCGAGCTGGTTCTGGCGGTTGACGAGGCCCAGCCGCTCCAGCGTGCGGTCGACGCGCGCCTTCTTGTCGTCGAGCTCGTAGATGCGCGCCACGAATTCCAGATTCTCGCGGATCGACAGGTCTTCCCAGAACGAGAAGCGCTGCGTCATGTAGCCGGTCTCGCGCTTGATCTGTTCGGACTGGGTGAGCAGGTCGTAGCCCAGACAGGTGCCGCTGCCTTCGGTGGCGCGCAGCAAGCCGCAGATCATGCGGATGGTGGTGGTCTTGCCAGATCCGTTGGGACCGAGGAATCCCCACACCTGGCCCTCGGGCACCGCGATGTCGATGTGGTCGACGGCGGTCTTCCGGCCGAAGCGCTTGGTCAGGCCGTGAACGTCGATGGCGAAGGCTTGCGGGGCCATGATCATCCCCTCCGTCGCGGCGTCATCACAGCGGGCTCACCTGGATCGGCTGGCCGGGATGCAGCGCCAGGCCCTGCGGCGCGCGGGCTTCCATCTTGAAGACCAGCTTCTCGCGATTGCCGACGCTGAAGATCACCGGCGGGGTGAATTCCTGCTGCTGGGCGATGAAGGTGATAGTCGCGTCCATCGGCTTGCAGCCGTCGCAGGCGATGCGGACCTTCTCGCCCAGATGGACATGGGCGATTTCGGTTTCCGGCACGAAGAAGCGCGCGAAGACGTTTTTCGGCGGCAGGACGGAGACCACCGGCGTCGAGGCCGGCGCGTATTCGCCCTGGTGGAAGAAGATGTCCTGCACCGAACCGCCGACATAGGCGGTCACGCCGCGCTGGGTGAGCGTGTATTGCGCGCCGGAAAGCGTGGCCTCGGCCTGGCTCACCTGCGCCTGCAATTGCGTGAGCGCGGCTTGCGCCTGCTGATAGGCGGCGAGCGTCTGGTCGAGCATGGTCGGCACGCCGGCATGGGCGCGGGCGAGACCCAGCTGGCGCTCGTAGTTCTTGCGCGTGAGAACGAGATTGGCCTCGGCCTGCGCGATCTGCGCCCTGATCTGGGGCAGCTGGGCCGCGGCCTGGTCGCGCAGCGCCTGCTGCTCGGTATCGTCGAGCACAAACAGCGTGTCGCCGGGATGCACGATCGTGCCGCGCTCGATATTCATGCGCGCCACCCATCCCGGCTGCGGCGCGGAGATGAAGACGTTGTCGCCTTCGGCGTAGCCGAGCCAGCCATGATCCTCCTTCTGGCCGCAACCGGCGAGGAGGCCGGCGAGGAGGAAGGCAAGCAGCACAACAAGCGCGCGCGGTCTCATGGCTTTGCTCCATCGGCGGCCAGCCCGCGGAGCAGCATGTCGATATGCGTCTCGATCAGGCCGTGCACGTCATAAGGTTCGGTATCGAATTGCGCGAACAGCGCGCGCCAGATCGCGGCGGTGAGGATGGGGCCGATGCAGATGCGGGCGAGATGGTCCACCGGCACCGGGCGGAATTCGCCGCGCGCGATGCCGCGCGTCAGGATCGCTTCCCATACCGCAAGGCCCCGGTCGATCACTTCCTCGCGGTAGAAGCGGTGCAGTTCGGGGAATTGCGCGATCTCGCCGATGACGAGCTTGGGCAGCACCGCGCGGTTGGAGGTGATGAGCACACCGCCGATGAAACGCAGGATGTTGGCGAGCAGTTCCGGCGTCGGGCCGTCGAAGCGCTCCACCATGTCGCGGGCCACGCGCACGCGGTCGGCGATGGTCTCGGTGAGCAGCGCCTTGAACACCGCGGCCTTGTTGTCGAAGTAGAGATAGATGGTGCCTTTGGTCACGCCGGCGCGGGCGGCGATGTCGTCCATGCGCGCCGCGGTCAGGCCCTTCTCGGCGAACACATCGAGAGCCGCTTCCAGGATCTCCGAAGGCCGCGCCTCCTTGCGCCGCCGCCAGCGGGCGGCCGGCCTGGCCGCCGGTGCGGCAGCCGCGGCACGCAAGTCTTTCAGCACCACCATCGCTAATTACTAACTGACCAGTCAGTAAATAGCAACTGGGCAAATGCCGGCTAAAGACACAGGGTCCTCGAATCTGGTCTTCGGCCCGGCCATCCGGGAGGGGCGGCTTGAACGGCGGGCGGGCAGGCCTTAATCGGGCTGGCGCGCAGCTCGAGGTGGACCATGCGGGATACAGTGATCGGGATCGTTCTGGCGGTGGCGTTCGTCGCCGCGCTTTTCGGCGTGTCCCGGCTCTATCCCCACGCCTCCGGACCGGCCTATGTCCAGGCCGCGGCGGAGATAAAACCCGGGTTTTCGGGCGCCAGGATGATCGGGCCGTGGATGCTGGCCTGCCCGCCGGCGCCTGCCAAGGCAAGCGCGGCCAAGGCCGCGATCCCGTTCACGCTCAATCCCAGCCCCCATGGTGGGGCCGCGGCCATGCAGGCCGCCCAGCAGGACGGCCTCGGACGTTGCCATACGTCCTTGATCTACCGGCGGAAAGACAATCCCAAGGCCATCATCCTGGTGGTCTCCTTCCGCCACACCGACAACGGCCAGAAGACGGCCATGATCGTGCGCTTCCTGCCCAGCCTGGCGAAGAAGGGCGACACGCTCGAGCTCCAGCTGGCCAAGCGGGGTACGATGAAGCTACCGGTAAACGAGTGCGGCAAGGGCGGCTGCGTGGCGGCGGGGCTGCTCGCGCCCAAGGGCGAGGGCCTCATCCTGTCGGCGTCGCAAGGGGCGCTGATTTTCCCTGCCCAAAAGGACGGCAAGCCCTTGGGAATGCTGCTGCCTTTCGTCGGCCTGAAGGATGCGCTGGATGCCATGCGCCGGGCCGAATCCTAGCCCGCGGCCGCGGCCTGCGAACCGCCTGTGGCAACCATGCCACGTCAGCCCGCTATTGGGCGGTTTTTAACCGAATGGAGCCCCGCGAACCGCTTGGCGTATTGCGGCTTTTTGCGAGGGATGAAAGATTAAGGCCGGTACAGAAGGGCCGCCCTCCGGGCGGTTCTGCTTTGGCGCCATTTCTTCTGTGGGGGGACGCATGCGCGACACGAACCTTGGTCGTCGCCTGCCTTTGAAATCCAAACTCCTGGCCGGTGCGACCGGTCTGGCCGCCGCGGCGATGAGCACGGCCGCGTATGCGGACGGCGCGGCGAGCGCGCCCACCGCGCCTCCTTCCGACCCGCCGAAATGGTCGCCCTACACCGAGATCGGCGGCGGAATCGGCAGCGGCTACACCGCCGGCAAACTCGATTTCTTCGCCCCCGTCTGGCAGGACCTCGACGCGATGCTCTATGCGCGCGCCGGCATCCAGCTGCGCGGCAATGACGACAAGCTGTGGAATTTCGGTCTCGGCTACCGCACCAAGATCAACCCGGATTGGATCCTGGGCGTCTATGCGGGCTACGACACGTCGGACACGCCCAACGGCCACACCGTGCATCAATGGTCGGCCGGCGCCGAATTGATGAGCGAGGACTGGGACGTCCGCGTCAACGGCTACAGCGCGCCCAAGGACCTGCGCGACAACAACGATTTCGCGCTCTACATCCACAACACCACGATCGCCATCCTGGAGAGCCAGGACCTCGCCTATTCCGGCTTCGACGGCGAAGTCGGCTACCGGCTGTGGCACGACGAGAACACCGATTTCCGCGTCTTCGCCGGCGGCTATTCCTTCACTCATGGCGACATCAAGAATCCCAGCGGGATCAACTTCAATGTGCGCGACATCCAGGGCTGGAAGGGCCGCGCTGAAGTCAACATGTTCGACCTCGACGATATCGGCCCGCAGTCGCGGCTGTCGTTCGAAGGCGAGATCACCCATGACAGCGAGCGCGGCACCGGCGGCTTCGTCGGCGTCACCTTGCGCATCCCGCTGGGCGACACCGGCACCGGCGCGCAGGCGCTGGACGAGCTCGACCGCCGCATGGCCGATCCGCAGCGCCGCATGGAGAACGTGCTCACGGGAACCGGCTTCACCAAGCCCGAGCCGGTGATCATCTACGACAGCCACATCACGTCCAAGCCGACCAACACGCTGTACTACGCCCAGCAGGGCGGGGCCGGCTCCGGCTCCTACGCCGATCCGACGAATATCCAGGACGCGACATCGCGCGGCCCGGTCAACCAGTTCATCGTCGTCACCGACAAGGGCGGCGCGGTCAACGCCACCGGCGCCGAAGTGCAGGCCGGCGAGACACTGGTCGGAGGCGGCCAGACCTTCACGGTGCGCGGCACGGTCCATCCCGGCGCGCATTTCGACCACACCTTCGCGCCGGGCTCCGGCACGCCGACGCTGACGGGCGCCTCGAGCGCCGATCCGGCGCTGGTGGTGGATTCCGGCTCGACGATCGAGGGCCTGAACTTCGCCGGTCCGTTCAGCGACGCGATCTACGGCCACAACGTCACGGATGTGCTGATCTCCGACGTCTCGATCGACGGGACGGCGGGCGGCGGCAACGGCGTCCATTTCGTCAACGACGTTTCGGGCACCGAAAACAACACGATCCAGTATTCGACCATCGCCAATGTCGGCAACAACGGCATCTACGTCCAGAACACGCTCGGCGACAGCGGCACGACCTCGCAGACCACCCACGTCAAGGACGTGACGATCACCGGCGCCGGCAATGACGGCGTCTATGTCGGTTCCACCGTCTCGGGCGATTCCACGGCCTCGATCGGCCTCGAACTCACCGATTCCACCATTTCGGGCTCGGGCGGCATCGACGCGCTGATGTCGGCCACCGTGTTCGCCGGCTCGACGGCGACGCAAACGCTCACCGTCGATCCCACCACGATCACCGGCGGCCTCTATGGCGTGCTGGTCGACGGCGTGGCCGACGGCGGCACGCTGAACGAGAACGTCGACATCAGCGGCACGACCTTCTCCGGCCAGACCATCGCCGGCATCGCGGTGATCGACTACGCCTACAATGGCGGCATCCTGAACTCGAACATCACGATCTCCGACACGACCGTGGCGGGCAGCTACTTCGCCATCGCCGCGATCGCCGGCGCGGCCAGCGGCGGCCACGTCACGCAAGCCGTCTCGATCACGAATTCGGGCGTCGATGGCGCCGTCTATCAGGGCATCGATCTGGTCACCTATTCGGAAGACGTGGGCTCGCGGGCGGACCAGACCGTCACGCTGAACCACGTCACGGCCAACGACACGCTGTTCGGCAATGGCGTCTACGCCTACGCCCAAGCGGTCAATGGCGGCGCGACGACCCAGACTCTCACCATCAACGACCTCTCCGCGACGCACAACTATTTCGATGGCGTCTATCTCGGCGCGGCGGCGAATGCGGGGGGCACCGATGCCACCGCGGCGGCGCAATACGCCACGATCAGCAACTCCGATCTCGCCGGCAACTTCATCGGCGTGGTGGCCGATGCCTCGGGCATCGGCGCCTATGGCGCGGCGCGCCAGGACGTGACGGTGGCCAACACCGTGCTGTCGGATGCCGCCCATGTCAGCCCCGGCTACCAGTTCGACGGCGCATCGGTGAACGGCTTCGCCTTCGACGAGGGCGCGGTCCAGCAGAACGTCTACTTCCTCAACGACTCGGCGACGAACAACGCCGCCAGCGGCATCGCGATCAGCGCGAATTCGCTCTATGCGGGCTTCATCGAGCAGAACGCGTATATCGGGGGCGCCGACGGCGCCTATATGAACCTGTCGCACAATGGCGGCTACGGCGTGTCGATCAACGCCGCCGCGTCCAGCGGTGGCGACGTCGAGCAGAACATCGGCGTCTATTACGTCAACGCCAGCCACAACGGCCTGGGCGGCCTGAGCGTCGACACGTCGTCCTACGGCATCGCGGCGGGCTACACGCTCTATTACAGCCACGTGTCGCAGAACGTGATCGCCTATCGCGACCACTTCGACCGCAACGGCGGCAATGGCGTCACCGTGGTCAACTACGCCACCTACGGCGCGGGCATCGACCAGTTCGTCTATGTCGGCGCCTCGACCGCGAGCCACAACACCGGCGACGGCGTGCACTTCGAATCGCACGACACCGGCGCCAGCTACTACGGCTACGCACCCGGCACGCATCTCTATGCCGACCTCTACGTCTTCAACAGCACCGCCAACCACAATGGCGGCGACGGCATCGCCGTCGTCTCGACGGACGACATGCCGACCGACCCGACCAAGATCTTCGGCTACTCCTACGAGATCCAGCACATCGTGGTCAGCAACACCGACGCGAGCCACAACACCGGCAACGGCTTCAGCGCCTCGGCGGAAGCCTCCGGTATCTACAGCCTGGCGATCCAGTACATCACGCTGCAGAACGGCACGACGCTGACCGGCAATCACGGCAACGGCGCGCAATTCGCGGTGTCGGATTATTTCGGCCCCTACAGCTTCGGCGCCGCGATCCAGGACGTGACGATGAACTTCACGACGGCGAGCGGCAATGCCGGGGACGGCCTGCACGCCACCGCCAATTCCTACGGCTTCCAGGGCCGCGCCGAGCAGCACTTCACGATCTACGGGTCGAGCTTCGACGGCAATCACGGCGACGGCATGAGCTTCTACAACCACGCCCATGACGGCGTGTACTACCCCGGCTACTCCTGCAACTACGTGCAGGGCGTTGTCGGCGGCTGCGCCTTCGTGCGCCAGACGGTGCAGATCGGCTACTCCGACATCAGCGGCAACCACGGCGACGGCATCTATATCGGCAACCGCGTGACGAATTACGGCGCGGTCTATTCGAGCAGCGGCCGCCCGATCTACACGCCGACGCTGCTGATCGAAGGCTCGACCGTGAACGGCAACCACGGCGACGGCCTGCACATGTACAACTACGTCGCCGGCAACAGCTATGCCTATCAGTACGTCGTGGCGCTCAACACCGTGTTCAATGGCAACCACGGCGACGGCATCTCCTCGCTGAGCAACGTGACCGGCAACTCGACGCTGCTGCAGAAGGTCGTCATGTACGGCCTGGGCTCCGACAGCGGGGCCAGCGCCAACCACGGCGACGGCATCGCCATCAGCTCGAACACGACCGATGGCGGCCGGATCGGCAACCTGCTGGTGGTGGGTTACTCGGAAGTGAGCCTCAACGGCGGCGACGGCATCGACGTCTCTGCCAGCGCCTATTCCGGCATCGGCACCTTCGCCACCGGCGTGCAGCAATATGTCGACATCATCGGTTCGGACGTGTCGTCCAACCACGGCTACGGCGTCGAGATGCGCGGCCGCACGGTGAACTACAAGGCGATTACCGACCAGTATCTCGGCATCGTCGGGTCCAGCGTCACCGGCAACCACAATGACGGCGTGCACGCCTTCGAGATCGCCTATGCGACCTCGACCGCCGACCAGTACCTCTACTTCGCGGCCGACACCATCGCGAACAATCACGGTAACGGCGTCTATGCGGTCTCCCTCGCGGTGAACCAGTCGTTCACCGAGCAGAACGTGCTGTTCGGCTACCACATTCCGGGCATCACCTACGTCACCGGCAACCATGGCGACGGCATCTATGTCGGCACCGCCGCGTTCTCCGGCTCGGACGCCGAGCAGAACGTGTTCGTCTACAACGTCGTAGCGGACAGCAACGGCCGCGACGGGTTGGGCGTCGGCTCGGGCGCCAACGGCTACGGCTTCGGTTCGTCCTACATCTACTACAGCCATGTCGGTCAGAACGTGGTCGCCGCCTACGACAATTTCGACCACAATCACGGCAACGGCGTCGGCGTCTCCAACACGCTCTATTATGGCGGCACGACCAACCAGATCCTCGAGTTCATCGACGTCACCATGGACAACAACCAGGGCGCGGGCTTCTACGAGACCACGCACCTGAATTCGATCCGCGGCAACAGCTTCTCGTTCAGCACCAACATCGCGTCGAACCTCTACCTCATCGGCGTGGACGCGAGCCACAATCTGGCCAATGGCGTCGACATCCGCTCCTACGCCAACGGCGCGGTCTATGCGCCGGCGTTCTTCGGCGGCTACAACTACATGCAGTTCCACAACACCATTCAAGGCATCACCGCCGACAACAACGGCGGCAGCGGCATCGCGGTCAACACTCAGACCAGCGGCCGCTACACCCTGAACGCGGAGTACTTCACGATCTCCGGCTCGACCTTCGACCGCAACACCGGCGACGGCGGCGTGTTCACCTCGGGCGACTATTACGGTCCGGGCGGCTTCGGCGTGTCGCTGCAGCAGGTCACGATCTCGGGTAGCGACTTCTCGGGCAACGGCGGCAACGGCCTGGAACTGGTCGCCAATTCATCGGGCGTGCAGGGCCGCGCCGAGCAGCACTTCACGATCACGGGCTCGACCATGGATCACAATGGCGGCGACGGCCTGCACATCTACGCCAGCGCCGAGAACGGCACCTACGTCGCCGGCCTGCCCTGCACAGTGGTTCAGGGCCTGCCGGGCGGCTGCGCCTTCGTTCGCCAGAACGTGGTCGTGGTCGGCTCCGACATGAGCCACAACACCGGCAATGGCGTGTTCGTCGGCACCTACGCCAACAATTACGGCGCGATCTACGGCGTCAGCGGCCGTCCGCACGCCCCGACGCTGGAGCTCTACGGCTCGGCGGTCGACAACAATGGCGGGCGCGGCCTGGACGTGTCCAACCATGTCAGCGGCAACAGCTACCTCTACCAGTACGTCGCCAACATCGACACCTCGTTCGACCACAACAATTCGGACGGCATCTACATGGCGTCCTATGTCGGCGGCGGCTCGACCATGCTGCAGCGCGCGCTGCTCTACAGCTACCACACCGGCTCGAGCGCGCATGGCAATGGCGGCAACGGCTTCAAGGCGACGATCGAAACCCTGGGCGGGTCCTATGCCCGGGACGTGAACATCGTCGAGGGCGTCGACCTGAACCAGAACGGCAGCTTCGGCTTCGACGGCGCGATCGCCTATTCGGATGGAACCTCCACCGGGCTGCAGATCAACGCCGTCTACTTCAACACCATCCAGCACAATGGCGACGGCATCGGCCTGTACTCCATCGGATCGGGCGCGCAGCAGATCACCTATATCGGCGGCAACCTGATCACCGGCAATGCCTTCGTCGGCGTCTATGGCGAAGCCAATTTCGGCGCCTTCCAGTACATCGGCGTCTACACCTTCGGTAACTCGGTGCACTCCAACGGCACCGACTACCTCTTCAATGCCTTCGGCGGATCGACCCAGATCCTGAACTGAGGGGCTTGAAATCCAGAACCCTGGAGCGGCGGGCCGAGAGGTCCGCCGCTTCGCTTTTGGGCTTGGGCGCACACACCATCTTGGCTAGATTTGTTTCGGACTGGGCCCAATCACCAATATGGTGTCGCGGCCCGCGACTGCTGGCCGCCCAGTCGGGTTCTGCAC
>JBOHKI010000074.1:0-14395 GCA_050728855.1 Rhizomicrobium sp. | reverse complement strand
CGGATCAGCGCGATCCGCAGCCGCCGCCGGGCTTCGTTGTTCGCGGCGTCCGGGGCGGCTAGGTTCATGGCAGCAACATAGGAGCGCGGGCATGGCGATGGAACAGGGAAATCTCGGCGGCAAGGTCGCGATCGTCACGGGTTCGGCGACGGGGATCGGGGCCGCGGCGGTCATCGGGCTTGCCGCGCGCGGCGCCAAGGTGATCGTCAACTACTCCAAGAGCGAGAAGGAAGCGCAGGACACCGCCAAGTCCGCGCGCGAGGCGGGCGGAGAAGTGCTGGTCGTGCAGGCCGATGTGGCGAAGGACGAGGATTGCCGAAAGCTGGCGCAGGCCGCGCTCGACGCCTGGGGCCGCATCGACATCCTGGTGAACAACGCCGGCACCACGAAATTCGCCGCGCACACCGATCTCGACGCGCTATCGGCCGAGGACTGGCAGGCGATCTACGCGGTGAACGTGGTGGGTCCGTTCCAGATGATCCGCGCCTGCATCGCGCCGCTCAAGGCCCATGGCGACGGCGCGGTGGTGAACGTCTCCTCCATCGCGGGCGTGGCGGGCGTGGGCTCGTCCATCGCCTATGCGGCATCCAAAGGCGCGCTCAACACGCTGACGATCTCGCTGGCGCGCGCCTTCGCGCCGGAGATCCGCGTCAACGCCGTGTGCCCGGGCTATGTGGCGACGCCGTGGTTCAGCGGCCGCTTCGGCGAGGACAACGCCAAGCGCATCGCCCAGCAGCAGGCCGACGCCAATCCGCTCAAGCGCGTGTCCTATGCGGAAGACATCGCCAACACGGTGCTGTTCCTGGCGGGGCCCGAGTCGCTCAACATCACCGGCGAGATGCTGCTCGTCGACAGCGGCATGCACCTGGCGGTCATGGCGGGCGCGCGGCGGTAGCGCCCACAAAGGCAGCGGTGTGCACAGGGGTTCGGCAAAGTTTGTTGCAGTGCAACAACAGCGATCCGGAACCGTGACTTTTCCCTGAGATTCGCGCTGTTGCGATGCGGGCGGCACATTGAATCCGCACGCGTCCCGGACTGACGCTGGCCCCGGTCACAGCAAAGGGGCGCATCCATGAAAATTCTCGCACTGGCTTTCACCGCGGCGCTGGCCATCGGCTCGGCGCAGGCCGATCCGCTGCCGGTGCCGGCGATGAGCGGACCGATCGCATCGGACGCGGCGCCGCCCTCCTTCGATGCCGGATTCGGCACGCTCTATTGGGGCGCGTCGATCACCGGGCTCGGCTACTTCCAGACCAATCCCACGCACGGCCTTCCCGGCAACGGCTCCTCCGGCATCGATCTGTCCAACGGACAGGCGTGGCTCGAGAAGACCAATGGCGTGATCCAGTTCTATGTGCAGGCCGGCATCTATTCGCTGCCGTCGCTGGGCGCGCCCTATATCCGCTCCTCGCAGATCACCGCGCACACCTTCGGCTCGGTGCCGGTCGGCTACATCAAGATCGCGCCGGACGGCAGCAGCTGGTCGATCGAGGCCGGCAAGCTGCCGACGCTGATCGGCGCGGAATTCACCTTCACCTTCGAGAACATGAACATCGAGCGCGGGCTGCTGTGGAACCAGGAGCCGGCGATCAGCCGCGGCGTGCAGGTGAACTACGCCTCCGGCCCGCTGTCGTTCTCGCTGTCGTGGAACGACGGCTATTACTCCAACAGCTTCTCCACCGTGTCGGGCCTGGTCTCCTACGCCTTCGACAGCGCCAATACGCTGGCGCTTTCCGGCGGCGGCAGCCTCGCCCATCCGGCGGCCTCGACCTTCGTGACCTCGCCGGTGCTGAACAACAGCCAGATCTACGACCTGATCTACACCTACAACGCGGCGCCCTGGCTGGTGACGCCCTATGTGCAATACCAGCACGTCGACTCCCATGCGGCGACGCCGGTCTTCATCAAGGCGATGGACGATTGGGGTTTCGGGCTTCTGGTGAACTATGCCGTGTCGCCCACGTTCAACATCGCGGCGCGCGCGGAGTATGAGACCTCATCGGGCGGCTTTCCGGCGTTCGGGCAATTCCCCCTGCCCTACGGCCCGGGCTCCAAGGCGTGGTCGCTCACCGTCACCCCGACATGGCAGTTCAAGGACTTCTTCATCCGCGCCGAGGGCTCCTACACCAGGCTGTCGGACTCGGTTCCCGGCATCCTTGAATTCGGCAAGTCCTTCGACAAGGACAGCCAGGCGCGGCTGATGATCGAGACCGGCGTGCAGCTCTAGCCCGCGCGGCGCGAGGAAGCCCGCGTCCGCCTTCCAGCCGGGCGCGGGCTTTCGCGCTTGCGGCCCGGCCTGCCGCCGTGAAACTCTCCGGCGAGCATGGCGGGAGAGACGGCGATGGAATTTCCGAAGGGCTTCCTGTGGGGCACGGCGACGGCGGCGCACCAGGTCGAGGGCGGCAACACCTCCAGCGACCTGTGGCTCATGGAATGGATGAAGGATTCGATCTTCGAGGAGCCTTCCGCCGACGCCTGCGACCACTATCACCTCTACCCGCAGGACATCGCGCTCCTGAAGGGGCTGGGCTTCAACACCTACCGCTTCTCCATCGAATGGGCGCGCATCGAGCCGGAGGAAGGATTCTTCTCCAAGGCCGCGCTCGACCACTACCGCCGCATGATCGCGGCCTGCCACGCGCTCGGCGTCATCCCGATGGTGACGTTCCACCATTTCACCGCGCCCTTGTGGTTCACCCGCGACGGCGGCTGGGAGAACCTCAAATCCGTCGACCGCTTCGCGCGCTATTGCGAGGCGGCGGGCGCGGCGCTGGGCGACATGATCCCCTATGCCTGCACCATCAACGAAGCCAACATCCCCATCATGGTGACGATGATGCGCCGCGCCGTGGGCATCGCGGGCGGCGGCAGCCGGCGCGAGCGCGCGCTCGCCGAGGCCGCGCGGCTGTGCGGCGGCGAGGCCGGCAAGTTCTCCCCCTATCTCTCCGGCGACGGATTGGCCGGCGCGCCCAATCTTATCGCGGCGCACCGCAAGGGCTATGGCGTGCTCAAGGCGCGCGTGGCGGGAAAGGTCGGCATCACGCTGGCGCTCAACAATTTTCAGTGCGAGGAAGGCGGCGAGGAACTGTTTGCCGCCGCCGACCAGGCGATCAACGGCCAGTTCCTGCAATCGCTGAAGGGCGACGATTTCGTGGGCGTGCAGACCTACACCCGCGTGCGCTTCGGCAAGACCGGCGTGCTGCCGCCGCCCGAAGGCGCCGAGCGCACGCAGATGGGCTATGAGTTCTATCCCGAGGCGCTGGAAGCCACGATCCGCCAGGCCGCGAACGCCAGCGGCTGCCCCGTCATCGTCACCGAGAACGGCATCGGTACCGAGGACGACACCCGCCGCATCGCCTACACCACGCGCGCGCTGGCCGGCGTGCAGCGCTGCCTCGCCGACGGCATCGACGTGGGCGGCTACATCCACTGGTCGATGATGGACAATTTCGAATGGCTGGAAGGCTACCGCCCGAAGTTCGGACTGGTCGAGGTCGACCGCACGACACAAGCGCGCAAGCCGAAGCCGAGCGCCTACTGGCTGGGCGGCGTGGCGAGGGGAAATGGAGACAAGTGAAATGCATGAACAATATCACTATTCTAATTCATCTAGATCAGAAGCTCTTATCTGAGCTGATAGCCTGTATCGGCTACGAACAATGCTTGCGACCAAGTCTACGAACCATTTTGGCGCTTCAGGCGATATCTTCACCAGTTTGATCAGACTATTTATGTCAACGGGTATTGCAGTTCCCTCAACGCTCCGGTGTGACAGAGGATCGGCGCCAGCATCGAGAACAATGATCCTGATTTCCTGTTCATACTCATATGCATTGTGTTTGCGCATGAAATAGCCAATGTCGTTTCCACCAATATACACATCCTCCTTGTGGCCTATATAATTCACTCGACCCACATACCCAGTTAACGCGGGGCCTACATCTAGGGACGAGATGAGGTCGCCGATTGTGGTTTGCACGCATACCGAATTGTCGGAACCGCCATATATTCTCCACATGGCAATACTCTCGAACTCATTTCCATCCCAGCAACTCACGTCGAGCCAGTTCTTCATTTTTTCAACTATGACAGACGGCAAATTATCTTCGCTGACTGCGATCTGCCCGAACGCCGTATCAAAAGTACGACTCTTAAATTTCTCTCTGAATAGCCGATCCTTCTCTCTAGCGGCTTCAATCACGCTCGGCGGGTTCAATCCTTGACCAAGAGCAGCTACCATTTGGTTGTTGACCAGATTGTGTAGAAGGTCGGCGCCACCATCAACGAAAAACCGGTCTATCGTAGTTAGGTGCCCTTCAAGCTTGTCTTGAAACGCGCTCATCGCCCTAAAAAAAAGTGTGTGATGCTCTAAAATCGTCAAAAATTGTTCTAACCGCATATACCTGCGGACGACGAGTTTATCGTCAATGTCGGTCAATTTAGAAATCATTTTGTGTTAAGCCGCCCCCTTGATCTTCTCCCTTGCCGCCTCCGCCAGGAACGCAGACCGCGACTGTCCCCGCGCCTGTGCCGCGCGGTCGACCGCGTCCAGCAGGCGGTCTTCGATGGAGATGTTGACGCGCACCGGCTTTCCCGGGAGTTCGAAGGGGACCTCGACGAGGCACACCCGTTTCACATCGCGCATCTCCCGCGAGATATCCTTGTCGGCGCGCAATTCCTCCAGCGACCGGAGCGGCGGCGCCGGTTCGCCGTCCTCGAACATTCCTTCGACGTGAAATGCGAGCGTTTCGCGGCCGCGCGCGATGGCTTCATCGATGGTGCGGCCGCCCGAGATGGCGCCGGGGAAATCGGGAAACGATATTCCGTAGACGCGACCTTTCGGGCCTTCGTCTTCATGGACCAGCGCCCAAACAATTTGCGCCATAGCCGTCTCCCTGCCTACCATTCCCAGCCCGCCTGCCGGAACACGCTGCGCAGCGTTCCAATCGGGATGTCGCGCGCGCCCATATCGACGGTCACGCGGCCCGGCTTCTCCGGATGCGTGAATTGGACGTGATCGCCCGGACCGCGCCGTTTGACAACCCAACCGTCGGCACCGAGGCGACGAACTACCTCCTTTGCCGACATCGTTCCCCGGTTGCCCATAGGCCCGCCACACAGTGTGTAAGAATACACAAAAACGATTGCCGATCAAGGTTAAATGTGTAACGTTGTGTAGTCCAGAGCTCCACGTCCGCCGTCAGTCTTTCCCCGTCATCTTCGCGAATACCGCGCGGTTCTTGTTGTCTTCGAGCAGCATCGAGAATCCGTTGATGGTGTCGAAGCCGAGGCCGAGGGGGAGGCCGGTTTCGGGGTGGGGGTCGATCCTGGCGTAGGGCACGCTGGCGATCTTGTGCCATTTGCCGGCGGGCGTCTTGATCTCGAGGATCGCGACCGTCGCCTTCAGCACCAGGCGCACGATGGCGTCGGCGGGGCGCGAGGGCCGCGTCAGGCTCAATGCGCCGGCGATGGTCTGCCAGCCGCTCCTGAGCGCCCATTGCGTCAGCTCGTCCTTCGTCATCGCGGCTTCCTCTACGTCAATCCCGGTGCATCCGATTGATTGTACTGGACGTTAGCGCATATGGCCCGCTTCATTACGCACAATTAAAAGCCCCGCGGACCGGGCGGCCCCTATGGTACAAGGCCCCAGGAGACGCCAATGGCCATTGTCAGTCGTGACGCCGTGATCGCGGCGGGACTTCGCGCGCTGCCCGCGTTCGACCGCATGATCATGCGCTCGACGGCGGTGGCGGAGCACGAGGTGTTCCCGCCCGCGACGTTCGACTGGATTCCCTATCTGGAGGCCAACGCGCCCACGATCCGCGGCGAGGCGGCTGCGCTGCTGACCGATCCGATGTCGATCCCCTCGGTGCGCGAGATCTCGCCCGACCATGGCAAGATCGCGCTGGACGGCAAGTGGCGCTCGTTCTTCCTCTATGCCTATGGCGTGAAGATCGAGGCCAATTGCGCGCGCTGTCCCGAGACCGCGCGCATCGTGGCGAGGATCCCCGGCCTCCTCAGCGCCTTCTATTCGGTGATGCTGGCGGGCGCGCATGTGCCCAGGCACACCGGGCCGACCAAGGCGATCCTCACCGCGCATCTGGGGCTCGTCATTCCGCTCAAGCGCGAGCGCTGCCACATGGCGGTGGGCGCGCAGGACGTGGTGTGGGAGCAGGGCCGCGTCGTGGTGTTCGACGACATGTATCCCCACGAAGTGTGGAACGACACCGACGAGGACCGCATCATCCTGCTGGTCCATGTCAAGCGCCCGCTGAAATTCCCCGGCTCCGCGCTGCGCGACCTGTTTTTCGCCGCACTGCGCGCCAGCCCCTTCGTGCGCGACGGCTTGCGCAATCTCGATGCGTGGAAGCAGGAGACCGCGGCGCTGTAGTTCGCGCGCGCGGCCTCACCCCGCCTTTCGGATCGCCTCTCTCAGCTGCGTCAGGCTGAACGGCTTGGCGAGGAATACGGCGCCTTCGAGGGCGGGGTCGCCGGGGGCGCCTTCGGTGGAATAGCCGCTGGCGACGATCACCGCGAGGCCGGGACGCAGCTTGCGCGCCTGCGCGACCAGTTCGGGCCCGCGCATGCCGGGCAGGCCGAGATCGGTCAGCAGCACGTCGATGTCCGGATCGCTTTCGAGAATTTTCAGCGCCTCCAGGCCGTCAGCGGCTTCGGCATGGGCGAAGCCGAGATCGGCCACCATGTCCAGCGTCGTCATGCGGATCAGCGGCTCGTCCTCGACAACGAGGATCTTGCGCCGGGCCGGCGCGCCCGCCCGCGCCGGCGGTGGCGACGGCGCGATCATGGCGCGCAGCTTCCGCGCCAGGTCGTCCTTGCGGTAGGGCTTGCTGAGCAGCACCACGTCATCGTCGAGCTGTCCGTTGTGGACGATGGCGTTCTGGGTGTAGCCGGAGGTGAACAGCACCTTGATGCCGGGCGCCAGCTCTTTCGCGCGCCGCGCCAGTTCGCGGCTGCCCACGGGTCCCGGCATCACCACGTCGGTGAAGAGCAGGTCGACACGCGGGTTCTTCGCGAGGAAGTCCAGCGCCTGCACCGCGCCGGCCGCGCCGGCGACGACGTAGCCCAGCTCGGTCAAGAGATCGATCACCGCGCTGCGCACGCCGTCATCGTCTTCCAACACCAGGATGGCCTCGGCGCCGCCTTCGATGGGGGCGGAGAATGTTGGTTCCGTCGCGTCCTGCGGGCGGCGCGAGCGCGGCAGGTAGATCTTCACCGTCGTGCCGTGGCCGGGCTCGCTGTAGAGCTTCACATGCCCGCTCGACTGCTTGACGAAGCCGAACACCTGGCTGAGGCCGAGACCGGTGCCCTGCCCCTCCGGCTTGGTGGTGAAGAACGGATCGAAGGCGCGCGCCGCCACATCGGGCGTCATGCCCGTGCCGGTGTCGCTGACGGCGATGAGGATGTATTGGCCGGGGGCGACCTCGGCATGGTGGGCGGCGTAATCGTCGTCGAGGAAGGCGTTGGCGACCTCGATGGTGAGCTTGCCGCCCTTTGGCATGGCATCGCGCGCGTTGATGGCGAGATTGAGGATCGCGTTCTGGAGCTGGTTCACGTCGACCAGCGTGTTCCACAATCCGCCCGCCACCATGCATTCGATGTCGTAGCGCTCGCCCAGCGTGCGGCGCAGCAGGTCGGTCATGTCCTGTACCAGCCGGCCGGGATGGATCGAGCGGGATTCGAGCGCCTGGCGCCGCGCGAAGGCGAGGAGCTGGGCGGTCAGCCGCGAGCCGCGTTCGACCGCCGCGATGGCGGCCTGGAGGCGCTCGGCCGTCTTCTGGTCGGCTTGGGCATCGGCCATGGCGAGATCGAGATTGGCGCTGATGATCTGAAGCAGGTTGTTGAAATCATGCGCCACGCCGCCGGTGAGCTGGCCCACGGCCTCCAGCTTCTGGGTCTGGCGCACAGTGTTCTCGGCGCGCACCCGGCCGCTCACGTCCGATGCCGCGACGAGGAACCCGTCGCCGCCGATATCGGCCTTGTAGATGTCGAGGATGGCGTTGCCGCGCTCGATCCGCGCGTAATCGTGCGGGTTCTCCACCGCGCTGCGCGGCACGTCGTCGAGCTTGTGGCGGGCCAGCGCCGCGTCGATGTCGCGGAAGGCGTCCAGCGCGGTGCCCATGGCGGCAAGCGTGAGCGGGAAATCCATCAGGCGGAAGAAGATCTGGTTGAAGGCGGCAACCTTGTCGTGCTCGTCGAACACCACGACGCCGTCGCGGATGTTGTCCAGCGTCGCCTGCAGGATGCGGGCCTGGCGGGCGCGGATGGCCTCGCTCAACGCCAGCCGCACAGTGTTGCGAACCAGCAGCGCCGCGGCGGCGAGCAGCACGATGACCGCGATGAGGGTGACGAGGATGGCCGACAGAATCTCGTAGCGCTCCACCGCGCGCCGCGCCTGGATGCGCTGGGCGAGAAGGCGCTGCTCCTCCGCCAGCCCGATCGAGATGATGGCGCGGGCCGTGTCCATCATCGTCTTGCCCTGGTCGAGGACGGTGACGAGGCCGGTCTGGGCCAGGGCCTGCGGCCGCGCGATGGTCAGACCCTGGCGCAGCACGACGACCCGCGCCGACAGGATCCTGCGCAGATTGCGGGCGCGGGCCTGCTCGCCGGGATTGTCGCTGGTCAGCGCCTGGAACCGGTCGAGGTCGCGGCCAAGACGGGCTTGCGCGTTCACGAGCGGCTGGAGGTACGCGGGCTTGCGCGTCAGCAGATAGCCACGCTGGCCGGTCTCTGCGTCCGTCGCGTCGCCCAGCACCGCCCGCAGGGAATCCATCACCTCATAGGTGTGCGTGACCCAGCCCTGCTCAGTCCGCTCGCCCTCCGCGAAAGTGACGAGGGCGAAGGCGGCAAGCGCCAGAATCAGAACGACGGGAATTGCCCCCAGGAAGACAGCGCGGTTCGCGCCCAACTTCAGCCCCATGCCTCTGCCGCCGGACGATGAACGCACGGGATCGGCATCGGGTTCCCTGGGGATGGGTCGGACGGGGCCGCTGGATGAGGCGATGGTCGGAGAGAGAGGATTCGAACCTCCGGCCCCTAGCTCCCGAAGCTAGTGCTCTACCAGGCTGAGCTACTCTCCGCCCCTGGAGGGGGGCCTTATAAGGGGGGCCGCACGGGGGCGCAACCGGCCTGCATTCCGGCCGTTCCGCGCCGAATTCGCCCGGCAGATCTGCAAGCCCGGCGGGTTGTGGCGGCGCCGCGGCGCGGGCAAGGATCGGCCCATGATCCTCGTCGGCCAGTACGACTCTCCCTATACCCGCCGGGTCGCCATCTCGCTGATGGTGCTCGGCCTGCCTTATGCGCACGACACCCGCTCGGTGTTCGGCGATTTCGACTCGCTGCGGGCGACCAATCCGCTGGGCCGCATCCCCGCGCTTATCCTCGACGACGGCGAGGTGCTGATCGATTCCGCAGCCATCCTGGACTGGATCGACGAGAGCGTGGGACCGGCGCGCGCGCTGCTGCCGCCCGCCGGCGCCGCGCGGCGCCATGCCCTGCAACGCATCGCGCTGGCCAATGGCGCGGTCGACAAGATCGGCGGCGGGCGCAACTACGAGACCATGATCCGGCCCTCGCGCTACCGCTGGCCGGAGTGGATCGCGCGCTGCACGACGCAGGGCCTCGGCGCCATCGCCGCGCTGGAGGCGCTGGACTGGCCGGACGGCGGCGCGCTCGACCAGGCCCGGATCACCGCCGGCTGCGCCATCGACTACGTTGCCGTGACCGCGCCCGGCCTGATGCCCGAAGGCCGCTACCCCAACCTCGACCGGATGATGGCGCGGCTGCGCGTGCGTCCGGAATTCCAGGCCACGGCGTTCACGGACTACGCGGTGCCGCGGGCGGAGTGACCATCAACCTCCCCCTTGTGGGGAGGTCGAAGAATTGCGAGCGCAGCGAGAAATTCTTCGGGTGTGGGGCGCGGTGCTCGGCGGTGAGCGCCCCCCACCTGAAAAATGCTTCGCATTTTTCGACCTCCCCACAAGGGGGAGGTTGGGTGGTGCGTTGAATCCCTCCCGTCCCCGCCCTATGGTCCGCGCCCTCAGAGGATGGGGCGTCGCCAAGCGGTAAGGCACCGGATTTTGATTCCGGCATTCGGAGGTTCGATCCCTCCCGCCCCAGCCAGCCTACGCTGCTTCGCAGCTTCGGCTGGCAGGCCGCGCTGAACTTACTACGGAAACACCAGCCCGATCGTCTCGGCGACGCAGGCCGGGCGGTCCTGACCTTCGATCTCGATGGTGAACTGGCTGATGAGTTCCATGCCGCCCGAACGCGGCGTCGCGGACAACACCTTCTGCCGCCCGCGCACGCGGCTGCCCACCGGCACCATGCTGGTGAAGCGCACCTTGTTGGAGCCGTAGTTGATGCCGCGGCTGACGCCGGTGACGCGCAGGGTCTGCGCGCTGAGCATCGGGATGAGGGAGAGCGTGAGATAGCCGTGCGCGATGGTCTTGCCGCCGGGCAATTCCGTCCTGGCGCGCTCGACATCGATGTGGATCCACTGGTGGTCGCCGGTGGCGTCGGCGAATTTGTTGATGCGGTCCTGGTCGATCGTGACCCAGTCCGACACGCCGGTTTCCTGGTCCACGAGCTTGGCCAGGTCTTCGTATGCGACGGTCTGCATGATGCACTCCGGTGAATGTTTAGACGATGCGGGATTCGCGTTTGCCCCAGTAACGGTCGCGGATCAGGCGCTTGTAGAGCTTGCCGGTGGCGTGGCGGGGCAACTCGCGCTCGAAATCGATCGAGCGCGGGCATTTGACCGGCGACATGCGCTCCTTGCAGAATGCCATCAGCTCCTCGGCCAGCGCAGGCCCCGCGTCGCTCCAGCGCGCGGGCTGGACGACAGCCTTCACTTCCTCGCCGAAATCCTCGTTCGGCACGCCGATCACCGCCACGTCGGCCACGGCGGGATGGCCGATCAGCAGATTCTCAGCCTCCTGCGGATAGATGTTCACGCCGCCCGAGATGATCATGAAGGCCTTGCGGTCCGTGAGGTAGAGAAAGCCGTCCGCGTCGAGCTTGCCCACGTCGCCCAGCGTCGACCAGTCGGCATACGCGGGGTGGCGGGACTCGGCGGTCTTCTTCTTGTCGTTGTGGTATTCGAACTGCGTGGGGCTGGCGAAATAGATCGTGCCCTCCTCGCCCACGGGCACTTCCTTGCCGTCGTCGGCGCAGATGTGGACCTCGCCCAGCAGCGACTTGCCGACGGTGCCGGGATGCTTCAGCCAGTCCGCGCTGCCGACATAGCAGAAGCCGTTGCCTTCGGTGCCGGCGTAGTATTCGTGGATCACCGGGCCCCACCATTCGATCATCTTGCGCTTGACCTCGATAGGGCACGGCGCGGCGGCATGGATCGCGGACTTCATGCTCGACACGTCGTATTTGCGGCGAACGTCCTCCGGCAGCTTCAGCATGCGCACGAACATCGTCGGCACCCACTGGCTGGCGTTGGCCTTGTAGCGTTCGATGTCCTTCAGCGCCTGCTCGGCGTCGAAGTGCTCCATGACGATGACGGTGCCGCCCAGGCGGTTGATGGTCATGCAATAGCGCAAGGGCGCCGCGTGATAGAGCGGCGCCGGCGAGAGGTAGATCGAATCGGCGTTCAGCCCGAACAGCATCTGCACGATGCCGCCCAAAGGGCTCGGCGCGTCGATCGGCAGGCCGGACAGCGGAACGCGCACGCCCTTGGGGCGGCCCGTGGTGCCGGAGGAATACAGCATGTCCGCGCCCGCGGTTTCGTCGGCGATGCGCGTGGCGGGCATCGCGCCGGACGCGGCTTCCCAGCCTTCGTAGCCGGAAATGGCGCCGCCCACGGAATAGAATTTAACCTGCGGCAAGAGCGGGGGCAGCTCGGCGGCCACCCTGGCCAGGCCCTGCGAGGCGAACAGGATTTTCGCGTTGCAATCCTTCGCGATGTATTCGACCTCGCCCGCCGTCAGCCGCGAGGATACGCAGGTGTAATAGAGTCCCGCCCGCTGCGCCGCCCAGCAGACCGGCAGGAAATCGATGTTGTTCTCCATGAAGATTGCAATGCCGTCACCCGGCTTCAGGCCGAGCTTGCGGAACAGCTGGGCGCCCCGGTTGGAACGTTCCTCCAGTTGACGATAGGTCAACGTCTCTCCGGTCGACGCCATGACGATGGCGGCTTTGTCCGGCATGGACTGCACGATGACGGCGGGATGCACGGCGTTTACCTCGAATGGCTTTGGTGCAATTTACGAAACGGCAGGGCTCGCGCAAAGCCTTCCTTGACCCTTAACGCGCCGGCGTCTCTTATGCGAGACTGAGGGTTGGATGACGATGCAGCCGGTCCGCAAGCTCGCGCCGATGGCCCAGGGCGCCATGTCGTACCTGGAGTGGGACCTGCGCGGCCCCGCGCTGCATTTCGCGCACGCCACCGGCTTCAACGCGCAGACCTACCGCAGCCTGCTTTCGCCGCTTGCCGACCGGTTCCACATCTTCGCCGGCGACGCGCGCGGCCATGGGCTGACGGTGATGGGCACCGCGCCGGGCCTGCCCTCCGGCTGGACCGTCTTCCGCGACGACCTGCTCGCCTTCATGGACGACGTCGGCGGCCGGCCGATGATCCTGGCCGGGCATTCGATGGGCGCGACCGTGAGCATGATGGCGGCGATCCTGAAGCCCGGCCTGGTGCGCGGCCTTGTGCTGATCGAGCCGGTGTTCATGCCGCAGATGGCGTGGCCCACCTCCATCCTCAAGCGCATGATGGCCGGGCGCGGCGACGGGCCGGATCTTGCCGAACGCGCGGCCCGGCGGCGCGACACCTTTCCCTCCATCGACGACGCCTTCGAATCCTATAGCGGGCGCGGCGCGTTCGCGACCTGGCCGGAGGAGATGCTGCGCGACTATGTCGAGGGCGGCATGGCGCTCGACGTCAAGACCGAGCACGCGCACCTCACCTGCGCGCCGTGGTGGGAGGCCGACACGTTCCGCTCCACCCCGCAGGGCATCGCGCGCAAATCGCGTCAGCTGAAATGCCCCGTCACCATCCTGCACGCCGAGAACGGCACGGCCCAGGACGGCGAAGTGCAGACCTTCGTGCACGGGCTGCCCGCGACGCGCGTGGTGAAGGTCCATGGCGCGACGCATTTCCTGCCGATGGAATTTCCCGCCATCGTGCATGACGAGATCAACCGGATGGCCGACGAACTGCGCCCGCAATCCCTCCCCCACACGATCATCGCGGCGTAGCATCCGGCGAGGGCGGAGGCGCGTTACGGACCCGCGCCGGACAGGCGCAGACTCAACCGCGCCAGCACGTCCGCGGCGTTGAAGCCCAGCGCCTCCAGCCGGCCAGAGCGTTCGAGGGCGGCGAGGCCGGCGAGGGCCGCGGCGATCAGCACGACATCGGCCTGCGCCTCGCGGCTGTCGGCGGGATTGCCGGCGGCGTCGGACAAGGCCTTCAGCACGGCGATGAGGCGGCCGTTGAACAGCCGTTCGCTCTCATCGGAGCCCGCGGGGAACGACGATGACGCGGCGGCGATGGTTTCGGCGCGGCGCAGATGATCGAGCACGGCCGCCGCGGCCGCTTCCAGCCCCTGCCCCGCCGCCTCGCGCATTTCGCGCGACAGGGTGGATAGATCGTCGGCGGCCAGCGCGACGAGCAACTCGTCCCGGTCGCGGAAATAGCCGTAGAGCGCCGCGGGCGAATACCCCGCCTCCGCCGCCACACCCCTCAACGAGAACTCCCGCGCGCCATCCCGCGTCGCCACGGTGCGAGCGGCCCCAAGTATCGCCGAGCGGGTCGCGGTGTGCTGCTTCGTGCGACGAAGGGAGGCCGAATCCATAAATGAGAGCGTAACGCGATTCGACCTCCCCTTGCGGGGCCACCTACGCTTTCAGCTTCGGCGTGCCGAGCGAGCCTCACTCGCCACGTCGTAGCCGAAGGCGGAGACGGGAGGTCGAAAAATGCACTTCGCATTTTTCGGGTGGGGGACGGTGCGGCGGAGAGAGAACCTCCGCCCGAAAACGCATTGCGTTTTCGACCTCCCCGCAAGGGGGAGGTTGGCTAGAGGCCCAGTTGCCGGGCCGTAAGGTCGCGCAGGATTTCCTCGCTGCCGCCGCCGATGGCGTTGACGCGGACTTCGCGGTAAATGCGCTCGACCCGGCTGCCCCGCATATAGCCCGCGCCGCCCAGGATCTGCATCGCCTCCCGTGCGCAGAATTCCAGCGTCAGAGTCGCCTGGACCTTGAGCATGGCCAGGTCGGCCGCCGGGCGCTAGCCCTGCATCACCCGCCAGGCGCACATTTCAAGATAGGCGGTTGTGGAGTTGATCTGGCGCAGCATCTCCGCGATCTTGTGGCGGATGACCTGGTGGTCGGCGAGGCGCTTGCCGAACGTCGTTCGCTCCTGCGC
>JBOHKI010000073.1:0-14812 GCA_050728855.1 Rhizomicrobium sp. | reverse complement strand
ACGGTTAACACCGCGCCCGACGCCACCGTCGCGTCGTTGGTGGTGATGGTGTAGTCGAAGCCCGCGCCCAGGCTCAGCGCCTCGACGTTGACCATTGTCGTGGCGGCGAAGACGAGCCCGCCGGAATAATCGCCCTTGATCTGGACCGTGTCGCCGCCGGCGCCGCCGTCGATCGTGTCGGCAGCGGTCAGCGCCGCGCCGAAATTGAACACGTCCTTGCCGTTCAGGCCCGAGACCGTGTCGTCCCCGCCCTGGAACATCTTGAACAGATCGTCGCTCGACGTGCCTGTGATGACGTCATCGCCGGATGTGCCCGTGAAATCCATGAAAGCTCCCCGATCGATCCCATAGATCGCCCACAGCCACTATTGCACGCGGAAGGTGGCCGGGAAACGGGGAACCGGACAACGCGCCCGTGCGCGGATTGACGTAACGCCTTTTCCGGGGGGCAGGTCGCGCCCGGGCTGGAAAGTGTCTTTTGTTTCATGGCCCGCGGTCGCGGGCCGTGACACCGGTGGCGCCTTGGCCGGGAACTCCAGCCGAAATGACCGGTGATCAGCGTGCCTGTCGCGCCGGTCACGTCGATGACGAGGTCGGCGCCGGCCTGATAGCCGGCGGTGCCGTTCTCGTCGACGATCAGGAAGGTGTGGCCCGAAAGCGTTCCCGCGTTCGGCGTGAACAGCAGCGCGGTGTGCGCCGCCATCTGGCCCGCGCCCACCGCCGCGGCGAGGTTGGTGTCGAAGCCGGCGGTGGACAGCGTTCCCGCCGTCACCGCGGAGTCCACGCCCACCACAGAGCCGCCCGCCTGGTGAACGTCGAAGCGGTCGTTGTCGAATTTCACGCCGGTGATGACGTCGTATTTCGGGCCGGTCGAGTCGGCCACGGCCGTATAGATGAAGGTGTCCGCCTCCACACTGTTGGCCTGGATGGTGTCGGCCCCCCCGTGGTGCCGGTAACGTGGTAGTAGCCCGCGGCAGCCGAACTGACCCGGCCCTCAAAGGGGGGGCGGCCCGTCACGTCTTTCTCCCCCGCCCGCGCGCGGGAGGACGTTCAGGAAAAATTCGCGGTCGTCAGCGTGCCTGTCGCGCCGGTCACGTCGATGACGAGGTCGGCGCCGGCCTGGTAGCCGGCGGCGCCGTTCTCATCCACCACCAGGAAGGTGTGGCCGGACAGCGTCCCCGCGCTGGCGGTGAACAGCACCGCGTGATGCGCCGCCATCTGCCCCGCGCCCACGTCGCCGGCAAGATCGCTGTCGAACGTGGCGGTGGAGAGCGAGCCGGTGGTGACGGCGGCATCCACGCCGGTCACCGCGCCGCCCGCGGCGTGGACGTCGAACACCGCATGGCCGGTGAAGTTGAGCGGGCCGGAGATGGTGTCGTGGACCGTGCTCGTGGAATCCGAGACCGCATTGTAGACGAAGGTGTAGACATGCGTGCCGGTCTGGGTGCCGACGGTGAAGCTGTCTGCGCCGCCGCCGCCGGTACCGCTGGTGATCTCGGGGCGGCCGAATTCGAAGGTGTCGGCGAGCGCGCCGCCGATGAAGTTGTCCGGCGAATAGCCGTTGAGGAAGACGAAGTGGCCGTCGGTTTCCGCCGAGCCGTCGAAATTGACGTGCGAATTCGTGCGCGGCGCCCGCGCGTCCACCGTCAGCGTCGCGCCCGCCGCCAAATTGCCGTCATTCTCCACGATGTTGAACGTCGTGTTGTCGTGCGGCGCGAAGTCGATCGTCTCCACGTTCCGGATCGTGTCCGCGGCGAAGGCGATATTGAAGCCGCCCACGAAGGTGAGTTCGTCGCTGCCCGCGCCGCCGTCGATCCGGTCGGCGGCGGTGAACTGGGTCGTCATGGTGAAGTGATCGTCGCCGCCGCCGCCGGAGAGGATGTCGAGCGCGCCGGTGCCGGTGAAGGTGTCGGCGAGCGCGCCGCCGGTCAGCGTGGCGTTGCCGACGCCGATATTGAAGCGGAACGCGGCGTCGGTCTCCGCCGAGCCGTCGAAGATCGCGGTCGAGGCTGCGCCCTGGTCGGTGATGGAGACGGTCATGATCTGGCCCGCCGCCAGATTGCGGTCGTTCTCGGTGATGGCGTAGTCGTGCGCGCCGCCCAGCAGCAGCTGCCCGATGTTGGCGACGGTCGTGCCGCCCAGCACCAGCGCGTTGGCGCCGGAATAGTCGCCGTTCAGCGACAGCGAGTTGAAGCCCGAGCCGCCGTCGATGGCGTCGGCGCGGTTGAGCGCCGCGCCGGCCACGATGTGATCGTCGCCGCCGCCGGCATCGACGATGTCGTTGCCGCCTTGGCTGATGTCGATGGTGTCGCCGCCGCCGCCGGCGCTGGCGAAATTGCCCGCCACGATGCGGTCGTTGCCGGCGTCGCCGAAGATGCGGAAGGTGCCGTCGCTCTCCGCCGCGCCGTCGAAATCGAGCGCGTTGCCCGCGCCCAGCGCGCTCGCGTCCACCACCATCTTGGCGCCGTCGGCCACCGTCGCGTTGTCGGTGGTCAGCGTGTAGCTGTGTCCCGCCGCCAGCGCGATCTTCTCGATGCCGATGAGCGTGGTGGGCGCCAGCGTCAGCGCGTGGGCACCGGAATAGTCGCCGTCCAGCTCCACGGTGTCGAAGCCGCTGCCGCCGTCGAGATGATCTGCCGCCGTCAGCGCGTCGCCCATGACGAAGACGTCGTTGCCGCCGCGCCCGGCCACGCTGTCGGCGCCGCCGGCGGTGAGCGTGAAGGTGTCGTTGCCCAGCCCGCCGATGAGGTTGTCGTCGCCCGCGCCGGCTGTGATCTGGAAGCGCCCGTCGCTTTCCGCCGCGCCGTTGAAGGCGAGCGTGTCGCCCGCGCCCAGCGTGTGCGCGTCGATCCTGAGCGCCGCGCCGGCGGCGACGTTGGCGTCGTCGGTGGTGAGGTTGTAGCTCGAACCGGCCTTGAGCTGGATGGTCTCGATGTTGGCGAGCGTGGTGGCGGCGAAGGTGACGCCGGCGGAATAGTCGCCATAGAGGCGCAGCGTGTCCGCGCCGGTGCCGCCGTCGATCGTGTCGGCCGCGGTGAGCGAGGCGCCGAGCAGGAACAGGTCCTTGCCGCCCAACCCCTGCGCCGTGTCGTCGCCGCCCTGGCGGATGTCGAAGACATCGTCGCCCGAGGTGCCGGTGATGTTGTCGTCGCCCGGCGTGCCGGTGAAATCCATGTCGTATCTCCCCACCAATTGGCCCAGCCCGGCCGCACTATCGCATGGCGCGGCGAGGGCGGGAATGGACGGGATGCGTCCGTCCCGCCCCCGCGGGCAGGGTGAAGGCGGTCAGATGAAGTTCGCCAGGCTCAGATGGTCGAGGTTTTTCGCGCCGGTGATGTCGATCACATAGTCGGCGGTGGGATCGGCCACGCCGTTCAGGTTGTAGTCGACCACCAGATAGGTGTGGCCCGCCAGCGTGCCGCCGGTCGCGTCCACCACCACGGCGAAGCCCGCGCTCACCCCGCCGACCGCGGCGATGAGATCGGCGCCCAGATTGCCGAGCGAGGCGCTCACTTCCGCAACGCGCCCGCATTCGCGGGCCATGACATGGCGGGCAAGCGCGATGCGGAGCGGTCCTAGATGAAACTCCCGATCCCGAGCGCGTCCATATGCGTGGGGGCGGTGAGCTGGACGAGGTAGTCGGTGCCGGCGGTGTAGGCGTGGTCGCCATTGGCGTCGATGAGGATGAAGGCGTTGCCGGCCTCGTCGCCGCCGGTGGCGGTGAAGACGATGGCGTTGTTCGTGGTCCCGGCGATGACGGCATCGATATCGGCGCCCAGGGTGGCGGCGCTGGCGTCGCCCGAGACCGCGTCCACCCCCGTCACCGTCACGGCGGCGAAGTGGAAGAAATCCCGCGACGCGTCGAAGCCGGTCGCCACGTCGCCAGTGGACTCCTCCGCCGTGTTGTAGGCCAGCGTCACCGCGCCCGCGCCCAGCGTGAAGACGTCCGCGCAATTGCCGCCGGTCAGCGTGCAGGTGCCGAGGCCGGTCTCGAACACGAAGCTGCCGTCGGTCTCGTTCGAGCCGTCGAAGGCTAGGCTGTCGCCGGCGCCGAGCGCGGTGGCGTCGACGGTGAGGGTGGCGCCCGCGGCCACGGTGCCGTCGCTGGTGGCGAGGATGTAGCTGTCGCCGCCCACCAGCACCAGGTTTTCAACATTGACCATGGTGGTGGCGCCGAAGGCGAAGCCGGCGGAGTAGTTGCCGTCGATCGTCACCGTATCGTTGCCCGCGCCGCCGTCGATGGTGAAGCCGACATTGAGATAGGGGCCGAGATTGAACACGTCGTCGCCGCCGCCGCCATGCTCGATCAGGCTCTGCGCGCCGCCGTCGAACACGTCGTCGCCCGCACCGCCGGTGGCGCTGAAGCTGCCGCCGCCGGCGATGAAGTGGAACGCGCCGTCGGTTTCCGCCGAGCCGTCGAAGGCGATGGTCGAGCCGGCCGTGGCCGCGCTCGCGTCCACCGTGAGCGTCTGTCCCGCCCCCACCAGGCTGTCGTCCGTCAGGATGTCGTCGGACTGGGCGGTGCCGGAAGCGAACGCCAGCGTTTCGATGCTGGTCAGCGTGCCGCCCAGCACGAAGGGCGCGCTGCCTCCGAAATCGCCGTAATTGCCGGCAACCGCCAGCGTGTCGTTGCCCGCGCCGCCGTCGAGCGCGTCGGAGGCGGTGAAGTCCGTGCCCAGGATGAATGTGTCGCCGCCGGCGCCGCCGGTGATGTCGTAGGTGCCCCCGCCGGCCTCGAAGGTGAGTGCGTCCGTCAACGCCGATGCGTCGAGCGACAGCGTGTCGCCGTCGCCGAGCGCGGTGGCGTCCAGCGTCACGCCCGCGCCGAAGTCGCTGCCGAGCGTCATGCCGGTGTAGGCGTGTCCGCCGCCCAGCGCGATGGCTTCGATGCCGCTCAGCGTCGCGCCGTCCAGCGCCAGCCCGGAATAGTCGCCGTCAAGCGACAGCGTGTCGTGGCCCGCGCCGCCCGCGATGACGAAGGCCGCGCTGTAATTGCCCGCGAACGATACCGTATCGTCGCCCGCGCCGCCGGTGACGGTGTAGCCGGACGAGGTGGCGGCGGTGAGATCGAGGGTGAGCGTGTCGGATGCGCCCAGCGCCGAGGCATCGAACGCCGCGGCCGATCCGGAAATGTCGCCGCTCACCGCGATGGCGTAGGAATGTCCGGCGCCCAGGCGCACCGTCTCCACGCCGGTCACAGTGCCGCCCAGCGTGAGCCCGCCGGAATAGTCGCCGGCGAGCGACAGCGTGTCCGCGCCGCCCTGGCCGTCGATGGTGTCGGCCGCGGAGAAATTGCCGGCGAACAGGAACGTGTCGGCCTGCTGGCCGCCGGTCAGCGTGCAGGTGCCGCCGCCGCATTCGAACACGAACATCCCGTCCGTCTCCGCCGCGCCGTCAAAGGTGAGCGTGTCGGTGCCGCCGAGCCCGGGCAGCACGATCATGTCGCCGCCGCCCGCCTTGGCGGAGCTGCCGTCGGCCTCGATGGTGAGCGTGGCGCCCGCCGCGACGTTGCCGTCATTGGTGGTGATGTCGTAGCTGTAGCCGCCGACCAGCGCGAGGTCCTCCACCGAGGTGAGCTGGCCAGCGCCCAGCACCAGCGCGTTGGCGCCGGTGAAATTCGCGTTCAGATCGGGATGCAGGAAGTCGCCGTCCAGCACCAGGCTGTCATTGCCCGCGCCGCCGTCCAGCGTGTCGGCGGCGGTGAACACGCCGCCGCTGTACATCAGGTCGTCGGCCGCGCCGAAGCGGATGTTGTAGGTGCCGTTGGCGTTGCCCATGAAGACGCGGTCGATGAGGAAGCTCTCGGCGCTGTCGTCGAGGGTGAAATTGTCGCCGTCGGCGAAGGTGTAGCAGGTGAAGGTGACCGGGAAGCCGCAGCTTGCCGGGCCGAACGCGCCGTCCACGGCGGAGATGTCGTAGGAATGGCCCGCGCCCAGCGCCACCACCTGGATGTCCGTCATCGCGCCCACGGAAAGATCCAGCGCCGTCGCTCCCGTGTACTCGCCGCTGAGGATGACGTGGTTGATGCCGTGGTCGGTCTTGATGTGGGTGTGACCGGCGCTCGAGCCGCCGTCGATGGAATCCTGGTCGGTGAAGGTGGCGCCCAGATTGAAGACGTCGGTGCGCGCGCCGCCGACGATATGATATTCGCCGAAACCCGTCTTGAACGAGAAGCGGCCGTCCAGCTCCGCCGAGCCGTCGAAGCGGAAGACGTTGCCCACCCCCACCTGCGAGGCGTTGATCGCCATCACCGCGGCCAGCGGCACGGCGTCGTCGTTCATGGTGAGGTCGTAGTCGTAGCCGGGCCTGAGCGAGATGCTCTGGATGTCGACCAGCGTGGTTGCGCCCATCACCACGGGCGCCTGCAGGCCGGCCAGCACCAGCGTGTTCTTGCCGTCGCCGCCATCGATGGAGTCGCCGGCATCGAAGGTGGCGCCCATCTGGATGACGTCGTTGCCGCCGCCGGCATGGACGGTGTCCTCGCCGCCGGCGCTGAGGTCGATGGTGTCGGCCTTGGCGCCGCCGGTGATGACGTCGTCGCCCGCGCCGGCATGGATCACGAAGGTGCCGTCGGTCTCCGCCGAGCCGTCGAAGACGAGGTTCTCGCCGGCGGCGAGCGCCGTGGCCGTCACGGTCAGCGTGTGATGCGCGAACACCGTCGCGTCGTCGGTCGTGATGGAGTAGCCGTGCCCGGCGTCGAGCACCAGCGATTCGAAATTCACCACGGTGGTGGCGCCGAACACGATGGAGTCGCCGCCGGCCAGTCCGTTGACCTCCAGCTTGTCGCCGGAGCCGGCGCCGCCATCCAGCGAGTCGCCGGCGTCCAGCGTGCCGGTGGCGTGCACCACGTCGTTGGCCGCGCCGCCCGAGATGGTGTCCTCGCCGCCCTTGTCGAGGGTGAAGGTGTCGGTGCGCGCCCCGCCGATGAGCATGTCGTTGCCCGCGCCGTCGAAGAACACGAAGCGCCCGTCGCTCTCCGCCGCGCCGTTGAACGACAGGTGATAGGGTGCCGCCAGCGCCGAGGCGTCCAGCGTCATCGCGCGGCCGGCAACGATGTTGCCGTCGGCGCCGGTCAGCGAATAGTTGAACGCGCCGCCGAACTGGATCTTGCCGATGTTGGCGAGCGTGGAGTCCGCGAGCACGAGGCCCGCCGAATAATCGCCGCGCAGCTGCACGATGTCGTTGCCGGTGCCGCCGTCGACGCGGTCGCCCGCGTCCAGCGTCGCGCCGAACTGGAAGATGTCGTTGCCGTCGAGCCCGGAAACGGTGTCCTCGCCGCCCTGGCTCAGGACGAACTTGTCGTCGCCGCTCGTCCCCAAGAACGTGTCGTTTGCCCCGGTGCCGCTAATCGTCGCCACGCATGTCCCCGTACAAGCCTTGGCGCCCAGAATAGGCAAAGCCGGCGCCGGATGCCAACCGGACAGCCCAGATGCAATCGCCGTTCGCTGCGGCAAGCAATCCGCGGCCTCGGCCGGGCGCGCGGGCGCGCGTGGCCTTGTGCGTCTTTCGGTTTGCCGGGCGATGTGTGGTATTCACGGGTCCGGCAACGGGGCGCGCATCCCGGATGGAGGCTGTTTGACTGTCAACCTCAAGCATCTGGACCTGAACCTGCTGGTCGTATTCGACACGATCTATGCCACCCGCAATATCTCCCGCGCCGCCGAGCAGCTGGCGATGAGCCAGCCGGCGGTGTCGAACGCGCTCGCCCGCCTGCGCGAGCTGCTGGAGGATCCCCTGTTCGTGCGCGCGGCCAAGGGCGTGGAGCCGACGGTGAAGGCGACCCAGATCGCCCGGACCGTGCGCCAGGCGCTGGCCATGATCGGCCAGGAGCTGGCGCCGGACACGCTCGACCTCACCACCTACCGCCGCCATTTCCGCATCATCATGGCCGACGTGTTCGAGCCCATCATGATGCCGCCGCTGCTGCGCGAGATCTGCGCCCGGGCGCCCGGCGTCACCATCGAGGTGCTGAGCGCCTTCCGTACCGATTTCCTCAAGGAGATCCGCGACGGCACCATCGACCTGGCCTGCCACATCTATCCCGCGGTCACCGCGCCGGACATCGTGACCGAGACCTTGTGCGACACCGACCTGGTGCTGCTCGCCCGCCGCGGCCATCCGCGGCTGAAAGGCGCGCTCGACGTCGCCACGCTGATGGCGCTGGATTTCGTGGTGCTGGTGCCGGAGCTGCGCGAGCTGCTGTCGTCGTCCACCAGCCTTGCGGCCCAGGGCATCAAGCGGCGCGAGGTCTACACGATCAACAAAATGTGGGCGATGCCGCCCATCGTGGAGCGCACCGACCTGGTCGGCTTCATGCCGCGCTGGTTCCACCGCGAGATCGCCCGCAATTTCGACATCGTGGCGCACGACCTGCCGATGCCCATCGCCAATCCGCATTGCTCGATGATCTGGCTGGCGCGCAACAAATCCGATGCCGGGCACAGCTGGCTGCGCGAGCGCCTGTCCGCCGCGTTCCAGGCCCATCTCACCCGCGCGCTCGCCCCGCCGCGCCGCCCCCAGTCCCAGACCCGCGAACGCCGCCGCCGCGCCGGCGCGCGCTGATGCCAGCCGCTCAGCGTCCCCGCGCAAGGCGGGTTGAAGCGAGACGCGTCCAAGACGCCGCCCGGTGGAATTTCCCCGCATTGGCCGTGCTGCCGAAACCCGCGATGCCGGACGCACGATAAAGCAGCCTCGAACGCCCCGCTGTCATCCAGGTGACAACGGGCAGGTGACAGCGGAATCGCGGTTGTGCGTGATGCAGGCCGGGCGAGGCACACTGCGCCGCAACGGAACGCAGCAGGCAACGTCCTGTCGCGCCGGGTTGTCTCGCCGGAATTCGCCGCCGCCGGCCGGGACATCGGCGCAGGGCGGAATACGCCGGCTGCCGCGGCCCGCTCTAGATGAAATTCGCCGCGGTGATGGTGCCGCTGAAGCCGGTGATGTCGATCACATAGTCGCCGCCGGCCTGGTAGCCCTGGGTGCCGTTGCCGTCGATCACCAGGAAGACGTGCCCGTCCAGCGTGCCGGCCGTGGCGGTGATGACCCGCGCGTGCTGCGCGCTGAGGCCGTCGCTGATCGCGGTGCCGATATCGCTGTTGAAGCTGGCGGTGCTGATGGAGCCGGTGGTGGCCGGATCGATGGCGAGGATGGTCGTCGCCACGTCGATGAAGTTCGTGGACGCGTCGAAATCGGTGATGGTGTCGTAGGTCGTGCTCGTGGATTGGGCGACCGTCGTGTAGACGAAGACGTCCGCGCCGCCGCCGCCGGTCAGGATGTCGGCGCCGTCGCCGCCGGTGAAGCTGTCGGCCTGCGCGCCGCCGGTGAAGCTGTCGCTGCCCGCGCCGCCGATGAAGGCAAAGGAACCGTCGGTCTCGCTCGCGCCGTAGTAGAGAACGGAGTTCGCGGCGCCCAGAGCGCTCGCGTCCACCGTCAGCGTGGCGCCGGCGGAGACGTTGCCGTCATTCGCGTACACCGCGTAGCTGTGCCCGGCCTCGAGCTTCAGCGTGTCGATGTTGGTGAACGACGTGGCGCTGAGCACCAGCGAATCCCCGCCATAGTCGCCGTTGAGATCCAGCGTGTCGTTGCCGGTGCCGCCGTCGATGCTGTCGGCGGGCGTGAAGGCGCCGCCGGCGTCGAACGTATCGTCGCCCGCGCCGCCGATGATTTGGAGGTTGGCCACGGTGGAGGCGCTGAAATTGACCTGGGCGCCGTCGGCGGCGGTCAGCGCACTGCCGTCGATCGCGAGCGTTCCGCCGTGCGAGGGATCGCCGTCGACGATGATGTCCTGGCCGGCGTCGTCGTCGAGCACGATCTTGTCGAGATTGGCCATATAGGTGGCGGAAATGAACTCGTCCGGGCCGCCGGTGGTGAATTCGATGGTGTTGAATCCGGCGCCGCCGTCGTAGCCGTACGCGCCGCCGAACGAGTCGTCGCTGTAGACGACCGTGTCGTCGCCGGCGCCGCCCGTGAAGAAGGTCTCCGCGCTGGTCGCGGCGGTCAGATCCAGGGTCACGGCATTGGTGCCGGTGAGCGCGCTGGCGTCGATGGTGAGGTTGCCGCCCGAGGCGATGTCGCCGGCAATGGCCAGATTGTCGTAGGACGCGCCGTCGGCCAGCGTAACGGTCTCGACGCTCTGGACATGCGTGTCGTCGAGCGTAAGTCCGCTGCTGCCGCCGGCGAGTATGAGGGTATCGTTGCCCGCGCCGCCGTCGATGCTGTCGGAGGCGGAGAAATCCGCACCGAATTCGAAGACGAAGCTGCCATCCGTCTCCGCCGAGCCGTCGAAGGTGAGCACGTCGGAGGCGCCCAGCGCGGTGGCATCCACCGTGAGCGTCTGGCCGCTGGCGACGGTGGCGTCGTTGGTGGTGAGGTCGTAGCTGTGGCCGGCATCGAACTGGAGCGTCTCGACGTTCACCATCGTGGTGGTGCCGAAGGTGACGCCGCTGCTGAAATCGCCGTCGAGGATCAGCGTGTCGCTGCCCGCGCCGCCGTCGATGGTGTCGGCGGCGGTCAGCGCCGCGCCCGCGTTGATGGTGTCGTCGCCGCCGAAGCCGCGGGCGATGTCGTCGCCGCCCTTGGTGATGTTGATGGTGTCCGACAGCGCGCCGCCATTGAGGATGTCGTCGCCGGCGCCGCCGCGGATGATGAAGTGGCCGTCGGTCTCGGCGTCGCCGTGGAAGGCGAGGGGATCGCCGGCGCCGAGGTTCTGGCCGGCGATGATCATCGTGGCGCCCGCCGCCACCGTGGCGTCGTTGGTGATGAGGTTGTAGCCGCCATGTCCGCCGTCGAGCTGAAGCACCGCGATGTTGACCATCGTCGTGGCGCTGAAGGTCACCGTGTCGGCGCCGCCCAAGCCTGTGAGTTCGACCACGTCGTTGCCGCCGCCGCCGTCGATGGTGTCGGCGGCGGTGAATTGGCCGCCCATCTTGAAGTAGTCGGTCAGCGCGCCGCCGGTCGCCGTGTCGTTGCCGCCCTGGGAGAGGTCGAAGGTATTCTGCGCGTCGCCGCCCATGGCGGTGTCGTCGCCGGCGCCGCCGGTGAAGTGGAGATTGGCGTCGGAGGCGGAATTGTCGAAATACAGGGTGTCGCCGGCGCCGAGATTGCCGCCCTGGACGCTGACCGCCGGGCCGGAGAGGAAGGACGCCGCGTCGGCCACGATCTTGTAGGCGTGCCCGGCGCCGAACTGGAAGGTGTAGATGTTCTGGATGGTGTCGGCGCCGAGCGTGACGCCCGCGGAATAGTCGCCGTCCAGGCGCAGCACGTTCTGCGGCAGCCCGCCATCGAAGCCGCCGTCGAGCGCGTCGGACGCGCCGAACGCCGCGCCCATGATGAAGATGTCCTTGCCGGCCCCGGCTTCGACGGAGTCCACGCCGCCCGCAGCGAGCTTGAATGTGTCGTTGCCCGCGCCCGTGGCGATGTCGTCGCCGCCCGCGCCGCCGATGATGATGAAGTTGCCGTCCGTCTCCGCCTGGCCGGTGAAATCGAGATGGTCGCCGGCGCCGAGCTTGCCGCCGTCGACCGTCAGCGTTTCGCCGGCCGCGACATTGGCGTCGTCGGTGGTGAGAGTGTAGTCGTGACCGGCGCCGAGCTGGATCTTCTCGACGCTGGTGAGCGTGGTGGCCGCGAAGGTCAGCCCGGCGGAATAGTCGCCGGCGATCTGGATGATGTCGGTGCCCGCGCCGCCGTCGATGCTGTCGCCGGAATCCAGCGTGGCGCCGAACTGGAAGACGTCGTTGCCGCTCGAGCCGGACAGCGTGTCCTCGCCGCCCTGGAAAACGCGGAACGTGTCGTCGCCGCTCGTGCCGGTCAGGCTGTCGTCGCCCGGCGTACCGTTGATGATGCCCATTGCCCGCCCCCACACACAATTTCCGGGAGTATGGGCGCGCCCGTCCGGAGGGGCAAGCAACCGGCGGCGTGTCGCTCATGCGACGCGGGGCGGCAGGCATCCTCCACCGCCACGGTTCGGCAGCGATTTCAATGGATTGTGGCGTGGACCAGTTCGCGGCAGGCGGCGGCGAGTTCGGCTTCGTTCAGGATCGTCCCGCCATAATCGTCGCGCAACGACACATCCGACGCCTCGGGCATGGCGGCGAGGAACAGGGCGCGGCCCAGCGCGCCGAAGCGCGAGCCATAGGGCTCGGAATATTGCAGCCCGCCCTTCCGGTAGGTGAGCCACATCGTGTCGCCGATCGCCGGCATCGCGCGCTCCCTGTGCGCCGCCTCTTTCGCGCCCCAGGCTCCCACGAAACGCCACCCCCGCCCGCCGCGCCAGCCGGGAATTCCGCGTACGGAGGAATACGTAGCTTCCACAATCCGTCATGGGCGGGCTTGACCCGCCCATCCATCCGGCGCGCGTCCGCGCGCCGTGGGGAATCACATCAACGTATAGTCGATCTCTTTCCAGTCCGGATTGTGGGCATTGATGAGATCGACCTTCCAATCCCGCTTCCAGCGCTTGAGGCTGGTTTCGCGCTGAATGGCGACTTTGATCGAGTCGTGAATTTCGTAGTAGACGAGGCGCGCAACGCCGTATTTCTTCGCGAATTCCGATCCGCCGCCGTTGCGATGTTCGTTCAGCCGCTGAATCAGGTTTGCCGTCACGCCGATATAGAGCGTCCCGTGGGGCTTGCTGCAAAGAATATAGACGAAGGCGTTTTGCATTCCTCATTGTAGCGAATATTCGCCGCGCGGACGCGCGGCGGATGGATGGGCGGGTCAGGCCCGCCCATGACGGAAGAGAGAGGGAAATTCCGCCCGCTACGTATTCAGCCCCGTGAATGCCGGCGTCGACCGTCGCCACGGTCCGCGGAGTCGGCCACGGCGGGCGAGGCGGGATCGCATTTTTCCGGGCCGGGCACCCCATTTTTTCCTGGGGAATACGCGATTTGACATGCGGGCACAACCACAGGGTGAGGCTAAACCCTTGACGCGGCTGATATATTTTCCGTTTCCGACTCCAAAAAAGACTATCTGCACAAATTGGAAGATTATTACTCTAATTTTTCCTAGAAGCGCTTGACAGCGTCACGCTGGTCGGATAGTTTTCCAGCATCTCCACATCTGCGCCCGCACCGCACCGCCGCCCCCGGCGGCGCCAGGCACCGGCGCGCGGAGAGATCGAACCCAACCAACGGAAGGACTCAGCCATGCGCCCCAGCAAGGCGGGGAGGGCGGCGCCATGAACGCGCTACCCACTTCGGCGATCGTGGATGCGTTCGACCGCTACTGGAACATCAAGCCCGAGGACATCGAGAAGGATTGGATCGCGGTCATGACCAACAGGCTGCTCAGAGAGATCAACCGCCAGCTGTCGTCGCTCGAGGCGGTGAAATACGACAACTCAACCGGCGTGCCTCTCGCAGCCGACCGGCTCAAGAATGCGCGCTCGCTCGCCACGCTGCGCGACACGCTGGAGAAGGCCGCGCGCATGAAGATGGAGCACGAGGGACTCATCGAAGGCAGAAAGGCGCTCGACTATGACAGCCTCCGCGGAGAGATTCAGCGCATCGTGGATGGCGTCGCAGCCGCGCACCCTGCAGCGAAAAATCTTATCGGCTCTAAATGAGGCGCAGCTTGCCTTCGCCCTGTGCGACTGGTCGTTCCGCGCGCGCGCCGCTCAGTTTCCGCCGCCTGGCCGCTGGCGCTGCTGGCTGTTCCTCGGCGGGCGCGGCGCGGGCAAGACTCGCGCCGGCGCGGAATGGGTCGCGGACGGCGTTCGCAACGGCGCCATGCGCCGCATCGCCCTGATCGGGGCGAGTCACGATGACGTTCGCAAGGTGATGATCGAAGGGCATTCCGGCCTCAAATCCGCGGCGCGCATGGCGCGCTACGAACCGGCCAACCGGCGCATGATCTGGCCTGGCGGCGCGGTGGCCACGGTGCTTTCGGCGGACGAACCCGATTCGATCCGCGGCCATCAGTTCGATGCCGCCTGGGCGGACGAATTCTGCAAATGGCCCGATCCGCAGGGCGCGCTCGACATGCTGCGCATGGCGCTCAGGCTCGGAAGCGATCCCCGGCTCTGCGTCACCACGACGCCGCGCAACATCGCGGCGCTGCGGCTGCTGATGGCGGGCGAGGATACGGTGGTGACGCGCAGCACGACGCGCGAAAACAGCTTCAATCTCGCGCCGGAATTCGTGGATGAGCTGGAGGGCCGCTATGGCGGCACGCGGCTCGGCCGTCAGGAACTGGACGGCGAAATGATCGAGGATGTCGATGCCGCTCTGTGGAAGCGCGCATGGATCGAAGCCGCGCGCGTGCTGGAAGCGCCGCCGATGGAGAAAGTCGTGGTCGGCGTAGATCCGCCGGTAACGGCGAATGGCGACGAATGCGGCATCGTGGTCGCGGGCAAGGGCCGCGACGGCGCGTTCTACGTGCTGTCCGACAGTTCGGCCGGCGGGCTTACATCGGCGCAATGGGCCAAGCGCGTCATCGCCGCGTTCGAGACCCACGAATGCGATCGCATCGTTGCGGAATCGAACCAGGGCGGCGACATGGTGCGCGAGGTGCTGCAGCATCAGCTCAAGAACGCCCCCATCACGCTGGTCCATGCCACGCGCGACAAGTACACGCGCGCGATGCCGGCGGCGTCGCTGTACGAGCGCGGCCGCGTGCATCATGTGGGCGCGTTTCCGGAGCTGGAGGACCAACTCTGCCGCTTCGACGGCACCGGCCCCTCGCCCGACCGCCTCGACGCGCTGGTCTGGGCGCTCGCCCACCTGTCGCCGCTGGCGCGGGAGCCGAAGGTGCGGACGCTGTAGCTTCCTCCCCCGCGAGAGCGGGGGATGTGAACAACCTCCCCCTTGTGGGG
>JBOHKI010000072.1:0-15327 GCA_050728855.1 Rhizomicrobium sp. | reverse complement strand
TCGCCGCCCTGCTAGATCGCATCGCGGGCAACGGCGTGGGCGTCGTGCTTGTGGAAGATGCAAGCCGCTTCGCGCGTGACCTCGCCGTCCAAATGACAGGCCATGAACTCTTGAAGCGCATGGGCGTCGATTTGGTCCCCGTGAACGCGCCGGACCATTTCACGGATGACACGCCCACGGCGGTCATGGTGCGTCAAATTCTTGGCGCTGTATCGCAGTTTGAGAAAGCCCAGCTTGTGCAGAAGCTCAAGGGCGCGCGCGTTCGCAAGAAGGCCCTCACGGGCCGTTGTGAAGGCCGCAAGGCCGTTCCCGATGACGTGTTGGCGAAAGCACATAAGCTCGCGCGCCGGAATCCCAAGACGGGCGAGCGCGCGAGCTTGCGCGAGATTTCGGAAGCACTCGCCCACGCCGGTCACACGGTTCTTGTGAACGGCGAACCTTCGGGCAAGCCCTATGGGCCGGAGTCGATCAAGCAAATGTTCGCGGCCTACAAGAAGAAGCTCGCCAATGAAAAGGCGAAACGGAATCGGGACGCGGCGTAGCGCGAAGGCAGGAAAGCAATGGAACACGACGGGCACGACGTTAGCGGCTTCCTCTTGCTGACGATTCTAATTTGGAAATGCCGTTGGATCATCCCGCTTGTGATCTTGCTGGCCCTCTTGAATGTCTGAATAGACCCGCGTGGGATGCGCGGGTCCTAGCTCGGAATGGTCGCGCCTGTCTCAAGTGAGGCGGGCGTTTTCGTTTTCGCGACCTCTAGGGGTCCCCAGCCGCCCCGCCTTCACTTGGCATAGGACTTGCTATCCAACGCCTCGCAAAACGATTGAAGATTCTACATCAAAGCGCGCTGCTATCGCCGCCGCAAAACCTTCGCGCGCTTTGGATTCGTTGACCGCTTCGCGCGACATGGTAGAATCCAAGTAGATCGCCCCAACGATCATCCCCCGACATTCTTCAATCTAACCGGCGCGCACTCGCGTCCAGAATCTATTGCTATGACCGCAACGACAATCGACATCACGGGTTACGACAACGAGGATATTGACCGCGTTTTCACGCTCAAGAGCGGGAGCGCGAATTCATCGACTCCCTACGACCTCACTGACGTTGAATTTGAAGCCGACATTCGCGACCAAAAGAACGCGCTTGTTCTCCGCCTTACATCGGCGGGCGATGACGGCGGAATCGTCATCACGGATGCGCCCAACGGCGTCTTTCAGTTCCATATCGCGCAAGGCGCAATCGCCTATCAGGCGAATCGTTCATTGCGCTATGACCTCTTGATGCTTAGCGGCGGGGAAACGCGCCGTCTTTGGGGCGGCAATGTGCGAGTCACGCAAGGCGTGACCGTGCCGTAATGGACACGACAACCGTTTACATCGACAAGCCTGATTTTGTCGGGAACATCACGATTGACGGACCCGAACCTATCGGAACCGTCGGAACCGTCGTGATCGGCGCGGAAGTCGTTACAGTCGTGACAGGCGATTCCGAATTGATCGTGATTGACCCGCTGGAGTCCATTCCGTCCGGCACGGTTGTTCTCGCGCCGGATGAAATCGGAATCGTCGTGATCGGCGATGATCCGGTCACGGTTGTTATCGCCAATCCCGAACTCACGGTCATCGGTTCCGATATTCCCGGACCTCCGGGACCCGAAGGCCCGGCAGGGCCAGCCGGGACCGGGGAGGCGGATGAAGTCACCTATGACAACCCCGCATATTCAACCGTGCAAGCCGCGCTTGACGCGCTCCTGTATGTCGCGCCGCGCATCAATAGCTTTTCAAACTCAGTCGGCACGGTTGAACTCGGCACAACGATTTCCGCCGTCACGCTCGCATGGACGCTGAATAAGACCATGACGAGTCTCGCGCTCGATCACGGAATCGGTTCCGTGCTGGGCCTCACGTCAACGCCCCTCACGGGCCTCACGCTCACAAGCGACACGACCTATACCCTCACGGCGGGCGACGGGCAGAACACGACATCCGCGCAAACGACAATCGCATTCCGCAACCGGCGCTATTGGGGCGCGGTGGATTCTGACTCACTCGATAACGCGGGGGTCCTGGCCCTGAGTAGCGAATTCGCGACGGACTACGCGAAGGCCGTCACCTATGACGCCAGCGGCGGGAAGTATCTCTACTACGCCTTTCCCACGTCGTTCGGGACTCCGAGTCATGTGACCGTTGGCGGACTCTCATTCACGGATTTCACGGTTTCGCCCCTGAGCTTCACGAATGCGAGCGGGCACACGGAAACCTACAACGTGATCCGGTTGAACAACCGTCAGACAGGCTCCGCGATTGCGATTGTTTGGGCGTAACGGCGCGAACGTCTAACTTGGGGCCAGCCGCTTTCCGTCAGACACGAAAAGCAAATACACCGCATAAATGTAGGCCCCGAACGCGACAACTCGAATTGCGTTCAAAGCGAGATTCAGCGCCGATGGATTTGGCGTCAAGAAAACTGCCGCTCCCGACGCTATAAATGTGACCGGCAATGCCCATGCGATGCGCTTGTGCCCGATCTTCCACAACACAACGCCCGCGATCACGACATAGATGAAACTGGCTGTTCCTGAAATCAGGACAAGGGTGTCCGGCGTTAGAGAATTTCCGTTTGCATCGGTTCGCGATGACCACACCTGTAGGGCATACAATCCAATTCCTATAAGCGCCAATATCTTGCCCCTGTTCATTTCAGCCCGCCCCTATGCGCTTAGATTTCCCAAAATCCCTCACTGATAGCCGCCTTTGCAATATCTTCTGCATTCGCCGCTGAATCGAACGGGCCATAATCCACACTGAAAACTCTCGTATGCGTGCCTTTCGGCTGGAAATGCCGAACGGCTCCCGGTCGCGTTATGCGAGCGAAAAACTCGCCGTCGATTTCATGGACGGCAATTTCAAATCCTTCATGCGCAACCATGCGGCCTCCTCGCGCTATATGTCTAAGGCACCTTGTAGCTCTTTACGTCGATAGCTTGAATCTCTACTTGATCGACTACAAGCCCGCGATATTGAATCCCTGAGTTGTCGCCCTCGCTAATACGCCCCGCGTGTCCCCAAATCACAGCGTTGCATTCCGTGAGCGAGACCATCTCGCAATGATTCTGAATGAATTGTCGCTCGCTTCGATTGAGTGACTCTATATCGAGTTGCACCGTGTCGGGCATGGCGTTCTTTGCTTTTGGGAAAGGTCCCCATAGCTGATAGGTCCGTGGTTGCCATGCCGGAGGATCGTTGTCGCTGTCAGTGTCCCCGCTGCTATCACTCGGGTCCGGTGTTTCAGTAATGATGCGACCAAGCACTTTGAATCGCCTGCCTTCCAACGGAAAGTGACCCTTGGGTAAAATGATCGCGGCTATTCCTCCCAACGCTTTTGACACGTCACGAATGCTTGCGGGTGTATAGTCAGCCTCTTGAGCGACCGTCTTGTTAGTCGCGAGCCCCGCAACCTGCTTATTGAAAGTGGATACCGCCCTCATTGCAGCTTGGCGGAATTTCGGTTCGATTACCGCAGTTGCTTCGCGTTCACTCGCGCGACATCGGGCAAGGCTTTCGGCGTCCGTATATCCCCAATTCCTGCATTCCTGTTCCCTGTGTCGCGCTTCCTCGCTTGGCGTGCTCCAATACCAATAGGCTCCGCCGCCAACCAAAATGAGGGCCGCAATCCAAGTGACGACGCTATCGCGGGAGAACTTGATTGCCATCACGGCCATTCAAAATCGCAATGCCCGATCTTCGCGAACACCGCGTCTAGCGGGCGGACCTTATCAACGGTCGTCGCCATTTCACCCGTTGGCGAGAACGCGCTGGCAAACGCCGCCATTTCCGTAGTCCATCCGCGTTGCTGGGCAATTCTGACCAAGGGAATGAAATCGCGATCACCCGACGCGAGGACAAGTGTTGCGGGCGTCGGAAGGGTCGCTATCGCAAGCGTGCCTTGCGCGACAAGCTCAGTATCGACGGCCTTCTCTTTGTTGTTCGCGTCCCTGTCGTGCGTGATGACTTTGAAGCCGCCGTTTCGCGCCATCTCCCACACCTTGTCCTTTGGGGGCGGGCGCGAGCCAACTAGAAAAGCCTCTTTGATGGTTCTGCCTTCGGCCAACTCGGTCAAAAGGCCCGTGAAGTCGATACGCCACGAAATATCGAACGGCGGTTTGTCCAACGGGCTTGCGGGCTTCACACCTTTGAGCCGTGCGGAGTGCTTCGCGCCTTCGATAAAGACATTCGAGTTATCGACTAGAATCACGCAATCCATTTGCCCCTCCCGACACGCCCGTCCAGCGTCAACTTACTACGCTTCGACGCCGTGAACACCCGTTCTCGCGAATGAGAACGCAAAGGGAAACCGCGTCCCGCAAGCGTCCCGCCGGAGCTTTTGGCCCCCCTCGTAACCCATTGATTCCGCTTGTTACGGTTTGTCACCGTTTGTCACTCAAAATCGAGTGCGGAATCCGCCTTCGTTCTGACGGAAAAGCCTGATTTTATTGGCTTAAATGAATGGTGCCCAGGGGCGGAATCGAACCACCGACACGCGGATTTTCAATCCGCTGCTCTACCGACTGAGCTACCTGGGCTTGCCCGCGAGGGACTGTCGGATGGCCGGGCGAAACGCCCGGGAGGCAGGCTTTTAGGGGACGGGCCGGAACCTGTCCAGCGCCCGGCGCGGGCTCAATCCGGCCCGTCTTCGCCGCCGCCCGCGGCCGGATCGGGCGCCTCGACGGCGGGGATGGCATAGCTGCCCTTCAGCCAGCGGCCCAGATCGACATCGGCGCAGCGCTTCGAGCAGAACGGCTTGAAACGGCCGTCCCGCGGCTTGCCGCAGACCGCGCAAGCGGCGATCTGTCGAGCCGCGCCAGCGGGCGCTGCGCCGTCAGGCGGCGGTGCCGACATCGTAGCCCTCGCGGGTGTATTCCTCGCGCGGCTCATAGGCGACGCGCGCCGCGCCGCGACGCGCCAGGGCCGGGCGCACTTCGCCGTCATGGCTTTCGAGCCAGCGCACGATCTCCGGCGAGGCGCGCACGACCACGGACTTGCCGGGCGCGGCATGGGCCTGGCGCTCGATCTGGCGGATCACTTCCAGCGCCACGGCATCGCGCGTGCGCCGGCGGCCATGCCCATCGCAAGGCCGGCAGCATTCGCTCATCAGCTTCACCAGCGGATCGCGGATGCGCTTGCGCGTGATCTCCACCAGGCCGAACTCGCTCATCGCCGAGATCTGCGTCGGCGTGCGGTCCTTGGCGAGGCTGGCGGAGAGGATGTCGAGCACGCTCTGGATGTTGGCTTGCTCATTCAGGTGGATGAAGTCGATCACGATCAGCCCGCCGATGCCGCGCAGGCAAAGCTGGCGGCCGATCTCGTGCGCGGCTTCGCGGTTGACCTCGAGGCTGGTCTCCTCGAGCCCGGTGGCCGCCGTGTAGCTGCCGGAGTTCACATCGATGGCCGTGAGCGCCTCGGTGCCCTCGATTGTGATCCAGCCGCCGGAAGGCAGCGGCACGCGCACGTCGGTGAGGCGCGCGATCTCGTCCTCCAGGTCGTACATGTCGAACAGCATTCCGGGACCGGCGAAAAGCTCGATCCTGCCGGCGGCGTCGGGCATGGCGCGGCCGCAATAGGCGCGCGCGGCTTCGAAGGCTTCGCGGTCATCGATCAGCACGCGGCTGGTCTGCGCGTCGACCTCGTCGCGCATGGTGCGCTCGACGGGATCGAGATCGTGATAGAGCGTGGCGGGCGCCGAAGCGCTCTGCCGCCGCGCCATCACCGGGCGCCAGGCTTCGGCGAGGCGCTCCGCATCCTCGCGGAAATCGGCGAAGCCGGCGCCGATGCCGGCGCTGCGCACGATATAGCCCGCGCCGGGAACCAGCGTGCCCTCGCCTTCCGCGATCATGCGCTCGCCGATTTTGGTGAGGCGCGCGCGTTCGGCCTCGTCGTCGATGCGCCGCGACAGCGCGATGCCGGGCTGGTTGGGCACCATCACCAGGAGGCGACCCGGCACGGTGACATTGGCGGAAAGCCGCGCGCCCTTCTCGCCGATGGGATCCTTGACCACCTGCACGACGATGTCCTCGCCCTCGCGCACGCAATCGGTGATGCGCGGGCTGCGGTCGTCCTCGAAGCCGGGAAGATCGGCGAGGCAGCGGGCCTCGCGGGCGCCGAGGAATCCGGCGCGGTCCAGCCCGACATCGACGAAGGCCGCCTGCATGCCGGGCAGAACGCGCTGCACGCGGCCGAGCACGATGTTGCCGATCAGGCTGTGGCCGGAACGTCCGTTGCCCTTCTTCGGCGCATCCTCGCCCATGCCCAGGGTGCGCTCGAGGAAGAGTTCCTGGAGCTTTCCGTCTTCGACAATGGCGACACGGATTTCGCCCGCCCCGGCGTTGATCAGGACTTCCTTTTCCATGTCACGTTCGACAATAGCAGCGCGCCGACACTATCACGGAATTGCGATGCCACAGCCCCTAAGAAGCGCGATGGTTTCGAAAAGCGGCAGGCCCACAACATTCGAATACGAACCGTTCAACTGCCGCACGAAGGTTTCGGCGCGGCCCTGGATCGCATAGCCGCCCGCCTTGCCGATCCCCTCGCCGCAATCGAGATATGACTGAATGTCAGCGGACGTGAGGCGCGCGAAGGATACGCGGGTGGTGGCGATGCGCGTGCGCGGCTTGCCGCCGCCGCGGATCGCCACGACCGCCGTGATCACCTGGTGGCGGCGGCCGGAGAGCAGCGCCAGGCATGCGCGCACGTCGCCGCTCGTTGACGCTTTCGGCAAGATGCGGATCCCGCACGCCACGACGGTGTCGGCGGCGAGCACGACGGTTTGCGGATCGGTATGCGCCGCCGCAACGGCGCGCGCCTTTCCGGTCGCCAGGCGCAGCGCATGCTCGCGGGGCGTCTCTCCCTTATGCGGCGTCTCGTCGATATGGGCGGGCATGATGGCCGAGGGCGCGAGCCCGGCCTGGGCGAGCAGCGCCAGCCGTCGCGGGCTCTCGCTCGCCAGGATGAGTTTACTTGAAACGATAGGTGATCCGGCCCTTGGTGAGGTCATAGGGCGTCATCTCCACCATGACCTTGTCGCCGGTCAGCACGCGGATGCGGTTCTTGCGCATCTTGCCCGCGGTGTGGGCGATGATCTCGTGATCGTTCTGAAGCTTCACGCGGAAGGTCGCATTCGGCAGCAATTCGCTGACGACGCCTTCGAATTCCAGCATTTCTTCCTTGGCCATTCGTCCTCTGGCGGGTTCGATGGCCGCCAAATGCCATTGAAAACGCAGGAAAGCAAGGGTTTGGCCAAGGGTTTGGCCAAGGGTTTGGCATGGCAATGCCCAACCATGGCAAGGCAAAGTCAACCTCCCCCTTGCGGGGAGGTGGCTGATGCGCTCGCCGGATAAATTCAGTCCGCCGCCCGGTCCACGGCGAAGCGGGCGGCGATGCGGGCTTCGAGAGCGTCGCGGACTTCGCGGTAGGCGTCCAGGCGCTGGCCGCGGCTGCCTTCGGCCAGGGTCGGGTCCATGGTCGGCCAGTACTCGACCACCGCCGCCGAGGTGCGGGTCAGTTCCATGGCCTTATGATGGGCTTCCGGGGACAGCGTGATCACCAGATCGAAGGCGGCGTCCTCCATGTCGTCGAAGCTTCGCGGCTTGTGTTTGGAGAGGTCCTCGCCGATCTCGTCCATCACCTCGGTCACGAACGCGTCGCGCTCGCCCGCCCGCGCGCCGGCCGATTCCACATAGACGAACTTGCCGTAGCGCCGCCGCATGATGGCCGCGGCCATGGGGCTGCGCACCGCGTTCTGGGTGCAGGCGAAGAGGATGGATTGCGGCAGCTCCTCGCCGTTGGGGCCGCGCATGGCTAGCCCCGCAGATGCAGCACGCAGACCAGCGTGAACAGGCGGCGCGCCGTGTCGTGGTCGACGGCGATCTTGCCTTCGAGCCGCTTCTCCAGAAGCCGCGAGCCTTCGTCGTGGACGCCGCGCCGCGTCATGTCGAGCGTCTCGATCTGGGAAGGCGGGGCGTTGCGGATCGCCTTGAAATAGGAATCGCAGATCAGGAAGTAGTCCTTGATCACCTTGCGGAACGGCGTCAGCGACAGCATGACCCGGCGCTGCGGCCCGCCGCCCTCCACGCGGATGTCGAAGACGAGCCGGTTCTCCTCGACGCCGAGGACGAGGTCATACGGCCCGCCGGGCGAACCGGCCGGCTCGAAGCAATTGGCTTCCAGCAGATCGTAGATCGCGATCTCGCGCTCCTGCTCGATCTCGCGCGTGCGGCGCACGACCGTCTTCTCGTCGAGCGCGATGGTGGCGATGCGGTGCTCGCTCATGACGGTCGATTGAGCCGCGCGGCGATGGAGCGGGCATGGGCGTCCAGCCCCTCGGCCTCGGCCAGCACGATGGCCGCGGGGCCCACGGCATTGAGCGTGGCGGGCGTGCAGGCGAGCAGCGTGGTGCGTTTCATGAAGTCCAGCACCGACAGGCCGGAGGAAAACCGCGCAGTGCGCGCCGTGGGCAGCACGTGGTTGGGACCGGCGATGTAGTCGCCCATCGCCTCGGGCGTGTGGCGGCCGAGGAAGATGGCGCCGGCATGGCGGACGCGCGCGAGAAGCGCGTGGGGATCGTCCGTGGCGATCTCCAGATGCTCCGGCGCGATGCGGTCGACGAGTGCGGGCGCATCGTCCAGGCTGGGCACGACGATGACCGCGCCGTGATCGCGCCAGCTCGCGCCCGCGATGTTCCGGCGCGGCAACAGCGCCAGCGCGCGCTCCACCGCCGCCTCGACTTTCGCGGCGAAGCCCGCATCGTCGGTGATCAGGATGCTCTGCGAGGAGACGTCGTGCTCGGCCTGGCTCAGCAGGTCGGCCGCGATCCACTCCGGATTGCCATGCGCATCCGATACGACGAGAATCTCCGACGGTCCAGCGATGGAATCGATGCCCACCTGACCGAACACTTCGCGCTTGGCCGCGGCGACATAGGCGTTGCCCGGACCCACGATCTTGTCCACGGCGGCGATGCTGGCCGTGCCATAGGCCAGCGCGGCCACGGCCTGCGCGCCGCCGACGCGGTAGATCTCGCGCACGCCGGCGCGTTTGGCCGCGGCCAGCACCAGCGGATTGAGCGCGCCGCCAGACGCCGGCGTCATCATGGCGATGCGCTTCACGCCGGCGGTGTGGGCCGGGACCGCGTTCATCAGCACCGAACTGGGATAGCTCGCCGTGCCGCCGGGCACGTAGAGGCCGACGCTGTCCAGCGGCGTCCAGCGCCAGCCGAGCACGGCGCCGGTGGAGTCGGTGAAGGAGGCGTCGCCCGGCAATTGCCGGCGGTGATAGGCCTCGATCCGCTTCGCCGCCAGGTCGAGCGCGTCGAGCGCCGGCTTGGGACATTGCGCCTCGGCGGCGTCGATTTCCGCATCGCTCAAGCGCAGCGCGGACGGGCGCACCTTGTCGTAGCGCTCGGTGAAGTCGAGCAGCGCCGCGTCGCCGCGCCCGCGGACCTCGGCGATGATGGCGCGCACGGCCTCGGCCACGTCCACTGCGGCCTCGCGCTTGCCGGAAAGCAGTTCCGCGAAGGCGCGCTCGAAATCCGGCGCGCGTCTGTCGAGGCGGCGCGCCATGTCAGGCTCCGGTCTCGTGTTCGGGGCGGCCGCGCGCGGCCCATTCTCCGCCGACATCCGACAGGCCGGCATCGATGCATTCGACCTCGAGGCGGATGCCGCCGCCGCCGGCGAATTGCAGATGGATCGTGCCGCCGGGATCCTCGCCGCCCTTCGGCGTGAAGCGCACGGCCAGCAGCGAGACCACGGCATCGGGATCGCCACGCAGGATGTTGTACGACTTGACGGAGAGCACGGCGTCGAAATGCACGCCCGCGCGCGCCCGCAGGTCGCCCTGCTTGCGCGAATTCTCCCACTTGAAGCGGTTGAACAGGCCGGCAAAGCGGCGCTGCCTAGGCAGCCAGACGAGATCGCCGACGCGCGCCACGGCGTCCTGCAGCCTCGCGGACATCACGTCGAGGTCCTCGGCGTCGCCGGCGGCAAGCACCTGGCGGCTCATGCGCTCAGCCGTTCGATTTCGGCGCCGGCGGCGGAGAGCTTCTCCTCCAGCCGCTCGAAGCCGCGGTCCAGATGATAGACGCGGTTGACGATCGTCTCGCCTTCCGCCGCCAGCCCCGCCAGCACCAGCGAGGAGGAGGCGCGCAGATCCGTCGCCATCACCGGCGCGCCCTTGAGCCGCTCCACGCCCTTCACCACCGCAAGGTCGCCCTCGACATGGATGTCGGCGCCCATGCGCATCAGTTCCGGCACGTGCATGAAGCGGTTCTCGAATATGGTCTCGCGGATATGGGCGGTGCCTTCGGCCGTGGTCATCAGCGCCATGAACTGCGCCTGCAGATCGGTGGGGAAGCCGGGAAACGGCGCGGTCGCCACGCCGGCGGCGCGCGGGCGCACGCCGTTGCGGTGGACTCTCAGCCCGCGATTGGTGGCCGTCACGTCCGTGCCGATGGCTTCCAGGAGCGGGATCACCGAGCCGATGAGCTCGCCGCGCGTGCCGGTGAGCTCGACTTCGCCGCCGGCGATGGCGACCGCCATGGCATAGGTGCCGGTCTCGATGCGGTCCGGCAGCACGTCGTGCTCCGCGCCATGCAGCCGCGCCACGCCCTGGATGGCGAGGCGCGCGGTGCCGATGCCGTCGATCTTCGCGCCCATGGCGACGAGGCAGTGCGCGAGATCGTCGATCTCCGGCTCGCGCGCGGCGTTCCACAGGACGGTCTCGCCATCGGCCAATGTCGCCGCCATCAGCGCGTTCTCGGTGGCGCCGACGGAGACGAACGGGAACTCGATGGAGGCGCCCTTCAGCCCGTCGGCCTCGACGACGACATAGCCTTCCTCCAGCTCGACCTTCGCGCCCATGGCCTCCAGGGCCTTGAGGTGCAGGTCGACGGGCCGCGCGCCGATGGCGCAGCCGCCGGGCAGCGACACTTTGGCGTGGCCGATGCGGGCGACCAGCGGCCCCAGCACCAGAAAGCTCGCCCGCATCTTGCGCACGATGTCGTAATCGGCGCGGGTGGAGGCGACGGTGCCGGCGTCCAGCCACAGCCTGCCGCCCTCGCCCAGCCTCGCGCCCGGCGTGAACTGGGCGCCGACGCCCAGCTTCTCCAGAAGGTCGGCCATCGAGCGGATGTCGGCCAGGTTGGGCACGTTGGTCAGCACCAGCGGCTCGCCCGTGAGCAGCGACGCCGCGATCAGCGGCAGGGCGGCGTTCTTGGCGCCGCTGATGGCGATCTCGCCGGAAAGGCGCGCGCCGCCGGTGATGCGAATGCGGTCCATGGTCCCTCTGATGCCGGAACGCTCTTCTAGCGCGGGTGGGTCCGCGCGAACAGGTTTCCGGGTCCCTTTCGTTAAACCGGTTTAACGGCCGCCGCGGGGCGGGATTCCGGCGGCGCCGTGGCGGAGGCATCCGCCGGTTTCGCCTCCATCCGGTCCACGGCGCGGGCATGGCGCTTGCGGCGCTTGAGGTTCTCGCGCAGCGCCGCGGCAAGACGCTCGCGCCTGTCGTCCGAACCGGCCTTCATCCGCTCTTTTCCTCGCCGCACCCTTGGGCTATAGCCACGCGCCCGGACAGGCGTCCGGGCATGGCAGCCGGAGTAGCGTAGTGGTAGCGCAACCCCTTGGTAAGGGGTAGGTCGTGAGTTCGATTCTCACCTCCGGCACCAGCCAATCAGGGGCAGCAATGGGCGATCCGTACGATCACAAGCCGGTTCCGAATGTGCGCGTCTCCGACGTGCTGGGGCTGGGCGCCATCGCCGTGCTGGGACTGGTGTGCCTCTACCTGGTCGCGATGATGGTCTATCACTGGATCGCCGGCCACCCGCCGCCCTGACTGCATCGCTTCCCGCACTTCGCGCGTTCCGTTAGCGTGGTCCTGCCACGCGAGGGAACATCGCCATGCCGACACGCCGCAAGATGCTCGACGCCATCGTCGACGAGGACAGCCGCGAATCCTTTCCCGCGAGCGATCCGCCGTCCTATAGCGGCGGCACCCTCGGCGCGCCCAGCAAACGCAGCACGCCGAAGGCCGGCAAGGCCCGCGCCAAGGCGAAACCGGCGAAGCGGCGCAAGCCGGCACGAAGCAAGGCGTCCAGGCCGGCACGCGGCAAGGCGGCACGCAGCAAGGCGTCAAGGCCGGTGAAGGCCAAAGCGAAAAAGAGAAAGAGATAGGAGCCGGCCATGCACCCGATCATGGGCGTGGATATCGACATCGTCCTGCCGCTGATCGCGCTGATCTTCGGCATCCTCATCCTGTTCGTACCGAGGCTGCTCAACTACCTCGTCGCGGTCTACCTGATCCTGATCGGCATCATCGGCCTGTGGCCGCATCTGTTCGGCGGGGGACCGGCCGTTTGACGTTGCTTCCTCGCCCGCGAAAGCAGGCGAGGACGACCGGCGCAATGCTCCCGGCCAGGAGGGCGCGCTACTCCGCCGCCCTCGCGGCGCCGGGCTTGCCGGCGGCGATGCGTTCGCGGGCGATGCGGTCAGCGACGATGTTGGTCGGCAGGTTCTCGGCATCGGCGCGGCGGAAGATCTGGGCGAGCGTGCCGCCGATCGCCACCACGCGCGACTCGATCTCGGCCTCGCTCCAGTTCTCGATCTGGCCGGCGACGCGGATGATGCCGCCGCCATTGATGACGTAATCCGGCGCGTAAAGGATGCCGCGGGCCTTCAGCGCCGCGCCATGCTCGTCGCGCAGCAGCTGGTTGTTGGCGCCGCCCGCCACGATATTGGCCTTCAGCGCCGGCACGGTGTCGTCGTTGAGGACGGCGCCCATCGCGTTGGGCGACAGCACGTCGCACTCCACGGTGACGATCTCGGTGGCCAGCGCGCGCCGGGCGCCGAACGCGTCCATGGCCTTCTTCACGAGCGCTTCGTTCACATCGGCGACGATCAGCTTGGCGCCTTCGCCGTGCAGCCGCTGCGCCAGCCCCATGCCGACCTTGCCGAGGCCTTGGATGGCGACGGTGAGACCCTTCGTCGTATCCGCGCCGAGGCGATGCTTCACCGCGGCCTTCACGCCGGTGAATACGCCCAGCGCCGTGGATGGGCCGGAATCGCCGCTGATATGGCCCGGCTTGTCATAGCCCCAGGCGTACTGCGTGCCGCGCGCGATGATGGGCATGTCCTTCGCCGTCACGCCCACGTCCATCGCGGTGAGATAGCGTCCGCCCAGCGTGTTGATGGCTTCGGCATAGGCGAGGAAGCGGGCCTCGGTCTTGTCTTTCGCCGGATCGCCGAGGATGACGGCCTTGCCGCCGCCCAGCGGCAGGCTGGCCATCGCGTTCTTGTAGCTCATGCCGCGCGACAGCCGCAGCACGTCGGTCAGCGCGGCGTCGGTGCTCGCATAGGGATACATGCGCGTGCCGCCGCAGGACGGGCCGAGCGCGGTGGAGTGGATGGCGATGATCGCCCTGAGGCCGGAGGCCTTGTCGTCGAAGAACGCGACCGTCTCGTGATGGTCGAAATCCTGCGCCTCGAATACGCTCATGAACGCCGCTCCGGGAAGGTGATTTGACGCGCGTTATACCGCCCCCACAAGGCAATGGGGTTGTGAATTGGGCGGGAGCAAAGCAACAGTGATGCGGCGCGGGCAGTGCATGGGCAACAATCCTAGCGCGCGTCCAGATAGGATTTGACTTTGCCCAGCAGGAGGGCTGCCCCGTTCATGGCGGCTCTGGCGTCTTCGGGCAGGACGACCTTGTCATATTTGTAGTCGGCGACCTGTTTCATCTCATACGTTCTGGAGAGGAAGCGTCCCAAATCTTGCCCGAGTTCGGGAATTGCCGCGCACATTTGCGAGAACTTGGCCTGCACCCCTTTGTGCGTTTTTGGTCCAATGCCCTCGACATGGACAATCACGGCCGTAGCCGCATGAAACGCCGCCAGATAGGCGAAACGCCCAGCCTGGCTCGCCGAGTGCTTGAACATGAGGTCGCCAAGCTGCAATTCCTCATCGGCATGGGCCAGCAACTGACGAACCGCATTGTCGAGATGTTCGTTCATATGTCGATGGCATCACGATGAAGATGGCGCATGAAATGCGTGTCGACATCCCAATCCCCCGCCGCGAAAGGCTTCAACGACAGATCGATCTTGCGCTTCGTGAGATATTCGAAACCCAGATCGGACAGCCGGTAGATTTCGTCCATGGAGCCGTCATAGCCATCCAGAAATATCGCGATGTCGTAGTCCGAATCCGCGCGATGGTCGCCGCGGGCGCGCGAACCGAAAAGCACGACGCGGCGCAGCCGGTCGCCATAGAGTTCGGTCAGCCGCCGCTTGATTTCGGCGAGGATCGGGTCCTTGCGGATGCGCGCGGGCGCGGCCGTGTTCATGGCCGCACTATATCACACCGCTAGCGCGCGCCCACCGCCGCCAGGACTTCGCTCTCCGTCAGCACCTGGGGCAGGACGGCGGCATCGGGCGCGCCGGGCGCGTAGTAAAGATAGAGCGGCACGCCGGAGCGGCCGTGGGACTGGAGCAGCGCGGTGATGGCGGGATCGCGGCTGGTCCAGTCGGCCAGCAGATAGGCGATGCGCTTGCGCGCGAAGGCTTCGTGCACCGCCGCCCCGGACAGCGCGACGCGCTCGTTGACCAGGCAGGTGATGCACCACGCCGCGGTGGCGTCGACGAAGACAGGACGCTTCCGGGCGCGGTACTGCGCCAGCTTCGCGTCCGAATAGGGCTCGCAGGGAATGCCCGCAGTTTCGGTGTGCGCGGCGGCCGCGGCCGGCGTGACGGTCGCGCGCGCGATCGCCACCAGGGAGGCCGCCGCGCCGAGCAATCCGAGTATCGCGAATGCGGCCCCGATGCCGCGCCAGCGCGCGCCCGCCTCGCGGCTCGCGCTCCACGACCACGCCGCGAAGGCCAGCGCCACCATGCCGGCGAGGGCCGCGACGAGGCCGAGATCACCCGCTTCCTGCTGGAGCACCCACACCAGCCACACCGCCGCGCCGTACATCGGAAAGGCGAGCGCCTGTTTGAAGCGCAGCATCCACACGCCCGGCTTCGGCAGGAAGCGCAGCAATTGCGGCATGAAGCCGATCAGCACGAAGGGCAGCGCGAAGCCCACGCCCAGCGCCACGAACACCAGGAGCGCCAGCGGCGCGGATTGCGTCAGCGCGTAACCCAGCGCCGCGGCCATGAACGGCGCGGTGCAAGGCGCGGCGACGGCGACGGCCAGCACGCCGGTGAAGAACGAGCCGATCCAGCCCGCGCGCCGGGTGAGCGCGTCGCCCGCCACGATGCCGCCGGGCAGCTAGTAGACGCCG
>JBOHKI010000071.1:0-15529 GCA_050728855.1 Rhizomicrobium sp. | reverse complement strand
GGCGTGGAAGGTGCTGGCGTGATGGATGAATCCCTGCGCGAGCTCTACCAGGACGTGATCCTCGATCACTCCAAGCACCCGCGCCATTTCGGGCCGCTGGAAGGTGCCACGAATTCGGCCGAGGGCTACAATCCGTTGTGCGGCGACCGGGTGAAAATCCATCTCATCGTGGATGGGAACGGCCGCATCGCCGACATCAAATTCGAGGGCCGCGGCTGCGCCATCAGCCAGGCCAGCGCGTCGCTGATGACGGACATGCTTATGGGCCGCACGGTGGCGGAAGCGGAAAAACTGATGGGCGGCTTCCTGCACCTGGTGAAGGGCGAGGACGCCAGCGATCTCGCCGGCGACGATCGGGAGATGCTCGATGTGATGGCCGGCGTGTCGGCCTTCCCCATGCGCGTGAAGTGCGCGACGCTGGCCTGGCACACCATGAAATCCGCTCTGGAGAGCGGAGAGACCGCGGCAACCGGATGAACGCGCAACCTTCCATCACCGAGATGAACGTGGCGCCGTCCGCGATCCCGCCGGAGGAGCTCGAGGCGTTCACGGCCAAGCTGGTGGCCGCGCTGAAAAGCGTCTTCGATCCGGAGATCCCGGTGGACATCTACGAACTCGGGCTTATCTACAAGGTCGACGTCGCCGACAACAAGGATGTGACCGTGGACATGACGCTGACGGCGCCGGCCTGTCCGGTGGCGGGCGAGATGCCGGGCATGGTCAAATCGGCGCTGGAGACTGTGGACGGCATCGGCGCGGTGACGGTCAACATGACCTTCGATCCGCCCTGGACGCCGGAGATGATGAGTGAAAGCGCGAAACTCGAACTGAACATGTTCTAAGGCGCGAATAGTAAGTAGCGAATGGCGAATGGGGAAAGTGGTACGGTGATCCAAGGCGAGTTTCTATTCGCCATTCGCCATTCGCGGGAGTTGAAAGGTGACCGACGCAAGAACTGAGACATCGGCCAAGCCCCGCCGCGAACGCCCCAAACCTGTCCGGCTGTCGGATGCCGCGGCGGCGCGGGTGCGCGAGATCATGGCGGCCTCGAACGGCCAGTATCTGGGCGTGCGGGTGGGCGTGGTCAATGGTGGCTGCGCGGGCATGAGCTACACGATGGACTACGCCGAGGCCGCCCAACCCTTCGAGGAGATGGTCGAGGACAAGGGCGTGAAAGTGTTCATCGACCCCAAGGCGATCATGTTCCTGATCGGCACGGAGATGGATTTCGTCCGCGACAAGCTCGCTGCCCGCTTCGTCTTCAACAATCCCAACCAGACGGCAGCCTGCGGCTGCGGCGAAAGCGTGTCGATCACGCCTGCGAAGCTGGAGTGAGCGTGGCGGCCAACCCGCACCGTTTCGACGACCTTTTTGAAGAATTCGGTCCTGTCCGCCTCGGCCGGTTCTTCGGCGGCGAGGGCGTCTGGGCCGGCGACGTGATGATCGGCATGATCTTCGACGACGTCATCTACTTCAAGACGGATGAGGAGACGCGCAAGGCGTTCCTCGCGGAGCGCTGCAAGCCGTTCAGTTTCCGCAAAGGCGGCGAGACGGTCGTGACGGGATGGTATGCGCTGCCCGACCGCCTCTACGACGATCCGGACGAGCTTGCCTGCTGGGCACGGGCGGCACTGGCGGTCGCCAAGGCAGCGCCCGCGGCGAAGAAGAATCGCAGGAAGGCCAAGAAGTAATCGCGCACTTCCCCGCAAAGGGGAGGTGAAACCATCACCAGATGTGCACGCGCTTGTCCGGCGGGAGGTAGTATTTGTCGCCGGGCTTCACGTCGAAGGCGGTGTACCAGGCGTCGACGTTGCGGGTGGGGCCGTCGACGCGCCAATGGGGCGGGCTGTGCGGGTTGGCGAGCAATTGCTGGCGCATCGCGCCCTCGCGATATTTGCCGCGCCAGATCTGGGCGTAAGACAGGAAATAGCGCTCGTCGCCGGTGAAGCCGTCCAGCACCGGCGCTTCCTTGCCGTCCAGCGAGTAGTGATAGGCCTGGAGCGCGATGGTGAGGCCGGAGAGGTCGCCGATATTCTCGCCCATGGTGAGCTTGCCGTTGACGTGCAGGCCCGGCAGCCCCTCGTAGGAATCGAACTGCTCACCCAGCGCGGAGGTGCGCGCTTCGAACTTCTTGCGGTCCTCGTCCGTCCACCAGCTCTGGAGGATTCCGAGGCCGGTGTACTTGCTGCCCTGGTCGTCGAAGCCATGGCCGATCTCGTGGCCCATGACGACGCCGATGCCGCCATAATTCACCGCATCGTCGGCGTTGGGATCGAAGAACGGCGGCTGCAGGATCGCGGCCGGGAAGAAGATCGAGTTGAACACCGGCGTGTAGTAGGCGTTGATGGTCGGCGGCGTCATGCCCCATTCGTTGCGGTCGACCGGCTGGTCGATGCGGTCCAGGCGATAGTGCCACTCGAAAGCGCGGCTGCGCTCGACGTCTCCAACCAGATCGTCGCGCTTGATGACGAGGCCGGAATAGTCGCGCCATTTGTCGGGATAGCCGACATGCGGCGTGAACTGGTGCAGCTTCTCCAGCGCCTTCTGCTTGGTTGCGTCCGTCATCCAGTCGATCCTGCGGATGTCGGCGTCATAGGCCTTGAGCAGGTTGGCGACGAGCGCCTCGACCTTGGCCTTGGATTCCGGCGGAAAGTATTTGGCGACGTAGAGTTTGCCCAGCGGGTGGCCGAGCCGCTGGTCGAGTTGGTGCAGGCCGCGGGTGGCACGGGGCAGCTGCTGATCCTGGCCGCCCAGCACCTTGCCGTAGAAATCGAAATCCGCGTCGTCGAAGGCCTTGGGCAGGTAGTCCGACATGTTGTGGAGGTAGTGGACGGTGAGATAATCGCGCCAGACGGCGACCGGCGTGGCGGCGAACACTTTCGCCATCTCGGGGAACGCGGTGTTCTCGCGCACGATCAGCACACGATCGCCCTTCGGCCCCTTGGCGGTGACGCCGTCGGCGGCGAAATAGGCGGCCCATGGGAAGCCCGGCGCGTAGGCCGCGAGCTGGGCCTCGGTCATCGGATTGTAGACTTTCTCCGCGTTGCGGCGGTCGGCGGCGGCCCAATGGGCCTTGGCCAGCGCTGTCTCGAGGTCGAGCACCGCGGCGGCGCGCTTGTCCGCATCCTTCATCACGCCGGTCAGCTTCAGCATCGTCGAGATGTAGGTCTTGTACGCATCGCGCGTCTTGGCCAGCGCGGGATCGTCCTTCAGGTAGTAGTCGCGGTCGGGCAGGCCGAGGCCGGACTGGGTGAGAAACACGACGTACTGGTTGGAATCCTTGACGTTGGGATTGACGAAGGCGGCGAAGGGCGCGTCGGTCCCCAGCTGCGGCGTGCCCATGGCGCGGGCAACGGCGTCCAGCGTCTTCAATCCGGCGATCAGGGCGAGGTCCTTCTTGACCGGGGCGAGGCCGCGCTTCTCGATCTGGGCGGTGTCTGTGAAGGCGTCGTAGAGGTCGACGAGCTTCTTCTCTTCATCGGTGAGCTGGGCATAGGGCTTGGCGTGGAGCCCGGCCACGATATCGCCCATCCGCGTTTCGGACAGGATCGCGAGGTTCTGGAACGATCCGGTCGAGGTGCGGTCCGCGGGGATGACGGCGTTCTTGTACCAGGCGCCGTTGGCGTATTCGAAGAAATCGTCGCCCGGCTTGACCGCCGTGTCCATGCCGGAGAGGTCGACGCCCCAGGTGCCGAAGGTGGGCTTGTCAGCCGCCGTGGCAGCCGGCGCGGCGCTGCTGACGAAGAGGCAGGTGGCGGCCAGGGCGATCGAGAGTCTCTTCATGACCTTCCTCATTTCCGTTCGAAAACAATTGTCATCCCGGCCGGAGCGATGCTCAGGCATCGCGGAGAGCCGGGACCCATGGTGACGTTGTCGCGGTGGGTCCCGGCTCGCGCTGCGCGCGGCCGGGATGACATGTGTGAATTCACCACAACCTCACCCTTTGTCCGGGCGGCAGCCAGTATTTGTCGCCCGGGTTAATGTCGGGGAACGAGGCATACCAGTTGTCGTCGTTCCTGACCACGCCGTTGACGCGGTAATCCTCCGGGCTGTGCGGATTGGACAAAAGCCGTGCCCGCTCGATGCCGGCGCGGTTGTGCTGGCGCCAGCTCTGCGCGTAGGCGATGTAGAAGCGCTGGTCGCCGGTGTAGCCGTCGAGGACCGGAGCGGGCTTTCCGTGCAGCGACAGATGATAGGCCTTGTAGGCGATCACCAGGCCCGCAAGGTCGGCGATGTTCTCGCCCAGAGTCAGCCGGCCGTTGATGTGCAGGCCGGGCAGGGGCTCATACTGGTCGTACTGCCTGGCCAACGCATCGGTGCGGGCGTCGAAGTTCTTGCGGTCCTCCGGCGTCCACCAGTTCTTGAGCGAGCCGTAGGCGTCGTATTTCGAGCCCTGGTCGTCGAAGCCGTGGCTGATCTCGTGGCCGATGGTAGCGCCGATCTCTCCATAATTCACCGCGTCGTCGGCGTTGGGGTCGAAGAAGGGTGGCTGTAGAATACCGGCGGGAAACACGATCTCGTTGAAGAGGGGATTGTAGTAGGCGTTGTTGGTGGGCGGCGTCATGCCCCATTCGGTGCGGTCGACCGGCTTGTCGATGCGCACGAGATTGCGGTTCCATTCGAACTGGGTGGCGTTCTTCACGTCGCCGATCAAGTTGTCGCGGTCGATGGCGAGCGCGGAATAGTCGCGCCAATGGTCGGGATAGCCAATCTTGAGCATGTAGTGCTGCAACTTCTCGCGCGCCTTGGCGCGGGTGGCGGGCGTCATCCATGTCAGCGTGCCGATGTCGGCGTCGTAGGCCGCGAGCATGGTCTGGACGAGCAGCTTGGCTTTCGCCTTGGCTTCCGGCGGGAAATAGCGCGCGGCATAAAGCTTGCCCAGCGCTTCGCCCATGTCATTGTCGAGCAGCTGCACGCCGCGAGTCTCGCGGTCGAGCTGGGCGGTCTTGCCCTGGATTGCCTCGCCGTAGAACGCGAAGTCGGCGTCGTCCACCGCCTTGGGCAGATAGGCCGCGAAGCTGTGCATGTAGCGCACGGTGAGATAGTCGCGCCACACGGCGACCGGTGTCATGGCGAAGACGGCGGCGAGTTTTGGGAAGGCGGATTTCTCGGCGACCACGATCACGCGCTCGCCCTTGGGCGACGCGGCCGACAGCCCGCTGGCCGCGAAATATGCGTCCCATGGATATTGCGGCGCCAGCGTCTTCAGCCCGGAGATCTTCGTCGGGTTGTAGGTCTTCTCCGCGTCGCGGCGGTCGGCGGCAGGCCAGGAGGCGACCGCGATGTCGTGCTCCAGCTGGTACACGGCAGCGGCGCGCTGGCCGCCGTCCTTGATGCCGGCGAAGGCGAGCATCTGGGCGATGTAGGTCTTGTAGGCGGCCTGGGTCTTGAGGATTTCCGGATCGGTCTTCAGGTAATAATCGCGGTCGGGCATGCCGAGGCCGGACTGGCCGAGATACATCTCGTAGATATTGGGATCTTTCTGGTCGACGCCGATGCCGCCATTGATCGGGCCATCGAGAGCGAGCGCCGGCGTGCCCATCGCGCGGGCCACGTCGGCGGGCGTCTTCAGGCCGGCCAGCATGGCGAGATCGGCCCGGGCCGGTTTCATGCCATTGGCGTCGATCTGCTTGCGGTCCTCGAACGCGGCGTAGAAATCGGCGAGCTTCTTTTCCTCAGCGCCGGGATGCGTGTTCGCCGCCAGGCCGTGGACGATGTCCTTCAGCCGTTGCTCGTTCTGTTTGTCGAGTTCGAGATTGACGCCGGAATAGGAGCGGTCGGCGGGGATCGTGTCGTGCTTCAGCCAGGTGCCGTTGGCGTAGAGGAAGAAATCGTTCCCCGGCTTGACGGACTTGTCCATCATCGACAGGTCGACACCCCAGGGCGGGACGGCGGGCTTGCCGGAAGACTGCGCGGTGGCCGCGACAGATACTACACAGGCAGCGACGAGCAGGGCGCTAGTAAACGCCTTCATGAACTTTCCCTTATTTCCTCCCCCGTTTACGGGGGAGGACGCGAGCGAAGCGAGCCGGAGGGGGCGGTCTCGCCGAAGCACGCGTTGTCCAAGCACATCCCCCTCCAGCTGACGCGCGCTTGCGCACGCGCCAGCGTCCTCCCCCGCAAGCGGGGGAGGAAAGTGTTCACCACAGATGCACGCGCTTGTCGGGCGGCAGGTAGTATTTGTCGCCCTTCTTCACGCCGAACGCCGCGTACCATTCGTTCTGGTTCCGCGTGGCGCCGATGGGGCGGAACATGGCCGGGCTGTGCTCGTTGGACAGGATCTGCTGCCTGAGCGCGCCCTCGCGCATCTTGGAGCGCCAGATCTGACCATAGGACAGATAGAAGCGCTGGTCGCCGGTCCAGCCGTCGAGCACCTTCACCTTCTTGCCGCCGAGCGAGATGTGATAGGCCTTGAGCGCGATGGCGAGGCCGGCATTGTCGGCGATGTTCTCGCCCATAGTGAAGGCGCCGTTGATGTGCAGGCCGGGCAGCGGCTCGAACGCGCTGTACTGCGCGCCCAATGCGTCCTGCTTGGCCTTGAACGCCGCCGTGTCCGCCGGAGTCCACCAGTCATTGACATTACCCTGGGCGTCGAACTTGGCGCCCTGGTCGTCGAAGCCATGGCTGATCTCGTGGCCGATCACCGCGCCGATGCCGCCATAGTTCACCGCGTCGTCGGCGTTGGGATCGAAGAACGGAGGCTGCAGGATCGCCGCCGGGAACACGATCTCGTTGAAGAACGGGTTGTCGTAGGCGTTCACGGTGGGCGGCGTCATGCCCCATTCGGTCTTGTCGACCGGTTGGTCGATGCGGTTGAGCTCGCGCTGCCATTCGAAGACGTTGGCGCGCTGCACGTCGCCGATCAGGTCGTCACGCTTGATCACCAGCGCGGAATAGTCGCGCCAATGGTCGGGATAGCCGATCTTGATGCCGAATTTGTGCAGCTTGTCGAGCGCCTTGGCGCGGGTCGCCGGCGACATCCAGGACAGCGTGCGGATGTCCTTGTCGTAGGCCGCCAGCAGGTTGTGCACCAGCTCCACCGCCTTGGCCTTGGCTTCCGGCGGGAAGTATTTGGCGATGTAGAGCTTGCCAAGCGCCTCGCCCATCAGATTGTCGAGGACGTGGGCGGCGCGAGCCTGGCGCGGCAATTGCTGCGAGACACCCTGAAGCGTGCCCGAATAGAACGCGAAGTCCTCATCGTCGAACGCCTTGGGCAGATAGGCGGCGTAGGCGTGCAGGTAATGCGCGGCCAGATAGTCGCGCCACGTTTCCACCGGCGTCTCGGCGAAGATCTTGGAGAATTTCGGGAAGCCCGACTTCTCCGCCACGATCACCGTGCGCTCGCCCTTGGACGAGGTTTCCGAGATGCCGCCCGCCTTGAAATAGGCGTCCCACGGGAATTCCGGCGTCAGCGCCTTCATCTCGCTGATCGTCATCGGGTTGAACACTTTGTCGGTGTCGCGGCGGTCCGCGTTCGGCCAGGTCGCCTCTGCAAGCTTGTATTCCAGATCGTAGACGCGCGCGGCGCGGGCGTCGGGATCGGACATGCCGGCCAGCTTGAACATCGCGGCGAGGTGCTTCTTGTAGGCGTCGCGTGCCTTCTCGAGGTCGGCATTGTCGGATTTGATGTAGTAGTCGCGGTCGGGTAGGCCGAGGCCGCCCTGCGTGAAGATCAACGCGTATTCGTTGGTGTCCTTCGGATTGAAGGCGATGCTGCCGTTGAACGGCGTGTCGACGCCCAGCATCGGATCGCCGAACGCGGTGGCGACGTCGTCGAGTGTCTTCAGGCCGGCGATGCGGTCGAGATCCTTCTGCGCCGGGGCGAGGCCGTTCTTGTCGATCTGCGCCTGGTCGTTGAAGGCGTCATAGAGGTCGCGGAGCTTGGTCTCCTCGGGCGTGAGATCGGATTTGGCGTCGAGCGAGCTTGCGATCTCCTGCATGCGCTTTTCGGAGAGCACGCGCAGGTCCTGGAAGGAGCCCGTGGAGGCCCGGTCGGACGGAATTTCGGCGTTTTTGTACCAGGTGCCGTTCACGTACATGAAAAAGTCGTCACCGGGCCTGACGCTCTTGTCCATCGCGGACGGGTCGAAACCCCAGGTGCCGTACTGCGTCTGCGCGGCCATGGCCGCGAACGTCACGCAGACCGCGAGGCCGGCGAGCGCCAAAATACTCCGTCGCATGCTTACACTCCTTGAGATTGCCTTCCGCCCTTGGGCCGATCGTCAAAAACCCGGCCCAACCCCTTATTTTGTCAGGGATAGGGCCGGGTTTTGACGGTTCGCGCAAGTCACGGGCGCGCGATTGGCCCTGTTATGACCGCCACGCATTGCCGCGTAATAGTTTATTTCCCCTTGAACTTCGCGGGGCGCTTCTGCGCAAAGGCGGTGACGCCTTCCACGAAATCTTCGGTCCTTCCGGCGCGGGCCTGGGCCTGGCGCTCCTGGTCGATCTGGACCTCGTAGGTGTTCTGCGGGCTGTCCCAATAGAGCTTGCGGATCAGGGCGAGCGACTGAGTCGGGCCGTCGGCCAACCGTGCCGCGAGCTTCAACGCCGCCTCCGGCAGCGCCGAGTCCTCATGCACCTGGTTGATCAGGCCCCATTCGAGCGCCTTCTCGGCCGGAAGCTTCTCGGCCAGCATCGAGAGCTCCTTGGCGCGGGCCAGGCCGATGAGGCGCGGCAGCAGCCAGGTCGAGCCGCCGTCCGGCACCAGGCCAATGCGCGCGAAGGCCTGGAGGAAATAGGCGGAACGGCCGGCCAGCACGACGTCGCCCATCAGCGCGATGCTCATGCCGACGCCGGCGGCGGCGCCGTTCACCGCCGTCACCAGCGGCATCTTCAGATCGCGCAGGCGGCGCAGGAACGGATGATAGGCCGTCTCCAGCGCCGAGCCGACGCCGGCGGAGGATTGCTGCTCCTCCGGAATCTCAGTCAGGTTGGCGCCGGAACAGAAGCCGCGGCCTTCGCCGGTCATCACGATGGCGCGGAAATCGCCGGAGCGCTCGACATGATCGAGTGCTGCCGTCAGCCCCTTGAGCATCTTCACCGACGCGGCATTGAGCGCCTCGGGATGGTTGAGCGTAACCAACGCGACATTGCCGTGCGCCGTGACATAGGCGCGTTCGAATTCCTTCCGCATGCGTTCCTCCCAATAGCGATCGGAGTTCATATATCACCTCCCCCTTGCGGGGAGGTCGAAAAATGCGAAGCGCTTTTCGGGCGGGGGCCTATCGTGCTTTCGCCACCGCGCCCCCACCCGAAAAACTTGTCGCTGCGTTCCAGATTTTTCGACCTCCCCGCGAGGGGAGGTGGGTTTACGCTGCGGCAGTCTTGGCGGGAGTTTCGCTGACGATGCGGTTCCGCCCGGCGCCCTTGGCGGCGTAGAGGCATTCGTCGGCACGCTGGATGAGGCTCGCGGCGCTGTCGTCGGGACCGAGCTCGGCGACGCCGCCGGAGATGGTGATGGTGCCCAGGATGTCGCCGGTCGATTTCTTGACCAGCTTCTTGCTCTCCACCGTCGCGCGGATCTGGTTGGCGAGCGTTACCGCGGCGTCGCGGTTGGTCTGGCGCAGGATGACGGCGAATTCCTCGCCGCCATAGCGCGCGGCGGTGTCGCGGCCCTTGACGTTTTCCGACAGGCAATGGGCGACGAGGCGGAGCACTTGGTCGCCGGTCTGATGGCCCCAGGTATCGTTGAACACCTTGAAGCGGTCGATGTCGCACATCACCAGGCTGAGCGGCTCGCCGGTCTCACGCGATTGCGCCATCGCCTGATCGAGTTCGTTGTCGAAGGCCTTGCGGTTGGAGATGCCGGTGAGCGGATCGGTGAGGCTTTCCTTGCGGATGTTGTCGAGCTTGGATTTCAGCTCGCCGATCTCGTGCGAGGATTCCTGGAGCTTGCCTTCCAGTTCCTTTGTACGGGATTCCATCGACTGCGTGGCGCCGCGCAGGGATTCCACCAGATTGCGCAGTTCTTCGGGCGAATGCTCCGCGCCCAGCTCGCCGCTGGCGGCGGACAGCGTGCGGCCATAGGCAACCGTGTCGCGCCCGGCGGCCTGCAAATTCTCGATGGCCGTGTTCATGGCCTGCTGGATGCCGGCGCCGAGCGTTTCGGCGGCCTTCTCCTCGCGCGAAGCGGGGAAGAAGCGGCAGCGGAGATCGTCGAGCGTGTCGGGCGAGAAGGGTCGGCGGCCCGCCACCATGTCGCCGATGATCTTGGTCACGGCGGGGTTCTCGCCCGACGCGTAGGCGAAGAAGAGCTGGTAGTTTTCGGGCGTGGGCGCGACCTGGCGCTCGGCCATGACAGCCAGCGCGGTCTTCGCGAGTGCCTGTGCCCGCTCGTGCCGGTTCATGCCGCGTGAATCCCTTTCCCCAACGGCACCCATTGTTGCCGCAGGCGCGGTAACAAAGAGTAAATTCGACCTCCCCGAATGCAGCTTTCCCCTGCTAGTCTGCGCCAGCCGTTACCCCCGAGGATTCCGCCCATGAGCGCCGCCGAAGCCCGCCCCGCGTCCCCGCACTCCATCTCGGCCGATGCCGGGCGCATGCAGCAGGTGCTCGCGGCCCAGAAGAAGGCCCATATCCGCGACGGCGCGCCCTCGGCCGAGAAGCGCATCGAGTGGATCGACCGGGCAATCGGGCTGCTGGTCGGCCACAAGGACGCCATCGCCGACGCGCTGCGCGAGGATTTTGGCAGCCGCTCCGTGCACGCCAGCCTGCTGACCGACGTCTCCGGTTCCATCGGGCCGCTGAAGCACGCCAAAGCACATCTCAAGGGCTGGATGAAGCGCGAAAAGCGCAAGGTCGAGCCGGCGCTGCTGGGCCTGTTCGGCGCCAGGGCTTATGTCGAATACCAGCCCAAGGGCGTCGTCGGCGTGATCAGCCCATGGAACTTTCCCTTCAATCTCACCTTCACGCCGCTGGCCGGAATCTTTGCCGCCGGCAATCGCGTGATGATCAAGCCGTCCGAATTCACGCCGCGCTGCTCGGATCTGATGCAGCGCATGTTCCAGTCTGTCTATGACGAGACCGAAGTGGCCGTGTTCACCGGCGGTCCGGATGTCGGCGGCGCGTTCTCGCGGCTCGCTTTCGACCATCTGCTGTTCACGGGCGCGACCTCCATCGCCTATCACGTGATGCGGGCGGCGGCGGAGAACCTGGTGCCGACGACGCTGGAACTGGGCGGCAAATCGCCCGTCATCATCGGCGAGGGCGCGGATTTGAAGCTCACCGCCAACCGCGTGATGATGGGCAAGACGCTGAACGCGGGGCAGATTTGCCTGGCGCCCGATTATGTGCTGGTGCCCAAGGCCAAGGCCGGCGATTTCGTGGCCGCGGCGACGGGCGCGGTGAGCACCATGTTCCCGACGCTGAAGGACAATCCGGACTACACCTCGGTCATCAACCAGCGCCACTTCGACCGCCTCACCGGCTATATCGAGGACGCCAAGGCCAAGGGTGCACAGATCGTGGAGATCAATCCGGCGCGGGAGAATTTCACCCAGCAGCCGTTCCACAAGATTCCGCCCACCCTCGTGCTCGATCCCACCGACGACATGAAGATCATGCAGGACGAGATCTTCGGGCCGCTCCTGCCGGTGAAGACCTACGACAAGGTCGAAGAGGCGATCGACTACGTGAACGCGCATGACCGCCCGCTCGGGCTCTACTATTTCGGCGCCGACAAGGCCGAGCAGGAGCGCGTGCTGGCGCGCACCACCTCCGGCGGCGTGTCAGTCAACGACGTGGTGATGCATGTGTCGATGGAAGACCTGCCGTTCGGCGGCATCGGTCCGTCCGGCATGGGCGCCTATCACGGCGTCGACGGCTTCAAGACCTTCAGTCACGCCAAGGCCGTGTTCCAGCAGGCCAGGATGGACGTGACGGCGATGATGCGCCCGCCTTACGGCGAGAAGATCCAGAAAATGATGGACGGCGCGATCAAGCGGTAGCCGTTGCCACTCCCGTCGCCGAAAGACGTCACACGTCCGCCGGTGTTTTCTTCGGGCGGGCGGGTTTTTCGGGCGCTTTGGGGACGTTGATCGGGCGCAGCAGGAAGGCCGGGAGCTGGTGGGCGTCGGGCTTCTTGGGCTCGGCGTGCTGCTTGGGCTGCTGCGGACGGTGCTCGCGGCGGTGATCCTGGCGCGGCTTCTGATGCTGGTGCTGGCGCGCGGGCTGCTCGCCGGACGCGGGCTGCGGCGCGGACGCCGCCTGCGAAACGGGCGCGGCCTGCTCGACGGCAGGCTCCATGGAGGCGCGCTGGCCGTGATCCTTGATCGGACGGTTGTGATGCTTGTCGCGGCCGCCGCGGTTGCGGTCGCCGCCGCGTCCGCCGCGTTCGTGACGGTCACGTCCGTGACCGCGATGCTCGCCCGGCGGGCGCGCCTGCACAGCCTCGGCGAGGCCCTCCATCGTGCGCCGGATCAGCGTATTGCCGGTCAGCTTCTCGATCGCTTCGACATATTTGGCGTCGCGCGAACTCACCAGCATGTAGGCGTTGCCCGAGCGTCCGGCGCGGCCGGTGCGGCCGACGCGGTGGACGTAATCGTCGGCATGGAACGGCGCGTCGAAATTGAACACATGGCTGACGGCCGGGATGTCGAGCCCGCGCGCCGCCACGTCGGAGGCGACGAGGATCTGCAGCGTGCCGGCGCGGAACCCGTCCAGCGTCCGTGTACGGACGGACTGGTCGAGATCGCCGTGCAGCGCCGCCGCGTTGAAGCCGTGCTTCTGCAGCGATTTGGCCACCACGTCGACGTCGCGCTTGCGGTTGCAGAAGACGATGGCGTTGGTGATGGCGCCGGCCTCGCGGATCAGGCGGCGCAGCGCCTCGCGCTTGGCCCAGTCGCTGTTGGGGATCTCGATGAGTTCCTGGGTGATGTTCGACGCCGTGGTCGCCGGGCGGGCGACTTCCACGCGCACGGGATTGTGGAGGAACTGGTCGGTCAGCCGCTGGATCTCGGGCGGCATGGTCGCGGAGTAGAACAGCGTCTGGCGGGTGAAGGGCAGCTTCTTGCAGATCTCCTCGACGTCGGGGATGAAGCCCATGTCGAGCATGCGGTCGGCCTCGTCGATGACGAGGATGTTGACCTGGGAGAGCATCAGCTTGCCGCGGCCGAAATGGTCGAGCAGGCGGCCCGGCGTGGCGATCAGCACGTCGACGCCGCGGTCGAGCTTGCGGTCCTGCTCGTCGAACGAGACGCCGCCGATGAGCAGCGCCATCGAAAGCTTGTTGTACTTGCCGTATTTCTCGAAGCTCTCCGCCACCTGGGCGGCGAGTTCGCGCGTCGGCTCCAGGATCAGCGAGCGCGGCATGCGCGCCTTGGCGCGGCCGCGGGCCAGCATCTCGATCATGGGCAGCACGAAGGAGGCGGTCTTGCCGGTGCCCGTCTGGGCGATGCCGATCATGTCGCGCCGCGCCAGCACATGGGGGATGCCCTGCGCCTGGATGGGGGTGGGGGTGGTGTAGCCGCTCTCCGCCACGGCCTTGAGCACCGTGTCGGACAGGCCCAGGCATTCGAACCCGCCATTTGCAGGGGGGGAGGGGGTAAGCTCTTGATCGGCCAGCACTTGCTCAGCGGGGGCCGGGGGGGATGCCGTGTCTTCGGATACGACTTCCAGGCCGGCTTCCGCGCCGGCATGCGTCACGTTCGTTATCATACGCTCCTAGGGTGGGGCGCATGTTCCAGACGCCCGCTCGACCTGCCCGGATGGCGGCCGATTCCATATGCACTGCAACATAGTGACGGAATGTGAATAGTCAATGACCTGGCGCAATGAGGGGGAAATCCGGGAGTTCCGCCGTGGCGGCGCCGGCGGGCGGACGGTCCGGCGCGCGCGGACCGTCCGCACCCGCGCCATTTTGTCGAACATAGTCCGTGGAGGAATAGTCGCCAAGCTGGCCCATTTCACGCATGGACATCCGAGAGATCTTCGCCCGCAATCTGCGCCGCCTGCGCGACCGGCACGAGTTGTCGCAGGAAGAGCTCGCCCACGCCGCCAAGATCGACCGCACCTATGTCAGCGCCCTGGAGCGCGGCGTCTACTCCGCCACCATCACCATGGTCGCCAAACTCGCCGCCGTCTTCGGCGTGACCCCCGCCAGCATGATCGAGCCGGACGCCAAGCCGGTGAAGCGGAAGAAGAAGTAGCGGGCGTTATGCCTCCGCACGAGATTTGGCAGAGAGCAGCCACCCGAACACGACCATCGCGACTCCGGCGCCGGCCAGTTGGGCGGCGATGAAGGCGGGGGCCGAAGAGGGCGCGATGCCGGCGAAGGTGTCGCTGAGGGCGCGGGCGAGCGTGACCGCGGGATTGGCGAAGGAGGTGGAGGCGGTGAACCAGTAGGCGGCCGTGATGTAGAGCCCGACCAGCAGCGGCGTGCGGCCGGGGACGTGGTGGCTGGCGCCCAGCACCACCGCGATCAGCCCGAAGGTGGCTACGAATTCGGAGAACATCTGCGCCGGGCCGTCGCGCAGCTTGGTGGAAATCTCGAACACGGGCAGGGCGAACATCAGATGCGCCGCCCACACGCCCAGGATCGCGCAAGCGACCTGCACCGCGATATAGGCGAGGCCGTCCGTCACGGCGGTTTCGCGCCGCGCCATGAAGATGAGCGTCACGGCGGGATTGAAATGCGCGCCGGAGATCGGCCCGAAGATCGAGATCAGCACGATGAGCGCCGCCCCCGTCGCCGCGGTGTTGGCGAGCAGCGCGATGGCGTCGTTCCCGCCGGCCAGCCGCGCGCCCATGATGCCGGAACCGACCACGGCCATCAGCAGGAACGCGGTGCCCAGGCCTTCGGCGGCGAGGCGGCGCGGCAGGTCGGCCGTCATGCCGGGTTTTTTTCCGCCACCGATGATCCGATCTCGCGCAGGCGGTTGAGCAGCGACAGCCGGTCGAGCGATTTCATCGGCAGGCAGGTGAAGAGCTCGATGCGGCGGTGGAGCACGTTGTAGGCGTCGCGGAAGGCGGCGGCGATCTTGTCCTCGCTGCCTTCCACGGCGGCGGGATCGGGGATGCCCCAATGCGCCGTCATCGGCTGGCCCGGCCACACGGGGCAGGCCTCGTTCGCCGCGTTGTCGCAGACGGTGAAGACGAAATCGAGTTTCGGTGCGCCGTCGCGCGCGAACTCGTCCCAGCTCTTGGAGCGCAGGCCCGCGGTGTCGTAGCCCAGCCGCGCCAGCAGTGCGAGCGCCTGGGGATGCACCGCGCCCTTGGGGAACGAGCCGGCAGAGAAGGCGTGGAAGTTTCCCTTGCCGATGCGGTTGAGGATGGCCTCGCCCAGGATTGAGCGCGCGGAATTGCCGGTGCACAGGAACAGGACGTTGTAGGGCGCGCCGCTCATCCGCAGGACCCTCCGCAGCAGGCTTCGGATGCCGCTGCGGCGGCGGCTTTGGGTTCGGCGGCCGGGCTGGCGTCCTCGCCATAGGTGGTCGCTTCGTCGAAGGTGAAGAAGGTTTCCCAGCGCACGCCGGAGGGATCCTCGACCCAGGATTTGTTCGATCTGGCGTAGCAGCAGGTCGTCGCCTCC
>JBOHKI010000070.1:0-15727 GCA_050728855.1 Rhizomicrobium sp. | reverse complement strand
CGACTGCCGTCGCGCGCGCCACCTCCCCCGCTCTCGCGGGGGAGGAAGGGCACGTGCCCAAGCGCCGCCGGGGCGGGCAGCCGGGCAACAGGAACCGGCTTTCGCATGGGCGTTACAGCCGCGCCCCCCGCTCGCGCGGCGCGCATATCGCGGCGCTGCTGGGCGAGGCGCGGTCGCTGACGCGGGCGATGCTGCTGCTGGCTCGGTCGCTGCCGCTTCCGCCGGTCGAGATCACGGTGTGGAATGCGCCCGCCGAAACATCGGCGCAAGCTGCCGCGAACGCGGAGGGACGCGGACATCCTCCGTCAAAATCGAGAGGCGAGCGCGCCGGGCAGCGCCTATATAGGTCCCATGCTTCCCAAGCCCTACACATGGAACCGGGCCGACGCCAAGGCCGGCAAGTTCGACGGCAAGTTCATCATCGGGGTGTGGACGACGGGGATCTACTGCATCCCGTCCTGCTCCGCGCGCCAGCCCAAGCCGGAGAACGTGTCGATCTTCAAGTCGGAGGACGACGCCAAGGCGGCGGGCCTGCGCGCCTGCAAGCGCTGCCGCCCCGATCTCTTCTACAAGGGCGAGGACGAGAACATCGCGCTGTTCGAAGGGCTTCAAGCCCGCGTGCGCGGGGCGATCCACGAATTTCCCGACGCCTCGGCGCTCGCCAGATCCTGTGGCGTCAGCCAGACCAAGCTCGGCGAGCTGTTCCGCGAGCATGCGCATCTAGCGCCCGCGGCGTGGCTCAGGCGCGAGCGCGTGCGTAGCGCGGCGCGCATGCTGCTCGATGGCGACGAACGCGTGGTGGATGTGGGCTACGGCGTCGGCTTTGAGAGCGAGTCCGTTTTCCACCGTCAGTTCCTGGCATTGTCGCGCATGACGCCCGGCGCCTATCGCGCGCTCAAGGGCGCCTCGGTGTTCCTGCTGCAGCTGCCTCCCGGCTATCGCGCCACCGAAGTGCTCGCCTATCACGCCCGCGATCCGGAAAGCGTGTGCGAGAAGAGCGAGGGCAGCCGCATCTGGAAGGGGCTCGCCACGCCGGACGGTCCCGCGGTACTCGAAGTCTCGCTGGAGGGCGAAGGCGCGTGGGCGCGCGTCCATGCGCCGAAGAAGGTGGGCCGCGAGAGCCTGGCGCAGCTTCACGCCCAGGCGCTGCGGATGCTGGGCCTCAACAACGAGGTCGCGGCGTTCGAGAGGCGCGTTACAGCCGACCCGGCGCTGTCGCTGTTCACCAGGCGCCGCGGCCTGCGCGTGCCCTCGATCCCCACCGGCTTCGACGGCCTCGCCTGGGCCATCATCGGCCAGCAAATCAACGTGAAGTTCGCGACCTCGCTGCGCCGCGAAGTGATCCGGCTCGCGGGCGAGCCCTGCGCGGGCGGCATGATCGCCCACCCGTCGCCCGCGCGCCTGGCCGATCTCGGTACAGCCGCGCTGACCGGACGCCGCTTCTCCCGCGCCAAGGCGGACTATCTGATCGGCGCGGCGAAGGAAGTCGCCGAGGGGCGGCTGGACGTCGAAGGCCTGCCGGACGGTTCGGCGATGGCGGCGGAGAAGAAGCTCAAGGCCGTGCGCGGCATCGGCACCTGGACGGCGCGCTACGCCATGCTGCGCGCGGGGTTCGCGGATTGCGCCCCGGCAGGCGACAGCGCGCTCGCCACCGTCCTGCAGCGCCTGCACAAGCTCGACGAACGGCCGGACCAGGACGAGACGCACACGCTGATGCGGGACTTCGCGCCGCATCGCAGCCTCGCCACCTGCCATCTGTGGGCCAGCTACCGGGACGCGGCATGAAGCCCGAAGCGAAAGCCGCCAGGCGCTACTGGGCGCCGATCGCCTCGCGCTTCGGCAGTTTCGCCGCCTGGGTGGACGGCGAGGGCCGCCTGCTGCGCTTCAATCTGCGCGCCCGCAACGCGGCGCATGTCGATCCCTATGCAGAGAAGAACGAGAAGGCGTTGGCCGGCGTGCAGAAGCAGGTCGCGCAATACGACGCCGGCAAGCGCCGCGATTTCGAATTCGAATTGTTGGCGGAAGGGCCCGATTTCCATCGCCAGGTCTGGGACGCGCTTCTGCGGATTCCGTTCGGCGCGACGACCAGCTACGGCGCCATCGCCAAAAAGGTCGGCCATCCCAACGGCGCCCGCGCTGTGGGCGTCGCCAACGGCGCCAATCCCATCGCGCTGGTCATTCCCTGCCACCGTGTCATCGGCAGCGACGGCACGCTCACCGGCTATGGCGGCGGCCTGCCGCTCAAGCGCGCGCTCCTGGAACACGAGGCGCGCGTGGCCGGGACTAGGTTCGACCTGTTTGGGTAAGCGCTGCCGCTGCCTTCCGTTTCGGCGATACGATGACCGCCGCCAGAAATGTCAGCAGCAGCGTGACCACGATCACCGCCCCCGTGGGCCAGTCGTAGAGCGCCGAGCCGACAAGGCCGAGGACGTAACCCGCGAGACCGACGCCATAGCCGATGGGCAGCCGGAAGCGCTCGGGATAGCGCAGCGCCGCCAGCGCCGGCACGATCAGGCTGGCGAAAACCAGATAGACGCCCACCAGCTGCACAGACTGCGTCACCACCAGCGCGAACAGCACGTAGAATCCGATCTGTCCCAGCCGCTTTCGCACCGTGAACCACAGCGCCAGCACCACGGCGTAGAGCGCCGCCACCGGAATGAGCTGCTTGGGCGTCACCCACAGGATCTGGCCGACCAGCAGGTCCTTGAGATGCTCGCCGCCATGCGGGTTGTTGGCCAGCACCAGCAGCTCCACGCAGGCCGCGACCACGAAGAGCACGCCGATCAGCGCCTCCTGTACCTCGGGCCACTTCTTCTCGGTCCAGGTCAGGATCAGCGCCCCGATCAGCGCCGCGATCACCGCCGCCGCCTGCACGCGCCAGCCTTCGGGCTCGAAGCCCAGGGCGTCCGCCGCGGTGACGCCGAGGCCCGCCACCTGGGCGATGGCCAGATCGATGAAGACGATGCCGCGCGTCAGCACCTGCTGGCCCATCGGCACATGGGTGGACAGCACGAGGAGCCCCGCGAGGAAGGCGGGCACCAGAATGGAGATTTCGATACTGCCCAGACTCATTTCTTCAGTCCCGCGAGAAGCCGGTTGATGGTGTCGTCATAGAGGCTGAACAGATCCTTCGCCTGGTCGTCGCCGCCCACCGTGAACGGCAGCACCACTTCCGGAATGCCGGCTTTCTCGGAGACGAAATCGGCCGGCCGGTCGTCCTCATAGGCGGCGCGGACCACGAACTTCGCCGGCGTGGTCTGGAGTTTCTGGAGCACCTCGGCGAGATAGCCGCTGGACGGCGGCACGCCGGGCTTGGGCTCCAGCGGCACCACTTCGTGCAGGCCGAGCCAGCGCTCCAGGTAAATCCAGGCATGATGCTGCACGGCGATCGACTGGCCCTTCAGCGGCGCTGCCTCGGCCGTCCATTTCGCGATCGCCGCCGTCATGCGCTTTTCGAAATCCGCGTCGCGGCCCTGGTAGTAGGCCGCGTTCGCCGGATCGAGCTGCGCCAGCCGCGCGGCCAGCGCCTTGGCGATCGGGATCATCATGTGCGGATCGGTCTGGATGTGCGGGTTGCCGGCGGCGTGGATGTCGCCCTGCGAGCGGTCCAGAGCGATGGGCTGCTCCAGCAGATGCACGAAGCTCGTGGCGTCGAAGGCGCCGGGCTGACCGGGCGCGATCTTTCCATTGTCGGCCTGCTGCTGGATCATCGGCAGCCAGCCGATCTCGAGCTCCGCGCCGTCGCAGACGGTCAGGTCGGCCGAGCGCGCCTTGGCGATCAGGCTGGGCCGCGCCTGGATCTGGTGGGGATCCTGAAGTCCGGTGGTCGCGGTGTAGACGCTGACCTTGTCGCCGCCGATCTCATTGGACAGCGCACCCCATTCGGGCTCGCAGGCGAAGATGTTGACGGTGGCGCGCGCCGGCGAGGCAAACGCGAGCGCCGCGAACGCTGCGGTGATGACGATGCTACGCATGGAACAGTCTCCTCAATAGCGGTGGGCGCCGTGGGGCCCATAGATGACGGTGTATTGCAGCAGCACTTCGTCGTTCGGCTTCAGGCCGGTTTCGTCGTGGCTGTACTGAAGGCGGAGGCGCCCGAATTCGGACGAGTCGTATTCGAGAAGCGCGGTTTCGGCACGGGGCGACATCCCGAAATCGTCGAGCGTGGTGCCGGCGAGCGCGCCCGGAACGTTCGATCCGCGCAACTGGGCGTATCGCAGCCCGAAGCTCCATTGCGGCATGAACTGGTAGTCGCCCTGGACGTACCAGCCGTTGCGGCCGGTATCGATCGGGATGCCGTCGAACAGGCCTTTCTCCTTGCCGTAGAAGAACTCGGTGGTGCCCACGAAATTCTGCACCAGCGGATTGCCGTTGGGCGACCATTTGTAGACCAGGCTGGCGATGCCGAGATCGTCGGTGCCGGTGAAATGATCGGTGCCGGTGAATGCCGCGTTTTCGGTCTCGCGGTCGCCGGCGCGGGAATGCAGGTAGGACAGCGCGGCCAGCCACGACGAGCTTTCGTTGATGTCGTCGCCGGAGTGCAGGTACGCCGTCCATGTGCCATGGCCGCCATGGGCGGCACCTTCGGCCGGGAACTCGTCGCCGCGGAACCACTCCGCGCCGAACTCCAGGAAGATGTCCGTCGGCGCCAGCCAGTGCAGCTGCACGCCGTCGTCGCCGTACTGGTTGTTCAGGAAGGCCCGGTAGGGCAGCGGCGCGTCGGAGAAGATCCAGTCATGGGCGTGGCGCTCGTTCAGATAGGCGATGCCGGAGAGGAAGCGCCCGGCCTTGAGCGTGAACCCGCCCGGCAGGCTGGTGGTGCGGACATAGGCCTCTTCCACGCTTGGCTGGTTCTGGTCGTCGAACGAGATATCGAGGAAGCCGGCCAGCGACGGATCGATGTTCGCCGCGAACGAGATTTCGGACTCGCCCAGCGAGAAGCCGCTCGGCGCCAGCCGCGCCTCGTCACCGATGGCGAAACCCGCGATGCGCTGCATGCGCGGATCGTGGCTGTAGCCGCCATAGAAACCGTTGAGCACGGCGGCGATGCCGGGATTGAATGCGCCCGCCGAAGTGGGCGGCGTCGGCGCTTCGGCCGCCGGCGTTTCTGCCGCGGCCTGGAAACTCTGCTGCACCTGTTCGGCCGTCACCTTCGCGTCCTCGGCGGAGGTCTTGGCGGTCGACGCCGTCTGGTTCGCGGTCTTCGCCGCGGCTTCGGCCTTCTTCAGCCGCGCCTCCAGCGCCTGGATGCGGGCGTTGTACTCCTTCTGCATCTGCCCGATCTGCCGCTTGATCGTGGCAAGATCGGATGCCTCGTCGGCGCAGGCTGGAGCCGCCAGCGACAGGCCGGCGGCGACGCACGCGGCGGCCATCAACATCGACGATTTCATGCGGCATCCCCCAGGCGGCAGGCGGCACCGTTGCTAAGGCCAAGCCCCTCGGCGGGCAAGTGCAGTGGGGTCACGTCTTCGAACATTACGCTGGCGGCAATGTGGGCGGTCGCGGTTCAACGCTCCTTCAAGGCGGCGGAGGGAACGATTTGTTCCCTCCGCCCGGTTGCTCAGATCGATTTCGACAGCCCGAAGAAGAAGCCCCGGCGCGGACCCCATTGCGGTGCGCCGACGCCGATGCCCGAGCCGTCGCGGATTTCGTACTTCTTGTCGAACACATTGATCACATCGAACCGCGCGGTGAGATCGCCCACGCTGCCCAGATCGAAGTCGTGGCTCAGGCCGGCGTTGACTTGCGAATAGGACGGAACGTGCAAGCCGTTCGGCACCGCGCCGTCCGTCCTCAGGCCCGTGCCATAGAGCAGGTCGGCCGAAATCCGGGTGCCGTCCCAATTGTACGAGGCGCCCGCGGAGCCCGACAGGAACTGTTCGTGGTCAAGGTGGATGTAGTGGTCCTGGATGTAGAGCAGGTCGCCCGGATCGAAGTCGAACTGCGCCGAGGTGATGTCCTTGCCCTCGGCGTGTTCCAGGCCGGCGTTCGCGTAGGCCGAGAAGTTTCCGGTATCGTACGACGCCGTGAATTCGACGCCATATTGCCTGCCGCTCTTGTAGTTGAACGGCGTAAGGATGATCGGCGCGCCGAACTGGCCCTCGTCGATGAGGTTCTTCGAGGTCTTGTAGTAGGCGTCGACGCCAACTAGCAACGGTTCGGACAACCGCTGAGACGCGCCGGCGTCGAAGTAGTTTGCGCGTTCGGACTTGGACAGGTCGTCGGCCGTCAGCGCCGGCGTCGCGGTGGTGTGGCAGGGCGAAGAGAGCGTGCCCGGGCAGGTGTCGACGAACTTGGTGACCGATTCCGCCGCGATCAATTCGAATGGCGGCGGCGAGAAGTAGCGCGAATAGCCGGCATGCAGCGTCGTGCCGTCGGCCGGCTGCCAGACCAGGTTGACGCGCGGGCTGAGCTGGTTTTCATCGAGGAAGCCGTCGTTCTGGTCGAAGCGCAGGCCGTAGTTCATGGTCAGGGTCGGAACGATCTTCCATTCGTCCTGGAGATAGACGCTGTAGGTGTTCTGCGTCTTGCCGCCATTGTCGATCACGGTGACGGGAACGTCGCTTGGCGCCGGCGTCTGCGCGCAATCGTAGGGATCGGCGAGCGAGCCCGAACCGGTGCAGTCCGCGGGCAAGACCTGGGATGTCGTGGCCGAGGTCGCGCGCTCGGTCTGCACGATGATGCCGCCACGAATGGTGTGCGTGTCGCCGACATGCCACGCGCCCTCCGCCTGCATGCCGAAGGCGGTATCCTTCTTGAAGGCGGATTGGGCGATGCCGTTGAATTCCAGATCGCCCAGCACGTCCGGCGCGAAGTTCAGGCTGGAATAGCGCGCGAAGCCCGAGACCTGGAAGTCGAAATTGCCGCGGCTGTGCAAGTAGCTGACGATGCCGTAGTCGGTGATCTCACGCTGCGTTTCATTGAGCTTGGAGCTGTCGAAGCTGGAATCGCCGTTGACGGTGAAGCCTGTCGCCTGGCCGGGATTGTCCGGGATCTGGAAATGATCGTGGGAGGTACCCAGAATTACCGTCACGCGGCTGTAAGGATCGAGGATCTGCTCGAAATAACCGAAGCCGTGATATTGCGACGTCTTGTCGTGGATCGGGTCGGCGCTCCCGTTGGGCGATTCGATGCCGACATTGTCCTGGAGGTAGTCGCCCGACACGAAATAGTTGAAGCCGCCGGAACTACCGCCGTAGTCGAAGCTCGGCTCGATCGTGCCGTGGCTGCCGCCGTAGATCGACACCTGTCCGCCGGGCTCGAATTGACCGCTCTTGGTCTGCATGTCGACGATGCCGCCGGTGATCAGTCCGTATTCCGCCGGCAACGCGCCGGTGATGAGCTTGACGGAAGAGGCGAGCCGCGGGTCGAGCGTCTGGCCGAACACGCTGATGCCCTCGGGCAGGATGACGCCGTTGAGCCGGTATTGCAGCGCGTTGTGCTCGCCGCGGATGTGCAGCTGGCCGAAGGAATCCTGCGCCACGCTCGGCGCCTGGAGGATCACCTGGTTGAGAGGATTGTTCTCCCCGCCGGGCTGGGCTTCGATCTGCGTGGACGTGATGGTGTAGGTCGACGCACCGGTCTGGGTCTGGATGCCGTTGCGGGCTTCGTCCAGCCGCTTGGCCGTCACGGTGACGGTCTCGGTGGCGGACGGGCCGGATTGCGACGGTCCGGATTGATCGCCGATCTGGGCAAAGGCGGGAGAGGCCAGGGCCGCGGCGACGGCCGCGGTGGCGAGAAGGTACAAACGAGACATTGCGATACCCCTGTATCTGACGCTTCGCCGGGGCCTCGCGGGCCGCTTGCGGCGAAATCGAAATCGCTTGGATGGATGACCGCGGCGCGCCGGACGGAGTCCGGGCGCACGGTCAGGCGGTTACGATGGAATGGTCAGGCGTGGGGTGGCGCGCGGCCCTGCCAGCCGAGCGGAAGCGCGCGCACGAGGAGCGGCAGCGCGAGGAAGACCGGAACGTAGGAAACGCTCTGGACCGGCAGCGCCAGCACCGGCGCGCCGGGCATGGCGAAGTGCCCGGCGTAGAGCATCTCCTGGCAGAACAGGCAGTTCGTGGAGTCGTTGTCGAGCGGGTTCGATTTGCCCTTGCTGTCCGCGGGCGGCGCGATCACGATTCCGGCCGTGATCGAGGCGGCGCCGGTGTGGATATGGGTCTGCGTGACGATGCTTTGCAGACCGAAGCAGAGCGTGATCACGAACGCAAACGAAACGCGCGTCCAACTGGGGGCGCGCCGCGCTCGGGTGCGGCTGATCTGGCGGCGTCTCATCCGGCCGGGGACTCGTTAAACCGGAGGGGAGCTTACCCCCAACCGTCCCGTCTTGCCAAATCCCAGGATCATGACGCTCGCGTGAGCACGCTCAGAAGAAATCCTTCGTGACCCGCAGCATGACGCGGGAGCGTTCGGAATCCGTGCGGAACCCGTCATGCAGCGCGCCGGGCTCGTGGTTAAATCCGTGCGCCCAGGGGAGTTGCTCCTGAAAGCCCAGCGATGCAGTCCAGGGATGGGCGACCCATTGCAGCGTCGGGCCCAGATAGAAGGTGTCACCCTCGGGTATCGCGTGGCCGTCAACCAGAGCGCCCTCGAAATCTCGCTCGGCATTGAACTCCGCGCCGACGGACCACTCCCAGGTGATGTTGTAGGCGAGGCCGGCATTGAACTCGATCGCGCTTTCGCCGCCCCAGCTCCCGTCATCGCGAGACTGGCCGAAATCGACACCGGTGTTGATCACCAAGCGTAGCCGGTCGTTGAGGAAATTCTTTTGCAGGAGCATCTTGGCTTCCACACCACGCTCGTCCGGGCCGATGCCGGGCGACACCAGAATGCCCAGCCCGATGGGATCGAAATAGACATTCATCGCCTGCCAGATGACCTCGCCGGACACGCCGTCGATGTTGGTGCTGGTGTCGGAGGGTCCGGCCAGCGCATGTGGATGTGCGCGCATCCAGGAATATTCGAGTGAGCCCGCAATCTGCACGGTGTCGGCGAGTCCATACTCAAGCTCCGTCTCTCCTTCGAGCGTGTCGAATGCCCGGCCACGCAATCCATGTGCCCAGGTGAAATCCTGCTCCAGCTCATGGCCGAACTGAGGCTCGATGTCGGTGGCATCGAGGGTGAGGAACGGCTGGTCGTCTGCTCGTGCGGAAGAAGCGGCGAGCAGGCACACCAGCGCCGGGACGCAAGCACTTGGGGCGAGGCGCATGAATTCGATCCACCAATGCGAATAACTCGCAACTAAGCCGCTCGGCGGGTAGTGTCAATGAGACTTATTTGCAAAGCCAGGTAATTTCAAATGCGGGCTTGAGGCCAAGGTGGCCAGCATGGTGGACCGGGTCGGTTCGGTGGCGGTGGCAAGGGCCTTCCGGAACCAGATGGCGGCGCCCATGAAGCAGCCGTCCTTCACCAGAATCGTGGCGTAGTTGTAGGCCCCCCGGAAATAGCCTCCTTCCGCCGATTTTCGATACGAGGGCCGCGCCAGGGCCGCATCCTGCCGAGTCCCCCAGCCTTCCTCATGACAGCGCCCGATCAGGTTCATCGCGCGCGCATGGCCCTGCGCCGCTGCCCGGGAATACCAGCCAAAGGCGATTGCCGGGTCACGACCTATGCCGACGCCGTCGAGATATAGATGGCCGAGATTGTATTGCGCCCAGGCATTGCCCGCCTGTGCGGCGAGAGCGTAGTGACGGGCCGCCTCGACAGGATCCCGCGCGATGCCCCAACCGTTCTCCAGGCAGCGGCCGAGCATGTTGTGCGCTTCGGCATTGCCGCTTGCGGCGGCACGGCGAAACCAATGGAAGGCGGCAATTTCGTCCTTCGTCATGCCCTCGGCGGAAAGCAGCATGCGGCCCAATCGTGTCTGCGCCTCTGCGAGCCCGCCATTCGCCGCCGCGATCACCCAAGGTGTCGCGTCACCGCTGGAGAAGAGCGTATGCAACTCGCGCTCGCCCATCACGGAGAGCGCCGCGACGCGCCAGGCGTCCGCGTTGCTGAACGCGTTCAGATCGCGGTCCATTTGCGCACCAGGTTGTGGTAGGCCGCCGTCAGCCGGACGAGAGTCTGGCTACCGGGAACCGTTTGTGTGAGTTCGGCAATGGCGCGGTCGAGTTCGAACAGCAGCGTGCGCTCGCTGTCCTCCTTCACAAGGCTCTGGATCCAGAAGAACGAAGCCATGCGCGCGCCCCGCGTCACCGGCGCCACACGATGCAGGCTTGTCGCCGGATAGAGCACCAAGTCGCCGGCGGGAAGCTTGATCTGCTGCTCGCCAAACGTGTCTTCCACGACCAGATCTCCTCCGTCGTACTCCTCTGGCGCGCCAAGGAACAGCGTAGCGGAGATATCCGTGCGGATGCGGTGCGCGGTGCCGGGCACTTGACGGATCGCGTTGTCGACATGCGCGCCGAATCCCATGCCGAGCTCATAGCGGTTGAACAGCGGCGGATACACACTGCGGGGCAGGGCGGCGGCCACGAACAACGCGTTGCGCTCCAGCGCGGCCATCACGATGGCTCCCAGTTCGCGCGCCTCGGCGCTGTCTTCGGCGAGTTGAAGGTTGTCTTTCACTTTCGCCGCTTGAGGGCCGGCAGTGACGCGACCATCGCACCACACGGCCTCCGTCAGACGCGCGCGACAATGCGCGAGCTCGTCTGGCGTCAGCACGCTGGGAATGCGGAACAGCATCTAGAGATCGATATTCGCCGACAGCGTGACGGTTCGCCCCGCGCCAGGGATGACGTGGTTCTCCGCCGCGCTCGTGAAGTAGGAGTTGGCGAAGTAGCAGGTGTTGAGCAGGTTGTAGCCGTTGAGCTGTAAACTCAGGTGATCGTTCACTCGATAGTACGCCATGGCATCGAAGGTCGCATAGCCCGGCACATGCGACACGCCATTGGTCGGGTCCTTGAACGCGTCGCGCCGGCCCAGATAATTGGCGCCAAGGCCGAGCTTGACGCCGCCGTCAAAGTCGTACGTCGCCCAGAGATTGGCCTGATTGTGCGCGGTGTTGGGAATCGGGCCTTTCACGCCCCTGCCGAACAGGCCCCGGGATGAGCCCACGAAGTACGTATAGCCGGCGAGCACTTCGAGATGCTCCGTTAGGTTTCCGGCGGCGTCGAATTCCGCGCCTTGTACCTTCAGGTCGCCGGCCAGGGCCTGCAGCGCCGGATTGGTTGGATCGGCGATGCGTGCGTTGGCCATGCGCGTGTCGAACACGGCCTCGGTGAGAGACAGCATCCCGTCCATCACCTGCTGCTTGCCGCCAATCTCGAAAGTGCGGTCGATCTCGGGGCTGAGATTGGCGGTCTTCGACGACAGCGTCAGCGATTCCGCTGACGGATTGAACGAGGTGCCGTATGAGACATAATAGCTCTGTTGGTCGTCGGGCTTGTAGATCACCGCAGCGCGCGGGGTGGCGATCCAGTCGGTGTGCGAGAAATCTGCGTGGGTGACGGGCTCGTCGAAATCGGCGTTGAATCGGTCCCAGCGCAGAGCGGCTAGCACGCTCCAGTTTGGCGACAGGTCGATGGAATCCACGGCGTACGCTCCGACGGTATTGGTGACCGTGTCGGGGCGTTGGCGAACAATTGACTGGTGGCCTGGAAACGCCTCCAGCGGATCGGGCGCCAGAAGCGGCGTCGCAGCGATCAGCGTATCCTGATTGGTGAAGCGCACGAGATCGGATTCTTCGCGGTCCAGCTCGACCCCGAACACCAGCGTGTGCGCGATCGCGCCGGTGGAGAATTTCCAAGTTGCGTCCGTCTGGTTCATCAGCGTGGTCACGTCGCCTTCGACGCTGGGCCGGTCACGCTGCACAAAGATGTCGGCGAGCGGCATGCCCGGGATGGGGTTCAGCGGATCGGTCGCCGTGACGGGTTTGTCGCCGCTTGCGCCCATGCAGACAGGCCCGCCCGCGAATGGTGCTGCGCCCATGTAGCAATTGGCATCGCCATAGTGCGGCGCCGTCTGGCGCATGTCGAAACGGTAGAAACCATAGCGCGCATGATCGGATATTGAGAGGCTGGCGTTGAATTGATGCGCGGCTGCGCCGCTCATCACGTTGACGTCGGTTTTGTTGGAGTCATCTTTCGCCAGTCCGTAATAGAAATTGCGCGGCACGAGCGCTGGCTTGCCGAACAGGAAGGGAATGCCGAAATCCGGGACGTCGTATTCTTCCTCATGGAAATAGGAAAGCGTCAGCGTGGTCGGCGTGTCGAGGCCGAATGCGACGGACGGCGCCGCGCCCCAGCGGCGGTTGCGCACGAAGTCGCGATCGGAGACGTGCGAAGTTTCGCCCATCAGGTTGACGCGAGCGGCGGAATTGTCATTGAGCAGATAGTTGACGTCGGCAGTGCCGCGGTATTCGTCGTTGGTGCCAATCGTCGCAATCGCGCTTTCAATGGGGTAGAGCTGCGGCGTCTTGCTCACCTGGTTGATCACGCCGCCAGTCGAGCCGCGGCCGAACAGCGTTGATGCCGGCCCCTTCAGGACCTCGATGGACTGATAGTCGAAAGTGTCGCGCGTGTAGAAGCCGGTGTCGCGCATCCCGTCGAGGAAAAAGTCGTCGCTGGCCGAGAAGCCGCGCAGATTCACCGTGTCGCCATGCGCCCCGCCCTCGCCCGCATTGAGCGTGATGCCCGGCACATTCTTCAGCGCCTCCTGGAGGCTCGCCGTGCCCTGTTCCTGGATCACCTTGAGCGGCACGACATTGATGGATTGCGGAAGGTTGAGGATTTTTTCCGGCAGCGCGTCTACATGCGTCCGCTTGCCGGTGACGGTGACGGTCTCGACCGGCCTGTCGTTCGCCGCGACCACGGTATCCGCCAGAGCCGCTGAGACCGCAGCGGCCGACGAAACTCCGAAACCGACAAGGCCCAAGGCGCCGCGTTGCATCATGGAAGTCATCGAGCCCCTGAAAATGATAATCGTTCGCAACTAAGATGACCGCACTACTGCGGACTGTCAATGAGACTTATTCGCAAACCTTGAACCATTAGGGCGCGGTTCGAGACGGATCGAACGAAGCAGCCGCGAAGGATCGTGGCGCCGCACCGCGAATTATCCTTTCAATGACGCTTGACCCCCCACTGAGGGGTCTGTAAATAGCCCCACCTCGCAGGCAGGCCGTCTGGGCGCAAAACGCCAGAAACGCTGCTGGCAAGCCAGTTTAGAAGCGTAAGACGCGCGACTCGGGGGCAACCCCCAGTCCTCCGCATGTCAGGGGCAGGCCGAAAAGGCCCGCGCCCCGTTTGTGTTTCGGCGTGTGTGAGCGCGCTGCAAAGGGAAACAGGAAGACGAATGCCGACGATCAACCAGTTGATCCGCAAGCCACGCGGCGAGAAGCCGAAGCGCAACAAGGTGCCGGCCCTCAAGCAGTGCCCGCAGAAGCGTGGCGTCTGCACGCGGGTCTATACGACGACGCCGAAGAAGCCGAACTCCGCCCTGCGCAAGGTGGCGAAGGTACGCCTGACCAACGGCCACGAGGTCGTGAGCTACATTCCGGGCGAAGGCCACAATCTGCAGGAACACTCGGTTGTGCTGATCCGCGGCGGCCGCGTGAAGGACCTTCCGGGCGTTCGCTACCACATCATCCGCGGCGTGCTCGACACGCAAGGCGTCAAGGACCGCAAACAGCGCCGTTCGCTGTACGGCGCCAAGCGTCCGAAATAAGGGAGACGATCCATGTCACGCCGCCGCCGCGCAGATAAACGCGAGATCGTCCCGGACGCCAAGTTCGGCGATCTCGTCCTTGCGAAATTCATGAACAGCCTGATGTACGACGGCAAGAAGTCCGCCGCCGAAGGCATCATCTATGGCGCGTTCGATACGATCCAGCAGAAGACCAAGCAGGATCCGCTGGTCGTGTTCCACGAAGCGCTGCGCAACGTGTCGCCGGCCCTCGAAGTGCGCTCTCGCCGCGTCGGTGGCGCGACGTATCAGGTTCCGGTGGAAGTCCGCACCGATCGCAGCCGTGCGCTCGCGATCCGCTGGCTGATCACCGCCGCGCGCGGCCGCAACGAGCCGACGATGACGGGGCGGCTGTCGGGCGAACTGCTCGATGCCGCCAACAATCGCGGCAACGCTGTCAAGAAGCGCGAAGACACCCATAAGATGGCGGATGCGAACCGCGCGTTCTCGCATTACCGCTGGTAACAGAAAGTACAAGAGTAGAAGACGATGCCCCGCACGACCCCGCTCGATCGCTACCGCAACATTGGCATTGCCGCGCATATCGACGCCGGCAAGACGACCACGACCGAGCGCATCCTCTATTACACCGGCAAAAGCCATAAGATCGGCGAAGTGCACGACGGCGCCGCGACGATGGACTTCATGGAGCAGGAGCAGGAGCGCGGCATCACCATCACGTCGGCCGCGACGACGTGCTTCTGGAAAGACCACCGCATCAACATCATCGACACGCCCGGCCACGTCGACTTCACCATCGAGGTCGAGCGTTCCATGCGCGTGCTCGACGGCGCGGTTGCGGTGTTCGATGCCGTCGCCGGCGTGGAGCCGCAGTCCGAAACCGTGTGGCGCCAGGCCGACAAGTATCACGTGCCGCGCATCTGCTTCGTCAACAAGATGGACCGCATGGGCGCGGACTTCCCGCGCTGCGTCCAGATGATGATCGACCGTCTCGGCACCAAGCCGATGATCCTGACCTGGCCGATCGGCGCGGAAGCCGAATTCAAGGGCCTCGTCGACATTGTGGCGATGAAGGCGCTGATCTGGAAGGAAGAGCAGCTCGGCGCGCAGTTCGACGAGGTCGCGATCCCCGAGGACCTCAAGGCCAAGTGCGATGAGTTGCACACCCATCTGGTCGAAATGGCGGTCGAGCAGGACGAGAAGCTGCTCGAGGCCTATCTCGACGGCCACATGCCGTCGGTGGAAGACCTCAAGCGCTGCATTCGCAAGGGCGCGATCCATTTCGCGTTCGTGCCGGTGATGTGCGGCTCGGCGTTCAAGAACAAGGGCGTGCAGCCGTTGCTGGACGCCGTGGTCGACTATCTGCCGTCGCCGCTGGATATCCCGCCGGTAAAGGGCATCGACCTCAAGGGCAACGAGGTCGAGCGCCCGGCCGACGACAAGGCGCCGTTCGCCGGTCTCGCGTTCAAGATTATGGATGACCCCTTCGTCGGCTCGATCACCTTCGTGCGTGTCTATTCCGGCACGCTCGCGTCCGGCACCGCGGTTCTCAACTCCGTCAAGGACAAGAACGAGCGGGTTGGGCGCATGCTGCTGATGCATGCCAACGACCGCGAGGACGTGAAAGAAGCTTATGCGGGCGACATCGTGGCCTTGGCCGCGCTGAAGATTTCGACCACCGGCGAAACGCTGTGCGATCCGCAGCATCCGGCGATCCTGGAGCGCATGGAGTTCCCCGACCCGGTCATCGAGGTCGCGATCGAGCCGAAGACCAAGGCCGACCAGGAGAAGATGGGCGTCGCGCTCAATCGCCTGGCCCAGGAAGATCCGTCGTTCCGCGTGTCGACCGACCAGGAATCCGGCCAGACCATCCTCAAGGGCATGGGCGAGCTCCATCTCGACATCAAGGTCGACATCTTGCGCCGTACCTACAAGGTGGACGCCAATGTCGGCGCGCCGCAGGTGGCGTATCGCGAGACGTTGTCGCGCCCGGTATCGGTCAAGTACACGCACAAAAAGCAGACCGGCGGTTCGGGCCAGTTCGCCGAAGTGTCGATCGATTTCGAACCGCTGC
>JBOHKI010000069.1:0-16026 GCA_050728855.1 Rhizomicrobium sp. | reverse complement strand
CGGCGTGCGCACCGCCCATGGCGCGATGCGCGCTGCGGCGGACTCGATATCGGCGGGCGTGGGCAGGCGGAGGTCGGTATCCATGCGCGGCAATGAGACACAAACCGGGCGTCCGATCCAGCCATGCATTCCAACCTCCGGCAAAGGGGAGGCAAGCGAGATTTGCGCTTGCAATATCCCGCGTCCCGGCGGAAAGACGGCGCATCGAGGGAGCGCGCATGCTCAGGACATTCCAGCCGCAGGACGGCGGGCTCAGGCCCGTCGCGGTCGCCGAGGACGGGACGGTCCCGGATGCGGCGCTGTGGCTCGACCTGTTCCAGCCCACGCCCGAGGAACGGCGGATGGTGGACCGCTTCCTCGGCATGGAACTGCCCACCCGGGCCGACATGGAGGAGATCGAGATCTCCAGCCGCCTCTACCAGGAAGAGGGCGGCGTGTTCATGACGGCGCTGATCCTCAACAACGCCGACACCGACCGTGTCGGCGCCGACGTCGTCACGTTCGTGCTGGCGCACGACCGCCTGATCACCATCCGCTACATCGATCCCCAGCCCTTCCGCACCTTCACCGCGCGCTGCGAGCGCACGCCGCTGCATTCCGCCCGCGCCGAAACCGTGCTCCTGAACCTGATCGACGTGATCATCGACCGCATGGCCGACGTGCTGGAGCGGGTGGGCAACGACGTGGAACAGATTTCCGCCGACGTGTTCAATCCCGATCCCGGCCACTCCATTGGCGCCAAGGACTTCCAGAACGTGCTGGGCCGGCTCGGCCGCAAGCACAGCCTGACCTCGAAGATGCGCGAGAGCCTGTTGAGCCTGGGCCGGGTGCTGACGTTCCTCACCCAGGCGACCGAGGGCCGCGCCAGCAAGGACGTCAAGGCGCACATCAAGACGCTGACGCGCGACGTCCAGTCGCTGCAGGATCATTCCTCCTTCATCGCGGGCAAGCTCTCCTACCTCCAGGACGGCACGCTGGGCCTGATCAACAACGAGCAGAACAACATCATCAAGATCATGTCGGTCGCCGCGATCGTGTTCCTGCCGCCCACGCTGATCGCCTCGATCTACGGCATGAACTTCAAATACCTGCCGGAGCTGGACTGGGGCGGCGGCTATTTCTTCTCGCTGCTCCTGATGGTGATCACCGCGGTCGTGCCCTATCTGTGGTTCAAGCGCCGGGGCTGGCTCTAATGCTTCCTCCCCCGCGGGAGCGGGGAGGTGGTTGGCGTCCGTATCGCGCGCGACAGACGGTGGGGGTGAACAGGTGCGGACGATCGTCGAGGGCACGACGTCCCCCTCCGCCCCGCTTCGCCCGGCATCGTCCCCGCAAAGCCGGGGAGGAAATCCTCGGCGCGGCATCGCGCTCAAGCTGGGCGGCTCGGCCGCGTTCTCGCTGATGTACACCGCGATCAAGCTGGCCGGCACGCGCGTGCCGGTGGGCGAGGTGATCTTCTTCCGCGCCCTCTTCGCGCTGGCGCCGCTGTTCGCCTTGTCGCTGTGGACCGTGGGGCCGCGCGCCGTCGTGCTGACCGGGCGGCCGTGGTGGCATGTGCTGCGCTCGATCACCGGCGCCACCGGCATGTTCCTGAATTTCGCCGCGGTCCTGATGCTGCCGCTGGCCGACGTGACGGCCTTCAGCTTCATCGCGCCGATCTTCGCCGTCGTGCTGGCGGCGCTGATGCTGGGCGAGCATGTCGGACCGTTCCGCTGGGGCGCGGTGATCGTGGGCTTTGGCGGCGTGCTGGTGATGCTCGAGCCGCATGGCGGCGTCGTCCATCTGCTGGCGGCGGGGCGGACCAGCGGCGCCGCGCTCGCGATCATGGGCGCCCTGCTCTCCGCTTTCGTCGTCGTCTTCATCCGCCAGATGAGCACCACCGAGCGCAGCGAGACCATCGTGTTCTATTTCATGAGCGTCTGCGCGCTGGCCGGCCTCGTCAGCATGGCGGTATGGAAGACCGTGCCGCTCACCGCCGAGCAGGTGGTTTGGCTGGCGCTCAGCGGGCTGCTCGGCGGCGTCGGCCAGATCTGCATGACGTTCTCGTACCGCTACGCCGAGCCCTCGCTGCTGGCGCCATTCGACTACGTGGCGATGGTGTGGGCCGTGATCCTGGGCTATTTCGTCTTCGCCGAGGTGCCGGAGGCGCTGGTCATGGTGGGCGCTGCCATCGTCATCGCCGCCGGCCTCTTCATCGCCTGGCGCGAACGCTACCTCCACTTCGCCCCGATGCCGCCCAGCCAGCCGATTTAGAGACCGGCGTGCTGCGTGGTTCCGGTCTTGGCTTTGTGTGTCCAGGCTGAACAAGTCGCGGGCCATGACACTGAGCGTTGGATCAGCGGGAGAGCGTCGCCCTGATCCCGTCGAGCTCCGCCACCAGCGCGTCGCCGAAATACCACGCCAGTTCTCCCCGCACGCCGTCGTAGAGCGAGGGGCCGTCGCCGGCGCAGATCAGGCTGCCGTCCATGGTCTCGGAGGATGGGACGAGCACGCCGTGATCGAAGGTCAGCGGGAAGAGCACGCTGACCATCGGCTTGTAGTCGTGATAGTCGAGCCCGGCATCGATGCAATGGGCATGGATCGCGCAGCCCCGGCCGCCCGGCACGCGGAACACGCAGCCGCCGTCCACCACCGCGGTGCGCGCGTGGCGGCCGCCGGGGAATTCCGGGTCGGCCATCGTCTCGCCCGTGAACCAGCGTCCGGGCGGCGTCGCGATCCTGGCCGCGAAGCCGTCCAGGCCCTTCAGCCGCGCCATGTTCTCCACGTCGATGTCGACGCCATAGGTGCAGCACTGGTCCTTGCAGAAGCCGCACGCCATGCAATGGGTGAAGTAGCGCAGCGCGAAGATTTGCGGGTCGAAGGCGGTCAGGACGGGCGCGCGGAAGATGGAGGGATAGGCGCGGCTCAGCGCGGCCGGCAACACCGCCGGCATCAGTGAATGGCCGCGTTCAGGATCGCTTCGCAGAGATCGGCATAGTCCATGCCGATCTTCGCCGCCGCCGCCGCCAGGCCCGCGCCGGATTCCAGGCAGGGGTTGGGGTTGAGTTCCAAGATCATGGGATTGCCGCCGGCGTCGCAGCGGAAATCCACCCGCGCGAAGCCGCGCAGACCGAACCTGGTCCAGCTGTCCGCCACCAGCCCGGTCAGCTGGGCGGCCAGGGCTGCATCCTCGTCGCCGACGAAATCGCGGTTGGTGTTGGAGAGGTCGGGATGGTCCTCGTCCCACTTGGCGGCCCAGTTGACCAGGCGCGGGCGGTTCTCCGGCCAGTTGTCGAAGCGCATTTCGGGCACCGGCAGCACGCGCGGCTTGCCGTCGACCTCGATGCAGGAGACGTTGAACTCGCGGCCCGTAAGATACTCTTCCGCGAACCAGCGCCCGCCATGCCGCCGGGTGCATTCCTCCGCGCGCGCCTGCACCCGCGCGCCCGAGACAACGGAATCGTCGGTCATGCCGACGGAGGCATCCTCGGTCGCGTGCTTGACGACATAGATCCGCTCCGCATCGAGCCCCGCCCATTGCGGACCCTCGACCCAATGCGCCGTCGGCAGGCCCATGGTGCGCAGGAGGGACTTGGTCAGCGGCTTGTCGCCCGCCAGCGCCATCGCGCCGCCCGGATTGCCGGTGAACGGCACGTTGCACATCTCCAGCATCTGCGCCGCCATGGTGGCGAACTGGCCGAGGCCGAAGACGCTCTCCACCAGGTTGAACACGGCATCCGGCTTGTGGGTTTCGAGCAGGCCCCTCAGATGCGCCGGCGCCGGCGCGAAGGCGGCGGTGGCGACGCCATGGCCGCGATCGGCGAGCGCCGCCTTCACCGCGTCGACGGTCCACAGGGTGTCCTGTTCGTCGGGCGGGGCGTCGGGGGCGACGTCGGAATGCAGGATCAGGACGTCCATCTCAGGCCGCGCGGCTCAGCCGCGTGCGCAGGTCCGGATAGCGCTTGAGGAACGAATCCATGATCCGTCCTATCAGCTGCGGATACGAAAGTCCCTCGCGCGTGGCGATGAAGCACATGTCGGAATAGTCCGGGCGCAGGCCGGCCACCGGATTGACCTCGATGAAGTTGGGCCGCCCGTTGGCGTCGTTGCGGATGTCGACCCGGCCGCCGTCGCGGCAGCGCAACGCGCGCCACGCCGCCAGCGCCACATCGCCAACCCCCTTGGCGGAGATGGGATCGGCGGCGATGATCTCGCACTTGTCTTCCCAATATTCCTTGTTGACGTAGCCGTAGCCCTCGCCGACCCAATTGGCCTTGCGGCAGATCTCGGAGACGCCCAGCACCTTCGCGTCCGCGCCGGTTCCGAGGATGGCCGCGGTGAATTCGCGGCCCGGCAGGAAGGTCTCCACCAGCACCGGCTGGTGGAAGCGGGCGAACAGGTCCTTCGCGGTGTCGAGAAGCTGCTTGCGGCTCTCCACCTTGGAATGCTCGTCCACGCCCTTGCCCGAGCCTTCGGCGACCGGCTTGAGGAACAGCGGGAAGGCCAGCTTGACCGCCTTGGCGTCCGCCATGTTGGCGATCACGGCGAAATCGGCGGTGGCGATGCCGCAATCGCGGACCACGCGCTTGCACATCGCCTTGTCGAGGGTCAGCGCCAGCGTCAGCGCGTCGGAGAAGACATAGGGGATCTTGTAGGCCTCGAGCAGGGCCGGCACCTGGGCCTCGCGTGACAGCCCGTTCAGGCCCTCGCAGAAATTGAACACCGCGTCCCAGCGCTCGCCCTTGCCCAGCCGCTCGACCAGGCGGTTGACGTTGCCGATGCGGTCCACGTCCCAGCCCTGGCCGGCGAGGGCCGCGCAGATGGCATCGATGGTGATCTCGCTGTCGAACTCCGCCGTCTCCTCCTCGCTCAGCCCCATCGCGAGGTAATCGGCTCTCAAATCATAGGCGACACCGATGCGCATGGCGGCCTTACCTCCCCCTTGCGGGGAGGTCGAAAACGCGCAGCGTTTTCGGGTGGGGGACCGCGCAGGCGGAGAGACTGTCCCCCCACCCGAAAAATCCTTCGGATTTTTAGACCTCCCCGCGAGGGGGAGGTGGAAGAGAGCCGGTGCCCATCACTGCTTCTTCCCCGCGCCCAGCGTGCCGCCGGGGTCGGGGTAGCGGAAGATGCCGCCCTCGAAATTGCGCAGCAGCAGGTCGTTGCCGTCGCGGCCGACCACGCAGTCCGGTGCGATCTGGATCTTGCCGCCGCCGCCGGGCGCGTCCACCGCGAAGATGGGCGTGCAATAGCCGGTGGTGTGGCCGCGCAGGCCCTCGATGATCTCCAGCCCCTTCTCGACGGTCGTCCGGAAATGCCCGGAGCCGCGGATCGGATCGGTCTGATAGAGGTAGTAGGGCTTCACCCGGCGCTTCAGCAGGCCCTGCATCAGCGGCTTCATGATGGCGATGTCGTCGTTGATGCCCTTCATCAGCACGGTCTGGCTGCCCAGCGGCACGCCGGCATCGGCCAGCCGGTTCAGCGCTTCCGTCGTCTCCGGCGTGAACTCGCGCGGATGGGTGACGTGGATCGACATGAACAGGGGGTGATGCTTCTTCAGCATCTTCACGAAGTCCTTGGTGATGCGCTGCGGCAGCACCATGGGGATCTTCGAGCCGAAGCGCAGGAACTCGACATGCTTCATCGCGCGCAAGCGGGTGAGCAGGTAGTCGAGCCGGTCGTCGCTGATCGACAGCGGGTCGCCGCCCGACATCAGCACGTCGCGGATCTCGGTGTGGCTCTCGATATAGTCCAGCGCCTGTTCCCATTTCTTGCGGGAGAGCTGGTACTCGCCGCCCGGGTTGCCCACGGCGCGGGCCCGGGTGCAGTAGCGGCAATAGGTCGAGCAGGTGCCGGTGGTCAGGAACAGCACCCGGTCGGGATAGCGGTGGACGATGCCCGGCGCGGCCATGTCGTGGTCTTCGCCGAGGGGATCGTCGGACTCGCCGGGCAGCAGGATGGCCTCGGCGCGGGTCATGACATGGGTGCGGCGCAGCGGCTCGGACGGATCGTCCCGGCTCATCAGGCTCGCGTAATAAGGTGTGATGCCCACGGGCAGGGGGCCGGAATGCTCCAGGAGCGCCCCGCGCTCGTCCTCGGAGAGCTGGAAGACCCGCTCGAGGTCGGCCAGGTTCTTGATCCGGGCCTGGAACTGCCAGTGCCAGTCGTTCCATTCGGCGGTCGTGGTGCCGGGGTAGAAGCGGCGATAGAACGCCCTTGCTTCGTCGCCCACGGGGAATCGCAGCGCTGGCCTGGGCCGAACCTTGAGGGTTTCCGGCCCGATCTTCGGGATTTCGCTGGCTATTCCGGTTTGGAGGCTAGGACTGGCGACGGGCTTCTGGCGGCCGGTTCGCAACGGAGGCTTGGCTTCAGGCCCCCGCAACAGCTGGAGACTCATCGTTGGTCTCGTGACGCTCCTGGCAACACCTCGCAAGCCCCAGCGGCCTCAACCGGTATGCCGTTCGCTCCGATATTTAGACGGTTGAATCGTTTGTCAAGTGTAGGAGCGCGAATACTGGAATTCGCGGACCATTTCTCCAATAAAGGCACCAAGTATAGGCGATGAATTATTGAAGTTTATTCAAGTAAAGATTCGCGATTACCCCCGCGCCTGCCGCTTTCTGGCTTTCGCGAATTCGTCACGCGGACAAGAAGAAACGACTCGCCGTACTTCACAACTCTCGCATCGCAAACCGTCGCGCGCGACTCATCCGCGCGACTCACGCATGGCGATTGCATCAATGCGCTTTAAGGACTGACTCGCGCGCGCTCATCGCGAAGTCTGTGGACCGCGATAATCGTACGCGTCGAACAGCAGGACCGTCCGCGTGTGGTGTCCCCCGATGGGAACGGTGACGGTGCCGATGCGCGTCGCCGAATCGAATGTGGCGAGAACGGGCGCGGTCTCGTCGGGGGTGAGCACCAGCAGGACGCGATGGGCGGGGCGGGTGAGCCGCATGGTCATCTGGAAATGGTCGTCGTCGTGGGTGTCCTTGTCCCACATGCGCATGCGGTCCGGCGCGATGTGTGAATAGAACAGCAGTTCGGCGATGATCGAACGGTTGGCGGTGGCGAGGAACCCGTCCCGGCCGTCCGCGGTCCGGTGCACGGCGGCGCCCAGCGCGCGCCAGCCTTCTTCCCGCTTGAAGGCGTTGCCCTGGCCGATGGTGTCGGCGAAGGGCGGCGACACCGCGATTATCCACAGGGTCAGCATCGCCACGCCGTCCAGCGCCAGCGACGCCCACAGCGCGCGGCCGTTCCACAGCGACAGCAGGGCCGCGACCGCGAGCGGCGTTGCCGGCACGTATGCCACCGCCGCCCAGTTGGCATTGGCCTCCGAGATGAACGACTGCACCGCGATCAGCGCGATCACCGGCAGCGCGAAACACGCGAGCAGCCGTGATTTCGCGTCCTTCAGGCGCCACAGCGCCAGGATCAGCCCCGCCATCATGATGGGACCGAACACGCCGAACTGGCCGGCCAGGAAGCCCAGCACGTTCATCGGATTGAAGCGCGCGTGGTTCCAGTCCGCGTTGTGGCCGGTGTGGGCGACGGTGGGGAAGCCGTGCGCCGCGTTCCACAGTACGTTAGGTGACAGAAGCAGCAGGGAGAGCGCGAGGATCGCGAGCCCGCGCGCGCTCAGCACCAGCCGCCGCGCCTCCGGCGACACGATCGCGGCCAGGCCCGCGCCGAGGAAGAAGTAGGCCATGGCGTATTTGGTCTCGAAGCCCAGACCGATCGCGGCGCCGCAGACGAGCACCCAGCGCCAGCCCGGCTCCTCCATCGCCCGCAGGAAGGCGTAGAGCGCCAGCGCCCAGAAGAACAGCAGCGGCACGTCGGTGGAGATCATGCCGCTGGAATAGGCGATGCCCGGCAGCGTGATGTAGGCGATGGCGCTCCACAGCCCCACGCGCCCGCCCAGCGTCCGCTTGCCGATGCCATGGAGCAGCATCGCAGTTGCGCCGTGGAGCAGCGGCGCGGCCATGCGCACGCCCCATTCGCTCTGCCCGAAGATGTGAGTCGTCAGCCAGATGATCCAGGCGATCATGGGCGGCTTGGAGAAGTAGCCCCAGTCTGGCGTCTGCGCCCACCACCAGTACTGCGCCTCGTCCGGATAGAGCTGCAGCGGCGAAGCCACCAGCACGACGACCCGCACCAGCGTGACCGCGGCGACGATGAGAAGGGCGAGGCGGAACGGATCACCTCCCCCTTGCGGGGAGGTCGAAAAATCCGAAGGATTTTTCGGGTGGGGGCTCACTCCGAAATGCCCGCTGCTTGAAAGTGGTACACGCGAACATGTCCGGAGCGGTCCCCCGCCCGAAAAACGCGAAAAGCGTTTTTCGACCTCCCCGCAAGGGGGAGGTTGAGGGCGCTCGCGCTCATGTCCCCGCCTTCGTCACGCGGTAGACGGTGATGTGTTCGCGGTGGCCGCGGGAATAGTCGAAGCCCCTGGTGCCGTCGATAGCCCGGGCGGTGGCGTGAAGCTGGGCGAGGCGGGCGAGGAACTTGGCGCGCTCCTGGTCCTCGATCAGCGCCAGCCCGCCGGTCCGCGCCGCCACCTCCGCCGCGGTCTTGCCGGACTCGATCCGGGTGTCGGTGCCGAGCAGGAACACCAGGCTCGGCTCGACATAGCCGCCGAGGACCACGGGCGGATCGCCGGGCCGCTTGTCCTTCGCCACGAGAGCGGCCGCGTGCGGGCTCATCCAGATGTCCGGGATGGCCTGCGCCACGCCCCAGCCGATCAGCGGATAGAAGATGACTGCGGCGGCCACCGCGCACAGCGCCGCGTACATGGTCTGCCGCCGCACCAGGAAAACCACGGCGGCGAGACCCGGCACGAATCCCAGCAGCGCCACCGCCGTGATGCCCGCGTCGATGCCGTGGCCGAAATATTTCGGCAGCAGGATCGCCGCGGCCGTGAAGGCCAGCACCGCGAGGAAGAACTGCGCGCCGGCGAGATAGCGCACGATCCGCGCCCATTGCGGCTCGATGCGCCGCACGGCCTGCATCGCCCACAGCGCGCCCAGGAACGCGACCGCCGGATAGGCCGGGAGGATGTAATGCGGCAGCTTGGTCGGCACGATCTCGAACAGCGCCCACGCCGCGCCCGCCCAGGCCAGCAGGTAGCGGGTCGCGGGATCGGTGCGGTTGGCGATGCCGTTGGCGACGCCCGGAATCGCGAACAGCGTCGCCGGCCACAGCGTGATGCTGGCCAGCGCGAGATAGTAGCCCGGCCATGCGCCATGGCTTTCCTGTCCGCCGAGGATTTTGGCGGCAAGGTCATGGCCCAGCGCCTGCTTGTAGAAATCGCCCTGGCTGACGACGGCGATGGCAATGCCCCAGGGCAGGCAGATGAGAAGCGTCAGGACGATGCCGGGGATCGGATGGATGGCCTTGAGCCATTTCCAGTCCTTGTCCCACCATGAGATCGCCACCACCGTCACTGCCAGCACCGCCAGGATGATCGGTCCCTTGATCATCACGCCGGCGGCAAAGGCGGTCCACCCGCCCATCGCCAGCCAGAAGCTCGGCGGCGGCCGCTTGAGCTTGTCGGCGAGATAGGCGCGCATGAGCAGCGCCTGGGATCCCAGCACCGTGCCCAAGAGCACGGCGTCGGTCTTGGCGATCTTGGTCTCGGCCGTGAGCGAGACCGTGAAGCCGATGAGGGCGGCGGCAATCAGCGCGGTGGGCGGCGGCGCGAAGGCGCGCGCGCACCAATAGGCGAGGAACACGGCGATGAAGCCGCCGATCAACGAGGGCAGCCGATAGGTCCAGATCTCGTTGTAGGGCGGCTTGGAGAGGGTGAGCGTCGAGGCGGCCTGGAGCCAGTAGATCCCCACCGGCTTCTTGTAGCGGGGGCCAACGCTGTAGCGGATGTCGACATAGTTGCCGGTCTCGATCATCTGCTTGGAGGCCTGGGCGAAGCGGCTCTCGTCGCGGTCCAGCGGGGGCAGGGTAAAGAAGCCGGGCACCCAGGCGATGAGGCAGAGCAGGTACAGGGTCGTCAGCGGCCGGCGGGCGAGCGCGTCCAGGAGCCGCGAGCCGCTTGCCGGGATATCGGTCATCTGGAACGCCTCTTGTATGTGCCAGCCTGTAGCGGGCAGGGGGAAATAGCGCAAATGCGCCGGTTTGGCACATGGCCGGGTGCGGGGCCGGGCTCGATCGGCCTGTTTCTTCGCCGCGACGCCTTGTATAAGGCCCGCCGCGCTTCGCACCCGGCCGGCGGCCGGCCGGTGCGCCATCTGCAACCGGGAATCGAACGGACCCTCGAAATGGCCGTTGGCCTCTCCATTGTCGTGCCCGTGAAGGATGAGGCGGAGAACGTCGTCAGCCTCGCCCGCGAGATCGCCAACGCCACCGCGGGCGAAGACGCCGAGATCGTCTTCGTCGACGACGGCTCGACCGATTCCACGGTCGCCGCACTTGCCGCGCTGAAGGGCGAGATGGCGAACCTGCGCGTGCTCTGCCACGGCCGCAACATCGGCCAGAGCCGCGGCATCCGCACCGGCGTGCGCGCCGCGCGCGGGCCCATCATCGTCACGCTGGACGGCGACGGCCAGAACGATCCGGCGGATATCCCGAGACTCCTCACCGTCCTGCGCAACGACGCGGCGGGGGCGCGGCTCGGCATGGTTTCGGGCGTGCGGGTCAAGCGCAACGACGACGCCAACAAGCGCTTCGCCTCCAGCTTCGCCAACGGACTGCGCCGCCGGCTGCTCGATGACGGCGCTGTGGATTCGGGCTGCGGGCTGAAGGCGTTCCGGCGCGACGTCTATCTGGCGCTGCCCTATTTCGACAACATGCACCGCTTCCTCATCGCGCTGGTGCAGCGCGAGGGCTATGAGGTTCGTTTCGTGGACGTGAACCATCGCCCGCGCGAGCACGGCCAGTCCAAGTACAACAATCTCAATCGCGCGCTGGTCGGCATCCGCGATATGTTCGGTGTGCGCTGGCTGCAACGGCGCTACAAGGGCGCGGTCGAGCCCCGGGAGATCTAGAGATGCAGAACGCGCTTGTCTGGCTGACGCCGGAACACATCTGGCTCCTGGTCGGGCTTCTCGGCCAGGGCCTGTTCGCCTCGCGCTTCATCGTGCAGTGGTTCAAGAGCGAGATGGAGGGACGCAGCGTGATTCCGCTGTCCTTCTGGTACTGCAGCGTCGGCGGCGGCGTGGTGCTGCTGGCCTATGCGATCTTCAAGCGCGATCCGGTCTTCATCATCGGCCAGGGCTCCGGCCTGTTCGTCTACGCGCGCAATCTGTGGCTGATCTTCAAGGAGCGCGAAGCGCTTAGGGCCGCCGCCGGGAACGCCTCCTAGGAACCCTGAGCTTAACCATACGTTCACGTTGGAGTCGCAAGCCCGCCCCTTTTCCGCCCCAATATGGTACAAGGGTTAACGTGCCACGCGCTTACTCCGGGGGAGTCCATCCATGTTCCGTCTGTTTCCGCTGCTCATCATTCCGATCGTGATCTACAACCTCTTCGCCCTGGGCGGAGGCGTGATCGGCCACTACGACATCCAGGACCTGCTGAGCCTGAACCATTCGATCACCATCCACATGTTCTCGGGCGACCAGTGGAAGTTCAGCTTCGGCGATCTTCTGGTGTTCGGCTCGCTGATCCTGCTGTTCATCGAGGTGATCAAGGCGACGCGGACCACCTCCAGCGAGATCATCAATCATGCGCTGTCGATGGCGACCTTCGTCATCGCGCTGATCGAGTTCATCACGCTGAAGGGCTTCGCCACCTCGCCGTTCTTCTTCATCATGTGCATGACGCTGTTCGACGTGGTCGCCGGCTATACGATCTCGATCGTCGCCGCCGAGCACGACCTCGGCCTCGGCCGCGCCGGCACGGACTGACGCGCGCCTCGTTTCCAAGCCGCGGGCGGGCCCTACCGGGCCCGCCCGTTTGCGTTTATGAACACGCCATGACCGACTTGCCGCCGCCCGACAACGATCCGCATGCGCGCTGGCGCTTCCTGCGCGACGTGCTGGTGTTCCAGCTCAAGCTCGTGCTGGGCAATCTGCAGAATTTCCTGCTGCTGCCCGTCTCGCTCGCCGCCGCCCTGATCGACGTAATCTTCAAGGGCGGCCGGGAAGGCGAGCGGTTCTACCGGGTGCTGGACTGGGGCCGGCGCACCGACGAGGCGATCAACATCTACGGCGCGATCGGCGGCTATCACGCGACCGGCGGCGTGGAGGACATGGACAGCCGCTACACCGTCGATGCGGTGCTCGCGCGCGTCGAGCAGGTGATCGTGCGCGAATACGAGAAGGGCGGCACCGCGGCCAGCGTGAAGACCGCCGTGGACAAGGCGCTGGACGAGATGCAGGCCAAGACGGGAGACGCCGGCGCCCGCGTCAACGAATCCCTCCGCACCGCCGCGGAAAAACTGCGCGAGAAGATGGAGAAGCCCGTCAAATAGCTTCCTCCCCCGCGTTGCGGGGGAGGGGGACCGGCGAAGCCGGTGGAGGGTGTGTGAGCAGCGGCGCAGGCATTGCACCGTTCCTCACACCCCTTCCGTCTCGCGCGACTGTCGTCGCGCGATCCACCTCCCCCGCAACGGCGGGGGAGGAAGCTCAAGCCTCGAACCCCTCGAGCACGTTGCAGGTGATCCCGGCCAGGGCGTCGAGATTGTAGCCGCCCTCGAAGACGAACAGCGTGGGTTTGCCGAGGCCGGCGAGCCGCGCGCCCATGCGCAGATAGTCGTCCGCCGTCAGCCTGAATCGGCAGATCGGATCGTGCTCGAACGTATCGAGCCCCAGCGACACCAGAAGCACATCAGGTCCGAAATCGCGAATGCGGGCCAGTGCCGCGTCGAGCGCGGGGGCGTAGCCGCGCCAATCGGTTTTGCGCGGCAGCGGCAGGTTGAGGTTGGCGTTCTCGCCCGCGCCCTGGCCGCGCTCGTCGGCGAATCCCAGATAGTGCGGATAGGCGAAAGCTGGATCGGCGTGGATGGATGCGAACAGCACATCGGCGCGGTCGTAGAAGATCGCCTGCGTGCCGTTGCCGTGATGATAGTCGACGTCGAGGATGGCGGGGCGCAGTCCCTTGTCGGCCAGCCACTGCGCCGCGATCGCGACGTTGTTGAGGTAGCAATAGCCGCCGAACATGTCGGACGCGGCGTGATGGCCCGGCGGCCGCGCCAGCGCGAAGGCCGCGCGCTCCCCGCCATGCACCGCCTTCGCCGCCGACAGCGCCACGTCCACGCCGGCCAGCGCCGCTTCCCAGGTGCCTTTGGTGATCGGCGTCGCGGTATCGAAGCAATAGGAGCCGAGTTTGGATTCGATGTCGCCGTCGCGGCGCGCGCGAAGCCCGCGCAGCGGAAAGGATGACGGGATCGCATCCGCGGTGTCGCGCCAATAGGCCTTGCGCCACTCCGCATAGGCGCCAGCCATGAACGTCACGAACGCGCCGTCATGCACCCGCGCGACGGGTTCCGGGCCGAACGCCTCCGGCGCCAGCACGGGTCCGAGCTTGCGCTCCAGGATGCGCGCCTTCACGCGCTCGACGCGCTCGGGCAGTTCGACCGCCGGGCCCATGCGGCCCTGCTCGAATTCCTCCTTCGGCGCGTGCGCCTGATGGGCCGGCGAATAGAATGTCTTCATGGCGGCATGAAACGGTATCGACGCGGCCGAAACAAGCGTCTAGCCGCTCTGCAACAGCACCGCGCCCGCGACGATCACGCCGGCGGCGGCCCAGCGTTGCGGAGTCATTTTTTCGCCGAGGTAATGCATGGCGAGCGCGGTGCCGAACAGCACGCTGGTTTCGCGCAAGGCGGCGAGTTTGGCGGTGGCGCCGTAGCGGTAGGCGAGCATGGCTGCGCCGTAGCTGACCATCGACAGCGTGGCGAGCACGAAGCCCAGCCGCCATTGCCGCCGCGCCTCCAGCACCACGGCGCGGCCGCGGATTCCCGGCGCCGTCACCAGCACGCAGGCGCCATGGGCCACGAAGAACCACAACACATAGGTGAAGGGCATCGCGACGGCGCGCACGCCGGTGGCGTCGATCAGGGTGTAGCAGCCGATGGTGAGCCCTGTGGCGAGCGCGTAGTAGAGCCCGGTGCCGATGCGGGCGCGGTGGGAGACGCCGATGGCGATGACGCCGCCGCAGACCAGCGCAATGCCCAGGATCGCGAACGGCGCGGGATGCTCGCCAAGGAACGCCACCGCCCCCAGCGCGGTGAACAGCGGACCGGTGCCGCGCGCGATCGGATAGACGGCGGAGAAATCCGCGATCTCGAAGGAGCGCACCAGGAACAGCTCGTAGAACGCGTGCACGAAAGCGGTGGCGAACAGGCACCACACCGCGATCCCCGTGGGCAGCGGCAGGAAGAACAGGACCGGCGCCACCATCGCCGCGCCGCAGATCCCTATCAGCAGCCGCATCGCATACTTGTCCTCAGCCCGCTTCGTCAGGATGTTGACGACGGCATGGGTGATGGCCGAAAGGAGGATGAGGATGAGGGCGAGGGACACAGGTTACTGTGTCACAGCTTGCAACCGGGGACTACAACTCTCAATGCGCGCGTTGACTGGGTGGCCCGCATTCGCTGCCCGTGACACAGTAGGTGCGGATAGGTGACGGGCATGACGAAAATCGGTTTTTTGAATGCGGACCTCATCGGCGTGGCGGGCGGGCGCGCTAAGCTGGCCACGCCGGCGCTGGTGATCGATCTGGATGCGATGGAAAGGAACATCGCGGCCATGGCGGCGCATGCGAAGACGCGCGGCATAGCATTGCGCCCCCACGCCAAGACCCACAAGTCGGCCGAGATCGCCAAGCTCCAGACAGGCGCGGGCGCGCTCGGTGTGTGCTGCGCCAAGCTGGGCGAGGCCGAAGCGCTGGCCGATGCGGGTGTCGGCTCGATCCTGATCACCTCGCCGGTGGTGACCGAGCGCGGCATCGCGCGGCTCGTGGCGCTCAACGCCCGCATCCCCGGCCTGATGGCGGTGTGCGACGATCTCGCGGTGGCCAAGCGCCTCGCCGAGGCCGCGGCCGGCAAGCCCCTTCGAATCCTGGTCGACATCGATCCCGGCATGAGCCGCACCGGAATCCGCCACGCGCTCGCGCCCGCGCTGGTGCGGTTCGTGGCACAGTCCAACACGCTCGAATATGCCGGCCTGCAATGCTACGCCGGCAACGTCCAGCACATGGAAGAGCCGAAGGAGCGGCGTGAGAAATCGCTGGCCGCGATGGCCGAGCTGGGCGCGTTGCGCGAGGCGCTGGCCGGCGAGGGCCTCGCGCCGAAAATCGTCTCCGGCGGCGGCACCGGCACCTTCGACATCGATCCGGACGCGCGCGTGCTCACCGAGCTCCAGGTCGGCTCCTACGTGTTCATGGACAAGCAGTACAACGAGGTGTGGGAGAAGCCGGGCGATCGGGTGCCGTTCGAGACCGCGCTGTTCGTGCAGACCACCGTGATCAGCGCCAACCGCGACGGGCTCGCCACCACCGACGCCGGCTTCAAGTCGTTCGCCACCGACGCCGGCACGCCGGCCATCGCCTCCGGCGCGCCGGAGGGCGCCAGCTATTTCTTCTTCGGCGACGAGCAGGGCGGCATCGTCTACGACCCGTCGAAAGGCAGGCTCGCGCCCGGCGACGTCGTCACCTGCGTCGTGCCGCACTGCGATCCGACCGTGAATCTCTACGATTGCTATCATGTGATGCGCGGCGACACGCTTTCGTTCATCTGGCCGATCGAAGCCCGCGGAAAATCGGCTTAAATCCCGCGCCGGAACGCCGCGATCCCTGAAACCGTTGTTCATGTGCGGTTCAGCCGCGCGGCGCGAGAGTTCGCGCCATGGCCGGAGGGGCCAAAGGAATGAAGGAATCGGTGCAATGAAACGGTTCGGGAAATATCTCGCCAGCGCGGCTCTCGCGGCTGGAACGATTCTCGGCGTGTCGGCCGCGACGACGACGGCGGCGGATGCCCGCGTCGTGGTCGGCGTCGGTATCGGCGTGCCGGGCGGTTACTACGGTCCGGGCTATTACCCGCCTGGCCCCTGCTACGGCTACAATTACTACTACCAGGGCAATTGCGGGTATCCC
>JBOHKI010000068.1:0-16029 GCA_050728855.1 Rhizomicrobium sp. | reverse complement strand
GGGCGTCAGAAATGCCCGGCGCGGAAAGTCCGCCACGGATTTCCGGAAATGGGGGATGGCGCTGCCCATCGAGATGTGGAAATCCGGCTCGTTGTCCCTGGCGGCCCACGGCACGAGGCGCAGCTCACGGTTGCCGTCCTTGTCGATCAGGCGGCGGTCGTCATACGACCCGACCTCGGCGAGCGGGAACGAACGCGCGAACAGCGTCACCAACCGCGGATCGACGGCGATCTGAAGTTTGCCGCTCTCACCCACCGCACGAGCCAGATTCGGCAGGATGTTGGCGAACATGAACTCATCGCCCAACCCCTGTTCGGCCACGGCGAGCACGCGTTTGCCTTCCAGCGGCTCGCCCTGCCACGCAGGCGACCTTGTCACGATCTGCACGAAAGCCCGGAAATGCGGATCGTTTCGCACTTCGTAGTCCGCGAAACCTTCCGCCAGCCGGCCCATGCCGATGAGGCAAACGCCGCGCGAATGCCGGCCTTCGATCTTCTCCACCGGATCGGTGGCCAGGGAGAGCGCGTGATCGTAGGCGCGCAGCGCGTCGTCGAGACGGCCGAGATGGGAATAGGCGAAGCCCAGATTGTGCCAAGGCCGCGCGAAATCCGGTTCAAGCCGGATCGCTTCCTCGTAGAATACGATGCTCTCGTCGGCGCGGCCTTCTTCGGCGAGCACGGTGGCGAGCGAATTCCACAGGATCGATTGCGCCGGCATGCGATAGATCGCCGCGCGCAATGTCTCGATGGCGATGGACGATTTGCCCTGTTCGCACTGCACCGAGCCCAGATTGTTGTAGCCAAGCGGTGACTCCGGACAGGCGGCTATGTAGAGATTGAACATCTTCGCCGCCGCGTCGATCATTTTCATGTTCCACGCCGACAGGCCGAGATTCAGCAGCAGATCGGGATCGTCGGGATCGAGCGCAAAGGCGCGTTCATAGGTCACCAGCGCCTTGTGCATGTGGCCCATGCGCTCCAGCGCCATGGCGAGCACGTGATAGGCCTGCGGGTTGGTCGCGTCGCTCTCGGTGGCTTCGAGGGCCAGCTGGCCCGCGCGCACGATGTCGCCGCGGCGCCAGACCTTGATGGCCCGGCGCACCAGGCCGTTGGATTTTCGGCGCGCCGCGGCGGCGTCGAGTTCTTCCTCCAGCGTTTCGAGACGCGCGAGCGCGCTGGCGTGAGCGCCAATGCCTGCGGCTGTTTCGAGGCGCCGTGCAGTAGCCATTTTGGCCATGGAAACATCCCTTTATCCGACTCCATCAAAGCCCGACATGCTTAATCTTGGGTGAACGCGCTGTGTTGCAGTGCAAGGTTTTTCTTAACGAATGCACGCTAGCGTTCGCGTCCGGGGAACAGGACCCAGGCGCCCCCGCGCCGGCTGTCTCCCGAGGACGATGGACATGCCGCTGAAACTGTCGCTCAAGCCGGGCGAGAAATTCGTGCTGAACGGCGCGGTTCTGACCAACGGCGACAAGCGCGCCAGCCTCGTGATCCAGAACAAGGCCTCACTCCTGCGAGAAAAGGACATCATGCAGCGCGAGCACGCCGACACCCCGGCGCGGCGCATCTATTTTCCGATCATGATGATGTATCTGGACCCCGAGGCCGATGAGGAGTTTTACAACGAGTTCGCGCTGCGCATGACGGAGTTCATGGGCGCGATCCGGGATCGCGAAGCGCTTCTGACCTGCGTCGATATCAGCCGCCAGGTCATGAGCGGCGCCTACTACAAGGCCCTGGTGCTGTGCAAGAAACTGTTTGAGTTCGAGAAGGAACGTCTGTCCTATGACCCACAAGGCGTATCAGAATACACAGCGGATCACCGAGAGTCCGCGTGACAACGAATACCGGCTGTTCGGCCAAGTCACCGGCGCGCTGATCGACGCGCGCGAGGCGGGTGCTCAGGGCGGCCCGCTTGCCGAGGCGATCGACTGGAACCGCCGGCTGTGGCGCACGCTCGCTGCGGACTGCATGGATGACCGCAACCAGCTGCCCAAGGATGTGCGCGCCAAGATCGTGTCGCTCTCGCTTTGGGTGTCGAAATACTCCAAACAGGTGACACGATCCGGCGCGCCGATGGAGCCGCTGATCGAGATCAACCGCACCATCATGCAGGGCCTTCGCGGCGCCGCCTGACGCCGTTCTCCCACGTCTGTTGAGCCAATGGCCGGGCAGCGTCCCGGCCATTTGCGTTTTGGCCCCGGGGATTGCGTTTGGTGTCCCCCGGCAAAACCTGCCGCGAAAAAATTTCCGGTGCGCACGGCACGCGCGGCGAAAATCCAGGCTTGGCACCGCACTTCTTTCGGCACGGCGCTTGCGAACGCGAAAGCCGGGGCACTGTGCCTCCAAGGCGGGCAGAAGGCCGCCACCTCACCAGAATGGGACGGAGAAGAATAATGCTGACAGTCAACACCAACACCGGCGCCATGGTGGCGCTGCAATACCTCAACCAGACCAATGCCCAGCTTCAGACCACGCAGAACGCCATCAACTCGGGTCTGAAGGTCGCCTCCGCCAAGGATGACGGTGCGACCTTTGCCATCGCGCAGGACATGCGCGGCGACGTGGCCGGGTATCAATCGGTGACCGACAGTCTCAACCGCGGCATCTCCTCGGTCGACACCGCGCTTTCCGCCGGCCAGTCGATCTCGGACTTGCTGATCGAGATGAAGCAGAAGGCCCTGTCGGCCTCGGACCAATCGCTTGATACGGCCAGCCGCCAGGCGTTGAACGAGGACTTCACGGCGCTGCGCGACCAGATCACCTCCATCATCAACAATGCCGTGTTCAACGGCTTCAACCTGGTGGACGGCTCGACCACGCAGATCACGGCGCTGGCGTCTTCGGACGGCGCGCGCAAGATCACCGTGTCCGCCGAAAATCTGTCGCTCGGCGGTTCTGTTGTCACCGTTGCGTCAACGGGCACGATCTCCACGCAGGCCAAGGCCTCGACGATGATCTCCACCGTCGAAGCCTCGTTGACGAATGTGAACAGCGCGCTGGCGCGTCTGTCCTCGGGCGAGAAGAAATTCTCGATCCAGTCGACGTTCGTGACCAACCTGTCGAACACCCTGCAGACGGGTATCGGCAATCTGGTCGACGCCGACATGTCGACGGAAAGCGCGATGCTTCAGTCCTTGCAGGTCAAGCAGCAACTTGGCGTGCAGGCCCTGTCGATCGCCAATTCGTCGCCGCAGATCATACTGTCGCTGTTCAAATAGAAACGTCATGCCGATTGGGCAATGGTTCCGGCGGCGCAGATCGATGGGTCCGCGCCGCCGTTCCTTTACGGCGCGGCCAGGCCCGTTCGCGCGCTCCACAGCGCATAGACGACGGCGAGCCGGGCGCTGAGATAGTTCGCGCGCGCGACCGTCGTGTCGTCGACCACCAAAGTCTCGGGCGCAGCCGCGGCCGATTGCGGCCACGTTGGCAGGCCAGGGCCGTTGGGATCGCCAGTCTTGGCGAAATTTGTCCAATAGGCCTGGGTCTGTTCGGCGACCTCTTTGTCCTTCGGCGTCGCAAGGTTCGCGATGAACGCCATCGACGGGTCGTTCTGCCAGCCATGCAGGCTCCAGACATAGATGAGTTCGCCGCCATGGCCTACGCCATCGGCGCGACCGCGCAACGCATTGGCCAGATAGCGGAAGTGATAGACATAGGCCGGCTCTCCGGTTCGCGCCACGAAGTGCGCGAAACCCTGGGCGCCATCGGCGAACACCCCGTCGTCGAACAGCCGATGCGCGAAGGTCCTGTCGTCGATCTTGCCGTCGCTTTCATAAACTTTCCGCGCCTCGCCGGCGTGCGTTGCCAGGGGGCGCATCACGTCGTCGTCGGTCATGCGCAGGCTGTGCATCAGCGAGGCCTCGTCGCTGTTGGAGCCGGCCATGTAGGCGGCGTGGGCGATCTTGCCTTCGCTGAAGAGCTTGGCGACGCCGTCGGGCAGCACGGTTCCATCGACCATGGGTGTGATGCTGCCAGAATCGTCGACCGGCTCGTCCTTGACGATGCTGTAGGTCGAGCGCGCACGCAGCGCCTTGAGCTGCTCGGCGCCCGAGGCGTCGCCCGCTCCCATGCGCTGGGCAAATCCCTCTGCCTGTTGCTGCGCCTGCGCCTCGCCGGGCGTATCGACGAGGCCGAGGCCGGATTCGGAGATCGCCCGGTTGAACAAGCCCCGCGCCAGCGGCGACACCATCATGTCGTTGACGCTCATGCCGCCCGCGGATTCGCCGAAGATGGTGACGTTGCCGGGATCGCCGCCAAAAGCCGCGATATTGGCTTTCACCCATTTCAAAGCGGCGACCTGGTCCATCAGGCCGTAATTGCCATGGGGCTCATCGGGATGCTCGGCCGCTAGCGCGGGAAGGTCGAGAAAGCCCAACCAGCCCAGCCGGTAGTTGAATGACACTACGACCACGCCGTGCTGCGCCAGCTCCATGCCGTCATAGAGCGAACTGGCAGAACCGCCGATGCGGAAGCCACCGCCATAGATCCACACCATGACCGGGAGCTTGCCGGCAACGGATGGAGTCCAGACGTTCGCGGTGAGGCAATCCTCGCTCTCGGACAGCGCGGCTCCCATCCTTGGCTGGCCCGGAGCACGTAGGGATTGCGGGCAGATGGGGCCGAACTGGCTGGCGTCCCGGGTGCCGGTCCAGGCAGGTGCGGGCTGGGGCGCGCGCCAGCGTAGATCGCCGACCGGCGGAGCCGCGAACGGAATGTCCTTGAAGACCGAGATGCCACCATCCGTTGTCCCGGCCAGGGACGCCTGTGCGATGGTCACCGTCGGCGCGGACAGGGCTGGACCGGAAAGCAAAACGGCAAGGCTGGCTGCGAGCGCGACGCGGTGCATGGGCATTCTCCCGGCGTTCGCGGCCGCCTAGTTCCGGGTTTCCCGCCGGGCGAGAAACGCCAGGCGTTCGAACAGATGCACGTCCTGTTCGTTCTTGAGAAGTGCTCCGTGCAGCGGTGGGATCAGCTTGGTGGGATCCTTCTCACGAAGCATTTCCGGCGAGATGTCCTCATTGAGGAGCAGCTTGAGCCAATCGAGCAACTCAGACGTCGAGGGCTTCTTCTTCAGGCCAGGCACGTCGCGGATCTGATAGAAGACGTTGAGCGCCTCCGCCACCAGCTTCTGCTTGATATCGGGATAGTGCACATCGACGATTTTCTGCATTGTCTCGCGGTCCGGGAACTTGATGTAGTGGAAGAAGCAGCGGCGCAGTAACGCGTCCGGCAGTTCCTTCTCGTTGTTGGAGGTGATCATGACGATGGGTCGGATCCGGGCCTTGATCGTCTCGCCGGTCTCGTAGACGAAGAACTCCATGCGGTCGAGTTCGAGCAGAAGGTCGTTGGGGAACTCGATGTCGGCCTTGTCGATCTCGTCGATGAGCAGCACCGGACGGCCGTCCATCTCGAAGGCGTCCCAGAGCTTACCTTTCTTGATGTAGTTCTTCACGTCCTTGACGCGGGGATCGCCACGCTGACTGTCGCGCAGCCGCGTCACCGCGTCGTACTCATAGAGGCCCTGCTGGGCCTTGGTCGTGGATTTGACGTGCCAGGTGATGAGCGGCGCCTTCAGGGCATCCGAGACCTGGAACGCCAGCTCGGTCTTGCCGGTGCCGGGCTCGCCCTTGATGAGCAAGGGACGCTCCAGCGCGATGGCGGCATTGACGGCGATCCTGAGATCGTCGGTGGCGACATATTTGTCGGTGCCTTCGAAGCGCTTGGCGGTCATGGCTCTCTCGATTGGAAATAGCGGTATCCCGAGCGTAGGGGCGGGAACGGGTGGTGCGCAAGTGTGGTCCGGCGGCACGCCGCGGACTTTGATTTCCGTTGCGGATTCGTGGTCAAAATGCAGCCTGTGGCCTTGTCTTGTCCGATCGATGCTGCAAGGCGGCGCGGGCGTCAGCCGGCCACGTCATCGTTGAGTTCGTGGGGCGCGCTATGGAAAATACGGCACAGATCACGCTCGAGGCGTCGCTCTATCGCGATCCGTCGGTCTATGAGGCCGAGCGTCGGCACGTCTTCGCCCGCAACTGGCTGATGTTCTGCCATGAAAGCCAGCTGCCCATGGCGGGCAGCTACGTGGCAGCCCAGGCTGCCGGATTTCCGCTTCTCGCGGTGCGCGGGACCGACGGCCAGGTGCGCGCTTTCCACAATGTCTGCCGCCACCGCGCCGGTCCGCTCGCCGACGATGGCGCTGGCAAGTGTGAAGGATCGCTGGTCTGCCGCTATCATGGCTGGCGCTACGCTCTGGACGGGCGGCTTGCCAGCGCGCGGGATTTCGGCCCGGCGCAGGATTTCGACCCGCGGGACTATTCGCTGGTTCCGTTGCGCTGCGAAAGCTGGCGAGGCTTCCTGTTCGTCAACATGGCCGGGGACGCGGAGCCCCTGTCGAAGGCCATTGCGCCGCTCATCGCCCGCACCGCGAACCTGCCGCTGGAGAATTTCCGCTTCTCCCATGCCTCCAGCCACGACATCGCCTGCAACTGGAAGACCTATGTCGAGAACTATCTCGAGGGCTACCACATTCCGCTGGTGCACCCGTTCCTCAATTCCGCCGTTGACGCCGCCAAATACGAGGTGGATGTCTCTGCGCCGGTGATCTTCCATCAGGCGCCGCCGCGCGATGGCTCGCCCGTGGCTGGCCTTTGGGCCTGGGCATGGCCCTGTCTGGGGGTCAACGTCTATGCCGAGGGCGTGCTTCTGGAGCGGATTTGGCCGGTGGACGCCGCCCATACCCGCCTCGACTACCTCTACTTCTTCGCCGATGGCACACCGCGCAACGAGATGGAGCGCTCCGTCGCGGCCTCGGAGATCACCACCCATGAAGACAAGGCGATCTGCGAGGCGGTCCAGCGCAATCTCGACGCCGGCATCTATGCCGTGGGCAGGCTGTCGCCCAAGCATGAGCAGGGCGTGGCCTGGTTCCAGCGCGAGATCGCCCGGGCGCTGGGCCGCTGAGGGCGTACTTAACCATCCGATCCGCCGATTGAACGAATCCGCCGCATCGGCGATAAGCTCGCCCTCATGAGCGATGCCGCAACCCCGACCGCCAGTCTCTCCAGCGTGATCCATCAAGCGCTGGCGCTGATCAATCGCGAGGACCTGTTCGGCGCCGAGCAGCTTCTGCAGATCGTGCTGGCCGCGCAGCCGGAGAATCCGGATGCACTCCAGCTTTTGGCGCTGGTGCGACGCGGCCAGGGACAGATCGCGGAAGCCGAAGAACTCCTGCGCCGCTCACTCGCCGCCAACCCGGCGCAACCCCACGTCCACAACAATTTGGGCAATCTGCTCATGGCTGAGCGGCGCTATGCCGAGGCCATCGCCGCGCAGCAGGAGGCGATCCGGCTCAAGCCCACCTATCTCGAAGCGATTCTGGCGCTGGGCCAGGCGCAGCAGGATTCGGGCGATCTTGCCGGCGCGGAGAAGACCTTTCGCGCCATGCTGCATCGCCAACCTGGCCTGGCGCTGGCGCAGCAATGTCTGGCCAATGTCCTCAACCAGATGGACCGGCCGCGCGAGGCGGAGACGCTGCTGCGTCAGGCGCTGGCGCAGGGCATCAGGGATTCGCGCCAGGCGGGCGCGCTCATCCACAATCTCGGCCTCGCGCTCAAGAAGCAGAAACGTCACGACGAGGCGCTGAAGCACTTCGACCGGGCCAAGACCCTGGTCCCTGACATGCCGCTGGTCGATTACAACCGCGCCTCTACGTTGCAAAGTCTGAGGCGCAGCGAAGACGCCATCAATGCCTATCGCGCCGCGATCCGGCGCAATCCCGCCGACGTTCTCGCCCACCGCGAACTCAATCAACTGTTCTACCGGCTGGACCGCGGCGAAGATTTTCTTGCGTCTTACGATACGGCGATGAAAGCCCTGCCGGAATTTGCCTCGCTGCCGCTGGGCAAGGCCGATCTGCTCTATCGCGCGGGCCGGCATGAGGAGGCGCTCGAGTATTTCGACCGCGCCATCCGCCTTGCCCCCGAAAGCGTGAGCGCGCATGACGGGCGCGGGCTGGCGCTGGCCGCGCTCGGCCGAATCGACGACGCCGTTCGCGAACACGAAGCGACGCTCGCCATGGAGCCGCAGAATGTTGGCTCCCGCGTCAACGCTCTGTCGTCGCTTCTGCGCGCGGGCATGGCCGACCGTGCGTTTGCAGTGGCCGAGGAGGGCATCCGCCGCGAGCCGGCGAACCAGACCATGTTGGCCATGTGGGGACTGGCGTTGCGAGCGCTGGGCGATCCGCGCGAGGCCGAGCTGAATGACTACGAGAAATACATTCAGGTCTTCGAGATCGATCCGCCCGCGGGCTATTCCGACATGGAAAGCTTCAATCGTGAACTCAACGCCTATCTCGACCGGCTGCACACCGACAAGCGCGAATACCTCGACCAGACACTGCGCCACGGCACGCAGACGATCGACAACCTCTTCAGCGCCGGCCACGATCCGGTGAACCTGCTGCGCGCGCAGATCGACAAGGCGGTCGGCGCCTACATCGCGCGCATGAAGCCGGACGAGAACCATCCGCTCCTCCGCAACAAGCGCGGCGATTTCCGCTACACCGATTCCTGGTCATCGCGTCTCTACGATTGCGGCTTTCACACCAACCACGTCCACCCGCGCGGCTGGATCAGTTCGGCCTACTATGTGGCGGTCCCCGACGCGGTGGCCGACGAAGCGCAAAAGCAGGGCTGGATAAAGTTCGGCGAGCCGCATATCGAGATGGGATTCGCCGATCCCGTCCGCCGTGCTGTGAAGCCCAAGCCCGGCACGCTGGTGCTGTTTCCTTCCTACACCTGGCACGGCACCGTCCCCTTCCAATCAGCCGCCACCCGCACGACCATCGCCTTCGACGTCGTGCCGAAATGACTTTTCTCCCCCGAGGGGGAGGTGAAGACTCGGCCGAAACACGCTAGCCTGCCGCCGCACACCGGGGGCTGGGCCTATGGACTGGAAACTGATCGCGGCCGTTATCGGCGCGGGCGTGGCGTCGAGCTTTACCGACTGGTATTTCATGGGCGTGCTGTTCCGCGACCGCTACCAGGCGCACCCTGAGGTGTGGCGGGTCAAAGCGAAGGCCGACGAGAAGAAGCCGATCCTCTATTCCACCGCCATCGGCTTCATTACCGCAGCAGCCGTCATCGCGCTGTGCGAGCTCGCGGGCGCAAGCGATTTCAAATCGGCGCTCATCGTGGCCGTCATCGCCTGGGCGGCAGGGCCGCTGGTCGTCTGCGTCACCAATGGGTTCTGGGTGAAGTTCGATCCGCAGGTCACGCTTGCCCATAGCTTGGGATATCTGGCGCGGTTCGTCATCGCCGGGATCGCCGCCGGGCTTGCGCTGGGATGAAGCGCGTCGCCCTTTGCGCGCTGCTGCTTGCGCCGCTCCCAGCCGGAGCGCAATCCCCTCCCGCTGGCGCATCGCAACCCGCGCGCGCGGCTTGGCAGAGCTTCGTGAGCATGATCCGCCCCGCTCCGAAGGGTCAAGGCGTGGCATATGAGCATTGGGCGTCGGACGCGGACATCTACGGTCCGGCGCCGGGATGGCCTTCGCCCGGCGCGCCCAAGCTCCTGACTAAAAGCCTCGGCGGCACGGCGAGCCACGGCCGGCCCGCGACATCCGCCGTCACCGCGATGGTGTCCTCGCCCGCCCAATGCGCCAAGCCGCTCGACGGCGCAGCCGGGAATTTTCCGCCCGATGGTTGCATCGGCGAGGAAGTGCGCCACAACCGCGACGTCTATGACTACTTGACCAAGAATGGTCTCACCACGACCAAGGGCCTCGTCGAGGCGTATGCCGCGAACAAGCGCGTTGCGTTGCCGACAGGTTCGATCATCGCCAAGGCAGATTGGGTGCCGGTGAGCGACATCCTCAAATGGCAACCGGCCTACAAGAACGCCGCCGACGTGCGCGCGGCCTTCTACACCAATAGCGCCAGCGAGGGCGGCACAGCCATCGAATACGCATTGGTGGGCGTATCGGTGCAGAGCAAGACCTTGCCGGACTGGTTGTGGTTCACCGTCGAGCATCGCAGCAGTCCCGGGCGATGCGACATCATCGGCTGCCACGATGCCTTCGGCGCGGTAGCCGCCGACGTCGCGCCGGCAAAGACGGCCAACGGTGATTACGGCGGTTGCGCCAAGACGCCCGCGCTGCAGGCGCTATTCCGGCAGAACGGCGTGGATCCGGTGTGGGACAATTATTGCCTCAAGGGCACTCAGACGCGCTATCTGACGCCCAAGCTGCAGCCCACGCTCCTGGGAAATTCGGTGGTCGAACGGATGAACCATGGCGTGCCGATTCCGTGGATATCCTGCATCTCCTGTCACGCCTATGCCGCGTTCGACAGGAACGGCGCGCCCGATGCCGGCGTGCTGGAAAAGACGCCGACCGGCACCGTCAACGGTGCAGCGTTGAAGGGCCTCGATCGCGCCGATTTCGTCTGGGGGATTTTGTCGGCGAAGTAGCGCCCCGACAAACTCTGAGACAGCTTGGAGACATCTGAAGCGTTGCGCGCGCCCGCGCTCGGAACGCACACTCGCATCATCGGGGGTCGATGCGATGAGCGTGTCCCATGTCTACACGGTTGCCTTCCAGGGCATCGAAGCGCGCGAGGTGGACGTGCAGGTCCATCTCATGCCGTCCAACAATGGCGGCTTCACCATCGTCGGCCTAGCCGACAAGGCGGTGGCCGAGAGCCGCGAACGCGTGCGCTCGGCGCTTTCCGCGATAGGCCTGGCGCTGCCGTTCAAACAGATCATCGTCAACCTCTCGCCGGCGGACCTGCCGAAGGAAGGCAGCCATTACGACCTGCCCATCGCGCTGGGCCTATTGGCCGTTATGGGCGTTCTGCCGGCCAGCGAAATGGCGCGCTATGTGGCGTTGGGCGAGTTGTCGCTCGACGGCCAAATCGTGCCGGTGGCGGGCGTGCTTCCAGCGGCGCTCGCAGCGTCGGAGCAGAATCGCGGGCTGATTTGCCCGGCGACGTGCGGCGCGGAAGCCGCATGGGCCGGCGGCGTCGAAATCGTGGCGGCGCCCTCGCTCATCGCGCTGGTCAATCACGTGAAGGGCGCGCAAGTCCTGAACCCGCCGCTCGCACGGATCGCCGAGGACAAGACGTCCATTCCCGACATGAAGGACGTGAAGGGCCAGGAGACGGCAAAGCGCGCGCTCGAGATCGCTGCGGCGGGCGGACACAACATGTTGACGTTGTGGTCTAGTCTTACCGTAGGCCTGAATCCCGCCGGTTCGCGCCCCTTTTAATTGGCCTTTCACGGGCGGCGTTGTTTCATGCGGCTCCGAATGACCGACTCGCCGCCCCTTCAAATCCAACTAGTCCCCGCACTCGCATGGGGACGGAACGTCCGCGCGGTTGTGGCGGGCGATACGTGGGAGGCGTTGCGCTGGCACCTTGGCGCGGCGCTATTCCGTCCGCGCTTCCTCAGTCTTGATCTACCCGAACACACATATCGCGAGCGGCTCAAGTGCGCCTACTGCGGAGCGGAACAACGGTCATTGGATTTGCATGAACTCTGGCACTTTGACGATGACAACCGTGTGCAACGGCTTATCGGATTAGAGCCTATCTGTTCCAAGTGCCACTTATCGGTTCACATGGGCTATGCGAACGCCACGGGCCGGACGCAAGAAGCCAAGACGCATCTCGCATCCGTGAACGGATGGACGGCGGCGCAAGCCAAGACGCATAGCGATCAAACCTTTGCGCTTTGGGAGTCCCGCGCCGCCACGCGATACGAATTGGACGTGAGCTATCTCGCGCGATTCAACATCCCGCCCGGCAAGATTCACATGGACTGGTTAGAGAAGCCGCGTTCATGGGTAGGGAGTCGCCTAGACGCGATTATGTGGGCCGCGCGGATGCTCGACTCCGACGCGATCATTGTGGATACGGAAACGACCGGCCTATTGGACAAGTCCAATGTGGAGGTAATCGAGCTTGCCGCGATCAATATGCGGGGCAAGCTGATTTATCAGGGCACGTTCAAACCGCGCTACAAGATTCCCAAGAGGGTCATTGAGATTCACGGCATAACGAATGAGGCCGTGAAAGAGTGCCCGTCATTCGCGCAAGAGGCGGAAGCCATGCGCGCGTTTCTACACGGCCAGACCGTAGTGACTTACAACGCGAGATTCGACCGCGACGTTATCGGGCGGACGTTCGGGCTTCACAAATTGGAGGGCGTGAGCGCGCGTTGGGAATGTGCGATGCAAACCTATCGCACGTTCGCGAGGTCTGGCCCGTATCTCAAGTTGCCCTACGGTTCGCATCGGGCGCTTGCGGATTGCCGCGCTACGCTCCGGCTGATACGCAAAATGGCGCGAGCGGAGGCTTAGGCTGGGGGGAACGCAATGGCAATGCTATTCAATTCGATTCTCACACAAGAGGGGATTGAACCGTCAGAGACGATCTTGGTCCGTCACCAAGACATGCGGGCGGAGAAAGGCCGGACGCCGTTTGAGCTATGGCGTTTCGACCGCCCGGCATTTGACGCCTACCAGACGCACCAGAACCCCGACCGCCGTTCGCGATTCCAGCGCGCGACCTATTGGGCGTCATTCGTCGCGACCCCAGCGGGCGAAACGCTATTCGCGGGCGTCTATCGCGCGGCGTATGTCGGGCTCCTAGACCATGACCGGCCTAAGCCCCACATGCCCGGAGTCGATGAAGCCGGTTCTTGTGACGTGTATCGCTTGGAACCGTTACCCGCGTTCGATGATCTAGCCGGGCGTCTCACGATTGAATGGGGCGACGGCGCGCGAGCGTGGATTCAACGCGCGGAGTTACAGAACAAGCCCGTGGCGGAGTTACGCCAGAGAGACGCGGACCCTGAGTTTCCCGGCTTCCTCAATTTCATGTCCCCGCTATCGCAAATCGAAGCGTTGCCCCTGACATGGATTGCCACGTTCAAAGCATCGCGCGGAATCTATCTCCTGACGTGCCCTAAGACGCGCGAGCAATACGTTGGCATGGCGGCTGGGCAGTCCGGGTTTTGGGGCCGATGGATCGAATACAAGCAAACCGGACACGGCGGTAACGTCGCGCTCAAATCGCGCGACCCCGCCGATTATCAGATTTCAGTTTTGGAGGTCGCGGGGACGGCGGCGACGGACGCCGATATTGCGGCGATGGAAACGCGATGGAAATTGAAGCTCCAGAGTCGCGACATGGGGCTGAATCGGAACTAGGCAATCATTGTGCGTTGGCGCGTTCGATTTCTACGGTCATGTGGGAGAGAGTCGGAAACTCCGCCAGCATGGAGCGATAATACCGATGGTCTCTCGCTTGCTCGGTTGTGATCGAAAGAGCGACTCCAAGGTGTCCGGGGCCAAGTCGCCAGACGTGAAGGTCCGATACGCGGTCGCCATTCGCTTCTATCGTCTCTCGCATTCTCTCGACCAAGGCGCGGTCCGGCTTCATGTCGAGTAGGATTGCGCCAGTGTCGCGGACCAATCCGTAGGACCAACTCGCGATCACAAACGCCCCGATAAGACCCGCGAGCGGGTCCATCCAAAGCCATCCGAATACGCGCGCAAGCAAGAGGCCCGTAATTACCAAAACGGAGACGGCTGCATCGGCCATGACATGGATTATGGCGGCTCGAATGTTGTTGTCGCGATGCGCGCTATCGTGGGCGTGGTCGCCCTCATGGTGGTGGTGATCGTGATCGCCTCCACTAAGCAACCAAGCGCTTAGGATATTGACCGCCAGTCCAAGGACGCCGATGGGAATCGCCTCTGCAAAATGGATCGGAACAGGGGCAAAAAAGCGACTCACGGATTCAAAGCCAATTAGAAGCGCGATCATCGCCAGAATGATCGCGCTGGTAAAACCGGCGAGGTCCCCCAACTTGCCGGTCCCGAACGTGAACCTGGAATCATGTGCGTGCTTGCGCGCGTAGCTGTAGGCCAAAGCCGCCAATAGCAGCGCCCCAGCATGTGTGCTCATATGGAGTCCGTCCGCGACAAGCGCGATGGAGCCGAACAGAAGTCCGCCCACGATCTCCGCGACCATCATGATTCCGCAAAGCGCTATGACAGCCCAAGTCTTGCGCTCGCTTTTCTCATGGGCGTGGCCGAGAAATACGTGATCGTGCGTGATGGATTTGACCGGATCGCTCAATTCGTCGCCGCCGTTTCATTTCAGATAAGCGTGAACGACCTCGATAAGCTGGCCCGAACCTTTTGCACGGTTCTTATCCCGGTCGCTCGCCGGATCGGATACATGGAAGCGAATGTGATCTTCCATCAACTCCGCCATCAGCCCATTCGCAGCCCCGCGAACCGAGACAACGAGTTGCATCACGTCGATGCACTCGGATTCGGCCTCTAGGGCGCGCTCAACCGCTTCCACCTGCCCCCGGAGCCGACGCACGCGATTTAGCAGCTTCGCTTTCTGCCGGATTGTATGACTCACGAAAACTCTTTCAGATATACCATACCCCCTATACTATAGCGCTGTGGTTTCAACAAGACAGGAGCGGGGAATGAAAGAGCTAGTAGTATTTTTCGGAACGGTGGCGCTGTTAGGTGCAGTGAGTATTTCTGGAGCGCAGGCGGAAACGCTCAATCTTACCTGCACGTCCGCAGACTCTTCGGATGCGCGCCATATCGCGATTGATCTAACGAGTGGGCTTGCGTCAAACGATACCAGTTCTGGCGGACGGCGTTGGGCGGCAGTCGTTACGCCAAACGATGTGACATGGGATGAGGTTTACGATTCTCGCGGAACCCATGTCGCCAATCACTACGTCCTCGATAGAGGGACAAACGTGTTGCACGAGACGGACGTTGCGAGGAAGCGCGAGATACTGACCGCGACCTGCCAAAAGGACTCCTGAGTTCAATGGCGACGTTCTTCTCGTGGGCCGTGATCGGATTCCCGGTAGTCTGCGGAGTCATCACTGCAATCGTGCTTGTGCGGGATGAACGGCGCGCCTCACGGGACCGGCGCGGTAGAGATTTCCGTGAATGAGGGAAACGCTTCGCTCGCCGTTGGATCAAGTGAAGTCTCGCGCGCCTAGGAAGCAAGAGCCGACATTGTTCTGAGCGTGACGTGCTTTGATGTAGAAAAATCGACCCGCATAAAAATCGGAGATGAAATTCATACGGGGTCGAAAAATCGGCCCCGTGGCTTGGGTCCCTAGCCTCTCTTTTTATTTGGCCGCGTCGGGTTGACAACTTCAAGTCCCTTACGAGGCACTGGAATGCACCAATCGTGCCAGAATCAAAAGGCCCCTAAAAGGGAAGCCCCAGCCCTCTCTTTTTTTTTCTGAGGTCCGCGCAAACGAAAACGCCCGCCTCAAGTGAGGCGGGCGCGTCCATCGAGTCAGAACCCTAAAGCTCCGGCCCGGTCTATTCAGACATTCAAGAGCGCCAGCAAGATCACAAGCGGAATGATCCAACGGCATTTCCAAATTAGAATCGTCAGCAAGAGGAAGCCGCTAACGTCGTGTCCGTCGTGTTCCATTGCTTCCCTGCCTTCGCGCTACGCGGCGTCCCGATTCCGTTTGGGCTTTGGCGCGGACAACATGCGCTTGATCGACTCCGGCCCATAGGCTTTGCCGGACGGCTCGCCATTCTGAATAACCGTGTGACCGGCGTAGGCGAGTGCTTCCGCAATCTCGCGCAAGCTCCGGCGTTCGCCTGTCTTAGGATTCCGGCGCGCCAGTTTGCGCGCTTTCTCCAATACGTCATCGGGAATGGCTTTCCGGCCTTCACAACGGCCCGTGAGGGCCTTCTTGCGAGCGCGCGCGCCCTTGAGCTTTTGCACAAGCTGGGCTTTCTCAAACTGCGAAACCGCGCCCAATATCTGCCGCACCATGACTGCCGTTGGCGTGTCATCTGTGAAGTGGTCCGGCGCGTTCACGGGGACCAAATCAACGCCCATGCGCTTCAAGAGTTCATGGCCTGTCATTTGGACGGCGAGGTCACGCGCGAAGCGGCTTGCATCTTCCACAAGCACGACGCCCACGCCGTTGCCCGCGATGCGATCTAGCAGGGCGGCGA
>JBOHKI010000067.1:0-16351 GCA_050728855.1 Rhizomicrobium sp. | reverse complement strand
CGTCAGAGCCAACCTCATGCATCGAAGACCGATCCAGCGCCTTCTAGGCCCCGACACGCCGCATAACTCCCACTCAGACCAATTGGCCATACAATGGACCTGAAAATTAAACCGGACAGCAGTGGGCCGTCCGGCAAGATGACGTAGAAGTTCCAGGGTCGCAGGTTTGAGATTCAATTGCCGCCTCCAGCCGCTTCCAAGGGTTAAAAGGTGGCGGGTTGGGGCGCAAGTGACAGAATGGGTCCAGTCGCTTATATTGGCGTCGGACGGTACTGCCCCGTGCGTCAGGAAAGCGATGCCCAGGGGCCTTAATGGTACTCACCGGGAGCTGTCCCTGGCCTGGACCGTGGTCCGGGTCATATGGCGCCCACCTGCACTTGCAGGCCCGTGAGGATCCGATTCCAACGGCGATGGCGGTCCCGTCCACTTTTCATCCCGGGGGGAACCATGCGCATCGGTCTTTTGTTCGCCGCCCTCGTCGCGGCCTTCGCGATCACGGTGCCGCCCACCGCTTATGCCGGCGATTCGGCCGAGCAATGGGTCGGCGCCTGGACCATCCGCGAACAAGAGACCGGGAACTCATTCACGCTCACCCTCCAGGATCGCGGCGGGCAACTCGTCGGCGACCTCGCACAGGCGCATCGCGCGGACAAGTCCGCCTTCGGCATGGTCCGTGACGGGCAATTGACGCTCTCCTTCCGCGACCGCAATCGCCCGGATGACGACCCTGGCCGCGCCCATCTGAACCTGCAACCGGGCGGCAGGCAGTTCACCGGCGATTGCCGCTACGGCACGCCGCAAGCGCAGGACTTTTTGGTCCACTGGACCGGCATGCGGCAGAGATAGACAGGAGCAAAGCCATGCGCGTGTGGTCGTTGACGACTTTTCTGATCGCGGCTCTCGCGCTCCTCGCCGCGCCGGCCGCGCATGCCGATGAGCGGTCCGCCAAATGGGTGGGGCGCTGGACGTTCGCCACGCAGTATACCGCGACCCCGGGGACGCTCACGCTGAAGGAGTCCGGCGGCAAGATGACCGGAGACATCGACTCCAGGCCGCTCGGCATTGCGCTTTTCAAAGGCGATGCTCTGCGCATGAAATTCGACGATGTCTTCGGCGCCGGCTACGACTGCACGATTTCGCTACGGGCTGACGGCGCGGAGTTCGCCGGCAACTGCTACTACTTCCACCACGGACGCGAAGAACGGCAAAGCGTGACCGGCGTGCGGCAGAAGTGAGTGACACTGAGAGCAAATCCGCGCTCCGCCGCGACGCCCGCGCCGGCCGCGCGGCGCTGTCGCGTGCCTGTCCTGACTATGCGGCATGCATTGCCCGTTTCGCGGACGATCTCGCGCTTGCCGCCGGCGCTATCGTTGCCGGCTATTGGCCGGTTCGCGACGAGGCCGATCCGCGCGCGCTGATGAAAGCACTCGCCGCGCGGGGCTGCACGCTCGCGCTGCCGCGCATCGAAGGAAATGGCCTGTCGTTCCGCCGCTGGAATGAAGGCGACGCACTCGTCGACAACCATCACGGCATCGCCGAGCCGCGCGACGACGCCCCGATCATCACGCCCGATGTGATCCTTGTGCCGCTGCTCGCCTTCGACGCCTCCGGCCATCGCCTCGGCTATGGCGGCGGCTATTACGACCGCACGCTGGCCGCGCTCGACGCGCGCGCCATGGGCGTGGCCTATGCCGGACAGGAGGTCGAGACGCTGCCGCGCGAGGACCACGATCGCCCGCTGGATGGTGTCGTGACGGAAAAGTCCGCGAAATATTTTCGCGGGGGAGGCTAGCGCCATGGCGGAGAACAAAACTCAGCCGACGAGAGCCAGCGTAGGCAAGTTCGTGGCGGCGGTGCCCGATCCGGTGCGCCGCGCCGACGCCAGGGCGCTGATCGCGCTGATGGGCGCGGTGTCCGGCGAGACGGCGACGCTGTGGGGTCCGTCGATCATCGGTTTCGGCAGCCATCACTACGTCTACGACAGCGGACGGGAGGGCGACATGCCGATGGTGTGCTTCTCGCCGCGCAAGCCCGCGACGGTGCTCTATCTGGCGACGAAATCCGCGAAGGCGAAGGCGCTGCTGGCGAAGCTTGGTTCGTGCAAGGTCAGCGGCGCCTGCGTCCACGTCAGGAAACTCGCGGATGTGGACAGCGCGGTGCTGGAAAAGCTCATCGCGCTCACTATCGCGGAGAAGCGCGCGAAATAGCGCGTCACCACACGCCGGGAACGAGCCGCCAGCGCACGCGCTTCATGTAGTCCGCATAACCCGGCAGCTCGCGGGCCAGCGTGTTCTCCTCGCCCACCGCGCGCCAGGAGATCGCCAGCGCGATGATCGCGGTGCCAATAAGGCCCCACCACGAACCCAGAAGCAGCGGCATCCCGATCAGATAGAGGAGGGCGGTGGCGTACATCGGATGGCGCACATGCGCATAGGGCCCGGTGTCGATGACGCGCTGCTCGCTCTGCACACGCACGGTGGGCGCCGCGAAGCTGTTGGCGGCGAAGACGGGCATGATGCCGAGAAAGCCCCCCGCGATCAGGACGCCGCCGAGGATCTCGAGCCAGCCAGGCATCGGCGCGCCATGCCGGGCTCGCGCGTCCCACGCCATGAAGGCGAGCCAGGCGCACCATCCGATCATGACGGCGCCCAGGAACAGCCGGTCCCACAGCGGCTGGTCCTTCTGCACCGGCCCGCCCAGCCGGGATTCCAGCAGCGCCGGATCGCGGCGCAGCAGGAACGCACCGAAATACGCCGTCCCGAGCAGAAATATCGCGAGGAGCCACCACGCCTGCGGCCAGCGCCACGTTCCGGCGGGCACGAACAGGAGCGCCGCCATGACCGCGAGCGTCACGGCGGTCTGGACGAAGAGGCGCGCGATCAGATTCCCTGACGGCATTTGTGTACCCGTGTTAAGAGAAGCATATTCCATTCGCAGACGGCCGCGAAGGCAGGTGGGACGTGGAAAGGTTGTGGATCGCACTCGCGCTTGTGTGTGCCGTCTCGGGCGCGCACGCGGTGCCGGCGGTCACGGTCACACAACTCGTGCACCATCCCTACCGCTATGCACACCAGATCGTCCGCATTACCGGCGAAGTGGATAACTGCATCTCGTTCGATTGCGCTCTTTGCCCGCCTCACCGGATTGCAGGCGATGGCCAGATTTGCGTCGGCTTGGCGTTTTCGGGATTTTCGGACGACGCAGCTGGCAGACAAACCGCCCTTCTGATGGAGGAAGCGTTCCGGTTCGCAACCGTGGAAATGTTGGCCTGGTTCGAGCCGGGCTGCCTTCAGAGCTATCAGGCCATCGAGGAAAAGAGGCATCCGAACCTCGTCATGGTCTGCACGGACCGCGCCACGGTGCTTTACGATGCGCGCGTCACGAAAGTGATTTCGCGAAAGTCGGTGCTCGACGGGATGGTTGGGCCCTATGTCGACGGAAAGCTCGCCGAGCCGCCGGATAGCGAGTTGAGAGCCATGCAGACCGAAGCTTCGTATTGGAGGGAAAAGGGCGACACGGCCTCACACGGAATCTTCGTGATATCGTCACCACCGCCGGTGGAGACCTGGCAGGCCTGGGGCGTGTATTGCGTATGCCGCGCCGGCGATTGCGCGGGCCGCTGGCCGGTGAAATGGGACGATGGTTTTGACAGCCCGGCCAATCCATTTGCGTGCGATCTGATGATCAAGAAGGATGGAAATTGGCGGCTTGTCCCGAAATAGGGGAGCCGCTAAGACCGCGAACATGCGTATTCTATTCATCGGCGACATCATCGGAAGGCCCGGCCGCGAGGTGCTGGAGGCCGAGTTGCCGCGGCTGATCGATGGCCTGAAGCTCGACTTCGTCATCGCCAATGGCGAGAACGCGGCCGGCGGCTTCGGCATTACGCGTGCCATCGCCAACGAATTCTTCGCGCTGGGCGTGGACTGCATCACCACCGGAAACCACTGGGCCGACCAGAAGGAGATTCTGTCCTTCATCGGCGACGAGGACCGTATCCTACGTCCCTGCAACCTGCCCCGCGGCACGCCGGGCAAGGGCGCCAATCTCTACCAGGCGAAGAACGGCAGCCATGTGCTGGTGATCAATCCCATGGGCCGCGTGTTCATGGACCCGCAGGACAATCCCTTCGCCGCGGTGGAAGCCGAGCTCAACGCCTGTCCGCTGGGCGAGGGCGCGGACGCCATCGTCGTGGACATGCATGCCGAGGCGACGAGCGAGAAGATGGCGATGGGCCATTTCTGCGACGGCCGCGCCAGCCTGGTGGTGGGCACGCATTCCCATATCCCCACGGCGGACGCGCAGGTCCTGCCCGGCGGCACCGCCTACCAGACCGACGCCGGCGCCTGCGCCGACTACGATTCCGTCATCGGCATGGACAAGTTCGAGCCGCTCCAGCGCTTCACCAAGAAGCTCAACAGCCAGCGCTACACCCCGGCGACAGGGCCCGCCACCTTGTGCGCGGTGTACGTGGAGACCGGCGCGAAAGGACTTGCCACGCGCGTCGAGCCGGTGCGCGTGGGCGGGCGGCTCAAGATGAGCGTTCCCTCGCCCTGAAATCCGCCGCCAGATAAAACGCCGCCGCGATGGCCGAGAGGTCGATGGCGAAGAGGTAGCGGTATTCGCAGGCCAGCGAGATGACGAAATAGCTCGCCGCATAGAGCGCGGTGGCAGAGAGCAGCCCGGCCATGGCGAGGTCGGCGGGGCGGCGGCGGTGCAGCAGCAGCACGAAACAGGCGATGGCGACCGCCGCGAAAAACGGATGCGAGAACACCGGCGTGCCGACCAGCGGACCGGCGTAGCTGTCGTCCAGCCAGTCGTCGCGGCCGTCGTCGCGGTAGCGGAGGTTCAGCGCCTTCATCGCGGCGGCGGGTCCGTCCACGCCCACGACATAGACCGGGCAGACATCGGGGTGCAGCGACAGGAAGACATAGGAGAAGTCGGCCGCGCGCACCGAGAGATAAAGCAGCGGATGCGCCCACACGCTGGCGCGCCATTGCCGGGCCACCGCGTCGATGGAGGAAACGATGAACGGTTTCATCCCGGATTTGTCGGCCAGCGCGTCATGGGCCGCGGGCGTGTAGAACGCGGCGCCTTTTTGGTGGAGGATTTTCGCCATCCCCGGCGCGTCGCGGTCGAGGATCGGGACGGCGAGGCCGGGGTCCTTCCGCATCATGCCGGCGAGATCGTAGAGCTCGAGGTCCTCGAGCTGTTCGGTTGCGCCCAGCGCGCCGGTCGCGCGCGTTTGCAGGAGCGCGTTGGCGCCGAGCATGAGCACGATGCAGGCGGCCAGGAACTCCATGCCGGTGCGCCGGCGATCGGGCGCGATGAAGGCCGCGGTGAGTGCGGCGATGGGCACGATGAGAAATCCGTTCTGCCGCGCCAGCGCCGCCAGCGTCACGAACAGCACCGCCCCGGCGAGCCAGGCGCTGCGCCTGCGCGGCCACCGCGCCGCCGCGGCCACGCACACGAAGCCCGCGACACAGGCGTCGGCGAACAGGATGTCCTTGAAGACGATGGCCTGGAAGAAGAAGAGCTGCGGCAACGCCGCGGCCACGGCGGCCGCAACCACGGCCGACCAGCCGGGGCGTTCCGCGATCCACAGCAGCGTCCCCAGCGCGCCGAACGCCATCGCGGTGTCGAGCAGCACGAACCAGCGCGCGTCGCCCGACATCGCATCCGAAAGCCCGAGCAGCCACGACATCACCGGCGGATGCCAGTTGGAATAGCGCCCCGTGCGCCCTTCCAGCAATTGCAGGATGGAATCGAATTCCAGATGCCCCGGCCAGTTGACGATCAGCGCCGCCGCGAAGCCGGCCAGAAGGATTGCCGCGGCCGGCGCGCGCGGCGTGAGCCGATCCGAAAAGGAATGCACCATCGCCGCCCCCTGTCGCGACTGTGCGCAAGCCCGCGCCCGCGCACAAGTCGGTGATCGGGAACCCGCACGCAGGGTTGCGCGGAACGCCGCCGCGCGTGAGCCGTTTTCGTCCAAAGGTTCCAGCCAAAGAGGTGTTCCATGCGCACTCGGTCCCTTCGCCTGGCGATGTTCGCCGGCGCCATCGGCCTTGCCTTCGCCGCAATTCCCGCTTCCGCCCAGGATGACGGCTATTACGGCCCGCCACCCGGCCCGGAAAACGTGCCGGTCACCGCGCCGCACATCAGCGTGATACCGGGACCGTTCAACGGCGCGCCGGAAGGCGTGACGATGTCGGTCAATGTCGGCTATGGCGATCTGGATCTGCGCACCCGCGACGGCGCGCGCGAATTGCGCCTGCGCGTGCGCGAGACGGCGCGCGACGTCTGCCGCAATCTCGCCGAGGCCTATCCGTTCTACCGGCTGAACGGCACCAACTGCTACAAGGACGCGCTGCAGAACGCGATGGTCCACGCCAACGAAGCCATCGACAGCGCGCGCATCGACTATCGCACCTACTGACACGCGCACGCTTCGGCTCGGCCTCCCCCTGGCGGGGAGGTCGAGCATTTCGTCCCGGCGCGGAACCAACCCGCCGCTCCGCGCGCTCTCTCGATCATGGAGAGGATGCGCCACATCTGGGACATGCTCGCCGAAGGCGCCGCCGATTTCGTGGCCGACGAGGCGCTGACGCGCGGCGCCGCGATCGCGTTCTACGCCGTCACCGCGCTGGCGCCGGTGCTTTACATCACGGCGCTATTGAGCGGGCTGGTGTTCGGGCGCGACGCCGCCACCAGCGCGCTCGCCATCGAGATGCGCCACGTCGCGGGGCCGGATGGCGGACGGCTGGTGCACGCCGCTATCGACAACGCATTCGACCTGTCGCGCGGCTTCTGGATGAACGCGGTCAGCGCCATCGTGCTCCTGGTCGCGGCGTCCGGCCTGTTCGGCGAGATGCAGGCGGCCCTCAATGCCGTCTGGAAAGCCACGCCGCGCGGCGCGTTCTGGAAGCGGCTCGTCCGCGACCGCGCGGTGAGCCTGCTGCTGGTTCTCGTGCTGGGATTCCTGCTGGTGGGATCGACGCTGCTCAACGCGGCGCTCTCCGCTTTCGGCGCGCGCATCGAATATGTGCTGCCGCTGGGCGAATTCACCGCGCGCGCGCTGGCGCTGCTGGCCGGCTTCGGCCTCACCGCGCTGCTCTTCGCGGCGATCTACAAGATGCTGCCGGATCTCCATCTGGAATGGCGCGACGTGGGCGTGGGCGCGGTGGGCACCGCGGTCCTGTTCGAGCTGGGCCAGGTCGCCATCGCCTTCTATCTGGGGCGCGGCGGGCTTGCCACCAGCTACGGCCGCGCCGGAAGCCTGATCCTGCTGCTGCTGTGGGTCTACTATTCGAGCGAGGTGTTCCTGCTGGACGCGGAATTCACGAAAGTCTGGGCCACGCGTCATGGAAGCATGCGGCGCAAATTCGCCGCCAACGTGCTGCGCCTGCCCGCGGCGAAGACCGAAGCCCTTCGCGCGCGGCGCTGAACGCCGGAGACGCATCGATGGCCGACGACAAATCCGACCGCGGGCCCGCGGACCGCGACCGCATCAACATCCACGAGGACTACGAGGTTCGCTACTGGACCAAGAAGTTCGGCGTCACCAAGGCTGAGCTGGTCGAGGCGGTGAAAGCCGTCGGCGTGATGGCCAAGGACGTGGCGAAATACTTCAACAAATGACGCAAGCCGGAACGGCGCCGCGTCAGGCTCGTTAAGACCGGCATGGGTGGGGGCGCAAACAGGAGTGCCCATCCATGCGGACTTTCACGCTTCTCCTCGCCGGCGCGGCCCTGCTCGCGGCCCCGGCGCTCGCCCAGGACTACGGCTATCCCAACGATTCCGGCCGCTTCCCCGGGCCCGACAGCGCCCGCCCCGTGGCCTATGAGCCGGGCGGCGAAACCGTCATCGTCGCCGCACCCCATCGCGCGGAAAAGAGCACCGTGACCGGCGCGCCCATCGTGGACGTGGCGTGGCAGCGCGGCGTGCGCTTCGACGATCTCGACCTGCGCACGGAATCCGGCGCCCGCGCCTTGCGCGCGCGCGTCCGCTTCACCGCGCGCGACCTCTGCCGCCGCCTCGACGTGGCCTATCCCATCGGCGCGCCCGGCAGCCCGCCCTGCTACCGCACCGCCCTCGAAGACGGACTAGCCCAAGCCGACGCCGCAATCGCGGACGCGCGGGGGTACGGGGAGTAAGGGAAGGCGCGGCCGCACAACCGCCATCGCACCAACTTCACCTTCTTCAGGGAGAGGGAGATTTACTTGGTTGGCGTCGCGATTCCCAGAAACACGGTCATTGCGCGATTGAGCCTTGCGATGTCTTCGCTGGCGAGGCGGCCGACCTTGCGGCCGAGCTTGGACTTCTGAACCGTGCTGATTTTGTCCACCATCAGGAATGAGGGGCCGCGCAGGCCGTTCAGATCGCTCGGCGTGATTTGCGGCCGCGTGAGCGGGACAACCGCGGAGTTGCCGGTGAGAAGGCACACGGTCACGGAATCGAGCGCGTCATAAGCGTCTTCCTGGACGATGACAGCCGGACGCGGTTTGCCCGCATAATCGCTGCCCCCCGCAATGGTCCAGATCTCGCCGCGCTTCATGTGTCGAAGAGCGCGTCGTCCCAAAGGGAATCGACGAACGCCCGATCGTCTCTCTCTCCAGGGCTTTGCGCGATCAGCCGCGCCTCCCGGCGCATCTGTTCCCGGGTCTTCGGATTGCTGACGTCCGGCACCCAAAGCTGGATGGGGCGCAAGCCCTGGGCGCGCAGGCGTTCGCGGTAACGGCGCACCTTTGGCGCGGAAGATTTGGGGCGAGATGTCATTGGCCGTCTCTGGTTACATGTAACTTATGGGCTTTCCGGCTCTTTTCAACCTTCAAAATGCATGTTCCTCTTTTGTACTTTATGGGCTAAGCTGCCACCGCAACTTGGAGTAGGACCCTGTGACCGGCGGCTTGGGCAGGATGGGCGAGGGGGAGGCTCCCCTCCCCCCTCCGTTTTTCCGAAAACAAATGGCGGTATCCGCCGCGCCTGCACCCACAAGGCGTGGGCGGGGCGCGCCCAGGGGGAACCGCAACGCGGTTCGCCACGGGTTCTACACGGCCACGGGCAAGGCGCGGCGGGCGGCGATCCGCGCGATGATCGCGCGGGCCAAACTCCTGATCGCGCGGGCCGAAATGGTGGCGGCCAGCCGGCGCGCCTGGCGGACCCTTGAAAGGCTCCGGGCGGCCCGGCTATCTCAGCCCCCGTTTCCCCGTCCGCCTTCCCAGACAGGTTCCGCATGGCCGGCCATTCGCAGTTCAAGAACATCATGCACCGCAAGGGGCGCGTCGATAAGGAGCGCTCCAAGCTGTTCTCCAAGCTCAGCCGCGAAATCACGGTCTCCGCCCGGCAGGGCATGCCCGATCCCGATCACAATCCGCGCCTGCGCGCCGCCATCATCGCGGCCAAGCAGCAGTCGATGCCCAAGGACAACATCCAGCGCGCCATCGACAAGGCGACCGGCGCGGGCGCGGAGAACATCGAGGAGGTGCGTTACGAAGGTTACGGCCCCGGCGGGGTGGCGCTGATCGTTGAAACCCAGACCGACAACCGCAACCGCACCGGCGGCGACATCCGCTCCACCTTCACCAAGTTCGGCGGCGCGATGGGCGAGCCCAATTCGGTCACCTTCCTGTTCGACCGCTTGGGCGTGATCGTCTATCCGAAGGACAAGGGCACCGACGATGCGATGCTCGAGGCCGCGATCGAGGCCGGGGCGGACGAATGCGTCTCCGACGCCGACGGGCACACCTTCATCGTCGGGCTGGAGAATTTCGGCGCCGTGCGCGATGCGCTGGAGGCAAGGCTCGGCCAGCCTTCGTCGTCCCGGATCGAATGGCGCGCCCGGACCACCAACCCGGTGAGCGACGAGGCGGGCGAAACGCTCATCAAGCTGCTCGACACGCTCGACGACCACGACGACGTCCAGAACGTCTACGGCAACTACGAACTCTCCGACGCCCTCATGGAGAAGCTGGGATAAGAAGGCTCCGCGCGGATCCACTTTGGCGATGCCAATCCTGAACGGAAGCGGTACAAAGAACCATGTCCGCGTCCGCGATTCGAATCCTCGGCCTCGATCCCGGCTTGGCCCGCATGGGCTGGGGCGTGATCGCCGTGAGCGGCTCGCGGCTGGAGCATGTCGCGCACGGCGTGCTGACCAGCGACGCGAAGACGGCGCTCGGCGCGCGGCTGATGCGGCTGCATGCCCAGCTCGCCGCGGTGATCGCCGAGTGGCGGCCCGGCGCGATCGCGGTGGAGCAGGCCTTCGTGGCGAAGGATCCGTCGGCCGCGCTGAAGCTCGGCCATGCCCGCGCCATCGCGCTGCTGGCCGGGGCGCAGGCAGGCCTCGACATCGCGGAATACGCGCCCAACCACGTCAAGAAGTGCGTCGCCGGCGCGGGCCATGCCGGCAAGGAGCAGATCCAGATGATGGTGCGAAGGCTGCTGCCGACCGCGCGCGTGGAAGCGGCCGACGCCGCGGACGCGCTCGCCTGTGCCATCGCGCATGCGCACACCGCCACGACGCGCGCCAGGATCGTGGCGGCGCTGGCATGATCGGCAAGCTTTCCGGCCTGGTGGATTCGGTTTCGGAGGATCACGCGATCCTGGACGTGAACGGCGTCGGCTATCTGGTGCATTGCCCGAGTTCGACGCTGTCGCGGCTGGCGGTGGGCGCCCTTGTGTCGCTGATGATCGAGACCAAGGTGAGCGAGGATGCGATCCGGCTCTACGGCTTCATGTCGGCGGAGGAGCGCGAATGGTTCCGCCTGCTGCAGGGCGTGCAGAACGTCGGCGCCCGCGTCGCGCTCAACGTGCTCTCCGCGCTCACCGCGCGCGACCTGCAGCGCGCCATCGCGCTCTCAGACAAGGCCGCCATCGGCCGCGCCCAGGGCGTCGGCCCCAAGCTCGCGCTGCGCATCGTCACCGAGCTGAAGGACAAGGCGCCGTCGATGATGCTGCGCGGCACGGGCGAAGAGGCGCTGGTCACGGCGCTGGCCCCGCGCGGTCCGGAAGCGGATGCAGTGTCGGCGCTCGTCAAGCTCGGCTATTCTCAAGGGGTAGCCGCGGAAAGCGTCGCTCGCGCCGCCCGCGACCTGGGCGAGGCGCCAGTGGACGCGCTGATCCGCGAAAGCTTGCGGGCGATGGGACGTTGATGGTTGGAAGATGAAGCTGCGCCGCAAAATACCCGTTCAGAGCAACGTATGGCCGATATCGGTGGCGAAGGCCAATTTCGCTGCTTTTTTGCGCGCTGCCGAACGCAGGCCGCAAATCGTAACTGTTCGCGGAATCAAGCGAGCTGAAATTCATCTGCTGGCGTCGTATGCGCGCAGCCGCCGTAAAGCTTCACGAGGCAAGGAAACGTGATGGCCGCGCCCAAGCCTCAAGCCAAGCCTGACCGCCTCATCGCGCCGGAGCGTTCCGAGGACGATACGCTCGAGGCCTCGATGCGGCCGCGCCGGCTCTCGGAGTTCGTGGGGCAGACGCAGGCGCGCGAGAACCTGTCGATCTTCATCGAAGCGGCGAAGGCGCGCGGCGAGGCGCTGGACCACGTGCTGTTCTCCGGCCCGCCCGGCCTCGGCAAGACCACGCTGGCCCAGATCGTGGCGCGCGAACTGGGGGTGAATTTCCGCTCGACTTCGGGGCCGGTGCTGGCCAAGGCCGGCGATCTCGCCGCCATCCTCACCAATCTCGAGCCGCGCGACGTGCTGTTCATCGACGAGATCCATCGCCTCAATCCGGCGGTGGAGGAAATCCTCTATCCGGCGATGGAGGATTACGAACTCGATCTCGTCATCGGCGAGGGGCCGACGGCGCGCTCGGTGAAGATCACGCTGGCGCCGTTCACGCTCATCGGCGCCACCACGCGCTCCGGTCTCATCACCACGCCGCTGCGCGACCGCTTCGGCATTCCGGTGCGGCTCAATTTCTATGCGGCGGAGGAACTCGTCGCCATCGTGGAGCGCGGCGCCCGCGTGCTGGGGCTTGCGCTCAGCGAAGATGGCGCGCGCGAGATCGCCGGGCGCGCCCGCGGCACGCCGCGCATCGCCGGCCGCCTGCTCAAGCGGGTGCGCGATTTCGCCAGCGTCGCCAGCCACGGCCGCGTCGATGCGAAGATCGCCGATGCCGCGCTGACGCGGCTGGAGGTGGACAGGCGCGGGCTCGACGCCTTCGACCGGCGCTATCTCACGCTGATCGCGGAGCACTATGCCGGCGGCCCCGTCGGGATCGAGACCATCGCGGCGGCGCTGGGCGAGCCGCGCGACGCGATCGAGGAGATCGTGGAGCCGTTCCTGCTGCAGCAGGGCTTCGTGCAGCGCACGCCGCGCGGGCGCATGCTGGCGGGCGCGGCCTATGCGCATCTGGGCCTGCCCGCGCCGGCGCGCGACCCGTCGCAGATCGCGCTGTTTTCGGGTGACGAGACATGAGCGGCAAGTGGACATCGCGCCTGGTGGCGGCGGCGCTGGCGACGGGCGCGACACTCATCGTGTTCTGGCTGTGGGCCACCTTCGGCACCACGCTGATGCGGGCGATGAGCGTGCCGTGGGTCGATCCCAACGCGCCCAGGCAAAGCGATGACGGCGCCTATACGGTCAACGTCCTGCCCGTGCCGGCGCCCTGCCCGAAGGATGCGTCCCCCAGCGCGCACGGGACGAAGCCATGTCCCCGGTAGCCGGCCGCTTCGACGGCAAGACGCACATCCTTCCGGTGCGCATCTACTATGCCGACACCGATCTGTCGGGCGTCGTCTATCATGCGAACTATCTGGCCTATATGGAGCGCGGCCGTTCGGAATTCTTCCGCGCCGCGGGCATCCTCAGGCTCGCGCGGATGGAGGAGCCGGAGCCCACGGCGTGGACCTTGCGCAAGGTGGAGCTGGAATATCTGAGGCCCGCCCGCGTCGACGATCTGCTCGAGGTGCACACGCGGCTCACCGGTCTCACCGGCGCGCGCATGAACGCGCAGCAGGATGTTTATCTGGACGGCCAGATGCTTACGCGCGGCGCCATCGAGGCCTGCATCATCACGCTGACGGGCAAGCCCAGGCGGATTCCGCAAGACATGCGCGACAAGCTCGCGCCTTTCCTTTACGAAACAGTCACTTAAGGGTTGCCGCCCAAATTCGGCCATGTTCGGATGTTCATTGGGGTCTCGCCGGAAGGATCAGGGAATGAGCATCAGCCGCGTATCGGCCGCACTGTTCTTGGTATTCGCGCTCGCCGTGCCCGCGGCGGCGCAAAACGTTCCGCGCGCGGCGCCCGCCTCCAACAACGCCACATCGCAGGATCTGCCGGCGCCCGCCGCCGCGCCCACCACCTCCGTCGACGTCACCCAGACCGAAGGCACCACGTCGCCCGACGTCGGCGGCATTTCGGTGGTTTCGCTGTTCATGCGCGCCGACCTGATCGTGAAGGCGGTGTTCGTGCTCCTGCTGCTGGCCTCGATCTGGTCGTGGATCATCATCGTCAACAAGGCGATGGTGATGGCCACGCTCAAGCGCCGCGCCGACAAGTTCGAGAAGACCTTCTGGTCCGGCCTGTCGCTGGACGAGCTCTACCAGCAATTCGCCCAGAAGACCGACAACCCGATGACGGCGGTGTTCAACGCGGCGCTGCGCGAATGGCGCCGCGCCTTCGACGGCGGCGCGCCCAAGGAATCGATGCTGGCCGGCGTCAAGGACCGCATCGACAAGGCGATGAACGTCACCATCCTGCGCGAGACCACCGGCATCGAGAAGCAGCTGGGGTTCCTCGCCACCGTCGGCGCCACCGCGCCCTTCGTCGGCCTGTTCGGCACGGTGTGGGGCATCATGATTTCGTTCTCGGCGATCGCCGCGCGCCACGACACCACGCTGGCCGTCGTCGCGCCCGGTATCGCGGAGGCGCTGTTCGCCACCGCCATGGGACTTCTGGCCGCCATTCCGGCCGTGATCTTCTACAACAAGTTCGTCAACGACATCTCGCGCTACACCGCGCGCGTCGAGGGCTTCGCCGACGAGTTCTCCGCCATCCTGTCGCGCCAGCTCGACGAGAAGGCGCGCTGAGATGGTGGCGCACGTCAAGCGCGAGGGCGGCGGGCGGCGCGGGCGCATCCGCCCGATGTCCGAGATCAACGTCACGCCGTTTGTCGACGTGATGCTGGTGCTGCTCATCGTGTTCATGGTGACGGCGCCGCTGCTCACCGTGGGCGTGCCGGTCGACCTGCCCAAGACCAGGGCGCAGGCGCTGGGTCAGGATCGCGAGCCCCTGGCGGTGACCATCCGCCGCGACGGGCGCATCTATCTGCAGAACACGCCAGTGGGCGAGGACGAACTCGTCGCCAAGCTCCAGGCGATCAGCGCCAACGGCTACGACCAGCGCATCTTCGTGCGCGGCGATCAGGCCGTCGATTACGGGCGCGTCATGGAAGTCATGGCCACGATCAGCGCCGCCGGATTCACGCATATCGGACTTGTCACCGATGTCGCCAAACACCGCGACCACGCGCAATAGGATCTCGCTTTCCAGCGATGCGGGCGAGCGCCACTCGCCCGTCGCCTGGATCGCGGCCATCCTGCTGCATGCCGCCGTGATCGCGGCCACCTTCTTCACCTTCGCGCATCGCCTCGACATCGTGACGGACTCCACGTCCACCGTGCCCGTCGATCTCATCACCATCGCGCCCAAAACGAACATCACCCCGCAGGTGACCGAGCAGAAAGCCCCGCCGAAGGACCAGCAGGTCACGCCGCAGCCCGACCAGCCCGTGGTGCCCACGCCCACACCGGCGCCATCCCAGCCTGCGGAGGCGGCGCCGCCCAAGCTGGACGCGGCGGCGAAACCCGTTCCGACGCCGACGCCGGCGCCAAGGGCCAAGCCGCAGCCGGCCGCGCCGGACAAGAAGCCGTCGGCGGACCAGGCGCTGGCGGCGCTGCTCAACAAGCTGACGGCGCCGGCCGCGACGCCGAAGAACATTAAAGTCGGGTCACGAACCATCAACGGCGTGGGCGACATGAACCAGATGAACGCCGACCTGAAGGCCGCGCTGCAAGGCGAAATCGCCCAATGCTGGAGCCCGCCGGTGGGCGCCCCCCACCCCGAACGGCTGATCGTCGATTTCGAATTGTTCCTCAACAAGGACGGATCCGTCGCACAGCCGCCACAATTGTCGGCAGACTCCGCCGCTGCGGCGGCGGGAGACCCATTCATGCGCGCGGCGGTCGATGCCGCGCGACGCGCAATCTACACATGCGCGCCATACAAATTGCCGCCGGATCGTTACAACGACTGGCGGGACATCACGTTCACCTTCGACCCGGCCAAGATGGTCGGCGCCCAGTGAAGGCACAGTCGAGTTTCGGGAGACGGACGGCATGAAGACGATCGGATTGGTGCTCGCGGCGTTCCTCGCGCTGGTTTCGCCCGCGTTCGCGCAGCTGCATGTCGACGTGACGCAGGGCAACATCCAGCCGCTGCCGATCGCCATCCCGGATTTCATCGGCGACGCCCAGGGCGGCCAGATCGCGGGCGTGGTGCGCGCCGATCTGGAACGCTCGGGCCTGTTCCGTCCGCTCGATCCCAAATCCTTCGTCGAGCAGGTGAAGAACATCAACGTTCCGCCCAACTACGCCAACTGGCGGGTGATCAACGCCCAGGCTCTCGTCACCGGCCAGGTCACGCGCCAGCCCGACGGCAGGCTGCGCGTCGATTTCCGGCTGTGGGACGTGTTCGGCCAGAGCCCGATGCTGGGCCTGCAGTATTTCACCACGCCGGAGAACTGGCGCCGCGTCGCCCATCTGGTGTCGGACGCGATCTACAAGCGTATCACCGGCGAGGAGGGCTATTTCGACACCCGCATCGTATTCATCTCGGAGACGGGCCCGGCGCTCGCCCGCAAGAAGCGGCTGGCCATCATGGACGAGGACGGCGCCAACCCGCAGTTCCTCACCAATGGCAGCTATCTGGTGCTGACGCCGCGCTTCAATCCCACCGCGCAGATGATCGCCTACATGTCCTATGTCGGCAACAAGCCGCGGGTCTACCTGTTCGACCTGGAGAGCGGGCGGCAGGAGATGCTGGGCAACTTCCCCAACATGACGTTCTCGCCGCGCTTCTCGCCGGATGGCAACAAGGTGGTGATGAGCCTCGAGCAGGGCGGCAATTCGGACATCTATGTGATGGATCTGCGCACCCGCGGCGTGCAGCGGCTGACCTCCGATCCCGCCATCGACACCTCGCCCAGCTTCTCGCCCGACGGACGGCAGATCGCCTTCGAATCCGACCGCGGCGGCAGCCAGCAGATTTACATCATGAACGCGGACGGCTCGAACCAGCACCGCGTCACTTTCGGCGGCGGCCGCAACGGCACGCCGGTATGG
>JBOHKI010000066.1:0-17263 GCA_050728855.1 Rhizomicrobium sp. | reverse complement strand
GGCGCAGCGTTCGCCAGGGATGACAGCTGTGTACGCCGTCGCGAATTTACCCCCGCCGGAACCGCGCCCCGATCACGCTCAGGAGCGGCAGCGAGACGAAGAACGTCAGGTGGTACCAGACCGGAAACTTGCTCCAGATCGCCGTTGTCAGGTGATAGGGCACGAACGGAACGAGCAGGATCACGCCCGCGCCCAGCGCCGCCCACAGCCGTTCGCGCGAAATCAGGCTCGCGACGTAACCGCCGGTCAGGGAGCCGATCCCGCTGACCGCCAGCCGCGCCGCCATCATCGGCACGGTGAAGGTCATCGCCTTCTCGACGGCGGCATAGTCCGGCCAGGAATAGCGCAACGCCAGCCCCAGAACGGTTATGGCGACGAACCATGTCACCACGCCCGCGATCGCGCCCAATATGCCCCTTAGCATCTACAGTCCCTCCGGCTCCGGCCGCGATCCTGCCATGGACCGTCGCGCCTGTGGAGCCGGACCGTGTACAGTGCCCCCGAAACGGTATTGGATATTTTTGCCATGAGCGCCGCGGTGCATGTGAAAGCGCGTCTGACGGTCGAGAAGGCCGCCGGTTCGGCCGGCGCCTTCGTGACCGGCCTCGATCTGTCGAAGACGCTGGACGCGGAAGAGGTCGCCGGCCTGCGCCGGGCGCTGCTCGATCATCTGGTGGTGGCGCTGCCCGATCTGGCGATGAGCCTGGACGACCTGGAGCGGCTGACCGACCAGCTCGGCGGGCGCGACGTGACGCCCTTCGTCACCCCGCTCGCCGATCGCCCCTATGTCATCCGCATCCTGAAGGAGCCGCACGAATCGCTGAACTTCGCCAATGCCTGGCACACCGATCTGTCCTACCTCGCGGCGCCGCCGGATTTCACGCTGCTCTATTGTCTCGACGCTCCGCCCTCGGGCGGCGACACGATCTGGGCCAACCAGTACATGGCTTACGACACGCTCTCGCCGGGCCTGCGCGAGACGCTGGCCGGATTGCGCGGCGTGCACTCCGCCGGCATGGCCTATGGCGACGGCGGCTATCTCGACGGCGTCAAGCATCTGATGTCGACGCCGATCGCGCCGTCCGCCGAGGCGCGCAAGGAGCAGACCCATCCCGCGGTCGCAGCCCATCGCGAAACCGGCCGCCCCGCGCTCTACGTCAATCCGGTCTACACCACGCGCATCGCGGGCTGGAGCCATGCCGAGAGCCAGGGCCTGCTCGGCCATCTCTACAAGCACGCCGTCAACGAGAACTTCACCTGGCGGCTGCGCTGGGCCAGGGGCACGCTGGCGATCTGGGACAACCGCTGCACCCAGCATTTCGCCATGAACGACTACCACGGCCACCGCCGCGAAATGGTGCGCACCAGCGTGAGGGGGAGCGTGCCGGAGGCGCCACGGGGCTGAGCAGCCTAGTGAGCCGGTGCGAATTTCCCCAGGCAGTGATAGGCATAGTGGGCGTTCTGGGGAAGATATTTGTAGCTATCGACCAGGAAGCCCCAGTCGCCGCCGTCTGCCGGAAGAGCCGACCGGCTCGCCGCCAATTCCATACAGGCCGCGCCGATGAGAATCTCGACCGACGCGGAGAAATACGGACCGCCGGCTCCGTCGGAATCGCGATCGGCATTGCCTTTCTTTCCCGTCGAATTCAGCGAGGCGGCCAGCGCGCGTTCGAGGAACGCGCGAAATTCGCGAACATCGGCTTGCGACGGATCGAGGAAACGCACCTTTGCCTTGATCGTCTCGATGGTTTCCATGAACGCGCACTCCTGCACCTGCGTCGCCGGATCATCGCCGCGCGGTACGGAGAGATTCGTCAGCATCTCGAGAAAGAGCCCACGCCAGACCTCGAACGCGTCCTGATCGGGCCGCGAAAACAGGCTTTGCAGGATGCAGCGTTTGATCTCGCGCGGTACGCCCGCGCCGAAGATCCAGAACAGGGCAGCGAGCCGCTTTTTGGCCAGTTCGTCCGCAGGGCTATCCCGCAGCGCCGCCTGCGCAATCTGCTCGGCCGTCGGAAAATTCAGCCGGTCCAGGTAGACGATTTCCTCGAACGCGCTTTCGACCATCGTCCTGCGGCCGCCGCGGCGCTCCTTGAACATGGCCACCGCGTCCTCGGAAACCGTGAGGATGAAGTGCGTGTTGTCGCTGCCCAGAATTCCCTTGACGCCCTTGAGCAGGTCCAGGAGCTGCTGGGGGTCGGTGATCTTGTCCAGTTCGTCGATGCAGATCACGACCTTTCCGTTGAATTCCTCCCCGACGTCGTCCAGGAAGTCGGCGCAGGCGGCGGACAGGCTGGGCAGCGACAACGGCCGGTCGGCGAGTTGCTTGGCCCTCGACACCTTTCCGGACAGGAAATTGGCGACGAGCCCCACCTCGGAGCCCGTCGTCCGCGTGGTCTCGAACTGCATCCGATCGATGAAATCGTTGCAGCGCTGCAAAAGACCGACGTCACGCTCGTGCCGGCTCTGGACGATGTAGCTGCGCGCCAGCCGGACGATGCGCCGGTAGGACACCAGGACAATCAACAGTGCCAGCATGGCGAAAACGGTCAGCAACGTCCCCGGGGCGTAGCGATTCTCGAGGAGTATCACGGACAGCGACGACGGTTGTGATGCCTTTTGCAGGCTCATCCTGCGGACGCCCAGATCGCCAATCAGATTTTTGTAGACTTCGTCTTCTATGGGATCGAGATCGGAGCTTGGCACGAATATATTGTTGAAAACACCGATAACCACTCCCGTTGTCGATGTGTCGTGCGCTCGGGTGACAGTAAATAGTGGAACGTTCTTCGCATTGAAAAGTCTCGCGGGCTGGTCGTTGGATAGCTCGCCTATCGCAGATGGAACGTTGTAGTAGTACTCGTTAAAGTGGGGAGCCTGCATCAGAACATTGAACAACAAGGCGGCTGCGGGGGATTTGGGATTGGGAACGTCGTATTGATTCTGAAAGTCGAATTTGCGAAGAACGTCCACGCGAGCGCCATCGACCGCTCCATTCAGGGCGGTATTCAGCTGGTGGCTCAGCTCAGCCTTGATTTCACGCACGGCCGGCGGCGTCGGCCGGAAAAGCAGCGTTGGGGGCGCGTATTGACCCAAAAGCGCAGTTTTTGAAAGCAGCGCTTTGGGTTTCGACTTCGAGGTTGCGGCTGCCAAAGCATCGCCGTTTCCAGATTCTTTCGACGGAAGCCCGCTTCTGGCCGAGACGGCGGAATCCGCCCCGCTGGACGAATTTCCTGCGCTCGCCTTCGGCGCGGTCGATGCCGCGCCAATCGAACCAAGGATCTGATTGGCGGCTGCAATCTGTTGATCGAGATCGTTGATCTGCAACTGGTTGTTTTGTTGTTCTAACAGGTTCGCCTGCACAATTGCCAAATAGTACATGGCTCCCGACGTCGCCACGAGAAATAAGATTGTCAACCCGATGGCGATGACGAGCCCGCGCCGTGCCTCCCGCACGCTTTGCGCGCCCTTCTGTGCCGGGTCGTTGCCGCCCCAAATCCGTCGCTTCAGCCGGTTGGCGCAGGCTTCGGCGGTGCGTTGAAATACCGAAATCAGGAATTCCCGCGGGTCGTACGCGGTGGGCGAGGGGATAAGCAGGACGAAATAGCCCCTGTCGTCGCAGGCCTGGAGAACGCGTTTGGCCAAACTCGATTTGCCCGCGCCGCGCACGCCCGCGAGCCCGACGACGGAGGAGATGCTGCGCTCGATCCGGTTGATCAGCCGCCCGGACTCGCCGTTCTGGTCGATATAGGTCGCGCCGTTGGAGTGGAGACTGAGATCGATCGGCTGTGGCGGCGCGGCGGCCCCGGCGGCGGGACCTGTCGCTTGCGCCTGCCAGAATTTCCAGCGGATGGCTCTTGGCGGGGTGCCCGCGTCAGCGACTGTCGTCATGGTCTTTCGCCCCCGAATAACACCGACTCACTATTCCCGAGCCGCGAACGGCCTCCGAGGGCCAGCCGCGATCTTGCGCCATGTATAGCCGAGACCGCGCCTGCCGGCGCTGTCGTGCGTCACGCTATTACGAACTCCCTGCTAGTGTCTCCTCGCTCCGTTTTCAAGGCTCCGGCCCATGTTTTGCGCGCATGGCTGGAGCGGCCCCAAACGCCCGGTCCAAACCATTGTGCAGTGCCCCCAACACCCCATCTGCAGCCGGTAGCCGGAGCCCCGTGCGTTCCCCCTTCGCCCGGGCCGGCTCGATGGAGAGGCCAATGACATCCCCGACCCGTACGACCAGTACTTCGTCTGGCGACATACCCGGCGCCCGCGCGCTCTACGCCGCGATCGTCATCGGCGCGGCCCTGCTGCTCGCCGGGGTGATCTGGCAGCCCGCGCCGCAGGCCGGGCCGGTCCAGCAGGCCCAGGCCAGTCTGACGGCCGAGGCCTGATGTTCACGAACCCGTGACGGATGCGTTCTGGAGGCGTACACTTCGGCGCATCTGCACTGGGGGCATGCCGGCAAGGCCGCCCGAAGGCCCGGCCGGCAGGCCATGGAGGTATCCCATGGATAAGCCGATTCATGCATCGGAAGACGTCGATCGCGGCGAGAACACGCCGCGCATCATCGCCGTGGTCGCCGGCATCGTGATCGTCGTGGTCGCGGCCGTTGGCTTCAAATATTCCGGCCTGTGGTCGCCGCCGGCGACGGCGCAGTCCCAGACGACGACGGCGCACCACTAGCGCCGCCGCTCCGGGCTGGGGCGTCAGGCCGCGTCGTCGAGGATCTCGCGCAGGCTCACGTCGTGGCCCCATAGCCGCTCGACATGGGCGAGGACGGTTTCCTTCGTCTTGTCGTGCAGCGGCACGCCGCGATGCTGGCGGTGTTCCAGCACGAGGCGGCGGTCGCCCTTGAGGTCCGCCCCCACCACCTGGATGTTCGGGTCGTAGAGGCCCACATCGTACTGGCGCGCGAGGTTCGCCCGCACGCGGCGGTAGCCCGCGTCGTTGTGGATGCCGGCGACGCGATAGACGGAGTCCTGCGCCTTGTCGGCCAGCGCGAACAGGCGGAAGTCGCGCATCAGCTTGGGCGAGAGGAACTGTTCGATGAAGCTCTCGTCGCGGTAGTTGGCCCAGGCGTCGCGCAGCGTGGCCATGGGGTCGTTGTTGCCGGCGAAATGAGGGAACCAGTCGCGGTCCTCGTCCGTCGGCGCCTCGCAGATGCGCTTGATGTCGCTCATCATCGCGAAGCCGAGCGCGTAGGGATTGATCCCGCTGTAGCGGCGGTCGTCGAAATCCGGCTGGAACACGACGCTGGTGTGGCTGTGCAGGAATTCCAGCAGCGAGCCTTCCGAGATCATCCCCTTGTCGTAGAGCCGGTTCATGATCGCGTGGTGCACGAAGGTGGCGCAGCCCTCGTTCATCACCTTGGTCTGCTTCTGCGGATAGAAATACTGCGCGAGGTTGCGCACGATGCGCAGCGTCTCGCGCTGCCAGGGCTTCAGGACGGGCGAATTCTTCTCCAGGAAATAGAGCAGGTTCTCTTCCGGCAGCTTCATCGTGCCGTCGTCGTCCTCGGGATCGTTGGTCGGCGGCGCCGAGGGCGGCTCGATGCCGGCGGGCAGGGTGCGCCACAATTCGCTGTAGGCCTCCTCCTCGTATCGGGCGCGGGCGAGCAGTTTCTCGCGCGTGCGCTCCTTCGAGGGCCTGGGCGGGCGGCGGTAGCGGAACACCCCCTGGTCCATCAGCGCGTGCGCCGAATCGAGAATCGCCTCCACCTCGTCGCGCCCGTGGCGCTCCTCGCAGGCCGCGATATAGGCCTTGGCGAAGGCGAGATAGTCGTGGATACCCTCCGCGTTGGTCCACTGGCGGAACAGGTAGTTGTTCTTGAAGAAGTGATTGTGGCCGAAGGCGGCGTGGGCGATGACCAGCGCCTGCATGTTCATCGAATTCTCCTCCAGCAGGTAGGAGATGCACGGGCTGGAGTTGATGACGATCTCGTAGGCCAGCGCCGAATAGCCGGCGCGGTACATCGCCTCCTCGCGCGCGAACAGCTTGCCGAACGACCAGTGATTGTACATCAGCGGCATGGCGAGCGAGGAATAGGCGTCCAGCATCTGCTCCGACGAGATCACCTCGATCTGGTTGGGATAGACGTCGAGGCCGAAATCGTTGAGCGCGATATTCTCGATTGCCCTGTAGACGCGATCGAGCGAATTGAAATCCCACTCGGCTTCGGTGAAGAGGAGGGTCATGAGCTTTCCTTCGGGGCTCGCTGCGCTCGCACCTCAGGATGACGGGAGCGGGGAGGCGTCTGGGTGAATTGTTTTCTCGCGCCGATGGCGTGAAAGTCCACGCTGGCTTCGCGCTTTGTGGGTTTTGGCTGCAGGTCAGCGGGGCGTCCAGCACGCCTTTTTGAAAGCGCTTTGAGTTTTTGGGCGTCGCTGGCTATCAGAGCCAGCTTTTTGGCGCGGCTCCAACCCTTCAGGCGGCGCTCGGTCCCGTGCGCATCTCGAAGATCGTCAAACCGTTTCGCCCAAACGAGCACGACGGGCCGCCGCCGTGACGTATAGCCAATGTATTTCGCATCGTTGTGTTCATCGACGCGCGTGTGGACATCGTCATACGACGTCGACCCGGCATACAGGCTGTCGTCCGAGCAACGCAGCATGTACGCCCAGCCGCTCATGACAACCCCGCTTGAGAAGCGAGCTCGACTTTCGTCATCCTGAGGTGCGAGCGAAGCGAGCCCCGAAGGACCATTCAGCCCTCCGCCTTCTTGAACAGTTCGCGGAACACCGGGAAGATGTCGGCGGGTTTGGAGATGCGCTTGGTGGCGAAATTCTTCCAGCCTTCGGCGACGGTGCGGTAGGCGCGCCACAACTCTGCGCCCGAATCCTCGCTCGCGAACACTTCCATTTCGCGCTCATCCAGGATCTCGATATAGGCGTAGTACTGGCACAGCGGCATGACGTCGTCGTTCAGCATCTCCACGCAATGCCGCGCGTCGCCGGACTGGGTGTAGCCGTCGGACGCCTGCGCCGCGTAGATGTTCCAGTCGGACGTGGCATAGCGCTCCTTCTGGATCTCCAGCATCTTGTCCAGCGCCGTCGACACGATCGTCCCGCCGGACTGGCGCGAATAGAAGAACTCCTGCTCGTCGACTTCCTGGGCGTCGTGGGTGTGGCGGATGAAGACGATGTCCACCCGCTCGTATCTGCGGCGCAGGAACAGGTGCAGCAGCATGTAGAAGCGCTTGGCGAGATCCTTCTCGCGCTCGCCCATCGAGCCCGACACGTCCATCAGGCAGAACATCACCGCCTGGCTCGTCGGCACCGGCTGCTCGGTGTACGAATTGAAGCGCACGTCGACCGGATCGATGAAGCCGACCCATTTGCGCTTGGCGGTGTCGCGGGCGATGCGCGCCTTGAGCGCCACGATCTTCTCGCGGTTGGCCTCGCTCTCCGGCTCGTGCTCCAGCGCCTCGAGCTCGGCCTGCATCGCCTCGACGTCCTTGAGCTTGGGGCGGTGCAGGGCGAGGCGGCGGCCCTGGGCGTTGCGCATGGTGCGCACGAGATTGATCTGGGTGGGCGAGCCCGCGGTGGTGATGCCGGCGCGGCGCCAGGTGCGGTTGGGCGTGTCCTTCAGCGTGGTGCGCACCAAATTGGGCAGCTCGAGGTCCTCGAAGAAGATGTCGAGCACCTCGTCCTGGGTCATGGTGAATTCGAAATCGTCCTCGCCCTCGGCGAAATCCGCCGCCTGCTTGCCGCGGCCCGAGCCGTCGCCCGATTGCGGCTTCCTGATCTCGTCGCCGGGCATGAACTCCCTGTTGCCCGGCAGCACGAAATCGTGCTCGCCGCCGGCCTTGGGATCGAGCCGGAAGCGCGGCTCCCTGGTGCCCTTGGTCGATATCTTGATCTTGCGATCCTTGGCGATGTCGGCGACCGCGGAATCCTTCAGCGACTTCTGCACCGCCTCGCGGATCTGCGTGCGCGCGCGCCTCAGGAAGCGCTGGCGATTGCCGAGGCTCTTGCCCTTGGGATTGAGACGCCGGTCGATGAAGTGGGTCATTCAAAGACCGTCATGGCCGGGCTTGACCCGGCCACCCATTGAGCGCGTGTCCACGCGCGAACAAGACGTTTTGGTGACCGCAGACGCGGTCGCGATGGGTGGCCGGGTCAAGCCCGGCCATGACGAGTAAGGGAAAGATGCGCGCATGGCGGCACACTACCCCGCCTTGTTCACGCGCATGTACCATTCGACGAGGCGGCGCACCTGGCGGGGGGTGTAGCCGCGGGCGTGCATGCGCTTGACGAACTCGTTGTGCTTGGTCGCCGTCTCGTTGTCCTTCTTGGACTCGAAGCTGATGACCGGCAGCAAATCCTCCACCTGCGTGAACATCCGCTTCTCGATGACCGAGCGGATCTTCTCATAGGCCGTCCAGGCCGGATTCTTGCCGTCGTGCTGGGCGCGGTGGCGCAGCGCGAACTTGACGACTTCGTTGCGGAAGTCCTTCGGGTTGGCGATGCCGGCGGGCTTCTCGATCTTGGAGAGCTCGGTGTCCAGCGCCTCGCGGTTCAGGAGCTGGCCGGTGTCGGCGTCCTTGAAGTCCTGGTCCTCGATCCAGGAATCGGCATAGGCGATGTAGCGGTCGAACAGGTTCTGGCCGTACTCGCCATAGCTTTCCAGATAGGCTTTCTGGATCTCCTTGCCGATGAACTCGGCGTAGCGCGGCGCCAGCTCGGCCTTGATGAATTCGAGATATTTCTTCTCGGTCTCGTCGGCATACTGCTCGCGCTTGATCGACTGTTCCAGCACGTACATCAGGTGCACCGGATCGGCCGCGATCTCCTGGTCGAAATTGAAGGTCTCCGACAGCGTCTTGTAGGCGAAGCGGGTGGAGATGCCCGTCATGCCCTCGTCGACGCCGGCCGCGTCCTTGTATTCCTGCAGGGTCTTGGCCTTGGGGTCGGTGTCCTTCAGCTTCTCGCCGTCATAGACGCGCATCTTGGAGGTGAGGTTGGAGTTCTCGTGCTCCTTCAGCCGCGTCATGACGCAGAACTTGGCCAGCATCTCCAGCGTCTCCGGCGCGCAGGGCGTGCCGTCGAGATTGCTGCCCTTGAGCAGCTTCTTGTAGATCGCGGTCTCTTCCGTCACGCGCAGCGAATAGGGCACGGTGACGACGCTGATGCGGTCGAGGAAGGCCTCGTTGTTCCGGTTGGCCTTGAACACGGTCCATTCCGCTTCGTTGGAATGGGCCAGGATGATGCCGGAGAACGGGATCGGCCCGAGAGTCTCGGTGCCGATATAATTGCCTTCCTGGGTCGCGGTGAGCAGCGGGTGCAAGACCTTGATCGGCGCCTTGAACATCTCGACGAATTCGAGCAGGCCCTGATTGGCGCGGCACAGCCCGCCGGAGAAGGAATAGGCGTCGGGATCGTTCTGGCTGTAGTGCTCCAGCTTCCTTATGTCGACCTTGCCGACGAGGCTGGAAATGTCCTGGTTGTTCTCGTCGCCGGGCTCGGTCTTGGCGATGGCGAGCTGGCGCAGCTTGGAGGGATAGATGCGCGCGACCTCGAATTTCGAGATGTCGCCGCCGAATTCGTCGAGCCGCTTGACCGCCCACGGGCTCATCACCTGGCCGGTGCGGTGCTTCTCGATGCCGTAGCGGTCGGCGAGCAGCGAGGCCAGCTCGGCGGAGCGGAACAGGCCCAGCGGGCTCTCGAACACCGGGCTGATCGCGTCGCCGGCCTTGAGCACGTAGATCGGATGCTTCTCCATCAGATCCTTGAGGCGCTCGGCCAGCGACGACTTGCCGCCGCCGACGGGCCCCAGCAGGTAGAGGATCTGGCGCTTCTCCTCGAGGCCCTGGGCGGCGTGCTTGAAGTGGCCGACGATCCTTTCCAGCGTGTCTTCCATGCCGAAGAAGCCGTCGAACACGGAATAGCGCTTGATCGTGCGGTTGAAGAAGAGGCGTCCGAGGCGGGAATCCTGCGCCGTGTCGATCAGTTCGGGCTCGCCGATCGCCTCCACCATCCGCTCGGCGGGTGCGGCGTAGAGCATCTTGTCGTCGCGGGCGGCGAGCAGCCAGTCCCGCAGGCTCATGGTTTCGAAGCGCTCGCGTGCGTAGTCGCGCGAGAAAATGTCAAAGACGTCCAGCGTGCTCATCGATCCCGGCTCCTTTGCGTCCAGGCACGCCCACTCCACGACCTACACTGTATGTCGTGGCCCTTCTTGGCCGTGACAAGACGGTACGACCCCGCCAACGCGTATCCTCTCACTCCCATCTTTCGTAAATGTTAACCACGTCAGTCCGTTCCCGCCTTAATCGCCGCGCAATCGCCCGCAATTCCGCGTACCCGCGGACGTATCGCGAGGGCGCGCTCCTACTGACGTCTCTGCCTGTGCAAACCGACGGCCCCCCTTCACCCCGACACGCGGGCGCTTCAGGCACGTTCGCTCTCGATTCGAGTGTAATCCGATTTGGCGAATTGCAAAGCATTATGTGTGCTTCACATTTTCGCGCCGCTCATATTCCGGCCACCATTTGCAGGATTGCATCACGCGCTTGCCCGCGCGCGCGCGGCGGTACAAGCTTCGCGCATGGACGATGCGCTGACGATCCGCCAGGCGCGCCCCGAGGATGCCGGGCGCATCGCGCGCGTCTATATCGACTCCTGGCAGGACACCTATCCCGGAATCCTCTCCACGCAGCTTCTCTGCGCGATGACGCCGCGCGTCCAGCGGGCGCGCTGGCAATCCGCGATCGCCGCGCGCGGGCGCGAGAGCGTGCTCGTCGCCGAACTCGGCGATCATGGCGTGATCGCGATGTCGAGCTTCGGTCCGTCGCGCGACGCGCCGGGCGGTTTCGACGGCGAGGTCTACACGCTCTATGTCGATCCCGCGCATTTCGGCCAGGGCGCCGGGCGGGCGCTGCTGCGCGCCGCGTTCCTCAACCTGCGCCAGCAGGGCTTCTCGCGCTGCGTGATCTGGATGCATGCGCGGAACAATTCGCGCTTCTTCTACGAGAAGCTCGGCGGCCGCGTCATCGCCGAGCGCACCATCGCCATGATGGGCGGCCCGGTGCCCGAGCTCGCCTTCGGCTGGCCCAGGCTCGCGCTCGCCGAGGCCAGCCGCGCGTGACGGCGAAGAACGCGATCCTCATCCTGCTCGACAGCCTGAACCGCCACATGCTGGGCGCCTATGGCGGCGGCGAATTCCCCACGCCCAATCTCGACCGCATGGCGGCACGGAGCGTCCGCTTCACGCGCCACTACGCGGCCTCGCTGCCCTGCATCCCCGCGCGCCACGACATCCTGTGCGGCGCCTGGGATTTCCTGTGGCGGCCCTGGGGCTCGGTGGAAGTGTGGGAAGACGCGATCACCCATCCGCTGCGCCGGGCCGGCGTGGTTTCGCAATTGATCAGCGACCATCCCCATCTGTTCGAGACCGGCGGCGAGAACTACCACGTCGATTTCACCGCCTGGGACTACCAGCGCGGCCACGAAGGCGATCCATGGAAGACGGCCGCCGATCCGAGCTGGGCGGGCGCGCCGATGTTCGGGCCCAGGCGCGACATGCCCTATGACCGCAGCCGCGGCTGGTTCCGCGGCGAGGACGACTTCCCCGGCCCGCGCACCATGCAGGCCGCCGCCCGCTGGCTCGGCGAGAATGCCGGCCGTCACGAACGTTTCTTCCTGTTCGTGGACGAGTTCGATCCCCACGAGCCCTTCGATGTGCCGGATGCCTACATCCGCCGCACCGATCCGGACTGGGACGGCCCGCCGCTGATCTGGCCGCCTTACGCCGTCGGCGGAATCGAGAAGGGCGTGCTCACGAAGCGGGAAGGCCAGCACATCCGCGCCCGCTACGGCGCCAAGCTGATGATGATCGACCATTGGCTCGGCCGCGTGCTCGATGCCGTCGACGCGGCGGACATGTGGCGCGACACGCTGGTGATCCTGTGCACCGACCACGGCCACTATCTCGGCGAGAAGGACATCTGGGGCAAGCCCGCCGCGCCCCTCTACGACACCATGGCGCGCATCCCGCTGCTGATCGCGGCGCCGGACACGCCGCCCGGCGCCTGCGACGCGCTCACCACCAGCGCCGACCTGTTCGCCACGCTCGCCGATCTGTTCGGCGTGATGGACACGGTGCGCCAGCGCACCCATGGCCGCTCGCTCCTGCCGCTCTTGCGCGGCGAGGCGAAATCCGTGCGCGACTGGATCCTCGCCGGCGTCTGGGGCCGGGAGGTCCACTATATCGACCGCCACATCAAATACGCCCGCGCGCCGGCCGCGGCGAACGCGCCGCTCTCGATGTGGTCCAACCGCTGGTCCACCATGCCGACGCATTTTCTGAAGCGCGAGCAGGAGCTGCCGCTGCCCGACGGCCGCGCGGCGCTGGCGCGCATGCCCGGCAGCAAGATCCCCGTCATCCGCCAGCTGTGGGATGCCGGCGACCACGTCCCCTACTGGGCCTACGCCAAATTCTCCGGCAACCACCTCTTCGATCTCGAAAGCGATCCCGGCGAAGACGAAAACCTCGCCGGCTCGCCGCACGAGCAGCGCGCCAGCGCCGCCCTTCACGCCGCCCTCGAAACCGTCGAAGCGCCACCCGAACAATTCGAGCGGCTGGGGTTGATCTGAATTTTAGAGCCGTGCCCGCGAAATACCTCCCCCTTGCGGGGAGGTCGAAAAGTGCGAAGCACTTTTCGGGTGGGGGGCCTGTCGTGCTTTCGCCGCCGGCCCCCCACCCGAAAAATCCGTCGCTGCGCTCCAGATTTTTCGACCTCCCCGCAAGGGGGAGGTTGAGTACGCTCTACTCCCTCAGCTCCCTCGGCTTCAGGAATTCGAGCAGGATGCCTTCGCCGGGGGCGAGGTCGCTCCAGCTTCCGATCTCGAAATCGAGCACCGCGAGCGCGCAGGTGGGGAATTTCTCGCGCATCGCTTCCAGCTTCGCGGCCTCGGCCCTGGTGTCCGGCTTGCGCGCCAGCCTGAGCGCGAGGTCTTCGAGGCCGGGGTTGTGGCCGATGACCATCGCCGCGTCCACAGCGTCCAGCATCTCGCGCACCGCGGCCATCAGCAGCTTGTGCGGCGCCAGATAGAGGTCGCCGCGGAAATCGACGGGCGGCGCCTTGGCCAGCTCCGGCGCCAGCACCTCCCAGGTCTGCACCGTGCGCCGCGAGTCCGAGCACAGGACCAGGTCCGGCGTGTAACCCGTGAGGTCGATGGCGTGGCCCATGCGCGCGGCATTGGCCTCGCCGCGCGGGGTGAGTTCGCGGTCACGGTCGCCATGGCCGCCATCCTGCGCGGCCTTGGCGTGGCGCAGGAGCAGCAGCCGCTTCATCAGGAAACCTGGTAGCGCGCCCGGGCGGCGCGCTCGAGCGCGGCGGCCTCCAGCCGTTCGATGCCCAGCGTGCGGCGGATCATCTCCAGCACGCGGACTTCCTCCAGCATCACCCGCGAATCCGACAGCGCGACTTCCAGCGCCAGCCAGTAGGCGGTCTCGAACAGGTGCTCCGGCAGGCCTTCCTTGACGAGGCCCAGCACCGCGTCGAGCCCGTCCTTCTCCTGCAGGATGGAGGCGCATTCCTGGCACACCGCGAGAAGCCGGTGCTCCTCGAAGTCGCGGAACACCGGCAGATGCTTCACCAGGTCGCCGATGGCGCGCATCTCCTTGTCGCTCATCGAGCGGTCGGAGGCGGCGATGAGCACCATCACATAGATAAGCGCGGAGTGGTGGCTGATGATCTTCATGGATCGTTGGTCTTTCGGGGCTCTCCTTCGCTGCGCTCAGGATCGCACCTCAGGATGACGCAAAGCAGTCGCGCGACCTTATTAGCCTTGACCCCTGAACGGCAAGAATGTTTCGTGGGCGCGGCACGGCGCTCGTCATCCTGAGGTGCGAGCGAAGCGAGCCCCGAAGGACGGACAATGCCCACCAACAAGAAGCCCGGGAAATGGCGCGCGCGCACGCAGGCGGTGCGCGGCGGCCAGACGCGCACGCCGTTCCAGGAAACCTCCGAGGCTCTGTTCCTGACCTCCGGCTATGCCTACGACGCGGCGGAAGAAGCCGAGGCGCGCTTCAAGGGCGAGGCGAGCGGCTACCAGTACAGCCGCTTCGGCAATCCCACCGTCACGATGTTCGAGGAGCGCATGGCCGCGCTCGAAGGCCTGCCGGTGGCGCGCGCCACCGCGACGGGCATGGCGGCGGTGACGGCGGTGCTCCTGTGCCGGCTGCGCACCGGCGATCATGTCGTCGGCGCGAAAGCGATGTTCGGCGCCTGCCGCTATGTCATCGAGGACATCCTGCCGCGCTTCGGCATCGCCAGCACGCTGGTGGACGGCGACGACGCGGCCCAATGGCAGGCCGCGATGCGCCCCGGGACGCGGATGCTGTTCCTGGAAACGCCGGCCAATCCCACGCTCGCCATCGTCGACCTCAAGGCGGTGGCGGACATCGCGCACAAGGCCGGCGCGCTCCTGATCGTCGACAACGCCTTCGCCTCGCCCGCGCTGCAGCGCCCGGCGGAATTCGGCGCCGACATCGTCGTGCACTCCTCGACCAAATATATCGACGGGCAGGGCCGCGTGCTGGGCGGCGTGATCTGCTGCAAGCCGGATTTCCTGAAGGACCATCTCCAGGTTTTCCTGCGCCAGACCGGGCCCTCGCTCAGTCCGTTCAATGCCTGGGTGCATCTGAAGAGCCTGGAGACGCTGGACCTGCGCATGCGCGCCCATTGCGAGAACGCCGCGGCGATCGCGGACTTCCTGGCGGAGCAGAAGAAGATCGCCCGCGTGCTCTATCCCTTCCGCGCCGATCATCCCCAGGCAGCACTCGCCCGCGCCCAGATGTCTGGCGGCGGCGGCGTCGTCACCTTCGAGATCGCGGGCGGCAAGGACGCGGCCTTCCGCTTCGCCAATGCGCTGGAGCTGATCGACATCTCCAACAATCTGGGCGACGCCAAGAGCCTCATCACCCATCCCGCCACGACGACGCACCAGCGCCTCACCCCCGCCGCCCGCGCCGCGCTCGGCATCACCGACGGCATGCTGCGGCTCTCCGCCGGCCTCGAAGACATCGACGATCTGCGCGAAGATATCGCCCGGGCGGTGAAGGCGGCATGACCAAGAGGGCTTGAGGCTTGTACCAAATTTTGGTAACGGAATGACGATGAGCAAGAACACCTCATTCAGCCTCGGCCAGCATTTCAGCGCCTTCATCGAAAAGAAGGTGGCGCAGGGCCGTTATGGATCGGCCAGCGATGTGGTGCGCGCCGGGCTCCGCCTGCTCGAAGAGGAAGAAGCCAGGCTGTCCGCGTTGCGCGCCGCGCTGGTCGCCGGCGAGCGCAGCGGCGCAGCCGTCCCGTTCGATGTAAAAGCGTTCCTCGCACGCAAGCGCGCAAGCAAGACTGCATGACGGCGCACTACGTCATTTCGCCTGCGGCACAATCCGACCTTGACGAGATTTGGGACTACACGGCCGGGCATTGGAACGCCATCCAGGCCGACCGCTATGTCGTCGACCTCGACGGCGCCATCGAGGCCGCTGCGTCGGGCGAGCGCAGCGGACGGGCCTGCGACGACATCCGGCCGGGATATTTCAGGTTGCTCTCCGGATCGCACGTCGTCTTCTGCCGGATGGATGGCGCGAGGCTCCAGGTCGTTCGTATCTTGCATCAGCGCATGGATTTCGGTCGCCGGCTGTAACAGTCCACCTGCGTGCTGCAGGCCTCTTGTGATCCCTCGTGCTCCAAAAGCACGCGCCGCGCTCGGCATCGGCGACGGCATGCTGCGGCTCTCCGCCGGCCTCGAAGACATCGACGATTTGCGCGAAGACATCGCCCGGGCGGTGAGAAACGTCTGACCTCCCACTCGCGGGTAGGTCGTGTAAACGGGTAGAGGAAGCTACGTCACCGGCGCCTTGGGTTCCTTGGGCTTCATCCCGAACAGCCGGCGCACCCAGGCGGCGGCGCCGGCGAAGGCGGCGAGGATGATGGCGATGAACTTCTTCACGAACACCAGCGCGATGGCGAAGAGCCCCAGCTTCTTGGCCACCACCACGCCGAGTCCGGCCGCCACCAGCCCCGCGATGCCGTATTCCGCCTTCTTGTCGGTGCCCGCGACATAGTCGGTGTAGCGCGCGCCGGGATCGAAGGTGCCGATGTTCTGCAGCTTCGCCGCCGCCGCGCGCACCTCCGCGAGCTTGGACATGTTGGACAGGATGTTCATGCTCAGCACGCCGCGGCGGCCGAGCGCGCGCAGGTCGTAGTTGAGCGCGTGATCGGTCTGGCCGCCGAACTTGATCTCCCGCGCCCACACCAGCGTGTGGTGCGGCTGGTCGTAATAGGGCGGCTGCGCCCAGTCGACGATGTGCAGTTCGTCGAGACTCTCGGCCTTGCGGCGCGCGTTGATCTCCGGCTCCTGGTCGCGCGCCTGCTGGATCATCTTGTCGTAGTCGGTGCTCTTGGCGTCGGAGTCGGTGACATAGCCGTCATCGGTATAGGTGACGATCGCGGACCAGGTGTCGTCGACGAAGGTCTTGCCCGCGGGGAAGATCAGGCCGAGTTCGTCGTTCACGTCTTCCGGCGAATTGTGCCAGGCATCGATCAGGATCTTCCGCGCCTCGTCGGGCGGCAGGTAGTAGTAGTCCTTGCCCAGATGCAGCGTCGCCCCGGTTCCCGGCACCGTAACGTCGCCGAATTTCGGATGCAGGCTCTGATAGAGCGCCTTGAGCTTGGCGACCTCCGCCTGCTGCGCCGGCGTGAGGCTGGGCTGCGGATCGGCCTGCGCCGCGCCCATCATCACCATCGCCGCCACCGCAAGGCAGCCCAATACAATGCGCATAGGTTCCCCCGAACATTCCTGTTGCCGCCACGCTATGATATTGTCGCGTCCCGCACCACCGGCAGGAAACATGTCCGAGCACAAGGCCTCAATTGCCTGGACCCGCACCAGCGCGGACTTCACCTATGACACGTACAACCGCGCCCATGAGGTGCGCTTCAAGGATGGCGCGATCGTGCTGGCGGGATCCGGCGCGCCCGAATTCAAGGGCGACGCGTCCCGCGTCGACCCGGAGGAAGCCTTCGTGGCGTCGCTGTCGGCGTGCCACATGCTCACCTTCCTCGCGATCTGCGCGCGCAAGCGCCTCACCGTCGATGCCTATGACGACGACGCCTCGGGCCCGCTGGAGAAGGGCGAGGGCGGCAGGCTGTGGATGGCGCGTGTAACGTTGCGTCCGCGTGTGCGGTTTGCGGGCAACACAGATGTCGATTCGCAAACGCTCGCGCGCATTCATCATCAGGCGCATGCCGAATGTTTCA
>JBOHKI010000065.1:0-17341 GCA_050728855.1 Rhizomicrobium sp. | reverse complement strand
AATTGACATCGTTGAGCGTGAAGGCGGCACGCATTACGGCGCCTTCCTTGCCTGGCCCGCCCGGCCCCCATTTCGTGATGCTTTCGATCTTCGAATTCGAAATGAGCGAGGCATAGAATCCGATCGCCTCCTCGCAGCGGCCGGTGAACATCAGGAACGTGGCGATCGATTTCGTCATGTCATACGCCTTCTGGCCATCCGATGCACCCGGCGGCAGGATCGCCTGCCTTGCGCGGTTCCTTCAAGTCCCCATCAGGTCTGGTGCGCCCGCTCGGCCGTGCCGCGCGTGTCGCCGTGGGCCGCGCCGGTTTCGAGGAGCGATTTGAGGCTCGACAGGATGCGCGGCCAGCCACCTGAGACGGCCTCTATCAGCTGGGCGTTCTCCTTCTCGATCGCGTGCGTGATGGTGAGTTTGGTGAGATCGCCTTCGGCCTCAAGCTCCATCACGCATCGGGACCAGCCCTCTTCCTTCAAGTGCGGCCGGAATTCGTTGCGCCATTTGATGACGACGCGGCTGGGCGGATCGCTTTCGAGAATCTCGCCGCTGTCGGTCAAGCCATGTTGCGGCATGAACATCTTCCAGGACGAGCCCTTCTTCCAGTCGCTCTCCTGATGGCCGCCGAACCAGTAAATCCTTTGGAATTCCGGCCTGGTGAGCGCGTCCCACACTTTCTGCCTGGGGCTGCGGATGTAGGTCACATAGATGAATGAACTGCCAGCCATGGCCATTAGCCTTCCTTGTTCCTGGCGAGCCAGATGTTTTCGGCGTTGCCGGTTTCAAGCAGCGACTTGAGGTTGGAGAGCACCTTCGGCCAGCCGCCGCCGATGCTCGCTGCCATCGCGGGATCGTGCTCGAGCCGATCGTGCGTCACCGTCAGGCAGACAAGGCCGGCGCTATAGTCGGCGATGTCGAAGGTCACGCGCGATGGCTCCTGCGAGTGATCCGGGCGCGACCAGGTCATCACCAGGCGGCGCGGCGGGTCGGCCTCAAGCACGGTGCCGTCGATCATGACGGTGCCGGAATCGTCGCCCTTCCGGTGCTCCCAGCGCGAACCCTTCTTCCAGTCGGACACGTTGTAGTGCAGCCAGTAGCGCCGTGCGAATTCGGGTTTGGTGATCGCGTCCCATACCTTCTGCGGCGTGGTGTAGATGTAGGTGACGTAGACGAACGGGCCACTCATGCGCCGTGCTCCTTCATGTAGTCGATCATGGTCTGGGGCTGTGCCGGGGGTTCGATTTTGGGCACCGCGCCGGTTTCGAGCAGGGACTTCAACCCACTGAGGATCGCGGGCCAGCCCGAACGGCCGCCACCCAGGAGCCGCTCGTCGATGGGTGTCGGATGTTCTTCCGTCATGGTGAGGCGGATCACGCCCTCGCCCGCATCCTCGATGCGATACGACACGATCGCTTCGGGCAGATGGCGCAGCGCCGGCACGCCGACGGTTCGCCATGTGAAGCGCAAAAGCCGCGGCGGCTCGCAGGTGAGGATTTCGCCTTCGACGTGGTCTCCCCCGTCCGGCGTTCGGTAACGGATGCGCCCGCCCTCCCGCCAATCGCCTTCGACGACCTGGCCGAAGAAATACTGTTTCGAGAATTCGCTGTTGGTCAGCGCCGCCCAGCATTTTTCCATCGTCGTGGCGATATAGATGACGTAGACAGTGCTTTCTGTGGTGAGCCTGGCCATCAGTTTTCCTCCAGCGTCTTCTTGAGGTCCGACAACGCGCGCAACCGGCCGCGTTCGAACTTGCCGATCCAGCGCTCGGCGATGTCGTTGATGGGGACCGGGTTGATGAAGTGCAGCTTCTCGCGTCCCTGCCGTTTGACGGAAACGAGGTTGGCCTCCTCCAGGATGGCGAGATGTTTCGTCACCGCCTGGCGCGTCATCGCGATGCCCTCACACAGATCACCCAAGGTCTGGCCGTTCTTGTTGTGGAGCCGGTCCAGAAGATGGCGGCGGCTTCCGTCCGCCAGCGCCCGAAACACAGCATCCATGCTCATGGGCGCCAATATGCAACCATTTGGTTGCCTGTCAAGTGCTATATGGCGGCCATGGGAAAGATTCCGATCACGTCGCACCTGGCGATCGACGAGAGCCTGCTGGAGGAAAGTTTCATCACCTCCTCCGGCCCCGGCGGACAGAACGTCAACAAGGTGGCGAGCGCGGTGCAGCTGCGCTTCGACGCGCGCAACGCCGGCCTGCCGTTCGACGTGCACGCGCGGCTGGAGGCGCTCGCCGGGGCGCGGTTGACCAAGGATGGCGTCATCGTCATCGCCGCGCGCCAGTTCCGCGACCAGCAACGAAACCGCGACGACGCGCGGGCGCGGCTAATCGACCTGTTGCGCCAGGCCGCCCATGTGCCCAAGAAGCGCCGTCCGACGAAACCGTCCCGCGCCAGCAAGGAACGCCGGCTGGAGCGGAAGAAGGTCCATTCAAGACTGAAACGGACCCGTTCGCGAAAACTCGACGACTGACCGGAGACTGCCATGGAATACAAGAACATCCTCGTGAAGACCGAAGGCGCGGTGGGCGTCGTCACGCTCAACCGGCCCAAGGCGCTCAATGCGCTCAACTCCGAGCTTCTGGCCGAACTGATCGGCGTGCTGGAGGAGTGGGACCGCGGCACGGATGTGCGCTGCATGGTGGTCACGGGATCCGAGCGCGCCTTCGCCGCCGGCGCGGACATCATGGAGATGGCGCCGCAGTCCTATATGGACATGTACAAATCCAACTTCTTCGCCCATGTGAACGACCGCATCGCCGCCATCCGCAAGCCGGTCATTGCCGCGGTCGCGGGTTACGCGCTGGGCGGCGGCTGCGAGCTCGCCATGCTCTGCGACTTCATCATCGCAGCCGACACCGCCAAATTCGGCCAGCCGGAGATCAATTTGGGCGTCATGCCGGGCATCGGCGGCACCCAACGGCTTACCCGCTTCGTGGGCAAGTCCAAGGCCATGGAGATGTGCCTGACGGGACGCAATATGGACGCGGCGGAAGCCGAGCGCGCGGGGCTAGTGTCGCGGGTCGTACCGGCCGCCGATCTCCTGGCCGAAGCGATGAAGGCTGCCCAGGCGATCGCCGGGAAATCCGTGCCCATCGTCATGATGGCCAAGGAGACCGTGAACGTGGCCTACGAATCCACGCTGACCGAGGGCATCCGCTTCGAGCGCCGCGTGTTCCACTCCATGTTCGCAACCGACGACCAGAAGGAGGGCATGGCCGCCTTCAGCGACAAGCGGAAGCCCGATTTCGCGGACAAATGACCCCCAATTGACCCTTCCCCGCCCTCGGGCTATACGCCGCGCCTCTTTCAGGACCTAAGGACGACCCATGCCCAATATCGCCTCCGCCAAGAAGCGCACGCGCGTCACGGCCAAGAAGACGGCCGTCAACCATGCCCGCGTCACCCGGGTGCGCACCTTCATGCGCAAGGTCGAGGAAGCCATCTCCTCCGGCGACAAAAACTCGGCGCTGACGGCGCTAAAAGCTGCCGAACCGGAGATCATGCGCGGCGTTTCCAAGGGTGTTATCCACAGGAACACGGGCAGTCGTAAGGTTTCCCGCCTGGCCAAGCGGGTCGCGAAGCTCAAGAGCTAACCTCCACGAATTCTTGAAAAATCGCTTTGCGACGCTTCTGGGGTCGGCTTCCGGCCCCTTTTTATTTGTCCGCACACGGAAGAACGCGGGCGCTGTCACGAAACTCTCACGCGATTGTCGTTAACGCTTTGATTCGGCGCGCAAACCGTTTTTCAGCATACGGCACAACGTTTTATTGCGATTCACCGGATTGTCGCTTTGCGCACCAAGTGCATTTTTTTAACCCTTTGATTCGCGATTTCGCTTGCATGGGCGCGCGGGCCCGGCCTATCTTGCCGCCGGTGGTAGCGGGGACGCGGCAACAATGCCCAAGAACAATGATAATAATATCAGAGTATCGGCAAATATTGTTGTCCGCCTGAACCTTACCCACAAGTCCAGCATCTAAACGAATTCTGTCTTTACGAGGACGCGGAGCGTTGCAAGACGCGCCGGTGCCTTCGCTTTCCCTGGGGTGCGTGCGGTGACAACGACCAAATCCAACGCCGGCTATGCGGGAGACCTGGATGTCCGGGAAGCCTGGGAGCTCCTGAAGAGCGAGCCCGCTGCCCAGCTCATCGATGTGCGCACCGCCGCGGAGTGGGCGTTCGTCGGCCAGCCAGACCTGTCGAGCCTCGGCCGGCGGGTACAGGCCATCGAGTGGCAGAGCTTTCCCGCCATGGCGATCAATCCGGGGTTCACGGAAGCCGCCGCCGGAACGCTCAACAAGGCGGGCGCGACGAAGGACACGCCGGTGCTGTTCCTCTGCCGCTCCGGCGCGCGCTCGCGGGCCGCGGCGATCGCGCTGACGAACGCGGGCTTCACCCGCGCCTACAACATCAGCGGCGGGTTTGAGGGCGACGCCGACGCCTCGGGCCATCGCGGCCGGAAGAACGGCTGGAAAGCGGCAAACCTGCCCTGGCGGCAGAGCTAAGGAGACGCGCGAAACGATGGACAACTGAGGACAAGGCCGTCGCACGAACGGCCACGAACACATCTCACCGATAAGGGGAAACCGGCGTTCAAGCCGGACAAGAAAAAGAGGCAAGGGATATGACACAGGCCATGGCGTCGAAGATGGATTGGGAAACCGTATGGGCGGCGGCGCGGGAGAGACTGCGCCGCGAACTGGGTGAGGCGGTGTTCGACGCCTGGATTTCGCCGCTCGTGCTGGTGAGCTTCGACAAGGACGAAATCCGCCTGGCCGCGCCCAAGCCGTTCCACCGCAACTGGGTCGCCAACCAATACATGCCGCGCATCGAGCGTGCTCTGCGCAGCGAAGGCGGCGAGCCGGCTTCCCTTTCGATCGTGCTCAACACCGCGTCGCCGGCCATCGGCGCACGCGTGGCCAAGGAGCCCCGCGCCGAGACGGAGGGCCAGCCCGCGACGGTGTCCTACCTGCGCGACGGCCCGCCCGCGGAGCGCAGTGACGTCCGGCGCGGCCTTTCTCACCGCATCGTCAACCCCGGCCAAAGTTTCGAGAGCTTCGTGACCGGACCGGCCAACGATTTCGGCTATCGCGCCGCGCGCGCGCTGGCGACGGGCGATGCGGAAGACGTCTCGCTCCTCTACATCCATGGCGGCTTCGGCTACGGCAAATCCCACCTGCTCAACGGGATCGCGCTGGAAGCGCGCAAGCGCGGCCGCCGGGCGCTGTTCCTGGGCGCGGAAGACTTCATGCGCCAGTTCCTCGGCGCGCTGAACCGCAAGGACACGCTGTCGTTCAAGGAGGAGCTGCGCGCCGCGGACATCCTCTTGATCGACGACCTCCAGCACCTCTGCCGCTCGACCTACACGGTGGCGGAATTCCTGCACACGCTGAACGCCTTTGCCGACCTGCATCGCAAGCTGGTCATCGCCTGCGACCGCACGCCCGCGGCGCTGGAGAACCTGACCGAGGACGTGCGCTCGCGGCTTTCCGGCGGGCTCGTGATCGCGCTGGACAAGCCCGACCGCGCGACCCGGCTCGCCATCGTCAAGTCCCGCGCCGCGGAATATCAGCGCCAGCGCCCGGACGGCGCGCTGCCGGACGACGTGCTCGAGCGCATCGCGGACATGGAAGACGCGAGCCCGCGCGACCTGATCGGCGTGTTCACCAAGCTCGCCACCTATGCGGACCTGACCAAGCAGCCCGTGACCATGGACGTCGCCGAGCAGACGCTCGGCAGCCGCACGCCCGGCTCGCGCAAGACCTCCATCGAGGACATCCAGAGGAAGACGGCGGAGTTCTACAAGCTGGAATTGCGTGACTTCCAGTCGCCCGGCCGGGCGCGGCGAATCGCGCGCCCGCGCCAGGTCGCGATGTATCTGGCGCGCGAACTGACCATGCGGTCGCTGCCGGAGATCGGCAAACGCTTCGGCGGGCGCGACCACACCACCGTATTGCATGCCTGCCGCCGCATTGCCGCGCTGTGCGAGGAAGACCCGCTGTTCAAGCAGGAGGTGGATTTCCTCAAGACAGTGTTGTCGCGCAAGCACGATGGAGACGCCGCCGCCAGGCATTGACGCGCGCATTCTTGCCTCGCCTGCCCGGGCGGCCTTAGGCTAGCCTCCCCGGGGGGCGTGGCGTGAGCTTGCTGGCGATTGCATTCATCGTGGGAACGACGGTGGCGCCGGCCGAGCCGCCCGCGTCCTGCACCGCGATGTGGCGCTTCAACGAGACCATCGGGTCGCTTCCCGACCGAAAGGCAGCCTACGCCAAGCTGCGCAATATCGCCGATCAATGCATCCGCGACGGCGGCGACGGAAACGCCTACATCTTCCGTGGACATGGCGCCTACGATGCCGGCGACCTGAAATCGGCGGAAAGCGACTATCGCGAAGCCACGACGCTTCTGCCCGCATCGGCTCCCGCCCATTTCGATCTCGGCCTCGTCGAATTCGCGCTGGGAAACCTCGATGCCGCGATCGCCGAGTATACGACCTACATTGCGATCAAGGGCAACGAGCCGGATGGGTATAACGCCCGCGCGAAAATCTATCTCGCCAAGAGGGACTTGGTGCACGCCATTGCGGATGAGACCCAGGCGATTTCGCTGCGCGCGGACTTCACGGATGGCTATCGCGTGCGCGCCGAGGCGCGCCTGCTCAGCGACGATTTCGACGGCGCCATCGCGGACTGCACGGCCGGCCTGGCGGCCGGCGGCACCGGGGGCTTCCACGCCCTGCGGGGCGCCGCCTATCGCCACAAGAAGGAATTCGTGCACGCTGCCGCCGATCTCGATATCGCGGTGCGCAACGAGCCGGACGACCCGCTGGGCTGGAAAGAGCGGGCCCAACTGGAAATGGACCGCAGCCAGTGGGATGCCGCGATCCCGGATTTCCGCCAGGCTTTGGTCCTGGATCCCCAGAGCGTGTGGGCGCATCAGAGCCTCGGCATGATCCTGCGCCAGCAGAAGCAGTACGACGCGTCCATCGCCGAGTATGGCAAGGCCATCGCGGTCACGCCCGACGCGTGGGACCTCTATTTGGGTCGCGCACTTTCGGAATTCCACAAGCAGGACTATGCCGCCACGGTTGCGGACGATACCACTGCGCTCTCCAAGAATCCCGTCAGCGAAGCCGCGCTGTCGAACCGCGGCTTCGCCTATCGCCATCTCGGCAAACTGGACGAAGCCATCGCCGACCTGACGCGCGCGCTCGCCATGGTGCCGAACGACGACGCTGCGCTCGTCGAACGCGGGATCGCGCACCGCCAGAAGCATGAATACGACGGCGCAGAGGCCGATTACGACGCCGCGATCTCCGACGATCCGAAAGACTCCATCGCAATTCTCGACCGCGGGATGCTGTGGCAGGATGAAAAGCGCTTCGACCGGGCGGAGGCCGATTTCGACGCCTCGGCCGCGCTCGATCCCGGCTCGTGGAAGGCACAAACCGGCCGGTGCCGGATTCGGGCCATTCGCAATCACGATCTGGCGGCCGGCCTGGACGCGTGCAATCGCGCGCTGCAGATCGTTCCCGGCGATTTCGACGCGCTGGACGGCCGGGGCTTCATCAAGTTCCGCCTCGGCGATCTGGCCGGCGCGCTGGCGGACTACGACGCGGCTCTCGCGAGCAGGCCGCGCGCGGCGGGATCGCTCTACATGCGCGGGGTCGTCAAGCTGAGGCTGGGCCGCGCGGCCGACGGCAAGGTTGACGCAGACGCGGCCGCGGCGATCGATCCCGATATCGTCTCGGTCTACGCCGGATATGGGGTGTCGCCCTGAGCCCGGTCCACCGCCATTTTCCTGTTCACTTTCCCCCCCGCCTGATATACTCTGGTACTTGAGTCGAAGGCCCCTGAAAAGCTCAAGTAAATCAAAAGGTTGGCGGCGTCCTCGGACGGGCCGGAGCGGGGGTTTTGAAGGCCTTCATCCGAGGCCGTTTTCAAGGCGATAAGGGCTAGCGCGGAACCGATGAAAATCACTGTCGAACGTGGCGCCTTGCTGAAGGCGCTGAGCCATGTCCAGAGCGTCGTCGAACGCCGCAACACGATCCCGATCCTGTCCAACGTGATGATCGAGGCGGCGAAGGGCAAGCTGAAGCTCACCGCCACGGACCTGGACATCGAGGTGGTGGAATCCATCCCCGCCGATGTGATCCGCAACGGTGCCACCACGGCGCCTGCCCACATGCTCTACGACATCGTGCGCAAGCTGCCCGAGGGCGCGCAGGTGCAGGCCGAGCTGCTGGCGCAGGAGGGCGGGCGGCTGTCGGTGTCGGCCGGCTCTGTGCGCTTCGAGCTGGCCTGCCTGCCGAAGGAAGACTTCCCCCAGATGGCGGCGGGCGCCCTGCCCCACAAGTTCCGCATGGAATCCGGCGATCTCAAGCGGCTGATCGACAAGACACGCTTTGCGATCTCCACCGAGGAGACGCGCTTCTACCTGAACGGCATCTATGTTCACGCCGCCAAGGACGGGAAATCGAAGGTGCTGCGCGCGGTGTCGACGGACGGCCACCGCCTCGCCCGCTTCGAGATCGACTTGCCGGACGGCGCGGGCGACATGCCCGGCGTGATCGTGCCGCGCAAGACCATCGGCGAACTGCGCCGCCTGCTAGACGATGCGGAGGGCGCCATCGAGGTGTCGCTGTCGGATACCAAGATCCAGTTCATGTCGGACGGCGTGGAACTGACCTCCAAGCTGATCGACGGCACATTCCCGGACTATCAGCGCGTCATCCCCTCCGGCAACGACAAGTCGCTGTCGCTGGAGAGCAAGGAGTTCGCGCAGTCCGTCGATCGCGTCTCCACCATCTCGGCCGACAAGACGCGCGCGGTGAAGCTCAACATCGCCAAGGACAAGCTGACGCTGACCGTCGTCAATCCGGACTCCGGCACCGCCGTCGAGGAACTGGCCGCTACCTACAGCGCCGCCGCCATCGAGATCGGCTTCAACGCACGCTATCTGCTCGACATCACCGGACAAATCGAGGGCAAGCAGGTGCGTTTCCTGCTCTCCGACGCCGGTTCGCCCACGATCATCGAGGACGAAGGCGACACGCACACGCTCTATGTCCTCATGCCAATGCGGGTGTGAGTTTGACGAATGCACCTTCCTTCGGTGCGCCGCGGAGCGACGCACCTCAGGATGACGGGTTTCGAGACTCCCGTCCTGCGGGAGTACAGTCCTCCAGGCACACGCTGGCGGTGACGCGCCTTCTGCTGACCAATTTCCGCTCCTATGCGAGCGGCGAGATCGCGGTAAGCGGTCGGCCGGTCGTGCTGGCGGGCCCGAACGGCGCGGGCAAGACGAACGTGCTGGACGCGATATCGCTTCTCTCGCCCGGCCGCGGCCTGCGTGGCGCCAGGCTGGGCGAGCACACGCGCCACGGTCCTGCGATCCAGGCCGATGCGTTGTGGGCCGTGGCGGCGACAGTCGCGCAGGGCGAGCAGTCCTACGAGATCGGCACGGGGCTCACGCTCGGCCCCAATGGCGGCGAGCGGCGCCAGGTGCGGCTCAACAATGCGCCGGCTCAAGGCACCGCCGAGCTGGCCGAAATCATACAGCTGGCGTGGCTCACGCCGGCCATGGACCGGCTGTTCATCGAAGGTGCCAGCGGACGGCGGCGGTTCCTGGATCGCCTCGTCTTCGGTTTCGAGCCGGAGCATGCCCGCAACGCCACGCGCTACGAGGCCGCCATGCGCGAACGGGCGCGGCTCTTGAAATACGGCCCGCGCGATCCCGCCTGGCTGGACGGACTCGAAGCGGAGATGACCGAGACGGGCGTCAAACTCGCGGCCTCTCGGGCCGGCACTGTCGCGCGTCTCAACGGCGCGCTGGCGGCACGCGGAGATGAGACGCGCAATGGTGGGTCTCACGGTGCGTTTCCGTGTGCGCATCTGGCCCTGACTGGCGAGGCCGACGCGCTGCTAACAGAAGCCGATCCGGCGGATGCCTTCCGCGGCCGCTTTGCCCGCGCCCGCATCCGCGACGCCGAGGCGGGCCGCACGACCTTCGGGCCGCACACATCCGATCTTTCGGTGCGCCACACCGTCAAGCGCGCCGATGCCGGCGAGTGCTCCACCGGGGAGCAGAAGGCGCTTCTCATCTCCATTGTCCTTGCGCATGCCTGGGAGCTTTCCCATATGAGGGATGGCCGCGCGCCGGTGCTGCTCCTGGATGAAATCGCCGCGCATCTGGACGCCGCGCGCCGCGCCGCACTCTTCCGCGAAATCCTTGAGCTCGGCGCCCAAGCTTGGATGACCGGCACGGACGTCGAAATCTTCGCCTCCCTCAGGGGCCGCGCCGACATCTTCTCCGTCGCGGATTCGCGACCGCAACCCGTTTCAGAGTGACCCGTATGAGTTCAGTCCAGGGCATGCCGGACGACAGCGACTACGGCGCCGACAGCATCAAGGTGCTGAAGGGGCTCGATGCCGTGCGCAAGCGGCCGGGCATGTATATCGGCGACACCGACGACGGTTCGGGCCTGCACCACATGGTCCATGAGGTCGTCGACAACGCCATCGACGAGGCGCTGGCGGGCTACGCAAACCGCGTCGACGTGGTTCTCAATCCCGATGGCTCCTGCACCGTGCGCGACAACGGACGCGGCATCCCGACCGATATCCATGCCGGCGAAGGCGTTTCCGCCGCCGAAGTGATCATGACCCAGCTCCATGCGGGCGGGAAGTTCGAGCAGAATGCCTACAAAGTCTCGGGCGGACTGCATGGCGTCGGCGTCTCCGTCGTCAACGCGCTGTCGGAATGGCTCGACCTGCGCGTCTGGCGCGACGGCAAGGAACACTACATGCGCTTCCGCCACGGCGAGGCCGAGGCCCCGCTACGCATCGTGGGCGATGCCGGCGACCGGCGCGGCACGGAAGTGACGTTCCTACCCTCGACACAGACCTTCACCAAGACCGAATTCGACTATGCGACGCTGGAACACCGGTTGCGCGAGCTCGCCTTCCTCAATTCCGGCGTCACCATCGTGCTGGCCGACAAGCGCGGCGTGGAGAAGAAGGAAACCACGCTGCACTACGAAGGCGGACTGAAGGAGTTCGTCCGCTATCTGGACCGCGCCAAGAATGAGCTGATCTCATCGCCGGTCATGCTCAGTGCCGAGCGCGAAGGCATCACGGTGGAAGCCGCGCTGACGTGGAACGACAGCTACCACGAGAGCATGCTGTGCTTCACCAACAACATCCCCCAGCGCGACGGCGGCACGCATCTGGCCGGTTTCCGCGCGGCGTTGACAAGGGTGGTGACGAAATACGCCGAGGAGATGCCGGCGGCGAAAAAGGACAAGGTCGCGCTGACCGGCGAGGATTGCCGTGAAGGATTGACTTGCGTGCTGTCGGTCAAGGTGCCCGATCCCAAATTCTCCTCCCAGACGAAGGAAAAACTCGTCTCCTCCGAGGTGCGGCCCGTCGTCGAGGGCGTGGTCATCGAACAGCTGGGGCACTGGCTGGAAGAACATCCCGCCGAAGCCAAGTCCGTCGTGGGCAAGGTGGTCGAGGCGGCGCTGGCACGCGAGGCGGCCCGCAAGGCCCGTGAACTCACCCGCCGCAAGGGCGCGCTGGACGGCGCCTCGCTGCCCGGCAAGCTCGCCGATTGCCAGGAACGCGATCCATCCAAATGCGAGATCTTCATCGTCGAGGGCAATTCGGCCGGCGGCTCCGCCAAGCAGGGCCGCAACCGCGACAACCAGGCGGTGCTGCCTCTGCGCGGCAAGGTGCTGAATGTCGAGCGCGCGCGCTTCGACAAGATGCTGTCCAGCGCGGAGATCGTGACGCTCATCACCGCGCTCGGCACCGGCATCGGCGCGGAGGAATTCAACCCGGACAAGCTGCGCTACCACAAGATCATCATCATGACGGATGCCGACGTGGACGGCGCGCATATCCGCACGCTGCTGCTGACGTTCTTCTTCCGCCAGATGCCGGCGCTGATCGAGCGCGGCCACATCTTCATCGCCCAGCCGCCGCTCTACAAAGCGACGCGCGGCAAAAGCGAGCGCTACCTCAAAGACGAGCGCGAGTTCCAGGATTATCTCGTCAGCGAAGGCTCGGCGGGCGCGGTGTTCACGCAGCACAATGGCGAGACGGTGAGCGGCGCCGACCTCGACGCGCTGATCGACAAGGCGCGGGCCGCGCGCGCGGCGCTGGAAGGATTCCCGCCGCACTACCCGCGCTTCGTGCTCGAACAGGCCGCAATCGCCGGCGCGCTCAATCCCGACATCCTCAACGACACGGTCAAGGCGACGGAAGCGGCGACCTACATAGCCCACCGGCTCGACCAGCTCACCGACGAGACCGAGCGCGGCTGGCACGGCGAGCCGACCGCGGATGGTGGCCTCAAGTTCCGGCGCGAAGTGCGCGGCGTGGCCGAGGCCGTGGCGATAGACGGCCAGCTCATCGCCAGCGCCGACGCCCGCAAGCTCGACCGCATGGCCAATGTGCTGCAGGCGACGTATCTCCATGCCGGAAAATTCCGCCGCAAGGACGAGGAGCGCGAGATCCGCTCGCCCTCGCAACTGCTCGACGCCGTGTTCGATTGGGGCCGCAAGGGCCTCACGCTCCAGCGCTACAAGGGGCTGGGCGAGATGAATGCCGAGCAGCTGTTCGAGACGACGCTGGACGAGAACGCGCGCACGCTGCTCAAGGTCAAGGTCGAGCACGCCGACGAGGCGGACGACCTGTTCGCCAAACTGATGGGCGAGATCGTCGAACCGCGCCGCGAGTTCATCCAGGACAATGCGCTCTACGCGGCGCTGGATGTCTAGCCGCGATTATTGTCGGCACATCGCGACTTTACTTTAGCAAATGATCGCGCAATATTGCCCCAATAGTGGGGGCAATAATGGATCTGTCTGCCGAGCGCATAGTTCCGTTTCTCCGGAACAGGACCACCTATTACCTCGGCGGCGCCCTGGCGGCGCTGGTCATCGCGGGCGCCGGCTTTTGGGCGGGGCGGGCGACGGCGCCGGTGGCGGTGACGGTCCATGCCGCCCCTCTCGCCTCGGTCGACGGAGACGAGGACGACACGCCAGAGGCGGCTGCGGACACCCCGGCCGGCACGACGGCGGCGCCGCGCGCGCATGGCCATCGGGGCGACGCGGCGGGTGCGGCCGTCATTGCGGCGGCGACCCGGGCGACTGGCGCGATGTACGTCCACCGCAACAACTCCGACCTGCGCAAGGCGCCGAGCTACGCCGCCGAGACCATCAAGAAGGAGCCCAAGGGGGCCAAGCTCGAGATGGTCGCGCTCTCCGGCAAGTGGGCCGAAGTCGCCGACGGCGGCATCACCGGCTGGATGCGCGCCAGCGTGCTGAAGGACATCCCGCCCGACGCGCCCGGCGCCAAGCGGGCGCGCAAGAAGAAGGACGCGGCCGCGGGCGGCTAGGCAGACGCGCCGGCGAGCCAGCACGCCGCGGGCGGAAGCACACCCTTCGCCGTCGCGAATTCCGCCAGCGCCACCTTCACGCGCTCGCGGATCCTGCCGCGCGTCTCCTCGTCCAGCTCCATCGCGGCGCGCGCCAGCGGGCCGATGTTGAGCGCCTGCGCCGCGGCGTCGTCCACGGTCGCGCCCATGTACATGGTGGTGTCGAGCGGCTCGACGCGGACGTAGCGATAGCCCGCCGTTTCGAGGATGCGCGCGAGCCGGTCGCGGTCGGCGAAGGCGAACGGGCCCGGCGCCGTGGGATCGGCCGGCGGCTGCGGCGGAACGAGATCGCGCGCGGCGGCCATCGGCGCCGAGGCCCATGCGTTCGCCTTCGCGTCGCGCCAGCAGACGAAGGCGAGGCGGCCCGAGGGCTTCAGCGCCTTGCGGATGTTGGCGAAGGCGGCCGGCGGATCGGCGAAGAACATCACGCCGAAGCGCGAGAAGACGAGATCGTGCGTGGGATGGAACAGATGCGTGGCGGCATCGGATTGCAGGAAGTTCGCGCCCGCCGCCGCGCCGCGATGGCGCGCCACCGCCAGCATCGGCGCGGAAGTGTCGACGCCCGTGATGCTGCCGCCAGGGCCAACCGCGCCGGACAGCGCCAGCGTGGTCGTGCCGCAGCCGCAGCCGACATCGAGCACGCGCCAGCCGGGCTGTGCCCCGGCAAACGCCAGCGCCGCCTTGCCGATCTCGGCGAGGCTGGCGTCGATGGTCTCCTGCAGCCGCGCCCAGCGTTCGCCGACCGCGCTGTTCCAGTACTCGATCTGCGCGTCGTTGGATGCGGTCATTTCGTTTTCCTCTTGCGCATCGCGAGCGTGCGAAGCCTGAGCGCGTTGAGCTTGATGAAGCCGGCCGCGTCCTTCTGGTCGTAGGCACCCTTGTCGTCCTCGAAGGTGACGAGGTCCTGCGAATAGAGCGAATGGGGCGAGGCGCGCCCCGTCACGATCACGTTGCCCTTGTAGAGCTTGAGCCGCACCGTGCCGCCGACGAATTCCTGGCTCTTGTCGATGGCGGCCTGCATCATCTCGCGCTCCGGCGAGAACCAGAAGCCGTTGTAGATCAGCTCGGCATAGCGCGGCATCCACTCGTCCTTCAGATGGGCTGCGCCGCGATCCAGCGTGATCGACTCCATGGCGCGATGGGCGGCGAGCAGGATGGTGCCGCCCGGCGTCTCGTAGACGCCACGCGACTTCATGCCGACGAAGCGGTTCTCCACCAGATCGAGACGGCCGATGCCGTTGGCGCGGCCCAATTCGTTGAGCGCGGCCAGCAGCGTGGCCGGCGACAGCGCCTTGCCGTCGATCGAGACGGCGTCGCCGCGCTCGAACCCGATCTCCACGACGGTGGCCTTGTCGGGCGCGTCCTGGGGATCGATGGTGCGCTGATAGACGATGCTTTCGGGCTCGACATCCGGATCCTCGAGCACCTTTCCCTCCGACGAGGAATGCAGCAGGTTCGCGTCCACCGAAAACGGCGCCTCGCCGCGCTTGTCGCGCGGGATGGGAATCTGGTGGGCCTCCGCGAAGGCGATCAACTTGGTGCGGCTGGTCAGATCCCATTCCCGCCACGGCGCGATGATGCGGATGTCGGGCTTCAGCGCGTAGTAGCCGAGCTCGAAGCGGACCTGGTCGTTGCCCTTGCCGGTGGCGCCGTGGGAAACGGCATCGGCGCCGACTTTCTCCGCGATCTCGATCTGCTTCCTTGCGATCAGCGGCCGGGCGATGGAGGTGCCGAGCAGATAGACGCCCTCATACACCGCATTGGCGCGGAACATCGGGAACACGTAATCGCGGACGAACTCCTCGCGCACATCCTCCACGAAGATGTTCTGCGGCTTGATGCCCAGCAGCTCGGCTTTCTTGCGTGCCGGCTCGATCTCGCCGCCCTGCCCCAGATCGGCGGTGAAGGTCACGACCTCCGCGCCATATTCGGTCTGGAGCCACTTCAAGATGACCGAAGTGTCCAGCCCGCCCGAATAGGCGAGCACGACTTTGTTGACGCGTGGCTTGCTCACTTTTTCCTCAACCATCCTGTGACGCTGTAGCGCCCCACCGTGGCGAAGGGCGCGATGTGGCTGACATAGTGCATTTGCGGCACGCGCAGCAGGTTGAGCGCGTTCCAGGCGGGGGTATAGGCCTCGGCGACGCGCCCGTCACGGTCGAGGAAGCCGAGAAGGCCGCCCCACTCCGCCTGCCATTGCGGCGTGAGATTGTAGACATAGGCGGCGACGCGATGCTTGCCGGCATAGATGTCGTTGTGGCGGTGCAGGAAATCGCCCGGGCTGTAGAGCGTGGCCTGGGCGTCGGCGAGCGCGATGTCGGGCGCGCCCGTCAGGGTGCGCATGAAAGAGAGGAACGGCGGCGAGTTGAGAAATGCACTGAGCGCGACGAGCTCCGGGCTGTCTCCGCCATAGATCTCGCCGTCGTCGGAGAAGCGCAGCACGCGATAGCGCCCCTCGAAGCGCACTTTCGCGGCTTCCATGACCTCGTTTCCGATCTTCTGGCGCTCCTCGGCGGGAAGCCCGGCCCAGGTCTCTTGCAGGAACTCCTTGGGACCGTCATGCACGAGCATCAGGCGCCACGGCGTACGGTAGGCAAGCGCGTCGAAGATGCGGCGCGCATCGGCCTCGCGCAGGAAATCGGGAATGTGCATCCGGCCGAACTTCTTGAATATCTCGGCATAGGCGCGCGCATCGTGCTGCGGGGCGATCTGGATGTCGATGGCGGGCGCTGCCTGGCTCATGGGCAGCTTCCTACCATGATCCGCCGTCGACGCGAATGACTTGCCCAGTCACATAACTCGACGCGTCGCTGGCAAGGTAAAGCGCGGTGCCGACGATCTCGCGCGGCTCGCCGAAGCGCTTCAGCCCCAGCGACTGCTCATAGGCCTTGTTCTGCCGCCACACCGTGGAGACGTCGGTCAGGAACGGGCCGGGCGCGATGCAGTTGACGCGCACCTTGGGCGCGAAGGCCTTGGCCAGCGCCACCGTCATCGCGTTCACCGCGGCCTTGGCGCCGGAATAGGGAACGGTGTGCGGCTCGGGCTTGAAGGAGGCGGTGCTCGACAGGTTGACGATCGCCCCGCCCGCGCCCGCCATCATCTTCTCACCGACCAGGACCGAGAGCCGGAACGGGCCCTTGAAGTTCACGTCGATCACCTTGTCGAACAGCGCTTCGCTGGTTTCGGCGAGCGACGGCGCCAAGGGCGACATGCCGGCGTTGTTGACCACCACGTCGACGCGGCCGAATTCGGCGAAGGCGCGGGCGGCGAGCGCGTCGTTGTCCTCCCACCTGCCGACATGGGCGGCGACGGGCAGCGCGCGGCGGCCCAGCGCCTCCACTTCCCGCGCCACCGCCTCGCAGGCCTCGAGCTTGCGCGAGGCGATGACGACATCGGCGCCGGCCGCGGCGAAGGCCAGCACCATCTCGCGCCCCAGCCCGCGCGAGCCGCCAGTGACGAGGGCGATCTTGCCGTTGAGATTGAACTGTTCCGTCATCGCCTCGTTTCAACCTGTAGTAGCCGCAGTGAGGACATCCGCAAGGGGTCGATCATTGTTTGAGCGTGTCCACGCACCCCCCTCCCCCCTGTCCGTGCCGGCGCCGGTTCGCGGACACCAGATGTTGGGTCCGGGAGGCCGGGCGCATTCGAACCTCCGATTTTCGCGGGGGGTGTCATCCCATTCGTCTGCCACATCCTTTCATCGCACGGCCCAAAAGCAAAAACCCACCGGTCGCGCAACGCCAAGGGCATCGCGCGGCGGGCGAGGATCAAGAAACCATGTTGGAACATAACGGGTACATCGTCAAGCCCGATATGGATATCGCGGAGACGAGCGGGGTGAGGATTCCGGCTTCCTCCCCCGCGAGAGCGGGGGAGGTGGCGCGCGCGACATCAGTCG
>JBOHKI010000064.1:0-17381 GCA_050728855.1 Rhizomicrobium sp. | reverse complement strand
GTCGCCAACGGCGCCTGCATCCCGCTGGCGCTGATCCTGGGCAGCGCGGCGCTGGGCTGGGTGCTGCACGAAGCGGCGGCGCTCGTGTCGGGCCAGCCCGATCCGTCCTTCGCCTATCCGGTTGCGTTGCGGATCGCGCTGGCGCTGGGCACCGCCTGCGCGGCGCTGGCGTGCGCGCGGGCGATGTGCGCGCGCGACTGGGCGTTGACGGCGTGGCTGTGGTTCGCCGCGCTGGCCATCGTCTCGGCGATCTTCGCCCGCGGGCTCAGTCCCTATTTCCTGTTCCCGGCGCTGATCGCGATCCTTCCCCTGGTCGCGGCATGGCGGTTGGGATGGGAAAGCGTATTGGGGCAGTTGGCGCTCTTCGCCGCCGCGGTGCCGGCGCTGTTCGTCTGGCTGGGGCTGACCGCGACGGGGGAGACCGTCATGGGCCTGGCGTTGCATCCGCTGTTCACCGTGCCCACGGCCTTCGCGGCGCTGACGCTGATGCCGCTGGCTCGCGTGGATCGCCTGCCGCGCATGGCGTGGCTCGGCAGCGCGGCCGTGCTGCTCGTCGCGGCATTGGGCGCGGCGGTCTATGCCGGCATGCAGCCCGCCTACAGCGCCATCGCGCCGCTGCGGCTCAATGTGAACTATGTCGAGGATCGCGCGGCGCACTCCGCGGTCTTCGCCGCCGACGCCAACGCGCCATTGCCCGCGGCCATGCGCGCCGCCGCGAATTTCTCGGCCGCGCCGGAACGTCCCTATTCGTTCGCGCGCGCCGAAACCTATGTCGCCAAAGCCGGGCCGCCGCGCTTGGCGCCGCCTTCCGCCGAGGTGACGACCAGTCCGATGCCCAAGGGGCGAAGGATCGCGCTCGCACTGAACGGCTCGCCGGAGACAGCGCAGATGGCGCTGGTGATCCCCAAGGCCGCCAGGCTCATGGCGCTTATCGTGAACGGCAAGCGCATTGCCGCGCCGCCGGAATGGGCCGCGCTCGATCGCATCGTGCTGGTCTGCACCACGCGGGACTGCGCGCATGCGAGCATCGTGCTCGAGTCCGCCACGACGGCGCCGTTCGACGTGACGCTGGGCGAGCGGCGCTTCGGCGTGCCGGAGTTCGGCCGCAAGATCGTCGACGCGCGCCCGGCGACCGCGGTGCAGTCCCAGCTCGGCGACGGCACGGTGCTGCTGACGACGGTGCGCGTGCCGAAGGGTTGACAGAGCTGGAGATTGTACATATTATTGTACAATGTCGATTGTAACCTACAGTTACGCCCGCCAGAACCTGGCCAAGCTGATGGACGAGGTCGAGCGCGATTGCGCGCCCGTGTTCATATCCCGCCAGCGCAAGCGCGGCGCCGCCGTGCTGGTCTCGGAAGAGGAATGGTCTTCCATCCAGGAAACGCTCTATCTCCTCGGCAATCCCGTCAACGCCAGGATTCTTCGCGAAGCCGCCGCCGCCGCGGACCGCGGAGACCTTGAAGAACACGCGTTGCTGGAAAAATGAACGTGCTCTGGATCGCGGGCGCCTGGCGGGACTATCTCGACTGGCATGACAGCGATCCAAAATTTTGGGCCCGCATAAACAGTATCGTTCGTGACATCCAGAGAGACCCGTTCCACGGTATCGGCAAACCGGAACCGCTGAAGGCGGACATGGCCGGATGGTGGTCGCGACGGATCGATGAGGAGCACCGGCTCGTCTATCGCGTGGCCGGGCTGGGCGCCGAGCAGCGCGTGCAAATTATCCAGTGCCGGTTCCACTACCGACGCTAGACATCCACGTCCGCTGCCGCGAAGCGGGCGTTTTCCTGGATGAACTGGAAGCGCAACTCGGGCTTCTTGCCCATCAGGCGCTCGACCATCTGGCCGGTCTTCTTCTCTTCGTCGAGTTCGACCTTGATGAGCTGGCGCGAGCCGCGCTTCATCGTGGTCTCCTTGAGCTGGGCGGGCATCATCTCGCCCAGGCCCTTGAAGCGGGAGACTTCGACTTTCGCGTTGGCCTTGAACTCGCTCTTGAGCAGCGTCTCGCGATGCGCATCGTCGCGGGCGTAGATGGTCTTGCCGCCCTGGGCCAGGCGGTAGAGCGGCGGGTTGGCGAGGAAGAGGTGACCGTCGCGGATCAGTTGCGGGATCTCGCGATAGAAGAAGGTCAGCAGCAGCGAGGCGATGTGCGCGCCATCGACATCGGCGTCGGTCATCACGATGACTCGGCCGTAGCGCAGGTCGCCTTCGCGATACTTCGTGCCGGTGCCGCAGCCCAGCGCCTGCATGAGATTGGAAAGCTCGATGTTCTGCTCGAGCTTGCCGGCGGCGGCGCTGGCGACGTTGAGGATCTTGCCGCGCAGCGGAAGCACCGCTTGGGTGTTGCGGTCGCGCGCCTGCTTGGCGGAGCCGCCGGCGCTGTCGCCCTCGACGAGGAAGATCTCGGTGTCAGGCGCATTGCCGCTGATGCAGTCCGCCAGCTTGCCGGGCAGGCGGAGCTTGCGGGTGGCGGATTTGCGCGCGGTCTCCTTCTCCTGGCGCTTCTTGAGGCGGTCCTCGGCCTGGTCGATGACGAATTCCAGCAGCGTGCCGGACTCGGCTGGATGCTCGGCGAGCCAGTGGTCGAAATGGTCCTTGACCACGTTCTCGACCAGGCGCTGGGCATCGGGCGAGGACAGCTTGTCCTTGGTCTGGCCCTGGAACTCGGGCTCGCGGATGAAGACGGAAAGCACGGCGCAGGCGCCGCTCATCACGTCGTCGGTGGTGATCAGCGCGGTTTTCTTGTTGCTCTCGCCATAGGACCGCAGCGCCTTGGTCAAGGCATTGCGAAGGCCCTGCTCGTGGGTGCCGCCCTGCGCGGTGGGGATGGTGTTGCAGTAGGAATGGACGAAGGGGTCGATCTGCGGCGTCCACGCCACGGCCCATTCGACCGCGCCTTTGCCGTCCTTGTTTTCCACGCGGCCGGCGAAGGTGCGCTGGGTGACGGTGCGGCTGGTTCCCACTTCGCTGGCGAGGAAGTCCCGCAAGCCGCCGGGGAATTTCAACGTGTCCTCGGCCGGGGTGTCGCCCTTGATCAGCGACGGATCGGCCTTCCAGCGGATTTCCACGCCGCGGAACAGGTAGGCCTTGGAGCGCGCCATGCGGTAGAGCATCACGGCGGAGAAGTGCGTGTCGTTGCCGAAGATCTGCGGATCGGGATGGAACGTCACGCCGGTGCCGCGGCGGTTGACGGCGCCCAGTTCCTTGAGCTTGCCCACGGTCTTGCCGCGCTCGAAACGCATCTTCTGGCCGCGCTTGTCGCGTGCGACGTCGACCTCCATCCAGTCCGACAGCGCATTGACCACCGAGGCGCCGACGCCGTGCAGGCCACCCGAGGTGTCGTAGACCTTGCCGCCGAACTTTCCGCCGGCATGCAGCGTGGTCATGATCACTTCCAGCGCCGACTTGCTCTTGAACTTGGGATGGGGATCGGTGGGGATGCCGCGGCCGTTGTCGCGGATGGTGAGCACGTCGCCCGGCTCCAGCTCGATCTCGATCCGGCTGGCATGGCCGGCCACCGCTTCGTCCATGCAGTTGTCGAGGATTTCGGCGGCGAGATGATGTAGCGCGTGCACATCGGTGCCGCCGATATACATGCCGGGGCGGCGGCGCACGGGTTCCAGCCCCTCAAGGACTTCGATGTCCTTGGCGGTGTAGCCCCTGGAAGCGCCGGAAGACGGCGCGTTGTCGAACAGGTCGGGTGACTTGGCCATGCGGTGCGTGTCGATTCGTGGTTAGCGCGAGTTTAACGAAGCGCGCCTTCTACGCCATTGCGCGGATTGGCGCGCGGGCGAGCGACCATTTCTTAAGAGGCCAGTTCTAGATTTACCACGCCTGCGCGTCATGGGGGCCGCGGGCAGCGGGACGAACGCTCATGCGCGCGAAAGCCCAAACCTTCGCCGGCGACGCACGCGCCTTGCGCGCCCGCGTGGAGCTCGCGGTGCAGACGCTGCCCGGCGTGGTGTGGATCAATCCCACTTGGGCGCTGCTCACGGTTCTGCCGTTCACGGGACTGTTTCCGATCTTCGGCCGCGCCGCCTGGTGGCGCATCGGCGTTGTGATGCTGTTCCAGGCGGTCAATTGCGCCATCGCCGCGCGGATGTTCCGCGCCGCGCGGCCCGACGGCGCCGGCAACCCGCAAGGCTGGCTGCGCCGGCTGGTGGTGTTCCAGGCCGTGGTCAGCGTGGAATGGGGCGCGATGGCGTGGCTGCTGTGGACGCCCGGCAACGCCATCAACCATGTGATGCTGGTGATGAGCCTGGTCGCGGTGCTGTGGGCCTATGCGCTCAGCCGCGCGATGGACGTGGGCATCTTCCTGGCCAGCATCGTGCCGTCGACCCTGCTGACGGGCGTCAGGGTCGTGAGCGAGGGCGGGCCCGCCGACCTGCCGCTGACGATGTTCCTTTCGGTGACGTTCGCGCTGGGCTTCCTGTTCGCCTACCGGGCGCGGCAATACTTCAACGCCGTCCTGCACATGCGTTTCGCCAACGACCGGCTGACCCAGGAATTGCGCACGACGCGCGACGAGGCGCTGCGCAAGCGCTTCGAGGCCGAGGCCGCCAACGCCTCGAAAACCGCGTTCCTCGCCAATATGAGCCACGAACTGCGCACGCCGCTCAACGCCATCCTGGGATTCTCCGAACTCATCGCCCACGAGACGCTGGGCCCGGTCGGCAACGCCCGCTACCGCGACTATGCCGGCGACATCAATTCCTCGGGCACGCATCTGCTCAGCCTGATCAACGACATCCTCGACGTGGCCAAGATCGAGGCCGGCAAGATGGAGATCGACGTCCGTCCGCTCGATCCCAAGGCGGTCATCGAGCGGGCGCTGGTCGTGGTCACCGGCCGCGCGCGGGAGAAGGACCAGCACCTGGTGGTGGACATCGCGGCCTCCGGCGCCGCCATCCATGCCGACGAGCGCGCGCTCAAGCAGATCGTCATCAATCTCGCCAACAACGCGGTCAAGTTCACGCCGGGCGGCGGGCGTGTCGCGGTCAGCGGCGGTCCCACTGCCGATGGCGGCTACGAGCTCTGCGTGGAGGATGACGGCCCCGGCATCGCGCCGGAGATGCTTGAGCGCGTGTTCAAGCCGTTCAACCAGGCCGACAACCGCTACAGCCGGGAAACCACGGGCACCGGCCTCGGCCTGTCGCTGGTGCGGGGCCTGGCCGAACTCCATGGCGGGCGCGCCTGGATCGAAAGCGACGTGGGAACCGGCGTACGCGCCTATGTTTACTTTCCGGTAGCCATTCGCGCGCCGCTTCTTAGCCGCGCCAGCGCATAAACAACACCCGGCTAAGTGATTTTTTAGGGAAACGCCCTTTACCATTACCGCGAGCCAAGGCTTCGGCTCGGGGGAATTAGAGGATACGCCGTGGGTTATGGCCAGCGGCTGCGTGTTCAGAGAAGCGCCGACGTTCGCGTCCTGAAGGCACAGCTCGACCTCATCGCGGATGTCGTCCATTCGGCGCGCTTCACCGCGCCGCTCTGGGCGCTCGGCATGGCGTGGGGCGCTTCCGGCGGCCGCCTCGGCTCGCGCGCCTTCGAGACCTGCCTGATCCTTCCCCTGATCGTGGGCGTGATCGCCTTCGCCGCGTCGCGCTTCGTCTCGCTCTACCAGCGCGAGGCGAGCGGGCGGGCGACGTTCGAACAGCTGGAGCGCTGGTTCCCCCGCTTCGTCGCCATGCAGGTGATCGTGTCGAGCGTCTGGGGCCTGGTCCCGTGGATCCTGTGGGACTCCGGCAACACGCTGAACCACCTGTTCCTGTCGTGCTGCCTGCTCGTGGTGTTCTCCGGCCTCGTCGTCAGCCGCGCCAACCACATGGACATGCTGCTCTCCGGACTGGTGCCGGTGACGGCGATTTCCGCGCTGCGCTTCATCGGCGGCTGGACGCTGCTCGACGGCGCCATCGCGGTGCTGCTGCCGCTATTCGCGCTGCAACTGTTCTTCGACGCGCGCCGGCTGACCCATCGCCTCGACGAGGACTCGCGGCTGCGCTTCGAGGTGGAAGATCTCGCTCGCGAGCTGGAGGAAGCCCGCGACGAGGCGCTGCGCAAGCGCTTCGAGGCCGAGACCGCCAACGCTTCCAAGACAGCGTTCCTCGCCAATATGAGCCACGAGCTACGCACGCCGCTCAACGCGATCCTCGGCTTCTCCGAGATCATCGCCAAGGAATGCTTCGGCCCGGCGGGCTCGCCGCGCTACAAGGAATATGCGGGCGACATCCACTCCTCGGGCGCGCACCTGCTCAGCCTGATCAACGACCTGCTCGACGTGGCCAAGATCGAAGCCGGGCGCATGGAGATCGAGCCGGAAGAGCTCGACGTGGCCAAGACCTTCGACACCGCGCTCAAGATCATCGGCACCAAGGCGCGCGAACGCCGCCAGGAACTCGTCATCGAGATCGATCCCTCGGCGCCGGCGCTTTATGCCGACGAGCGCTCGCTGAAGCAGATCCTGATCAACCTCGTCTCCAATGCCGTGAAGTTTACGCCGGAAGGCGGGCGCATCACAGTCGTGGCCAGCCGCGGGCGTTGCGGCGGCTTCCAGGTGATGGTCGAGGACAACGGCCCCGGCATCCCGCGCGACAAGATCGACAAGATCTTCAAGCCGTTCAGCCAGGTCGACAACCGCTACGACCGCCAGGGCGGCGGCACGGGCCTTGGGCTCGCGCTGGTGCGCGGCCTCGCCGAACTCCATGGCGGCCGCGCCTGGATCGAAAGCGAATACGGCAAGGGCTGCCGCGCCTATGTCGTGCTGCCGCAGCCCTCAGCCGCCGACGCGGCCGTGGCGGCCGCGTAACCTCCAACCTCTCCACAAGGGCGAGGTTGTGTCACCCCGGCGCGATGTCCGTGAACAGTTTGCTCGGGTGGGTCCGCAGGAACGCGGAGACGAGCGCCTGCTTGTCGCCGGGCACGGGTTGCGTCAACGAGGCCCAGTCGGCCGCTTCGCTGGCCGGCACGCCGACGGCGGAGGCAAGCGCGGTGCTGTCGAGCCCGGCAGCCGACAGCGCGGCGGCAAGCCCCATGGCCCAGCGCTTGGGCGGCCCGCCGTCATCCACCTTGAATGTGTTTTCGCCCACCTGGCGCATCCATTCCGTGACCCGGTCGGAGAGATATCCGCCGGTGATGCCGAGGAAAGAAATGAGATAGGGACTCATTTCCGGCGGCCCGCCATTGGAGGTCTGCGACAGCGACAGCATGCCGGCGGCGGCGAAGAAGAACAGCGCGAACGCCACGCCCGCGCCCAGCCCGATGCGGAACAGGATGTCCCAGAAGGTCCGTCCGTCCGGGTTCTTGAGGAAGTCCTGGCTGATATAGATGAGACTTCCCAGGATGCCCATGAAGATGGCGAGGATCAGCACCAGCATCATCTTGGGGAAGAGCACGATGTTGTACGCCCAGTCGCCGACCAGCGATTTGAACGACAGGAAATCCTCGCACAGGTTCCAGAACGCATCCGTCGCCAGCGGCGAGGGATCGGCGATGATTCCGTTGTAGTAGTCGTCCTCCTGCGCCTGCAGCGCGTCGTTCTGCGCCTTGAGCGATTGCAGCTGGCTCTGCGCCGCGTCGTATTTCGCCCGCGCGGTGGCGTAGATCTGATAGGGCTTGAATGTCTGCGCCTTGAATTCGTCGATCTGCTTGTGCGCGGCGGTGCCGGCATCGCCCGGCTGCGCCGCCGCCTGCTGATAGTACTCGATGAAATAGGCGGCGAGGGCATCCTGCAGGCCCAGCGATTCCGGCGGCGGGCTCGCGCTGGCGCGCGCTTTACGCTGATGGGCCGGCGTGGCCGCCGGCTGCGCCGGAGCGGACTGGCCCGTCTGTGGCGAAGACTGCGCCGCCGTGTCCTGTGGCGCTGCACTTTCCGGCTGGGTCTGCTGCGGCGGGGCCTGTAGCGGCTGCGTTTGCGCCGCGGGCGGCAGCCCGCTGAACGGCCTCAGCGTCAGGGGCGGATGGATGTAGAGCGTGTTGCTCGTGTTGACGAAGGCGCGGACGTCGTCGGCGGAAGTGACCATCTGAGCCAGCGCGGCCTCTTCATCCGCGCTGCGCGCCAGGATCTGGCTGCTGATCTCCTTCTGCCGCGAGGAGACGAAATCGTCGATGGCGTAGTAGCGCTCGAGCTCGGCGACATATTGCCGGATGGAGCCGATGGTGGGCTTGAAGGCCGCGATGTCGGGGGAAGCGACGGCGCCCTGGAGCTGCTCGGCGGTGAGCACGAACAGCAGCACAGCACCGGTCGCGACGAAGGCGAGGATCAGGAAAAGCCCGATCAGGACTTTGCGGATAGCCGCCATCTCGCCGACACGTCCGAAGAAACCGCCCATACCGCGCCCCCGCCCAAGTCAACGCCAAATGTCTAGCACATGAGCGCCAGAATTCGCGAGGGTCTTCAGCGAAATGCGAAAAGGCCGCCGGTGATCCTGGTCGACAGCTCGGTCTGGGGCTCGCATCCGAGAGACCGCGCGACGCCCGAGACCGTCAAGCTCCAGGAGGCCGCGGCACGTGAACTGCTTCCATGAACCAAGAAAAGCGCGCATCGAAGACGGAGAGAAGCAAGTCGAATAGATCAAAAGGGCCGGGATTGCTCCCGGCCCGTTGCGCATCACGCTTCGGCGGAACTCACACCGAATAGTACATCTTGAACTCGACAGGGTGGGGGGTGTGCTCGAAGGCGTGGACTTCCTGCATCTTCAGCTCGATGTAGCTGTCGAGGAAGTCGTCGGAGAACACGCCACCCTTCTTGAGGAAGGCGCGATTGCGGTCGAGGCTTTCCAGCGCCTGGCGCAGCGAGCCGCAGACCGTGGGGATTTCCTTCAGTTCCTCGGGCGGGAGCGCGTAGAGATCCTTGTCCATCGGATCGCCGGGATGGATCTTGTTCTCGATGCCGTCCAGGCCGGCCATCAGCATCGCGGCGTAGGCGAGGTAGGGGTTCGCGCCCGGGTCGGGGAAGCGCACTTCCACGCGCTTGCCCTTGGGCGAGGCGCTGAACGGAATGCGGCACGACGCCGAACGGTTGCGCGAGGAATACGCCAGCAGCACCGGCGCCTCGAAGCCCGGGATCAGCCGCTTGTAGGAATTGGTGAGCGGGTTGGTCAGCGCATTGAGCGCCCTGGCGTGCTTGATGATGCCGCCGATGTAATAGAGGCAGGTATCCGACAAATCGGCATAGCCCGAACCGGCAAACAGCGGCTTGTTGTTCTTCCAGATCGACTGATGCACGTGCATGCCCGAGCCGTTGTCGCCATAGACCGGCTTGGGCATGAAGGTCGCGGTCTTGCCGTAGGCGGCGGCGACCTGGTGGATCACGTATTTGTAGATCTGCATGTTGTCGCCGCACTTGGTCAGCGTGGTGAACTTGAAGCCAAGTTCGTGCTGCGATCCGGCGACTTCGTGGTGATGCTTTTCCGGCTGGATGCCCAGCTCACCCATGATGGCGAGCATTTCGCTGCGCATGTCTTGCGCGCTGTCGACTGGCGGGACCGGGAAGTAGCCGCCCTTGACGGCGGGGCGGTGGCCGAGATTGCCGCCCTCATAGACCTTGCCGGTGTTGTAGGGGCCTTCCTGGGAATCGAGGAAGTAGTAGCCCGCGTTCATTTCGGTGCCGTAGCGCACGTCGTCGAAGATGAAGAACTCCGCTTCGGGGCCGAAATAGACCGTGTCGCCGACGCCGGAGGATTCGGCGTACTTCTCCGCCGCCTTGGCGATGGAGCGCGGGCAGCGGCCATAGCGCTGGCCCGTGGTCGGCTCGATCACGTCGCAGACCAGCGACAGCGTTGTCTGGGCGAAGAAGGGATCGATTAGCGCCGTCGTGCAGTCGGGCAGCAGCGTCATATCGGACTCGTTGATCGCCTTCCAGCCGGCGATGGAGGAGCCGTCGAACATCGTGCCCTGGGTCAGCATCTCCTCGTCGACCAGCGACAGGTCGAACGTGACGTGCTGCCACTTGCCGCGCGGATCGGTGAATCGCAAATCGACGAACTTCACCTCCTTGTCCTTGATGAGCTTGAGTACGGAATGGGCGTCTTTGGTGTCGGCCATGGTCTTTCCCTTCATGATCCCCGGATGATGTTCAGATGGCGTCCGCGCCGGTCTCGCCGGTGCGGATGCGGATGGCGTCCGCGACGTCGAGCACGAAGATCTTGCCGTCGCCGATGCGCCCGGTGCGCGCGGCTTTCTGGATGGCTTCCACCGCGGCGTCGAGGCGCTCGTCGGGTACGACGATCTCGATCTTCACCTTGGGCAGGAAGTCGACGACATATTCGGCGCCGCGATAGAGCTCGGTGTGGCCCTTCTGCCGGCCGAAGCCCTTGGCCTCGGTCACGGTGATGCCCTGGATGCCCACCTCTTGCAGCGCTTCCTTCACCTCATCCAGCTTGAACGGCTTGATGATGGCTTCGATCTTTTTCATGCGAGCGAACTCCCGCGGCCGCATGGATGCGGCACGCCTGACGGTGCTCCGATAGCACGCCTCGTGCCACCGCCGGACGGACTATCCACAAGCTATTTCAGTGGGTTAGTGGTGTTGCTGCGGTGCCGCATGAGTCGAGCTGCCCAAAATTCAGGCAGATCGCTTGAAGTTTGGGCGCACAAGATGCCCGGGCACTCAGCGCAGCGGGGGCGCGAGGCCCTCTGGGCAAGTGAGGTACGCCTGCCGCCGCCCCTCCGGCTGGTCGCCGACGAGGCCCGCAGTTTCCAAGCGTCGGGCAGCCAACACATTTGGCGCGGCCCCCGCGTCGATGTTCAAATGCCGGACGAAGCCGGAGGGGACCCGCCATGATCAACGGCGCGCATGTCATCATCTATTCGAAGGACGCCGAGGCCGACCGGGCCTTCATCAAGAACGTGCTGAAGTTCAAATATGTCGACGTGAACAATGGCTGGCTGATCTTCGCGCTGCCGACTTCCGAAGTGGCCGTGCATCCGTCGGACGAGAACGACATGCACGAATTCTATCTGATGACCGACGATCTCGACGCGGAGATGGCGAGCCTGAAGAAGGCCGGCGTCGCCTGCGAGGCGCCGTCGATGCAACCCTGGGGCGTTCTCACCCGCATCGCACTCCCCGGCGGCGGCAAGCTCGGCCTCTACCAGCCGCGGCACGCGCGGCCGTGACCGTCGCCCGGCCGCGGTCCCGATTGCCGGAATGACCGCCCTTGCCGGGGCGGCGGCGGGTTTGCCAAGGTGCCGCGATGTCCTTGCCCGCGCCCAATCCCGTCTTCGCCCGCCTGCCCACCACCATCTTCACGGTGATGAGCGCCCTTGCCGCCGAACATGGCGCCATCAATCTGGGGCAGGGGTTTCCGGACGAGGATGGGCCGGCAGCCATCCGCGAGGTGGCGGCGAAGGCGCTGGTCGAGGGGCCGAACCAGTACCCGCCCATGCGCGGGCGCGCCGAACTGCGCCGCGCCATCGCGGGCCATGCGAAGCGCTTCTATGGCCTCGACTTCGATCCGGAGAAGAACGTCGTCGTCACCTCCGGCGGCACGGAGGCGCTGACGGCGTCGATCATGGGATTGGTGGGCGCGGGCGGCGAGGTGGTGCTGATCGAGCCGGCCTACGATTCCTACCGCCCGATCTGCGAGGCGATGGGCGCGAAAGTGCGCGGCGTGAAACTCGCCGCGCCGGACTGGCGGCTGGACGAAGCGGCATTGGCGGAGGCCATCACGCCGGCCACGCGCGCGGTGCTGATCAACTCACCGCTCAATCCCATCGGCCGCGCCTTCACCCGGGATGAGCTCGAGGGGCTGGCGCGCGTCGTGGCGCGGTCGAACGCGGCGGTGATCTGCGACGAGGTTTACGAGCATCTGATCTTCGACGGCCGCGAGCACATTCCGCTGCTGATGCTGCCCGGGATGGGCGAGCGCGTGGTGCGCGTCGGCTCGGCCGGCAAGATGTTCTCGCTGACGGGCTGGAAGGTCGGCTGGGTGACGGGGCCGGCGGCGCTGGTCGACACCATCGCCAAGGCCCACCAGTTCGTTACCTTCACCACGCCGCCCGCGCTCCAGCTCGGCATTGCGCATGCGCTGGAGCATGAGATGGAGTTCACGCTGGGCCTGACGCGCACACTCCAGGCCAATCGCGACGTGCTGGCGGCGGGCGTGGCGAAACTCGGCTTCCGCCCGCTCGCCTGCGAAGGCAGCTACTTCCTGACCGCCGACATCTCCGGCCTGACCAACGAGCCGGACACGGAGTTCTGCAAGCGCCTGGTGCGCGAGGCGGGCGTGGCGCTGATCCCGCTTTCCGTGTTCTTCACCGGTGGCAAGCCCGACACCCTCGTCCGCTTCGCCTTCTGCAAGAAGCGTGAGGTATTGGAAGAGGCGCTGACGCGGATGGAGAAGTATTTTCAGGCGACCGCATAACCCGTGCGCATGGGGCCGCGGAAGTCGGACGGCGCGACGACGGCTGCGTCATGTTGACGAAGGGGAAGCTTGCCTCGCTTCCGTTGGTATTCTGAAAGATCGTAAAATAAGGTGTCATGGCCCGCGACTGCAGGCCATCCTGGTGACGCTCGCGCCATTGTGCAGAACCAAACTGGATGGCCTGCAGTCGCAGGCCATGACACAAAAGTTGGATTGGCGTCGTAATGGGCATGGCTGAAATCAATCCCCGCACGCCCATCCTCGTGGGTGGCGCACAGTTTACCCAGCGTACGGCCCGCGAAGGCAGGATCGCCGAGAGCCTGTCGCCCGTCGCCATGCTGGAGAAGGCGGCGCGGCTGGCGCTGGCCGATACGGGCCACGCGGACAATCTGATCGGCGCGCTCGACACCGTCGCGGTGGTGCGCTTCACGGCGGATTCGCCGGGCGATCAGGGGCGGCTGCCCAAGCGCATGTTCCGCAATCCGCCGGGCTCGCTGGCGAAACACCTCGGCGCCGCGCCGCGCCGCGCGCTTTACACCGCGACGGGCGGCAACACGCCGCAATGGCTGGTCAACCGCACCGCGGAGGAGATTGCGAATGGCGACTGCGAGGTGGCGCTGCTGGCAGGCGCGGAATACATCGCCACGCTCTTGGGCGCGATGAAGCAGGGCATCGATCTGGGCTGGCAGAACGAACCCGATCCCGGCAGCGATCCGGAAGAGATCGGCAACCAACGCGAGGGCGTGAGCGCCTATGAGCGCGCCTATGGTCTGCACTTTCCGGTGAACGCCTATCCGCTGTTCGAGAACGCCATCCGCGGCGCCAAAGGGCGCACACCGGCAGAGCACCTGAAGTGGCTTGGGGAATTCTTCTCGCCATTCTCGAAAGTGGCGTCGGAGAATCCTTGCGCGTGGTTTCCGACCTATCGCTCGCCGGAGGAAATCGCCACGCCGTCGGAGAAGAACCGCTTCGTCGGCTTCCCCTACACCAAATATCTCAATGCCGTGATCGAGGTGGACATGGCGGCGGCCGTGGTGATGACCAGCGTTGAGAAGGCGCGCGCTCTCGGCATCCCGCAATCGAAATGGGTATTCCTCCATGGCTGCGCCGACGCCAACGAGATCTGGAACGTCACCGAGCGGGTGAACTATTTCTCCTCGCCCGCGATCCGCACCATGGGCAGGAAGGCATTCGCGATGGCGGGCAAAGCGGCATCCGATCTGTCCTTCATCGATCTCTACTCCTGTTTCCCCAGCGCGGTGGAGCTCGGTTGCAAAGAGCTCGGCATCGCCGAGGACGATCCGCGCGGGCTCACCGTCACCGGCGGGCTTCCCTATTTCGGCGGCGCCGGCAACGACTATGTGATGCACTCCATCGTGACGATGATGGAGAAACTTCGGGCTAGGCCGGGCGCATTCGGCCTGTGCACGGCGAACGGATGGTACGTCACCAAGCACTCCGCCGGCATCTACTCCACGACGCCGGTGGAAGGCGCCTGGAAACGCGAGGCGCCGTCATCCTACCAGCCGGAGATCGACAACGAGGCGCATCCCGACGTGACCGAGACGCCGAACGGCGCCGCCACGGTCGAGACCTACACGGTGGTTGCCGACCGCAAAGGCAAGCGGTTCGGCATCGTCGTCGGCCGCGACGCGCAAGGCCGCCGCTTCCTCGCCAACACCCCCGACGACGACGCAACGCTCGACCGCATGATGCGCGAGGAGATGCTGGGCCGCGAAGGCGCGGTGACGGCGGGGGAGCACAATCTGTTCGAGTTTGCGTAATGTGGTTCGATTTCCTCTGTGTCATGGCCCGCGACTGCGGGCCATCCAGTTGGGCGTAGAGTGAAATTGGTGACAGGTGAGATTGCGTCACCTGGATGGCCCGCAGTCGCGGGCCATGACAAGTGGAGAGAGAAATGAGCGAGGTCCGAGGTTTCGCAAAAACCGACTTCGTAACGGTCCGCGACACTTTCGCGGCCAATTTCGCCAGCGGTGCCGACCTGGGGGCGTCAGTCTGCGTGACGAAGGACGGGGAGACCGTCGTCGATCTGTGGGGCGGCCATGCGGATGCGGGCAAGACCCGGCCGTGGGGGCGCGACACCATCGTCAACGTCTATTCCACGACCAAGACCATGACGGCGTTGACCGCGCTGATCCTGGCCGATCGTGGGCTGATCGATTTCACGGCGCCGGTCGCGAAGTACTGGCCGGAATTCGCCGCCAACGGGAAGGGGCGCGTCACGGTCGCGCATCTGATGAGCCATTCCGCCGGCTTGTCGGGCTGGAAGGAGAAGGTGACGAGGGAGGATCTCTACGACTGGGAGAAGGCGACGTCGCTCCTCGCCGCCCAGGCGCCATTCTGGGAGCCGGGCACGGCGCCGGGCTATCACGCGCTGACGCAGGGCTATCTGGTTGGCGAAGTGATCCGCCGCGTCACGGGCAAATCCATCGGCCGCGTCTTCCGCGAAGAGGTCGCCGAGCCGCTGGGCGCCGATTTCTGGATCGGGCTTCCGGCGTCGGAGGATTCGCGTGTCGCGGAGCTGATCCCGCCGCCACTTGGTGAAGCCGTCGGCGACGGCGGTGGGGACGAGATCCAGACAAACATGGCCACCAATCCCGGCATCGATGTGGCCGAGACGAAGACACGCGCCTGGCGCGGCGCGGAGATACCCGCGGCCGGCGGCACCGGCAATGCGCGCTCGGTGGCGGAGATCCACGCCATCCTTGCCAATGGCGGCGTGGCGAAGGGCAGGCGCTTCCTCTCCGAGGCCGGCTGCCGCAAGGCGCTGGAGTTGCAGATCGAAGGCACCGACAAGGTGATGGGCGTGCCGGCGCGCTTCGGCCTCGGCTTCGGGCTCGTCGGCGGGCTGGTGCCGCTGCCCAACGCCAATACGATGTTCTGGGGCGGCTATGGCGGCTCTCTCGCCATCATCGACATGGATGCCCGGATGACGATTTCGTATGTGATGAACGTCATGCATGGCACGACGACCGGCGACATGCGCGGCTTCGGCCTCGCCATGGCGGCGTGGCAATGCCTTGGCGCCGTCTAGAAGACCTTCGGCACGCATTCGAGAATCAGGTTCGTCAGATTGTGGACGATGACGGGCAGAGCGAGACTTCCGGTGCGCGCGCGCAGCCAGGCGAGGATGAAGCCGATGAAGCCCGTCATCGCGATCGTGAACATCGAGACCTGCAGGTGGAGGCTCTTGTCGAATCCGATGCCGTGCAGCAGGCCGAAGACGACCGACACCGCGATAGCGCCATAGCCCATCTCCGCGCCGAGCAGCCGCAAGCGGCCGGCGAACATCCGGTTGAACAGCGCGAGCTGCACGCCGCGATAGGACAGCTCCTCGGCAAGACCCGGCATCGTCGCCTGATAGGCGAGCGTCTCGTGCGCCGGCGGCTTGTCGTTGCCGAACAGGGTAAGCGCGAGCGCCGCGAGCACGATCAGATAGGGCAGGATCACCGTGAGCAGCGCGCGACCCGTGCCCGGCGCCTGCCGGAGCGTCAAGCCGAAATCGCCCGCGGTCAGCCGCCGCGTCGCGATGAGCAGGATCGAGACGAGCAGCATCGCGCCGATGCTGAAAACCTTTCCGGCCCAGTTCCAGGTTACGTCCGGAAACTGAAGATGCTTGTCGATGACGGGCAGCAGTGTCGCAAAACTGTCGAGCAGGGCGATGACGAAAACGAGCGGCACCCAACCGCGCGTCTCGCGCCGGAACAGCGCCGGCAGCGCGAAAAGAAGAAAGAAGCCGCCCGCCAGCGCGGCGTTGGCGATCATGGACGTGTTCATGGGCTGCCCCCGCTTCATTTTGCTTATAGGCAAGATCGCAGCGGCGGCTAGACTGGCGGTGGATCAAAATCGCGAGAGAAGCGTGGCGAAGCTCTACATGGTGCGGCACGGCAAGGCCGAGGCCGGTTTCGGTGGCGCGATGGACCCCGGCCTCGACGCACTGGGGCGCGAACAGGCGGACGCCGTCGCGGCGGTGCTGCGGGCCCGCGGGCCGCTGCCGATCCTGTCGAGCCCGCTCGCGCGCACGCGCCAGACGGCCGCGCCGCTCGCCAGGTTGTGGAATGCCGTGCCCGTCGTCGAAGACGCGGTCGCGGAGATTCCCTCGCCCGAGGGCATGACGCTGGAAGCCCGAGTCGCCTGGCTGCGCAAGCTGATGGCGGGAACGTGGCGTGACGCGCCGCCGGAGCTGGCGGCCTGGCGCGAGCACTGCATCGCGACGGTGGCGGCAATTCCCAATGACAGCGTGATCTTCTCCCACTACGTCGCCATCAACGTGATCGCCGGCGCCGCGACGAGCGATGACCGCGTCGTCGTGTTCTCCCCCGACAACTGCTCGGTGACGGTGTTCGAGGCGGATGGCGGGACGCTCGCGCTCGTCGAGAAGGGCGCCGAAGCATCGCTGACCAAGGTGAATTGAAAAGCTTTCTCCCCCCGTTTACGGGGGGAGAGCGGCCGCAGGCCGCGAGGGGGGCTTTCTGGCCGGCAAGAAGTCCCCCTCCGGCGCTGCGCGCCTCCTCCCCCGCAAACGGGGGAGGAAAACGAAGGAGCGACGATGCCCGAACCCCATGAACTCTCTGCTTCCGAACTCTCCCGCGCATTCCACGATGGCGATCTGTCGCCGGTTGAGGTGACGCAAGCGTGCCTGGCGCGGATCGAGGCGCTGGATTCGCAGGTCAATGCGTTCTGCCTGGTCGACGGCGACGCGGCGATGGCGCAAGCGGAAGCTTCGGAGACGCGCTGGGCACGGGGCAATCCGCTGTCGCCGCTGGATGGCGTTCCGGTCGCGGTTAAAGACTTGCTGCTCACCAAAGGCTGGCCGACGCGGCGCGGGTCGCTCACCGTCGATCCCAAGGGGCCGTGGACCGAGGACGCGCCGACGGTGGCGCGGTTGCGCGAGGCCGGCGCGGTGCTTATCGGCAAGACCACGACGCCGGAATTCGGCTGGAAGGGCTCGACCGATTCCCCGCTCACCGGCATCACCCGCAATACGTGGGA